>REDA01000097.1 GCA_007693745.1 Balneolaceae bacterium
AGGCATCCAATACCTACAAACTCACATTTAAATCTGAGGAATAATTATGGAAACCAACTACTCCGGACTCATTGTTGATCCCGTAAACAGGCGGAGCTTCAACGGCATTATTGTTATTCAGAATGGGAGGATACTGGAAATCCGTGAAACCAATGAGGCATCTGACCGAACTATCCTGCCCGGATTTGTAGATGCTCATATTCATATCGAAAGCTCTATGCTGGTGCCTTCGGAGTTTGCCAGACTTGCAGTGGGTCACGGCACTGTCGCAACTGTTTCAGATCCCCATGAAATTGCCAATGTGTGTGGTATTGAGGGAGTGGAGTACATGATCCGGAATGGTTCTTCCGTTCCCCTTAAATTCTTTTTCGGGGCTCCCTCCTGTGTGCCGGCCACCACATTCGAAACAGCAGGAGCCCGACTCGGTGTTGAGGATGTGAAAGAGCTTCTCAGCCGGGATGAAATCCTCTATCTGGCAGAAATGATGAACTGGCCGGGTGTTCTTTTTGATGATCCTGAGGTAACCGCTAAAATTGCCGCAGCTCACGCTGCCGGCAAACCGGTGGATGGTCACGCACCGGGTTTGAAAGGTGAAAAGGCTCTCAAGTACGCATCGGCAGGGATCACAACCGATCATGAATGCTACACCCGGGAAGAGGCTTTGGATAAGCTGAACGCTGGTATGCTGATAGCTATTCGCGAAGGAAGCGCTGCGAAGAATTATGATACACTCATTCCGCTGTTTCGCGGCTATCCGGATAAAATTATGTTTTGCAGCGACGACAAGCATCCGGATGATCTGATCAGAGGGCATATGAATGAAATCGCCTTAAGGAGCCTCGCTCTGGGGTACGACCTCTATGATATTCTGCATGCGCTCTGTGTACTGCCCGTTAGACATTATGGCCTGCCGGTAGGCCTTCTGCAGCCCGGTGACCCCGCAGATTTTATCGTGGTTGAAAACAGCCGTTCCATGATTGTGAAGGAAACCTGGATCGACGGGGAAAAAGTATATGACAACGGAACCGTCCTATTTCCTGAAACAGAGGCCGGCAGAATCAACCGCTTTTATTCCTATACACTCTCTCCGGATGATTTCAGGCTTTTTTCCGGGAAAGCAGATCAGGAGGTGATTGTTGCCAGAGACGGAGAACTGATTACGGGAAGGGAAACCGTTACCCTGCCACTCTCTGAAGGTGAAGTATTGCCGTTACCCGATCAGGATATTCTGAAAATCGCGGTGGTAAACCGTTATGAGGAACAGCGGCCGGCCGTCGGATTTATCAAAAATTTCGGTCTGAAAAACGGAGCCATTGCCTCGTCTGTGGGGCACGATTCGCATAACATCATCGTGGTTGGGTCTTCTGATGAGTATCTGGCACGTGCGGTGAATCTGATTATGAAGGAGAAAGGCGGGATCTCTGCCGTAACCGGAGAGAGGGAAGACGTACTTGGGCTGCCTGTGGGGGGAATTATGAGCGACGCTCCCGGTGAAGTAGTGGCTGCCGGTTATGAGCGGCTGAGTCGTCTTTCAAGGGAGATGGGCAGTAGCCTCAAGGCACCATTCATGCTCATCTCATTCATGGCCCTGCTTGTGATACCCTCACTGAAAATGAGCGACAAGGGTTTGTTTGACGGGGAGTCTTTTCAGTTTGTGGAGCAATAAAAAAGCCTTCCGAAGAAGGCTTTTTAAATCAAAAATAACACTCTGACCGGGCATGTCTGTCAACTCAGTCAGCTGCAGCTGTGAATCATCTTATGATTCCAGTGTTTTATCGATCAACAAACGGATATGCGCAGCATGAGCACGGGTCTCATTATTCACACGTCCCTTGTTGCCCATCATCGTTCTTATCTCCTGAAGGTTCAGCAGCGCTGCCGATTTGGAAATATGGTCATGATTGTCACTTCCGATGATTCCGATCAGTCTGTTCACATAGTCGAGTTGCAGATTTTGGCGGAAGGTATTTACATTCCCGCGCGCATCTGCATTAAAAATGGCTGAGGTGAGGTCGCTCACCACGTCAGCAACACTGTAACTGTTTCCATAGGCTCTGGAATCGGTCAGGCGCTTCATTGTGTTGGAATGAAGCAGTTGCGCCAGTGCATTTTGCTGCATGCTCAAAATCATGTCGTGGATTTTCGGGTCTTCATTACTTCCGAAGAAATTAAAACCGCGCCTCTGGATCTGCAGATAGCTGTACACATCATGCGAGATATGGAAGGCGTCCGGAGCAAAGAGATAGTTTGCAAGAAGGTTCATTGCCTCTTTCTGCAGTTCTGCGGGTACAGGAATGAAAGGAGTGGTTGCCCCCTCCTGTCCAATAAAAGAACGGTCTCTGTACACACCTCCGATCTGCCGCGTCATGACACCGGTATGGACTCTGTACTGCCCCATCATCATCATAAATGCGTTGCGAAGCTCCTGATAGGATTGTCCCTCCCGGCTGCCATATTTTTCAACGATACCGTCCATGAGTTCACGAACCATCTCTATCCTCTGCCTGCCGTATTCGAGCGGATCTGAAGACATGTCCCCGATCATCACCCTCGGGTCGATACCACTTCCGGGTGCCCGCATATCGTCGGCGTCGTTACCAAAGGCGAGTGCCGGATCCGTAGAACGGGCAAGGATTGATTCCAGCCGCTCAGCTTCTGCGACCGGATCCTGCAATGCAGGAGAGTAACCGAACTCGATAGCCCAGATATCGTATGGTCCCGGCTTGATATCGTAATACCTTCCCTGATTTTCGCGGTCCGGATTGATATTTACGGAGGAGTAGTCCATAACCGAGCCGGTAAGACCCACGGTATCGGCCAGTTCCTTGTCGTGAATAGCAACAGGATCATGGAGAGTACTGGCCTGCATGTTGTGATTCAAACCGAAAGTGTGACCCAGTTCATGCAGAATCAGCATGGTGAGGGCTTCTTTCTGAAATCCTTCCAGCTCATCCTCACCGGCACCGAACAGTTCCAGGGCATTCATTCCAAACATATTATTGTGATGCATATGGTTGCCAAATGAGCAGTAATGCGGATCCATGGCTTCACTCAGAAGTGCATCAAAGGATGTTCCGTCAGCGAAAACATCTTCTTCTCGCAGCCTGTTGGTAAAAAAGACCCACTCGAGCATGATATCGGATCCGATAATCTGGCCTGTCCTGGGATTTACAAAACTGGGTCCGTAGCCTCCGAATGGTGCAATTGGTGAAGAAGTCCAGCGAAGCACATTATAGCGAATGTCACCCGATTCCCAGTCTGCATCGTCGGGCTGAACTTTTACCTGAATGGCATCTTTAAAACCTGCGGCTTCAAACGCTTCATTCCATCGCAGGGTTGCCTCTTTGATTGTCTCCCGAAATCCCAGGGGTGTAGTATTCTCGATCCACCAGACAATCGGCTCCACAGGCTCGGAGAGTTCTGCAGCCGGATCTTTCTTCACCAGATTCCATCGGTGAATCATATCCCGGTAGGGCGTTGCACCCACGGCAGTCTGATCGTTAACCTGAGTTGTGAAATATCCCACCCTTGGGTCATCGAATCGGGGCTGATAATCATTTTCGGGCATTTCGATCAGTGAATGCTGAAATTTTATAGTAACCGACCTGCGATCTGTAATCGCATTGCTCACCGATCCGCTTCCAAAAGGAGATTCATATACGTACTCTATAATCAAATCGGTGTTTTTCGGATAGCTGCGAACAGAAACCACCTTATTTTTATCCCTGCTCAGGTTTCCCAGAGAAAACTGACCCGGCCGGCTGAACGGGCTTGGGCTTGGTTTGATCTGCGTGAGACTCTCAGAAAGAAAAAGAGCAGACCCGTCGATCAGCAAAACGCCGGCTTCAACATCTTCAACATCAATCTTTGCAGAGTGAATGACTGCGTCAGAAATATTCGCTGCAGCGGCACGGCTGAGTGGATTTTCAGGATCAAAATAGTAACCACTGTTTACATGAACGATCTCAATACGGTCGAAATAGCGGTCAAATCGAATAATTTTATTGTCACGGAACTGTCCGCGAAAATGTCCGGCTTCAAGAACTCCATCCTGTGACAGACCAAAGTAGATAAACTCTTTTCCGATCTGCTCATGACCAATCGCAAGTTTCAGAGAGCCGTCTGTAGTGTCCTGATAGACAGTAAAGAGTCCTTCGAAAGCGACCGATTTTTCAACGGCTTTCTCAAGGTCTGATTTCTGTTCCTGAGCAGGAGCCTGACTCTCAGGTTCTGAAGCTGTTTTTGTGGTTGCACAAGAGCTAAAATTGAGCAGCAAGAACAACAGCAGAATCATTGTACCTGTTTGATGGTATATTTTCATGGATCTATATTAATTATTTTCAGTTAGTTATGTTATATTCAGCCAATCAGGAGGCACCGGAGGGTCTGAAACGCTTTTGTGATCCTGCTCTTTTGGTGTCACCAGGTTTTAATTTTTTTAAAAGTAATACGATACAAAAAAAGCCTGAATAATTAAATCCAGGCTTTTGAACCATCACAGTTCGGCAACTTTCAGCCGGTTGTCAGCAATCAGGAGGTCGATCTCAACCGGTTCTCTTCCCTGTTTGATAGTTTTAAGCTTCTCTTTCAACGAGTCTCTGAGAGTGCGGGCCTCGGCGGGATCAATGGTTGATTTTTCCTCGGCTTTCTCTGCAAGTATCGTAAGCCGGTTTTTGTTCATCTCTATGAATCCGCCACTCACAGCGTAAACCGTTTTCGGTTTCCCGGGTTCTTCGATTAGAATCTGCCCGATCCCAAGTGAAGAGACAATGGGTGCGTGATTGAAAAGAACCTGAAAAGATCCGTTTCTTCCCGGAAGGGTTACGCGCTGCGCGTCACCCTCAAAAAGGGGGCCTTCCGGCGTGAGAAGCTGTGCATCAAACAGTTTATTGTCGTCGCTCATGGTTACTCTGCTTCGGCTTCGGCCATTATTTTTTCGCCTTTTTCCATCGCTTTTTCAATCGTTCCAACCAGATGGAATGCATTCTCCGGAAGATGATCCAATTCACCGTCAAGGATCATATTGAAACCCTTAATCGAGTCCTCGATCTTAACATACTCACCACTTTGACCTGTAAACTGTTCGGCCACGAAGAAAGGCTGACTCAGAAAACGCTGAACCCTTCTTGCTCTCGAAACAACAAGTTTATCTTCGTCTGAGAGTTCATCCATCCCCAGGATGGCAATGATATCCTGAAGATCCTTGTATTTCTGAAGAATTTCCGTGACCCGCTGGGCGCAGTTGTAGTGATCATTACCAACCACTTTCGGATCCAGTATTCTTGAGGTGGAATCGAGCGGATCCACAGCCGGGTAGATCCCGATTTGCGTCAGGGCACGACTCAGTACAGTGGTGGCATCCAGGTGGGAAAATGTTGTTGCGGGTGCGGGGTCTGTAAGGTCATCGGCAGGCACATAAATAGCCTGAACGGAAGTGATCGATCCATTTTTCGTAGAAGTAATACGCTCCTGGAGATCTCCCATTTCCGTTGCAAGTGTTGGCTGATACCCCACAGCGGATGGCATACGGCCCAGAAGTGCGGATACCTCAGAACCGGCCTGTGTAAACCGGAAAATATTGTCGATAAAGAGAAGAATATCACGCGAAACCTCATCGCGGAAATATTCTGCAACCGTTAGTCCGGATAACGCGACCCGTGCACGCGCACCGGGTGGTTCATTCATCTGACCAAATACCAGGGTAGCCTGTGAAGTTTTGAGCACATCCTCATCCACAAGCGAGAGATCCCACTCCCCCCTCTCCATGGCTTCCTTGAACTTTTCACCGTAATTGATGACACCCGATTCAATAAATTCTCTCAGAAGGTCGTTTCCCTCACGGGTTCGTTCTCCCACACCGGCGAACACGGAAAGCCCCCCGTGCTGCTTGGCTATATTGTTGATGAGTTCCTGAATAAGCACGGTTTTTCCAACACCGGCTCCTCCGAAGAGGCCGATCTTACCACCTTTGGCATAGGGGCAGAGAAGGTCAATCACTTTAATACCGGTTTCGAGCATTTCCGTACTTGTAGCCAGATCCTCAAAAGCCGGTGCCTCCCTGTGAATCGGATAGGAACGTTTACCCTCCGGTTTCTTGATCCCGTCTATGGCTTCTCCAACAACATTGAAGAGCCTTCCCCTGATATCTTCACCAACCGGCATGGCAATCGATGTTTCAGAATCCGTAACTTCGGTTTTTCGCACAAGACCATCTGTGGAGTCCATTGCGATTGTGCGCACCCTGTTTTCTCCCAGGTGCTGTGCAACTTCCAGATAGAGCCGTGTACCATCTTCACGGTCGATATAGAGAGCATTTAAAATTTTTGGCAATTTCCCCTGTTCAAAATCAACGTCAACTACCGGGCCGATGACCTGTGCTACCGTTCCTTTATTCATTCAATCAGTCTTTTTTTATGATAGTCAGTATGTAAGATGGCTGGTTTTAAAACATCTTAAAACCATAGCATGGAAAGTTAGTCAGATCTGACTCAAAAATCAAAGATGAGAATTTACCAGAAGCTACATTACAGAGGCAGTCTGTCTTTGCAGAGGTCAGGCCGGCCGTGCATCAGAGATCATCAATCTGAAGCCGTGTCAGAAGGGTTTTCATTGTAAAAACCAGCATCCGGCTGGATTGTGTCACCACTCTGTTAAGCATCAGCAGAAACGTAATTTCCACCTTTTTAATATCCCTGGAAGAAATGTATCTGGTACACATCTTTATGAATTCCCTGTCCTTCTCTTCGATCTGTTTATGCAAAAGATCCACTTCTGAGGAGAGAGTCTCCGCCTGTTTCAGTTTGGAATCGAATCTGCTGCCGGTTTCAAAACTTTGCTTCAGACGCTCAGCAATGGAATGAAACGCGTCCAGATGCAGGGAATCCCCCTCCCTTTTGAGCTGATCCAGTTCAATTCTTATTTCGTAGATGTTTTTGACGGCATTCATAATGTTTCTGCTGGATCTCAGCAGCAGATCTGCCCGGTCCGAGTAAACCGGATCCAGCTCTTCTGATACTATCTTTGTATAATACTCAAAGATCTCCGCATGGTATCTTTCAAGGTCACTGTAGAGCAGAGACTTGCCTGTTTTAGTGGGAAAAATCAGCTGTTCTACGAAATTCAGAGAGTATTTTAGCTGCCGGATAATCTCTTTCCGAAAAGCCTCCAGACCGGCGTCCGTAACACTTGGATCTGTCTTTTGCATGTGTTTGCCCAGGGAGAGCTGGGATTCCGGAATAGCTTTCTGTGAGAGATCCGTAATATGCTGGATGAAGGGGAGAAAAAGAATCACTCCGATCACATTGAAAATCGAATGGAAAAGCGCCAGTCCGAGAACCAGATTGTCATTAAAATTTAACAGATCCAGAACCAGCCAGGTAAGAAACGGCAGAAATACCAGTGTGATCACTGCTGTGCTGACTGTAAAAATCAGCTGACTCAAAGCTGCCTGTTTTTTGGGAATAATGCCCCCGATTGAACCCAGCAGAACTGTTACAGTGGTGCCGACGTTGGCACCAATCACCATTGCAGCTCCCGACTGAAAATCGATCAGGCCGCTGAAGAGCATCGTCAGTACAATCGCAATTGTAGCTGAGCTGCTCTGCATGATTGCTGTCATTACCAGCCCAACCAGTGCAAATACCAGCACCCCATAGCCGGCGATCAGAGACGGGTCGATCAGGTCAGAGATCTGATCCACACTTCCCTTCATATAATCCAAACCCATAAAGAGAAAACCAAAAGCGACCAGAAACTTACTGATGTTTACATATCTTGGTGACTTCGCAAGAAGAATCATTCCCAGACCTCCGATTCCTATAAGTGGCAGGGAAAAGGCGTCAATATTGAACTTAAATCCAAACACTGCCACGATCCAGGCTGTCGCAGTGGTTCCGATTTTCGTACCCATCATCACAGAAACGGCCTGAGTAAGGTTCATGATCCCGGCACCCACGAATGCCAAAGCCATCAGGGATACAGCCGAACTGCTCTGAAGTATAGCGGTACTGACCATCCCCGTACCAACAGCCTTTAACCGGGTTCCGGTATATTTCCGTATCAGAGATCTGAATGCACTCCCGCTCAGAAGCCTGATCGACTCCTCCATCATGTGCATGCCGAAAAGAAACATTCCCAGCCCGGCTAAAAAAACCCAGAGTTCAAATTCACTTAACATAAATACGGAGTACTAAATGGCCTGATACGGCACTGAAAAAGCTGAAAGTTATCCAACGCAACCTGCCCTGGAAGGATACCCGGCCAGCAAAAAACAAGAGCTTTTTCTGTCAATCAAATAACGATGCTGTTTCTGTCAGGGGGCTTTGAAAAACCAGGGTTTTGTACAAGATCGAGGTGGAAGCACATTTAAGCGCAGTGTGCTCACTAAACGCGAGAAGTATAAATGTGCGGTAACAATGATAATGGCAAAAGATCCGTTTTTCAAAGCATTCTTTAATTGAATGTAATAAAATCCTCACTAAGCTTCACTTCCTTTAACCGGCGGTTCAGTTCATTTTTCAGGGGGGCGGGTTCACTCAAATACCTGTGATTCAGATACAGAAAGGATTCCGTTCTGCTTCCTCAAACTTCCTGAAATTCACTCCTGCGATATTGAAGCTCCATTAGCAAAAAGTTACTCAAAGCTCTATATTGTTAATCTGCATAAATTCTTTGGGTTTAACGGTCACAACCCCGTTATGCAGTCAATAATTTTAAAACTCTTAAACGTCTGAAAACATTGGAAAAGGAAGCAACTGCACGGTCTGTAAGTGTCGATACTTTAAATGAATTTGATAGCAGCGGCACTCTTGATTTCAGAACTGCCAATGAGCTGGAACCCAGAGAGCGTGCACAAGTGCGTGAATATGTTCAAAACATTTTGAGGCGCAGAAGTTATCTCGATTTCATACTGGATCATTTTTCATCCATCTCTCTTGAAGAGATGAAACCGATGCTGAAGAATATCCTCAGACTAGGACTCTATGAACTGCTTTTCATGGGTGGGACGCCCGATTATGCCTCTGTCAACGAGGCCGTTGATATTGCGAAACTAAATCTGGGGTCAAAATCAGGTGATCTTGTGAATGCGATCCTGAGAAATATCCAGAGAGATATTCAGAATCTGCCAAAACCGGCTTTTGAGGACAGAACCAAATTGATTGCCACTACCTTTTCTCATCCGGAATGGATGGTGAAAAGATGGGTTGCCAGGTTTGGTGAGCGGGAAGCATTCCAGTTGATGCAGGCCAATAATCAGAGACCCACGTACTATGTGCGTGTCAACAATCTGCGTACAAAGACCGAGAATTTTAAATTGAGAATGGAAAAACTGGACATTCCGTTTGAGGAGAGTGACTGGCTTCCGGGGTATTTCAAAGTGGAATCGGTGGCTCCGTTTATTTCGAAGGATCTTCTTAAGAAGGGAATCTGTCTCGTTCAGGATATTGCGGCCGGTTTTGCTCCCACAATTATGGAACCGCTGCCCGGTGAAACCATTTATGATCTGTGTGCAGCCCCCGGAACGAAAAGTATCGTCATGTCGGACATGATGGAGGGTGAGGGATCGATTGTAGCCGTGGATATTAATCCGGGTCGCCTTGAAATGCTCGCTCAAAGTGCAATGGATCACAAAGCTGAAAATATCAATATACTTCGGGATGATGTCCGCGAGCTCAATTTAAAACTTGCAGACGGAGTGTTGCTGGATGCTCCCTGTACGGGAACCGGTGTACTGAGCAAGCGTGCTGACCTGCGCTGGAAGAGAACTGCTGAAGATCTGGATTCTGCTGTGAAGCTGCAGGAGGAGTTACTGGATGAAGCGATGAATCATGTAAAAAGAGGCGGAAGGCTAATCTACAGCACCTGTTCCATTGAACCGGAAGAGAACTGGGAGCAGATTAAAAAATTCCTGAGTAAATACGACAACTTCGAACTGGAATCACTGGAAGAGTTTTTGCCGGAAGAAGTGCTTGCTGAAGGCGGGTTCGCATACCAGACCTATCCCCATGTTCACGGTTGTGACGGTCATTTTGGTGTTCGGCTGGTTCGCGTTCACTGATCAGATTCATCGCGCTACATGGACTACTGTTATTCCATTGCAGCGTAGAACCACCAGATATTTCTGCTCGATAATTTAATATTCATGAACAGACTAAAACAGCTTCAGGAACTCCCTGCAAGATATCAGGCTTCCGAAACCGAAGAAAAATGGTACAGCTACTGGGAGGAGCACGGCTATTTTCACTCTGTGCCTGATGAGAGAGAACCCTACACAGTTGTTATCCCGCCACCCAACGTAACGGGTGTGCTGCATATGGGCCATATGCTGAATAATACCATTCAGGATGTATTGGTAAGGCGTGCCCGCATGCTCGGTAAAAACAGCTGCTGGGTCCCCGGTACCGACCACGCCTCCATAGCGACCGAGGCGAAAGTAGTTCAGAAACTCCGAACAGAAGGAATTAAAAAGAGCGATCTCAGCAGAGATGAGTTTCTTGATCACGCCTGGCAATGGACGGAAGAGCATGGCGGCATCATTCTGAGTCAGCTTAAAAAACTCGGCGCCTCCTGCGATTGGAAACGAACCCGTTTCACCCTCGAAAAAGATCTTTATGATGCAGTGATCGATTGTTTTATCGATCTGTATGAGCGGGGATACATCTACCGGGGAAAGCGAATGGTGAACTGGGACCCTGTGGCTTTAACGGCTCTCAGCGATGAGGAAGTGATACACAAAGAAGTAAGGTCACAATTCTATCATGTGCGGTATCCCGTTAAAGACTCAGACCGATTCATCACCATTGCTACCACAAGACCAGAAACGATTCTCGCCGATACTGCTGTTTGTGTACACCCTGCCGACCCGAGATACAGAGATCTGATTGGAAAAGAGGTCGTGATACCGGTTGTGGACAGGGTTGTCCCGGTTATTGCAGATGAGTATGTTGATCCTGAATTCGGTACAGGTTGCCTGAAAATTACCCCCGCCCACGATCCCAACGATTATGAAATAGGGCTGAAACATCATCTGGATGTAATTGACATGCTGAATCCGGATGCCACAGTAGCAGAGAGTATCGGACATTACGCCGGAATGGATCGTTTTGAAGCCCGTAAACGAATGGTTCAGCGACTTGATGAACTTGCTTTGCTGGTCAAAACAGAGGAGATTACCAACAAAGTGGGGTACTCCGAACGAACCGATGCTGTGATTGAGCCGCGGCTCTCCCTTCAGTGGTTTTGCAGAATGGAAGAGCTGGGTAAACCGGCCCTGGACCATGTGATGAACGATGACATCCGGTTCTATCCTGCAAACCTGAAAAACAGTTACCAGCACTGGATGGAAAACATCCGCGACTGGTGCATCTCCAGGCAGCTATGGTGGGGACAGCGCATCCCCGCCTGGTATTATGGAAAGGGTGAAGATGAATATGTGATCGCCCGGACAGCCGAACAGGCTCTCTCGCTTGCAAGAGAAAAGAGAAACAATCCTGCTTTGACAGAAAATGAGCTCTGGCAGGATGAAGATGTTCTGGACACCTGGTTTTCCTCATGGCTTTGGCCCATTACCGTATTTGACGGATTCAAGGATCCCGATAACCCGGAGATCAACTATTATTATCCTACTCAGGATTTGGTAACAGCTCCCGAGATCATGTTTTTCTGGGTTGCAAGAATGATCATGGCCGGATACGCCTTCAAAGGGGAAAAACCATTCAGCAATGTCTATTATCACGGGATAGTCCGTGACGAGAAACGAAGAAAAATGTCGAAATCACTGGGAAACTCCCCGGATCCCCTCGACTTAATCAGAAAATACGGAGCGGATGGCACCCGGGCAGGGATGTTATTTTCAGCCCCTGCCGGTAATGACCTTCTTTTCGATGAAGCCTTGTGCGAACAGGGTAGAAATTTCTCAAACAAAATCTGGAATGCCTTCCGGTTTCTTGCGATGAACATGCCGGACGATAAAGAGCTGTGCCCCCTTCATGAGCCGGATCATGATAATCTGGCTGATCTGTGGATGGAGGGACGTATCCGGCAGACCCTTCAAGAGATGACACACGATTTTGAGAGATACCGTATCAATGAAGCCCTGAAAAAAATCTACTCTCTGATCTGGGATGATTTCTGTGACTGGTATATCGAGCTCTGCAAAGCGGATCAGCCCGGTGATAAAATTGAGGAAACAAAGCTTGCAAGGGCACTTGGATTTTTTGAAACACTGATGAAAATGCTCCATCCATTTATGCCGTTTATCACAGAAGAGATCTGGCATCTCATTCAGGAGCGCACACCGCAAGAGGCGTTGACAATCAGTCACTGGCCCAACCTCCCTGAAGTAAATGAAGCAGAAAATAGTATCAAACTTTTCCAGCACATCCAGTCGCAGGTTACTGCAATACGCAATATCCAGGCTGAAATGAACCTCCCGCCTAAAGCTCCGCTGCAGCTGGTCATTAAACCGGACTCTGAACAACTATCCGAAGCACTTTCCAATTCCTCCTGGATCTACAAAAAGCTGTTGCCGGTTAAAAAGATCATTGTGAGTCCGAATCGAACAAAGCCCGAAGCATCGGCAGCAGCTGTTGTGGAAGGAACTGAGATTTACATACCACTTGAGGGACTGATAGATACAGGAAAGGAAAAATTGCGCCTCGAAAAAGAGATGGCCAGAGTGAAAGGTTTTCTCACCGGTATTGAAAAGAAACTGGCCAATGAGAAGTTTGTGGCAAATGCGCCTGCTGAGGTAGTAGAAAAAGAGCGAGCCAAAAAGGCCGATGCAGAAAGTACATTCGCCAAACTCAATCAACAGTATGGCGAACTGAATCAGGTATCATAAGTCTCACTCCCTGTTCATGCAGACTTTGCAAAGCACGGTTCAAAATAGACTGTTTCCTTTCATAAAATCTGTTCATCGGACAGGTCAATCAATTTTGGGGGACAAGTTCAGATACTTCACGAATCAGGAAAACCTTACCAGATACTCATCTTTAAGGGTTTTCCCTACTTCAGATTCATCCCGTTCTTGATACCGAGCCGGTAAAAATAGAAGTATTATGCAGATGGTGACACAAATGCCAACTACAGACCCGAGGAAGTATGATTACATCAGCTAAAAATATCCTCATACCCACCGATTTCTCTGACTCTTCCAAAAATGCACTCATGCATGCCGTTGTCATTGCAGAGAAGCTGAATGCAGATATTACTCTGTTAAATGTGATTGAACCTCCATTCAATTTCCCTACCAATGTGGAGGGAGTAATAGACTTTCTGCAAGAAAACTCAGAACAGCATCTGGGTAATATGATTGAGCATGTGAAAAGCGTTCATCCTGAACTGAAGATCAGAATTAAAACTCAGATCCGAATCGGCAAACCGGTACCTCAGATACTTGAAACAATCAGTGATCAAAACTTTGATCTTGTGGTTCTTGGAACCAGTGTCGATGCACCAAACCGGAAGATCCTTTTTGGCAGTGTATCCACAGACATCATTCTGAAATCCTCCAAAATTGTAATCGCCGTTCCTGAGTTCATCGAAGCTGAGACTATTGATTTCAGTAAAATTCTCTTTGCTACCAATTTCAGGGCTTCTGATGTCGAGAACCTGAAAAGTCTTGCCGGATTTGCCAGGCTGTTTGACTCAGAAATTGATTTGATTCACGTTGCTCAAGAGAGAAATCTGGATGCAGAGATCAGATTCCGCGGACTAAAAGAGCTGGTAACAGAAATGGCCATTTATAAAAAAACCAGTTTTTCTCTTGTAATTCATCAAGACGCATTTAAAGGTATTTCTGAATTCGCAGAAGATCATGAGATTACATTGATCGTTTTGAACCGTTATAAAAAATCGATCGTGGAAATACTGATGAACAAAAACTACGCCAAGAAATTGAGCATGTACTCCAAAGTACCGCTGTTGGTTTTTCCGGGGGATTTGGAATAAGCAAAACGCTTCATCTCAGGCACAGCGTCAAAGGAAGGCCTGCGACAAACGAACTGTTATCGTCAAGAGTGAATCAACCTTAACCACACTTGAAAGCAGGCACCATGAATCTGAATTGAGAATGGTGTCTGCTTATTATTTATCAGTTGTTTACACGAATCTGTTCAATAATCGGATCTTTTTGCTTAAATTCCTGTAAATATCATCCGGACAAAGCGTACAGAACCCAAAATCAGGTCTTGAAGAATGCGTAACACCGCAATTCTATTATTAGGGCTGATGCTCAGTTGTGTGTCATTTCATCAGCTGCAGGCACAGAGTGAACTCAGCAGAGTTTCCATTACCGAACGAAGTGACGGAAAGGGTTATGTTCTCAGGTATCATCTCGAGCATTCTGCAGATTCATTCAAGATTGCTCAACCGACGCCTGATCTGATCCAGTTTATGATCTATTCTGAAGAACTGAACCCCAGGGATTTTCAGCAACCGGTTCTTGTTGAGAGTCTCTCTAATATTGAGTTTCACAACAATGATTATGGGTTTGGTACTGATCTGATTCTTAAGGATAACAGTCATTTTCGTGCTACTGCATATCCCGATCGTACAAGCGCTCACCTTCTGGTTGCCCTAGAACGCATTCCTGAGAGTGAGGCCGTTAGTTTCTCTGAAAATCAGGATTTTATCTACTGGTTTAACTATCAGTCTGATCCGGACAATTTTGAACTTCCTTTTACTGATCTGGACAACACCTTCCTGCAACTCAGAAATGGGCAGAGTTTTGATGTCATTGTACTGGATCCAGGTCACGGAGGAAGAGACCCCGGTGCTGTAAACCGTCAGCTGCGTATCTATGAAAAAGACATTGCCCTTGCAGTAGCACGAAAGGTAGGCGAGTATATTAATCAATATATGCCGGAAGTGGAGGTAGTCTATACGAGAGATGATGACCGTTTTATTGAACTTGAAGAGCGGGGCAGAATTGCAGCAAAAGCAGGTGGCGATCTATTTATCTCTATCCATGCCAATTCAGTTGCCAATAATACCCGAGCGTATGGCGCCGAAGTCTATTTTTTAGGTCTTGCCCGTACACAATCTGCTCTTGAAGCCATGAAGCGGGAAAACAGTGTGATTGAATTTGAAGAAGGAGGCAGATCCATTGAGCTTACGGAAGAAGAACTCCTCATTTATGAGCTTGCGAATGCGGGTAATCTGGCTATCAGTGAGCAGGTAGCCAGCCTGATTGAAGATCAGTTCAGAACGCGGGCACAGCGAAGATCCAGAGGTGTAAAGCAAGCCGGATTTATGGTATTGTGGAACCTGCCGATGCCAGCTGTACTCATTGAACTTGGATTTCTATCCAATCCTAATGAAGCCCGTTATATGGCAAGTGAATACGGACAGACAATTCTGGCTTCCGCTATTTTCAGAGCGATCAGGGATTTCAAACTTGAAAATGACAGCCGCGCAAAACAGACAGCTTCCAGTAATGAATAGAATGCGGCCGATTATCCTTGGCGTTGGTGGTGGCAGCGGTTCAGGAAAAACTACCGTTGTGAATAAGATTGTCAGTGCGATTGGAAAACAGAATATTCTGCTGATTGAACATGATTCCTACTACAGGGATCTGAGTCATCTGCCATTTAATGAGAGAAAAAAGCAGAATTTTGACCATCCCTCATCATTGGAAACGGAACTTTTGATACGGCATCTGGATGCACTCAAGAACGGTTATAAAATTGACATTCCTGTATATGATTTTGTCAATCATGTGAGATCGGATCAGACAATTCCCGCTTCATCAAAAAATATCATTTTACTGGATGGTATATTGATATTCAGTGAGATCAATCTCCGGAAGCGAATGGATATCAAGTTATTTGTTGATACGGATGATGATGTTCGGCTTCTTCGCCGACTAAAACGGGACATCAATGAAAGAGGCAGGGATTTCGATGGGGTACTCGATCAGTATGAGCGTTATGTCCGGCCGATGCATCTCGAATTTGTAGAGCCCAGCAAACGGTATGCAGACATCATCATCCCGCTTGGGGGTGAAAATGTCATAGCCCTTGAAATGGTAATTGCATTGATCAATGATAAATTAAAGCAGATTGGCAACTGAAGCCCCTCTACAGCGCACCTGTATCGTTTTCTACTGTCCCTGCTGAAAAAGATCCAGCATACCATCAAACAGTAAAAAGGGTTTTAATCTGCATTTTAAATCCGGGTCGATCAGCTTCCCAACTCTACCAGCATCTCCTCCAGTCAGAAACAGATTTATTCGATTGTTCGAGCTCTCCCTGTACAAATGGATGTAGTTGCGCAAGGCAGCTGATACCATTCCTGCCACACCCCATTGAATCGATTCAAGTGTGCTTTTCCCCGGCCAGATTAAGGGTATGTCAAAAGGCGGATCCGGTAATTCCGGCAACCTCAGCTTCAATATCTGATTTAGGAGATCTACTCCAGGCATGATGACTCCTCCATGAAAAATGCCACCATCATCTATCATATCTACAGTTATGGCAGTACCGGCATCTATGACAATTGATGTTTTATTGGCAATTTTATATGCACCTCTTGCAGTTAGATACCTGTCCATGCCCAGCGTCTCCGGAGTATCATAATTAAGCATACCCACAGGAATGTTCCTGCGATCCAGTACTTTAAAGTGAAGGCTTCCAAATTTTGATTCTAAGCCCCTTAAAATGTCAGTTCGTACTGTCGCTGTCACTATTTCTGCATCATTTTCTGATGAGAGAAGCTCTGCAAGGAAGGAAAAAGCCTCCTCATGAGTGGAATTCATCACAAGATCCCAGCCTTCACCGACTCTCTGAACAACTTTCATTTTTGTATTCCCGATGTCCGCATAATATGTCTTCATTGCGCGAAATATGTTATATATTCGATTTTCATTTCATCACACAGTACTGTAAGATTCCGTACTTATGATTTAATATTTTTTAGTTCACCTCGTTGTTCTGAAAAGAAATTCATTTACCACGGAATGCAGATATGCTTTAACCCTTTTTAAGATGACATCTGTATTTTTGAGATTACAGACTCTGTATTTCTTAAATATACATCATTTGGAATCCACCTCACATTCAGTTACAAATGGATTCATAAAGAAGATCTGCTTTACGTACCTTTAAACTGAAAGGAATAAAAATATGTATTTAACAGGAAAGATTGCGATCGTAACCGGTGCCAGCAGCGGATTAGGATTATCAATGTGTAAAAAGCTGATCGAAAAAGGAACCATTGTATATGGTCTTGCACGAAACAAAACAGCGCTCGAAAAACTACGTGAGTGGGCAGGAGATCGATTTCACCCTGTAATTTTAGATATTACCAATTCCGATGCGGTAACAAACTGGGTGGATATGAAATTCCATGCTGGAAATATTCCAGATATCCTGATCAACAACGCAGGGATTGGTTATTTTGGTAAAGTGGAAGATATATCTCTCGAGCAATGGGATCGGATGCTGCAGACAAACCTTAGCGGAATTTTCTATTTAACAAGAAAAGCCGTGCCCTTGATGAAACAATCTCAAAACTCATCCCACATTATCAATATTGCATCGGTGGCCGGCCTCGTAGGAAATCCTCAAATTTCCGGTTACAATGCCACGAAATTTGGGCTCAGAGGATTCAGTGAAGCACTCTTCAAGGAACTACGCTATGACAATATTAAAGTTTCAGTAATTTTTCCTGGTTCTGTGGCTACACCCTTCTTTGATAAAACAGACATTCAATCCCATAAAAATATGCTGCAACCGGAGGATGTGGCAGACACGGTGATTCATCTGCTTGAAACTCCCGACAATTTTTTAATCAGTGAAATTACTGTCCGGCCCCTGAATCCAAACGCACCCGATTCATGAATAAAAATTCACTTTTATTTTATGTTTTGCCAGTTGTGCTTTTATCAGCCTGCGTTCAAAATGATGAACGTTTAATTGAAGAAGAAGTATATAAAAAGCTGTTTATCGATATCACTCTAATAAATCATATGGATCAAAGATTACTGAATGATATTACAAAAGATGAACTGATCCATATGGTATATGAAAAGCATAATGTTACACATGAAATGTTCCGTTATAGCCACGACTTTTATGAGTCTGACATCGAGTCGCAACTCAAGAGGATGGATGATATCAGTGCAATCCTTAGAAATGAACGGGATAAAATTATTGAGCTGGAGAAGCTCCACGCTTCCGAGAACCGGGAGAGTCTGGATTCATTGCGTCAGCGGATTCTCAATCGGTAGTGTCTCACTTTATCACTGTCGGGAACAATAATCTGCTCCCTAATCAGCAATTCCACCACTCTTCTTAATTTGGATCTGCTCCATCCGCTCCTGTTTTGCAGCTCCCCGATACTCATGGAACCCTCGGTGAGGTATCCCGCAATGAACTCTGCTTCTTCATCTGTGATCTCCTCTTCTGTTCGGTTAGCCCTGCTGCAATTGTCACATTTCCCGCATGGCAGACAGTCCGTTTCCCCAAAATAAGTCCTTAGAAATACCTCTCTGCATTCAGCTGTTACGGCATATCTTTCCATCGTTTCAAGCTTGGAAAGAAGAATTTCTTTATAAAAGTAGGCACTCTTTTTATCGACTCTCAGATCTTTCACCCTGGGTTCTGACACCTGTATCCAAATTGATTCACCCTGTATCTTGTAGAGCAACAACTGATCATAAGTGGAGAGGACACTCAATCCCTTTCTAAGCTGCAGGGATGAAATTCCAAGTTTACGAAGCACTTCTTCTTCATTATGGTACTGAAACCCGGTTAACGCTTCCGGACCATATAGCCGGATCAGTGAATCCAGAAAAAATGCTTTTGAGGGCTTGCATTGAGCAATAAACTGCTCCAGGTAGTCTCTGTTTACTGAAAAACTGATTCCAACATACGGACTTTTCATTCTGATCTGCTGAATCATCCCTAATCGTTCCAGTAATTGGATCGAGGTGATGATTTTTGACCTGTTGTGACCGGATCTTCTGCTTAAGGCATCAAGATCTGCCATTTCAGCTTCTTCATGCGGAGATCCCAATGTGATGTTTAGTTCATCACAAACAGCGTTATAAACTCCAGCAACCGTTTCAGGATCAGGGTAGGATCTCACGATTCGTTCCCTGAGAATATCAGCGTCGGAAGATCTGTAGATCAGGACTGGATAGCTGATTTCACCATCCCTGCCTGCGCGTCCGGCCTCCTGGTAATAGGCTTCCAGTGAAAAGGGGATGGTGTGATGAATCACATACCTGCAGTCCGGTTTATCAATCCCCATCCCGAATGCGTTCGTTGCAGCGACAAGGGGAATCTGTCCTGATACCCATTCATTCTGAACGGTGCTTCTCTGATCAGATCCAAGTCCTGCATGGTATGCCTTACACCGTACACCCTCATCCGTAAAGTGCTTTGCCCACAATTCGCACTCTTTCCGCGTAGCTGAGTAGATGATTCCGCTTCCCAATCTGGTTCCCCGCAGTACGGCTTTGTTGAGAAGTTTTTTTTTCTGCTCTGTTTTCGTAACCCACCAAATGAGATTTTCCCGCTGAAACCCGCTGGTGACAACCACCGGATTTTCAAATTTAAGAACATTCATCAGGTCTTCACGAACCTCGGGGGTAGCTGTGGCCGTAAGTGCGATCCATCGCACGTCATCACTCAATTCAGAAAGTTCCTGTCGTATGCTCCTGTACACCGGTCTGAACTCATGTCCCCATTCTGATACGCAGTGTGCTTCATCTACGGCCACCAACCTGATATTGAGATTCATCTCTTCTCTTTTCCAGAGATCCGTGGCAAGACGCTCGGGAGCAGCATAGAGGAGGCTGTACATCCCGTTACGGGCATTGACGAGCCGCTGCTCTACTTCCCGGACCGGGAGTGTGCTGTTGATGAATGTAGCGCGGACACCAAGCCTGTTCAACTGATCCACCTGATCCTTCATCAGGGCAACAAGTGGTGACAGAACCAGGGTGAGTCCCTCGAGCATGAGTGCAGGCACCTGATAACAGAGAGATTTCCCACCACCGGTTGGAAATAAAACCAGGGTATCATTCCCGGCCAAAACTGAAGAGATCGCTTTCTCCTGTCCTGTGCGGAAAGAATCGTATCCCCAATACTTCTTTAACACGGAACGTGCTTTGACCGGGGACAAATTCTCCATAGATCCTCAGCAGTTATTTGTTCCGCATGCTCATTCTGCTTCCTTTGCCGTCATTTTTTAAAGATTAACAGTCACACCCACTCTGATGTGGAGAAGATCTGTGATTGATCTGCTCACATCATAAAATACATTGCTGTTCTCATCGATGGTAATGGATCCTGACTGCAGATATTCAGCTTCATTCCCGTAGATATACCGTGCGGAAAGGTTCAGATAGATCGCACCGGTTCCCCGGCTTCCCCTGGAGACCTGAATGAGTGTCCCGGCTCCAAAACCGTAATTCCAGGCAAAATCATCGAAGTTGGTATCGGAGATCACGGGTTCTTCAAAAAAATTACGGCGGTCGCGAATAGAAGTTTCAGTATAGAAGTAGTTAAAGCCGGCGAGCAAATCCAGATAAGGGCGGATGGGGCCGGAGGGTGGGATTAGCCTGAAAACAAGATCACTGTAAAAGAGGTTGTAGCTGTTTTCCACCCTGACCGTTAGATCTGGAATTGTAGTACTTAGTGGTTCATCCCTTCTGTCGATCCCAAAATTCATTAAGCCCAGATCCAGTCCAATCATCAGCGGTGAGCCCGGAAGCTGATATCCTCCAAAAACAGCGAGTGTTCCACCTATGTTATCAAGTTGCGTCCGAAAGTCCTTCTGAGGCACACCAACCCCGCCATCGAGAGACACCTGGAAATTCTGGGCTGTGGCCTTTTGCGCGGAAATCAGGAACCCTAAAACAACAAACAGTATAAACAATTGGTTCTTTGCCATCTTTTTTTGATTAAATATTGTTGAATGTTTAGAAAACGTATCTGCAGATGAATGATTTTATATGGTTGAAAATTTTGCCTGATTTAATTTTAAACTACTGGGGTCTTTATCTCCAGACGGCCAACAGTAAAGTTATTAAAAGAACTCATGAAAAACTGCCTGTCATTTTGAAAATTAAAAAAGGCGTGATGTATTGCATCACGCCTTTTATTTAAAAACTCCCATTCAGCTCCAGAATAGCTATCTGAGATGTATATTCAGTATCCTCCATCTGCATAGTTCCTGCCTTACAAATCAGTCAGAAACCTCTGCAGGAGTTCATAAAATTAAAACAGAGCCTTTACATACTCTCTTCGCATTTCAGCAATCGCAGAAATACTGATTCCAACCGGGCAAACAGCTTCACATTCCGCGTAGTTGGAGCAGTCACCAAATCCCTCTTCCTCCATCTGCTGCACCATGGCAACAGTCCGCTTGGCACGTTCGGGGTTACCCTGTGGAAGACGGTTCAAATGCGACAGTTTCGCCCCGGTAAAGAGCGATGCAGATGAGTTGGGACAGGCAGCCACGCAGGCCCCGCAACCAATACAGGTTGCGTAATCGAATGAGTCATTGGAAGTGTCCTGCTCAACAGGGATCAGATTTGCTTCGGGGGCAGCTCCGGTTTTCACGGATACGTAGCCTCCGGCCTGAATGATCCGGTCGAATGCAGAGCGGTCAACAACAAGATCCTTTATGATTGGGAAAGCTGCAGCTCTGGGTGGCTCTATAACTATCGTATCTCCGTCATTGTAGGTTCTCATATGAAGCTGGCAGGCTGCGGTCTTCAGTTTCGGACCGTGTGCACGACCGTTGATCACCATGTTACACGATCCACATATTCCTTCTCGGCAATCATGATCAAATTCCACAGGATCCTTGCCTTCCTTCATCAGATTTTCATTCAGAACATCCAGCATCTCCAGAAAAGACATATGCTCATTCACATCAGGCAGCGTGTAGTCTTCGAAATGTCCGGCATCCTTATTCGTTTTCTGACGCCAGATTTTTAAATGTATTGTCATTTCACTCATAAAAACCCTGTTTATTTATAGCTTCTTTGTTTCATCTCCACAAATTCAAAAATAAGAGACTCTTTGTGAAGTTTCGTTTCGAGTTTACCGTTTACACCGAGATACTCCCATGCAGAAACAAAAGCAAACTCTTTGTCGTTTCGGATTGCTTCTCCTTCCTCCGTCTGGAACTCATCTCTTAAATGACTTCCACACGATTCTTCACGGTCGATCGCGTCCAGTGCCATCAATTCTGCCAACTCAAAATAATCGGCAAGCCTGTTGGCAAACTCAAGATACTTATTGTAGTAGTTTGCATCACCGGGTACACGTACATCTTTCCAGAACTGATCCCGCAATGCCCGGATCTCATCAATCGCTTCCTCAAGTCCCTCCTTACTTCTGGTTATACCAACTTTGTCCCACAAAATTTTGCCAAGCTCCCTGTGGAATTCAATGATGGTTTTCTTCCCTTTCACTGCCAGCAGCTTATCAAGTTGCCCTTTGGATGCTTCCGCTGCCTCTGAAAATGCCTCATGTTCTGTATCCACTTTAGGCAGTTTTGCACCGGCAAGATAGTCACCAACTGTGTAAGGAATAATAAAATAACCATCAGATAAGCCCTGCATGAGTGCACTGGCTCCCAGCCGGTTGGCACCATGGTCAGAGAAGTTGGCTTCACCGGCCACAAACAAACCTGGTACATTACTCATCAGGTTGTAATCCACCCAAAGACCACCCATTGTGTAATGAACCGCAGGGAAGATCTTCATTGGCAGTTCATATGGATTTTCGTCGGTGATGTTCAGATACATATCGAAAAGGTTTCCATACTTTGCTCTGATCACGGACTCACCATCCCTCTTTATCGCATCTCTGAAATCGAGATAGACAGCCAATCCTGTTTCACCCACACCAAGGCCTTCATCTGTTACCAGTTTTGCATTTCTGGAAGCCACATCACGAGGAACCAGATTACCAAAACTTGGATATCGCTCCTCGAGGAAATAGTAACGCTCTTCTTCCGGAATGTCATTTGGAGAACGTTTATCCCCTTTCTTTCTGGGCACCCAAACACGGCCGTCATTTCGCAGACTCTCGCTCATCAGTGTGAGCTTGGACTGATAGTCACCAGACACAGGAATGCAGGTCGGGTGAATCTGTACAAAACAGGGATTCGCAAAAGCAGCACCCCGCTTATGGCATCTCCATGCGGCGGTTACATTACAATTTTTCGCATTGGTTGAGAGATAAAAAACATTACCATATCCACCGGTACACAACACCACGGCATCGCCGTACCATTTTTGTATCTCACCACTTACAAGATCGCGGGTTATAATTCCTCTCGCTACCCCATCAACCAGTACGAGATCGAGCATTTCCTGGCGCTGGTGATCTTTGATTTTCCCTGAGTGTACCTCTTTCATCATCGCCTGATATGCACCCAAAAGGAGCTGCTGACCGGTTTGACCACGCGAGTAGAATGTCCGTGATACCTGTGCACCACCAAAAGAGCGGTTGTCCAACAATCCACCATACTCTCTTCCAAAAGGCACACCCTGCGCTACAGCCTGATCTATGATTGCATTTGATACTTCTGCCAGCCTGTACACATTTGCTTCACGGCTTCTGTAGTCACCCCCTTTTATGGTATCATAAAACAGCCTGTAAACACTGTCACCATCGTTCTGATAATTTTTAGCAGCATTTATCCCGCCCTGAGCGGCAATACTGTGCGCACGGCGTGCTGAGTCGAGGATGGAAAATGTATGCACATTGTATCCAAGCTCTGCCAGACTGGCGGCAGCCGATGCACCGGCAAGTCCGGTTCCGACAACGAGAATCGTAAATTTTCTCTTGTTGTTAGGCGACACCAGCGCCATGTTCTCTTTGTGATTGGTCCACTTCTCTGCAAGGGGTCCTGCGGGTATTTTTGGATCTAATTTCATAATAATCTTATCTGTGCATTCTGATTAATTGCATTGTATGAGTGCTGCTTCACAGCCTCCGCCAAAATAGATGTAGAGCGGAATGAATAGAAACCCTATCGCCAGTATAACAGAAATAACCACTCCAATCGTATAAATAGCGGCTGATACCTTCTTGCTGCTCACTGTAAGTGAAGTAAATGCGCTCCATATTCCATGCCCGAGATGTGCCCCGAGTAAAAGCATTACAAAAGTGTATCCAAACGCATAAAATGGGCTCTGGAAAGTGTCTAAAACCAATGTTTTAATATCATGCATTTCCACTCCGTTCACCACCACAGTATTCATATCTCCAAGGGCAAATGTGTTCACATGAAACACTACAAAAATGAGGAGTACAAAGCCGGTAAAGACCATACTCTTTGAGCTCAGCCCCTGCCTGCTTGGCCCGCCTTTGGTACTGTACACTTTATAATCCTGTGGACGTGCCTTGCGTTTATTCAGCCAGATCGAAATACCGATCCAGGCGTGAACGACAAAAAAGAGCAGCAATCCGATTCTGGCAATCCAGAGCAATGGACCTAATTGATGAAGGAAATGCGAATAGGCATTCATTGCATCGGGTTCTCCAAAGATTGCAAGATTGCCAAGCAGGTGAAAAATGATGAAAAAAACGAGCAGGACTCCGGTAACTCCCGTTAAAATTTTCCTGCCAACCTGAGACATTAACGCTTCAATGAGTGATGGCATAGTTTCTTAATTAACTGTTTTCTGATGTACTTTGTTAAAGCAGAATAGCATTTACAATTATTCTCTTCATTTAATAACTTAAAATCGACTCTTTTATCTAAAAAGGCAAGAAAAAAAGAGAGTTTACACTCTTTTACCGGCAATTAAGAAAGTGTCTAAAGAACCGTTCGTTTACGCATTCCATAACCTGTTTTGCATCTTACGATTACAGAAATATCATTTTCCGAATTCCGCACCCGAGGCTCAAAATTCTTTGGATGTTTGAGCCCGGCCGATAGTATAACAGAGATGGAAGAGCTGCTGATCCGGCTGCGTTCTGAGCATCCTTCTGCTACTCATCACTGTTTTGCAGCAAGAGTTGGGCCTTTTAGTCCGGAAGAGATCTCATCAGACGATGGAGAACCCTCCGGCACAGCCGGTCTCCCCATTCTGAACTCTTTAAAAAGTGCTGATCTGATCAATGCAATTCTGGTTGTGGTTCGATATTACGGGGGGACCAAGCTCGGGAAGTCCGGATTGATTGAGGCATACAGCACAGCCGCCGCTGAAGCGATTGAGGCTGCAAAGCTGCGAACTCTTCTTCTTTGTAAAACATTTTTTGTCTCCTATCACTATACTGAACAGTCGCTGATTGATAAGCTCGCCTATGATCTGGAACTCAGGGAAATCGATGCTGAATACACCGACACTGTCTCCAGGCGCTATGCCGTAGCGGCAGACCGCTACCCTGAGGCGATGGCCAGATTTGAAGCTTCGGCGCATCTTTTCGCATCACTACGTGAAGAGGGGGAATCCCATCTTATTCTGTAACTGCTCTCACCCGGAACTGAGGAACTGAACGGCTGTCAGTTTATCCGATTCTGTCCAACGCCTCTGTTAGTTGCAGCCACCTCTTTCCCGCGCGCTGTTAAACCGGTTTGCCAGCGTAATTCCTGTGGTTACCCGTTTCTATTTCGGAATTACGGTTCAAATTGTTTCGCATTTTGATGTATCTTTACACCTCACATGGAGAGTCTTTTCACCCCTGGTGGCCTGCTTTCCGGATCCAGAATAAATCGGATACGTTCTTACCTATGAAAATCTACACGAAACGAGGAGATCAGGGCACGACAAGCCTTTTTGGCGGCACTTCCATTGAGAAATCACACACAAGGCTGCACGCGTACGGAACCGTTGATGAACTCAATTCCGTCATCGGTATGGCACTCACAAACAGACTTAGCAGCAGAGGTTCTGAAATACTTATTGAAATTCAGAAACAGCTTTTTGTGGTGGGAGCCGACCTTGCCACCCTCCCCTCCAAAAAAACTAAGATTGAGCGGGTGGGTCAGGCCGAAATTGAACAGATCGAATCCTGGATCGATGAGCTGGATGAGCAGCTGCCGCAGCTCACCTCCTTTATTCTGCCCGGCGGCTCCGCTTCCGGTGCCTCCCTCCACCTGGCACGCACCGTCTGCCGCCGTGCCGAGCGCTACTCCGTGCAGCTCATGAGAGAAGAGGGCATCTCGGAAGACTCCCTGATATACCTGAACCGTCTTTCGGATTTCCTATTTGTACTGGCACGGTTCGAGAATCTGCAGTCGGGCAGTGCAGAGATCAAATGGCTTCCGCGTTCATCCTGAATCACTGAATCGAATAAACACTCTTTTTTATGGCATTAATGGTCTCTGTATCCGGGATCCGTGGCATTTTCGGATCCCATCTGACTCCGCAGAATCTGGTCTCTTTCACCGCCGCATACGGTACCTGGCTCAGTGGCGGCACTGTGGTTGTAGGACGTGATTCAAGGACAACAGGTCAGATTTGCGAGGATATTGTCTGCGCAACACTGCAAAGCACCGGATGCAACGTCATCAAGACCGGAATCGTACCCACTCCAACCGTTGCGATGGGAGTGCTGCGTCACCAGGCCGACGGGGGAATTATTCTCACCGCCAGTCACAATCCCGAACAGTGGAATGCGCTAAAACTTCTGAACAGTAAAAGTGAGTTTCTGGACGCCGAAGAGGGCCGGCAAGTGCTGGAAATTGCAGAAAAAGAGACCTTCACCTTTGTTGGATTTGACCGGATCGGAACCGTTACAGAAGAGACCACCCTGCCTGATTATCATATAAAAAAAATTCTCGAGCTGCCCTATATCGACAGGGAATTAATCAGGAAAATGCGGTTTAAAGTCGCTGTGGATGCCGTCAATGGCGCGGGATCTGAAATCCTCCCTGCCCTGCTCAGAGAGCTGGGTGCAGAGGTGCATGCGATTCACTGTACCCCAAACGGGATCTTTCCGCACAATCCGGAACCCCTTCCCGAACATCTGACGGAGATCTGCGGATTTGTCAGAAACAAAAACTGTGACCTTGGCTTTGTTACCGATCCGGATGCCGACCGACTGGCGGTGGTTGACGAAAACGGAACACTCTTCGGAGAGGAGTACACTCAGGTTGCCGCTTTCGATCTCATGCTCTCAAAACGGGAGGGCGATACCGCTACCAATCTCTCCTCCTCAAGAGCGGCTGATGATATCAGTGCACGATACGGCAGAGCCTGCCACCGTTCCGCTGTAGGCGAAATCAATGTGGTGAAAGCGATGCAGGAAAAGGGGGCGATCATAGGCGGGGAAGGGAATGGTGGTGTAATCAATCCCGACCTGCATCCCGGCAGAGACGCCATGGTGGGAGCTGCGATGATTTTGCAGCTTCTTGCCGAGCGAAGGCAGAAGGCATCCGAATACAGAAATTCACTCCCAAACTATGAGATGGTAAAACAGAAAGTTAAACTGGAGGATCTCGGTGTGGATGCCGATGAGCTGCTCGTTAAGGTGGCTGAACAATTTTCGGGTGAAAAAGTAAACCGGACGGATGGAGTAAAGATCGACTTTGAGGAGGGCTGGGTGCATTTCAGAAAATCAAATACTGAGCCCATTGTTCGGGTTTACAGTGAAGCATCAGACTCGGATAAAGCCGGTAAACTTGCCGCAGGAGTTTTGGATTTGATTCGCTAAACTGTATCCTGAAATGAATCCATTCAACCTTTCAAGCCGGCTCAAATCCGGTTACCGTCATGCCAACCTACTAACAGATATGAAATGATCAAATCAATGACCGGATTCGGTCGCGGTGAATCCACAGCCAACGGACTTCAGATTACTGCGGAAATCAAAACCCTGAACTCCCGGTATCTCGAAATCACTGTGAGAACCCCAAAGGCTCTTCAGGATAAAGAGTTTGACATCAAGGAACTGCTTCAGAAAGAGATTCAGAGGGGAAAGGTTCAGGTATCGGTGAACCTTGAAAAGGGAGCCGATCAGAAGCCGGGTCTGGTCTGTAATACGGATCGGATCAAAGCCTATGGAGCCATTCTGGAGCAGATCAAATTTCTGGCAAACATACAGGAACCTGTAAAGGTAAGCGATCTGCTCGGTTTTGATGATATTTTTGAGCGGAAGCAGGAGGACCCGGAAGAGATTGAGCAAATCTGGAACAGTACCCGTACTGCTCTTTCCAAAGCTGCTGAAAATATGAATACCATGAGATCCCAGGAAGGTGAAGAGCTCAAAAAGGAGCTGAACCTGCAGATTGAAGGCATCAGGGAGTTGATGGAAGAGGTTGCTGTGATTACTGAAAAGCGTGTCCCGGAAGTCAGAGAGCGACTTCAGACCCGTATTCAGGCGCTGATCGGAGATGAAACCATCGACCGGGATCGCCTGGAAATGGAAATTGCCCTCATTGCAGACAAAATGGATATCAATGAGGAGATCATCCGGCTGCGATCTCACCTGAAATTCTTTCTTGAGGCCCTTGAGAATGAGCAGGCAGTGGGTCGCCGGCTCAATTTTCTGTGCCAGGAGATCAACAGGGAGCTGAATACCATCGGCTCCAAGGCTGGCGATTCCACGATAGCCCATCTTGTTGTAATGGGCAAGGAAAAACTGGAACAGATCCGGGAACAGGTACAGAATATTGAATAAGGAAGGAAAAATCATCATTCTGGTCTCACCCAGCGGTGGCGGAAAATCGACGATGACCCGCCGGTTGCTTCGTGATATCGAAACGCTGAAATTTTCAGTCAGTGCCACAACCCGAAAGCCAAGAGAAGAGGAAGTGCACGGAAGAGAATACTACTTTCTGGGACAGGATGAATTCAGAGAAAAAATCTCCAGAGGGGAGTTTTTGGAATGGGAAGAGTTCTACAACGGTACCCTCTATGGAACACTTCGCTCAGCCGTTGAAAATGATCTGAAAAAGGGGTACTTTGTACTGCTTGACATCGATGTACTGGGAGCACTGAATGTGAAGAAATTGTACGGTGACCAGGTATTTGCGGTTTTTTTAGCTCCGCCGTCACTCGAAATACTGAAAGAAAGGCTTGAACTCAGGGGTACGGAAACGTATGAAACCCTGAATACAAGACTTGAACGCGCTTCAGCAGAGATGTCTTATGCAGACCGTTTCGATGCCGTAGTGGTTAACGACGACCTTGAAACAGCTTACAATGAGCTCCTTGAGCTTGTTCAGAACTATCACTAACTCACAATAGCCATGTCGATTAAAACTCTCGATGTCGAAAAACTCGGCGAAGGTAAAGAGAACAATAAATACGAAAAAATAGTCGTCCTCTCGAAAAGAGCCCGTCAGATTGCCGCACAGGAGAAACTGGAACTCGATGAAAAGCTGAAGTACTTCGAGGGTTTCGAAGATGAGGATGAATTTACCTTTAATGAGGAGCAGGAGCGAATTTCGAAATCGTTCGAGGTATTGCCACACGCTACCCAGCGGGCTGTTGATGAGTTGCTGGAAGAAAAAATTACGTTCAAGTATCCACCCAGAGAGCTCTGATTATGTTCTCCGGTAAGCGCATTTTACTCGGCGTTACCGGTGGTATTGCTGCATACAAGGCAGTTTACCTGCTTCGGGAATATCAAAAAGCGGGTGCGGATGTGAGGGTGATCATGACTCCCTCGGCTACAAAATTTGTCGGTACGGAAACCTTTTCTGCTCTCAGCCGTCATGATGTCCCCACAGACGTGTTCAGTGACGGTAAAATTACCGACAGCTGGACAAAACACATCTATCTCGGGGAGTGGGCCGACCTTTTTGTGATCGCGCCCTGCACAGCCAATACACTTGCAGCCATCGTTCAGGGTACATCCGACAATATGTTAACCTCTACCCTGCTGGCAGCAAGATGCCCGGTACTGATCTGCCCCACCATGGACGGCGGCATGTATGAGAACCCGGCCGTTCAGTCAAATCTTGATCGTGTTCGGAAGCGCGGGATCTATATCCTGGAGCCGGATAGCGGGTACCTTGCGAGCGGTATTGAAGACAAAGGCCGTCTGCCCGAACCGGAACAGATCCTGCAGCGGTCTGCCGGGATTATCCGCACACATGCCATCCAAGGGCCTTTAACCGGAAAAAAGGTAGTCGTAACGGGCGGTCCTACACGCGAGTATCTGGATCCGGTGAGATTTTTATCCAATCCCAGCAGCGGCAAGATGGGGATTGCGATGGCCGATGCAGCCAGGGCCCTTGGCGGGGAAGTGACCTTCCTGCACGGGCCTCTTTCCGTCACAGTACCGGAACGACTTAATCCGGTACCTTTTGTTTCGGCGGATGATCTTTTTCAACAGATAAAAGTACGGTCAGATGCCGATCTGATCATCATGACTGCAGCTGTTTCTGATTTTAAACCGAAGCAGTTACAATCACAGAAAGTAAAAAAAACGGATGCTTCCCTTCAACTGGAGTTAGAGCCTACACAGGATATCCTGAAATGGCTGGGTGAGCACAAAAAGGCGGGACAGAAGCTGATCGGTTTTGCGATGGAGACGGAAAATTTAGAGGCTTCAGCCCGGCGCAAGTTAAAAGAGAAGCGGCTCGACTGGATCTGCGGCAACAGAGTGAGTGCCGATGGTGAAGGATTTGCCAGTGATACCAATACCATTTTACTGATGGGTAGTGACGGGACTTCAAGTTCATACTCGGGATCAAAACCCGAAATCGCCTCTCAGATCCTGCGAAAAATCTTTCCTGATTCTTGAGGTTGAGTAGTAAGTCGAGAGATCTTCATCTCCTTATGGGGCAACATCAACGATGCCCAAATCTGAATTCTCTATGTTACTTTTGCCTTGATGATGGGGGGATGT
>REDA01000086.1 GCA_007693745.1 Balneolaceae bacterium
TCGAACTGACGGGAACTTAAATTTTCTCTTCGAACTCACGTTAAAATAGTATCTTTGTCTCCAGACTATAATCCTCAGCGACTAACCCTTGGCAACCCATATTCAGAACCAACTCTGGACCAAACGCAGGATACAGCTTCTGCTGATTCCAATCCTGCTGGCGTTCTCGTTTCCTCCCTTTAATCTCTCACCGCTTCAGATTCCGGCGTTGATCCTGCTCTTCAGGATGTCGCACCTGTGTGGTTCAAAACGGGAGACGATCCTCTATGCTTACCCTGTATTTGTGCTATGGAATCTCTTTTCCACCTACTGGCTGATGATGGCGACTGTGGCCGGTGGTCTCGCCGCCATTTTTGCAAATGCAGCGATTATGGTTCTGCCTCTGCTGCTGATGCGCCATCTGTTCCGATCCGCTTTGTCGCCCTTCCCGGTTGCACTAATCTCTGCCGGTATCTGGACCAGCTATGAGTTTCTGCATCACAACTGGGATCTGGCCTGGCCCTGGCTCACCCTTGGCAACGCCTGGAGCAATCAGGTCTGGATCATACAGTATATCTCGGTCACAGGAGTGTTTGGGATCACCTTCTGGGTGGTAATGACCGCCTCCCTCTTTTACATCCGGATTGCAGGAACCGGATTTCAGAATCGAAAGAGGATCACCCGTTACACTCCCGAACTGCTGCTTCTGCTCTTTCCGCTGATCTCCATCGCAATGCTCTTTCTGCCGGAGCAGGAACCCGGAGATCCCATTGAAGTGGTGATTGTGCAGCCCAATTCCGACTCCTACCTCACCCATGGCGGACATCCATCCCTTCAGGCACTCACCGATCATCTTCTCACGCTATCGGCCGAAGTGAGAACCAACCAAACCGATGTGATTATCTGGCCCGAAAATGCGATTGACACCTCGGTCTCCTCCAGCCATCCGCTTTTGAGTCAGATCCGTGATTCCCTCTCTGTCTGGAATACAACCTTAATCACAGGAAGCGGCTACTTCGATTTCTATCCGGACCAGCCCCTCCCGGCCGTTCACCGAACCACACAGGATGGCAGAGCCTACAATGTGTATAACTCCGCTCTCTTTTTGCAACCCGGGGAGTCGGTCGAAGTGTACCGAAAAGGGCGGCTGGTTCCGATTGTGGAGCGCTTTCCGTTTGTGGAATTCTTTGCATGGGCAGATCGGTTCGGCTGGTTCGACTGGGGTAGCCTCTCCGGATACGGTCTGGGCGTTACCGCCGATCTGTTTGAAGTGAACGGAGCCCCAACCCCTGCGCTGATCTGTTACGACTCCGTCTTTCCGGGTTGGGTAAATCGCTTTGTAAAGGAGGGAGCCGGATTCCTGACGATTGTAACTAATGATGGATGGTGGGGGGATTCGCACGGACACATCCAGCATTTCGCCTATGCCAGATTGCGGGCTATCGAACACCGTATGTGGATCGCCCGCTCGGCCAATAACGGGATTTCAGGCATCATCGCCCCTTCGGGAGCTGTTCATGTCGAGACCGGGTACTGGACCGAAGAGGCCTTTGCCTACACCATCTACACGCAGCCGCACCCGACCCTCTACAGCCGGTTTGGCAACTGGATCGGGTATTTCAGCTTGCTGTTGATGGCGGCAGGTCTTGTAAGGTTGAGGTTTTAGGTTTCACGTTTCAGGTTGCAGGTTTCGGGTTTCGGGCCCAACCTGCAACGTTCCAACGTTCAACATGAAAGGGCACCGAGCGAAGCGATTCCCACGGAGTGCAGCGAAGTGAAAAGTGAAAAAAGGAGAAGTCAAAAGAAGTGCACCGAGCGAAGCGATTCCCACGTAGCGTAGCGGAGTGCACCGAGCCGAAGGCGATTCCCACGGAGTGAAAACGCCCCGAGGGTTCGGGACTGCGAACTGCACGCAGCAAAAGGCAAAAGGGAAAAGCTGGAGCGCAGCGACAGTCCCGACAAACCTGTCGGGATGCACCGAGCCGAAGGCGGTTCCCACGAAGTGCAAAGGGAAAAGGAGTCTTAGTCCCGGCGTTTTGAAATATGGAACACCAGATCCACTGCAGCTTCTTCAACCTGATCAAGGATGGCATGACATTCGGAACGTGATATCCCCGCTTCCTTCCCTGCTTTCAGCAACAGCCCGCGATCAGGAGTTCCATTCCCCAAAACCGTCGTGGAGTGGTTTCCCCTGAAACCATGGCTATAAACCAGATCATAGGCCGGTGCAAATACCCACTCTCCGCCATTACATAAAAAAGAGAAATTCCTGGTATGATCGTCACGATTATGCGTTAACACATTAAATACCATAAGACGATATACTTTCTTCACTTCCACCATAGAGCGCGTTAAAAAAAAAGTCGCTTTCATTAGGTCTGCATAGTCAAGTGAAGGGTAGCGGTGTGATGCGTGCAGCAAACCCGAAGCGGTGATCATATGAATGCGTTTCCCGTTTTTACGATCAAATCTCTCGGTCCCGAAGTATTTGCCCTCAAATAAACGGGTTTCAGGCATATCGATACCAGCCACTTTTGCAGTTTGAGAATAGAGGAATTCGAGTTCACCAATATCTTTTGGATCGCCCTCTGCCCTGAATTTAATGAGCCACTCCCTGTTGTCTATTTCTAATAAGACCTTTGGGCGTGCACCTCCGGGAGAACCTGCCTTTTCCACCAACTCATCCAGAGATTCCACCGGCTCTTCCTTCACTATTTTTTCTACCTCGGAAGCATAGTATTCCAGAGAATGAATGAGATTCTGCGCTTCTGATTTTCTGGAGTGCCGAATTTCCGGTTCATAACAAAGTGCACCCATTCCACTCCTTCCCACCAATGCCAGCCGTTCTATCCAGCTTAGTTTATCCGGTTTCACACCATTTTCTCTAAGCCATCGGTTGATAATCAAATTACCCCACCCATCAGGAAGACTGTCATTAAATACACCGAAAAGGCCTGCAAAAGGATCGGGCTTTGCTGTAAACAGTCCTGATTCCAATGGGAGATGAACAGGGGAGATAGAAAATCCATCTCTAAGCCATTGAGGATCATATTCAAACAGATAGCGTGAATGGTTGCTGATTGCCAATGTACCGACACGGGACCTGTCCATAAACACCGTCAATGTATCCATTTCAGGAATGATCACTTCGGGCCCTCTCTCTTACAGTGGTCTTTTTCTGCTCTAACATTTCATCGATGGTTCGATATGACTCGGGCTGAAATAATTTACTGAATTCATCCAGTGATCGTAGAACTACAGCTATCTGAAGTAAGTTTTTGAGTGAGACTTCGCCTTTCTGCTCAAAACGTTTCACGCTCCCAAAGCTGACTCCGGATCTTTCAGCTAATTCTTTTTGAGTGATATTCAACTGCAATCTGCGCTGTTTTGCACGTCCTGCAATATCATCTGACACTTCTTTTGGAGTGTAAAATAAAGGCATATTAGAGATATTATATAATCACTTAACGGATAATTTAGTCATTAAATGATAATAAATTATCTGTTAAAAAACTACTCAACATAGCGGGGGCTATTCACTCAATTAAAAACACATTTTCATTCTATCTCCATTTTACGCATACTGTCATTCGGTACTTTTTCTCAGAACAGATCCGGGCTCCACTGCTCCCATTCAAATCTATATCTTATGAAAAAACATATACATTTAATTTTTATTTCTATTCTCATACCATTCTCTTTCCTGAGCTGTTCGGAGCGTGAACCTGCTCAGGTGTCTGATCCATCTCCCGCATTTGTACAGTTTTTCAACCATCTGGCTTTGGAATGCAACAACGCCTATGCCGGAAGTTTACAGGTGCAGCCCGCTCATATCAACATGTTCACCGGCACCGAAGAGATGCAGATGCACTTCAGGGAATGTCATGAAGATCACCTCAAGATTCCATTTCACATTGAGAATGAGAGCGATGGATCCTGGGATCGGTCCAGAACGTGGATCCTCACACTTCACGAAGAGGGTCTCGAACTGCGGCACGACCATCGGAAAGCGGACGGATCTGATGATGATGTTACCATGTACGGAGGCTTTTCTGAAGGAGAGGGAACCGAATTCGTTCAGCGTTTCAGATCCGGTCCCAGAACAGAGGAGGCCGACGGGGCTTTCAGGGGCTGGAGAATTGAGTATGTGCCGGGAGAACGCTACACCTACGGCACCATCTGGGAAGATGAGTGGAATATCATGGTTCAGTTTGATCTGAGCGAAGCGATCGAAACACCACCCGCACCCTGGGGACACGACTGAGCAGGGAGTCAGGCCAGCTTTTAAAGCTGTTTTTTAATGCCCCCGCTGTAAAACTGTAAAAAATGGTTTAATATCATAGGAATTCTCAATAAACCGTTATCTTCATCGTTGCAGCCAAAACAGTCACTTTGTGAAATAAGGTTATGATTCATAAGGTTCATACCATCCTGCTTACTTTACTGATTTTATCACTGTCCGGATATGCTCAGCTCGCCGGTCAGGCTGTCCAGACCGACAATGCTGTCGTTGAACTGGTCTCTGAACAGGAAAGCATCCGCCCGGGAGAGGCGTTTCGTATTGGCGTTCACATGGAACTGCGGGACGGCTGGTATGTCTATTACCGCAATCCCGGAGATTCCGGCATGCCGCTGACAGTACGGTGGACGCACGATCCCACCTTCAGGGCCGGTGATATCCAGTGGCCGGTTCCTCTCTGGATTCCCGTTGCCGGCGGACTCACCAGCTATGGGTATTACGGGCAGGTACTGCTGATGATGGAGGCGGAAGCGCCCGCAGAACTTACACCCGGTTCGTTTTACACACTGGAGGCAGAGGCTGACTGGCTGATCTGTGAAGCTATCTGCATCCCGGAGTATGCCGACCTTACCCTGACGCTGGAGGTGACTGATGATGAGATTCAATACAGTGATATCTGGCTCCCCCGCTTTAACGAAACCCGCAATGAACTCCCGGTTTCACTTCCCTACTGGAAGGCATCTGCTAAACTCGAGGGCAATACCATCCGCCTTAGCCTGGCCAGCGATGCGTTCACCCTGCCGGAGTACGATGAGATTCGCTATTTCGCCAAGCAAGAGGCTGAAATCGAAAACAGCGCACCGCAGCCTTTCACTGCAGAGGGAGAAACCATAACTCTGGAACTACGAAAATCGATTTACAAAACCGGCGATCCTGACAGGCTGTGGGGTGTACTCTACTCCCCTCAGGGCTGGGATGAGCCAGGCCGGATCAAGGGTATGATTGTTGATGTTCCGATTGGAGAATCAAATCATGGTCAGGAGCTTCCGGCTGCCGCATCACTCATTTCCGGAGCCTTCTGGATACTACTCCTCTTCGCTTTTACCGGAGGTATGCTGCTTAACCTGATGCCCTGCGTGTTCCCCATTCTATCGATCAAGATCATGAACTTCATGGAGATGGCGGGTCACAACCGCGCAAAAGTACGGCTGCACGGCTGGGTCTTTGCAGCCGGTGTGCTGGCATCATTTCTGCTGCTTGCCTCTCTCCTTCTGCTGCTTCGGGCCGGTGGCCAGGAGCTGGGTTGGGGTTTCCAGCTGCAGTCGCCCGCTTTTATCGTATTTCTCACGTTTTTGATGTTTGGTCTGGGCCTGAGCCTGATGGGGATGTTTGAAATCGGAAATTCGCTTATTACAATCGCCGGAAAAACCGATACCGGTCAGGGACTCCGGGGATCATTCTTCAGCGGAATTCTTGCGACGGTTCTGGCTACCCCCTGCACAGCGCCCTTTATGGGAACCGCACTTGGTATGGCAATCACCCTGCCGGCCCTCAATTCCCTGATGATATTCCTTTTTCTGGGAGCCGGGATGGCCTTTCCCTATCTGCTGCTGACACTCTTTCCTGCACTGATGAAGCTGTTGCCTAAACCGGGAGCCTGGATGGAAACCTTCAAGCAGATCATGGCTTTTCCACTCTTTGCCACGGCAATATGGCTGATGTGGGTTTTTGGTCAGCAGACCGGAAGTGACGGTGTCATCCGCCTTTTGGTCGGCCTGCTCTGTCTCTCAGCCGGAATCTGGATCCTTCACCGCTGGAGTGCGTTTCAGATATCCACCAGTGCCAGAGTGGTGAGTCGTGGTATGATGGTACTTATTATCGCTTCCGGCTTCATGTTTGCCGTAACCACCGTACCGGATAACAGGGCTTATGATGGCGTTAAAACAGATGGTTATGGAATTGAGTGGATCGATTTTTCAGAGGAAAAAATGAACAGTTTTCCCGTTGGAGATGCTCCGGTCTTTATCGATTTTACCGCTGCCTGGTGTATCACCTGCAAGGCAAATGAGCGAATTGTATTCAGTTCGCAGCGTGTGCGCGACCGCTTTGCGGATCTTGGGTTTGTGATGGTGAAGGCAGACTGGACCAACCGAAACCCTGAGATTACCCGGGCACTGGCTTCCTTTGGAAGGAACGGCGTTCCCTTTTATGTGATCTATCCGGGTAACGGGGCAGAACCGGTCATTCTCCCGGAACTGCTCACCCCCGGAATCGTTCTCGAAGCGCTGGACGGGATTTGAGGATTAGGTTGAGGCTGAGGTTGAGGTTGAGGTTGAGGTTGAGGATAAGTTTAGGAGTTTAGGGGTTTAGAGGTTTAGGCCAGTTTATGGGGTTGAACGTTGGAACGTTGCAGGTTGGGCCCGATCTTTTCACTCAAAATCCGCTTTACGAAATTCAGAAACGAAACTTTTTTTTTACACGTTATTTTTCTAACCCTAAAATAAAACCCTGATACAATGAAACAATTAATCTATACCCTATCATTGATGCTGATCGGTTTTCTGCTGATCAATATGACTGCTGACCGGGCTGTTGTCGGACCTGTTATCGGTGAACGAGCACCTGATTTTGAAGTGGCGGATGCTTACGGCAATGTCCACTCCCTTTCTGATTTTGAAGGAAGCTATGTGATTCTGGAATGGCTCAATCACGACTGCCCGTTTGTCAGAAAACATTATGATGCAGGAAACATGCAGCGTCTTCAGGAAAAATACACTGAGATGGGTGTGGTGTGGCTTTCCGTGATCTCATCAGCCCCCGGCACACAGGGTCATCTGGAACCGGAAGCTGCCCGAGCCATCACCGCTGAAAAAAATGCCGGGCCGACAGCCGTCTTGCTTGATCCTGATGGCACCATGGGTCGTTCTTACGACGCAAGGGTGACTCCCCATATGTATATCATCAGTCCGGATGGAACCCTGGAATTCAACGGAGCGATTGACGACAGGCCCACTGCCCGTATCGGTGATGTGGAAGGTGCACACAACTTCGTGGAAGCTGCCATGAGCAGCCTGATGAATGGCGAGGAAGTCGCTGTACGTATCAATACACCCTACGGATGTACTGTAAAGTATGAATAACCGCATCCGGCGGACATCATTCCCAATTACAGAGAAAGGCATGGCGTAACAACCGTGCCTTTTTTTTTAGGTTGAGGGCGCTTCGCGCGTTTCTTGTTTCTTGTTTCTTGTTTCTGGGGTTGCAGGTTGAACGTTGCAACGTTGCAGGTTGGTTTTTTTCGCTTCGCGAGAATCGC
>REDA01000018.1 GCA_007693745.1 Balneolaceae bacterium
GCGGTTCTCCGCATTCGCTCCGAATCCCTTCTCACTTCTCACTTTTGCGTTTTGCGTTTTGCGTTTTGCCTTTTGCTGCGTGCTTTTCGCAGTCCCGATCCCTCGGGGCGTTTTGCCTTCAAACAACCCTATAGCGAAACAAAAAAAGGACCCACTGCAAGCAGAGAGCCCTTTTTCAAAGCTGAACGTAGTCCCCTTTAGTTCAGAAACTGGTCAAACACAAACGTTGCATAGTAGATTGCACCCAGATTGGGTCCGCCGTAATTAAGGAAATGGCGGTTGTTGGTGATATTGGATCCGCCAAATCGGATTACTGAGTTCATGGAAGGCACTCTGAAGCTAATCTGGGCATCCACAGTGGATACAGCCGGAACGGTTCCGTCCGCAAAGGAGGAGGTCCAGTCAAACTCATCCTGCCATCTCCAGGTGATATTGAAGCCCAGATTATTGGTCAGGCGACGATTGCCAAGGCTTACATTCACTTTATGCTCAGGAGTATTAAAGTCAAAGATAAAGCCTGTCTGATCGTCCGAAATCAGCTGATTCCAGTTGTAATTGGCGGAGAGCAGAAAATTGCTCGGCAAACTGTAATCAAACCCGAAAACAGCACCCTGCGACTTTACGGTGTTATCCAGGTTGGTGTATAGCTGGAATGTGTTTGTGGCGTCGCCGGAAAGTAGTGAAGCCGCAATCTGAGCATCCACTGCAGGATTGCCGGTAAAAGCAGCCGCAGCTCTTCGCACTCTGAACTGAGCGATAAAGTCGGTGTAAACGTTATAGTAATACGCCGCATCGATCAGAAGGCGGCTTCCAATCAAACCTTTGTAACCAATTTCGTACGACTGAATCTGCTCCGGTTTCACCTCGGAAAAACTGGTGTAAGGTACCAGTTGTCCGGCTGCAGCAGGATTGCCTGCCAGCAACTGCTCCGTAAAACGGTTTACCGATTCCAGAGTAAAGGCATTTTCCGTGACATTGTAAGGAGCAACGGTCTGGTTCAGTCCGCCGAGCAGCCGGGCTGTGATCACATCCAGATCGATAAACTGTCCCTGAGTTGTCGGGTTTCTGAAGCCTGTCTGATAGGAAAGACGCAGATTCTGGGAATCGGCAAGGCGGATTACAGAAGAGATTCTGGGATTGAACTGTCCGTCAAAATTCTCATTTTTGTCGTATCGGAGAGAGCCGGTCAGGCGCAGTCTGTCTTCCAACAGTGACCTGGAAGCCTGCAGAAAACCGCCATACTCGTTGATGCTGAGTCCGCCGTCCCCATCCGCGAAGATCGTCCCGTTGGATCGGAGCTGATACTGACGGAAGCTGAGGCCCATCTGCAGATCCACAAATGAGATCTCATTTTTGAAATCATAGACTCCCTCTGTATGGATAAAGCGGGACTTATCGTTAAAAAGGGCACCTCTCGGGATCACATCATTCACCGCACGGTCAAATGCATTGGCAAACTCTGAAGTACCCGGCTGAAACCGGCCCTGATCGGCCGCTGCTCGTGCAGCGCCGTGCAGCTGGTTCAAAACCGTTGGATTTGAAAGCAGCGCATTCACCGTGGCAGGATTGAATATCGGATTTCCTCCCTGCGCCGCTGTTGCTGCCTGCAGCAGTCCCCCCGCAAACGTAGCTCCATAGAGGCCGAACCATTCGCTGTTGGCTCTATGCTGCTCGTTGATGGAAAACCCTACAAAATCTGCAATGTAGGAATCTCCGGAATCTTCAAATGTACCGTACGCGCGTACCATGAAATTATCCCCGTTAAACTCAAGCTTGTGCTGGGCAATGTTAAATTCCTTCAGGCTGTATCGCTGCGCACCGCTGTACACCGTGGTGCCAAAACCGTAGTTAAACGTGTAACTGGCTTCTACATTATCAGAAACGCGGTAGTGCAGAGAGGTTCCGAGTTTAAGGTTCTTGGCATCATTATCCACCAGAAACTCCTCACGGTACCCCGTTCGTGCCACAGGCTGCGAGGGGAGGGAACCGACATACGGCTCCACGATGGAAGCGGGCAGGCCCGGCACCTGAGCCGCAATACCCCCGGCGATCTGGGAACGAATTGCCGGGTTTAATCCCAGGAGTGCTATATTGAATGTGCCGTCATCGCCATACATATGAACCCCGTCGAAAGCCGGGTTCACGGTTGCTCCCGGAAATGCGAGATTGGCATTTTTATCACTCATGTTAATCCCTCGCCAGTCGTTGGCGCCGGAGTAGCTGAAATTCACCTTGTATGCAAAACGGTCTCCAATCGTATTCGCATACCTCAGTGCAGTTTCATACATCGGCTGCGGATTACCGGGCTCACCCAGTGTGCTGTTACCGTCAAGGTGATTGAATCCGGTCTGAACCATCACGCTGAGTCCCGGATAGCGAAACGGGTTCTTGCTGTTTACCAGAAGAATACCGTTAAAAGCATTCGGTCCGTAGAGCGCAGAGGAGGCTCCCGGCAAAAATTCCATGCTTTCCACATCCAGGATCGAGGGACCGTTCAGGTTTCCGATCGGAAAGTTCAGCGCAGGCGCCTGGGTATCCATGCCGTCTGTAAGCTGAACCATACGTGTATTCCCTGTCGAGTTAAATCCGCGGGCGTTCACAATCTGAAAATTGATACTGCTTGTGGTCATGTCCACACCTTTCAGGTTGGCCAGTGCCATATAGTAGCTGGGTGAAGGAGACTGATTAATGGCTATGATATCCATCTTCTCAATTGTCACCGGAGCATCCAGGATGCTCTGCTCCACTCTGGATGCGGAAACCACAACATCAGAGCCCAGTATAGTCTCTTCTCTGAGAGATACCCTCAAATCCGTTACAGCACGCTCAGTAATTTCAATTCGCTGAGCTGTATAACCGATAATGGACACAATAAGAGTGATAGGAGGTTCACTTCCCACAGAAAGAGAAAATTCGCCCCTCGCATTTGTGGCAACACCGACCACTGTCCCCTGTACAACAACATTTGCTCCGGCAAGCGGCTGACCTGTAGAAGCATCCAGTACCAGGCCGGAAACTGTAATTCGTTCTTCAAAATCACTTCCTGTAATATCGGCTTCGACATATGCCTCACTATTCAACGGCAAGAAAAACAACAACATCAGAGACAGACATCCTGCAGCATATGAACGAAAATTTAATTTATTCATAATAAAGAGATTAGTTATGGTTTTTTAATAGCTTACGACAATCAACTATCAAAACTGCTATGGTTGCACCAAATTAAACGCCTTAAAACAGCAGATGCAAGCGCTTTCAGGATTTTTTTTTGCAAGTCAGAAATAAGTGATATCGGTTGATCTGTCTGATCTTATTTCAAGATATTCGAAGCGGGGGTAAAACCCGGATCACATATCCAAAACCTGAACCATTATAAAAACTGCCCAAAATCTCTTCCATGACACATGCAGTGGGATTTGAAAAACCATGAGTTTTGCACAAGGTCAAGGTGGAAACAAATTTAAAACCGCAACATATTCGCCATAGATGAGGAATTTTAGACTTACGAGAACGAAGATGATGGGCAAAAGAACGGGTTTCAAGAGCAAGGGCACTGATATATCGACTACTACTCTGGTATGATAAGAAATGAAAAACCCCTCTTCATCAAGAATTCAATGATACGGTTTATCAACCAACTCCTTTCCGGAATTATCTGCTCAGCATCGGATAGAGATATTCCCAGAGGTGATCCGCGATCAGCCTGTGTCCTTCTTCCGTCGGGTGAATACCGTCCGGCAGGTTCAGATCCGGATCTCCGGCAACTCTCTCCAGGATGAAAGGCATAAAGATGACACTATTTTCCGATGCGAGCTCCTCAAAGATCTGCTGGAATCTGCGCGTATAACTTTCACCCATATTGGGAGGGGCCTGCATGCCCGTCAGCAGCAGAGTGGCTTCAGGATTACTCTCAGCTACCTTATCAATAATCCCCTGCAGATTCTGTTTTGTCGATTCCGGATCGATTCCTCTCAGACCGTCATTGCCACCCAGCTCCAGTACAAAGATGTCCACCCCCTGCCGCAATACCCACTCCACCCGCCGCAGCCCCCCGGCACTGGTTTCACCACTCAGTCCTGCGTTCACGGATCTGTAGGCCAAATTCAGAGAATCGATTCTGCTTGCGATGAGTGCGGGAAATGCTTCCTCCATATCAATGCCGTACCCCGCTGTGATACTGTCTCCAAAGAAGAGGATGGTTCGGGACTCGCGCACCTGGGCTTCAGCAGGGTTAAAAGCCTGTAAAAAAATAAAAAAAAGTATAACCATTGCAGTTTTCATACGTAGTATGGGATTGAACTTAGAGTAAAATATCAGAACCTTTTCATCTGCTGTTTTGTTTCCTCTCTGAATATACACATTAAGATAAAAAATGAATTCCAAAGAGATACTTTCCGCACGCTCCCTCACAAAAACATTTAAAAGCGGCGATCACTCGCTAACCGTTCTTCACTCGGTCTCCTTTACAATCGAAAAAGGGATCTCCTGTGCCATTGTCGGTCCGTCAGGCAGCGGAAAGACCACGCTTCTGGGGTTGTGTGCCGGTCTCGACAAGCCAACATCCGGATCTGTATTTCTGAATGAAAAGGAGATTTCGCAGTATAGTGAAACACAGCTGTCACAAATACGCAATGAAGAGATCGGGTTCATCTTTCAGTCATTTCAGCTGATTCCCACACTTACCGCACTGGAAAATGTGATGGTTCCTATTGAACTTCGCGGTCTCCCTTTCCGGGAAGTTTCTGCCCGTGCTTACCAGCTGCTCGACAGTGTCGGCTTGTCGGAAAGGGTACACCACTATCCCAATCAGCTCTCGGGGGGTGAACAGCAGAGAGTGGGTCTTGCCAGGGCTTTTATACACAAACCATCTATTCTCTTTGCCGATGAGCCAACGGGAAATCTGGATGGTGAAACCGGGGCTCAGATTGAAGAATTACTCTTCGGGCTCAATCAGGAGCAGGGTACAACACTTGTGATTGTTACGCATGATCAGGAACTGGCGGCGCGGTGTGACAGGATCATAGAACTCAAAAACGGACGAATGGTTGAGGATCGCTACACATCAGAACCTTCAGAAGACAAAATTACAGGGGTGAACACTCTATGAGCTCATTTCTGAAAGCATTTTTAAACCCTTTTACAAGAAAGCTTGCCTGGCGTGATGCCAAACCTCAATGGAAGAGTCTGCTCCTCTACACCTCCTCTGTAATAGCAGGTGTTGCGGCACTGGTAGCGATTCTCTCCTTTCGAAACGATGTTCTGCTCACGGTTGATGACCAGGCCAGAGAGCTTTTGGGGGCCGATATTGAATTAAGAGCAACCCAGCCCTTTCATGAAGAGGCCATCGCTTTTATCGACTCTGTGGGTGGAAGTGATGCAGAAGCTGTCGAGTTTAATTCCATGGTGTTTTTCGGTAACTCAGGAGTGAGCCGGCTTGCTCAGGTGAGGGCGGTTGACGGACCTTTTCCGCTTTACGGATCCATTAAAACCAATCCCGCGGAGGCAGCAGGCAACTATCAGCAGTTTCGTCAGGCACTTGTAGAGCAGAGCGCCATGAGGCAGTTCGGAATCTCAACCGGAGACACCATTCGTGTTGGCGATATTGAATTTCAGATTGCAGGTGAACTGATCTCCGTACCGGGCGAAGCCGCAGCTTTTTCACTGATCGGGCCGCGGGTCTATATCCCGAAATCATCTCTGGAGGGCTCAGCCCTTCTGCAACGGGGCAGCAGAGTTACCTATAAAGAGTACTTTAAACTGGCCGGCGGGGGCAGTGTGTCCGATTTCACAGAGCAATTCCGCCCCATCGCCAGAGAGCACCGTATTCGCATTGAAACCGTTGAGAGCAGAAAACAGGATTTCGAAGCCATTGTGGATAACCTCACGAAGTTCCTGGGCCTGATTGGTTTTGTAGCCCTACTCCTGGGTGGTTTGGGTGTTGGCAGTGCCATCTATGTGTACATCAGACGCAAAACCTCCATGGTGGCAACACTGCGATGCCTTGGTGTCTCCAGGGAGATAATCCTGGCTGCGTTTTCCATCCAGATAGCGGTTCTGGGGCTGATCGGAGCGGTTGCGGGAACCGCTGCCGGACTCCTGATGCAGAATTACCTCCCTCTGCTTTTCAGTGATCTTCTGCCGATAGAAATTGTGCAGGGCATCTCATTTCAGGCTATCGCCCTGGGACTTTTCACCGGCGTAGCCATCAGTGTGGCCTTTTCACTGCTGCCGCTTGCTGCCATCAGTACCATCTCCCCGCTTCTCACTATCAGAAGCGGAGATTTCTCCCCATTCGCAGCTTTGGGGTTTAGGGTAAAGATACTTACTGCTTCGTTTGCGCTTGCGGTTACTGTACTTGTGATCACACTGCTCACAGAGAGCTACACAGTTTCCTTCATCTTCACAGCTTCACTCATCATTTTTATCTACATCCTCTGGGCTGTGGCTGCTCTGCTGATGAAGGCAGTCAGGAGACTGAGACTCAGTGCATTGCCCTATGTGATCAGACAGGGAATGGCAAACCTGTTCAGGCCCAACAACCAGACCGGGATGCTGATGACCACACTCGGTATGGGTATGCTGCTGATCGGAACACTCTATCTCTCGCAGGACATGATCACACAGCGTATCAATATCCAGCTGGGGGATGATACTCCCGATCTTGTCTTTTATGATATTCAATCGGATCAAAATGAAGGACTCCTTCAGACGGTAAGCGAAAGTGGTGGTACTGTGCTTCAGAATGTCCCCATCGTTTCAATGAGGCTCTCTGCCAGAAATGGTGCCACAGTAAGCGAAATGCGGGCAGACTCAACCCTTCAGCTGAGCGGCTGGGCTCTCACCCGTGAATACCGGGTTACCTACAGAGATTTCCTGACTGAATCGGAAACCATCACAGAAGGTGAGTGGATTCCCTACTCAGATGGTTTTGATTCCGTTGTTCCGATCTCTGTTTCACCTCAGATCATGGACGAGCTCCGGCTCTCGCTGGGCGACACCCTTGAATTTAATGTGCAGGGTGTTCCTCTCTCGACAGTGGTAGCAAGTGTCAGAGAGGTAGATTTTTCCCGGCCCGAACCCAATTTCTTTGTCCTTTTCCCGGCAGGGGTTCTCGAACCGGCACCTCAGTTTTTCGCAGCAACCGTAAATGCATCGGGACCGGAAGAAGCCCTGGCCATACAGCAGGCTGTGGTTTCTGCCTATCCCAACATTTCGGCCATAGATATCTCCATTGCACTTGGGAGCGTAAGGGAATTTCTCGACCAGATAGCACTGGCAGTACAGTTTATGGCTCTCTTCAGCATACTTACGGGTTTTATTGTGCTTTCCGGCTCCATCACCATCAGCAGGCGGCAGAGAACCCGCGAATCGGTTTTACTGAGAACTCTGGGTGCGCTGAAATCGCAGGTCGGCTCTATTCAGACCGTTGAATACGCACTTCTTGGATTTCTCTCGAGCCTTACCGGTCTGCTGCTTGCACTCATTGCCAGCTGGGGTCTCGCCTTCTTCTACTTCGACATCGCATTTTTTCCCGATTTCCTGAATCTTGCCGGTATCACTCTCCTGATCATGGCAGCAGCAATCGCCATCGGCTGGAGCGGGAGCAGGCACATTTTCAGACATTCTCCGCTTGAAATACTCCGGCAGGAGGTAAATTGAAGATTTTCTTTTCGTTTACATCTTTTTTAACCAAATTACTGATAGAGGACTTTGTATAACTGTTCTTTTGCCCTGTATCTTTGTTGTAGCAAGATTAATATCTTCACGCATAGTTAATACACTGCGTTTTTAAATTTGCTATCGACCGGATCGTGAGCAAAATTTCTGGTTTTTAAAAGTCCCCGACAGAAACGATCGTCCTTAATGCACATTCCTGATGTTATCAGGAACTGTTTTAACGACTCAGCAGTCTATAAAATACAAGTATGTATTCGATGAATAGACAAGATACTGAGCAGAATCATCCATCATCTGTAACCATAATAAAAGGATAAAGATATGATCAGGATACTGGTACCCATCGATTTTTCAGACAGAAGCAAAAAAGCGCTTGAAGTAGCCAATACGTTTGCGTCTCTCTTTGACGGAAAAGTCACTCCCTTTTATTCTCATTTGCCGATTTCCGAACTCGATGAGCCTTATGCTCTCGGAATGAGTACAAAAATGTATCAGAAATTTGATGAAATTGAGCAGACACTGACGGACCGTGTGAGGGAGATCAGCAAAAAAATTATTGACGGGAAATATCTCTCTGACCCGATTGTTTCCATCGGAAATGCCGCGCAGGGCATCATCGACTCTGCAGAGGATTTTGATTATGTGATCATGAGCAGTCACGGACGAACAGGTTTTTCGAGGTTTCTTCTCGGTAGTGTGGCCGAAAAGGTTCTTCGTCTGTGCAACAAGCCCGTGATGATCGTTGAAAATGATTCGAATGTAAACGGGTTTAAAAAAATACTTGTCACGACCGACTTTTCCGAGAATTCGATCGAAGCCTTTCCCTATGCCATTGATATCGCAAAACGAACCGGAGCTGAGCTGGAACTTCTGCATGTACTCAGTTTTGATCAGTTTGATGAGGAGGAAAAAGACCTGTCACTCAGAACGATCCGCGAAGAGAGACTGAAAATCCTGAAAAAGGAATACTTCAATGAGATCGCAGATAAAGTGACACACAAACTCATTGTCTCACAGGATTCGCCACACGAAGCCATTCACAACTATGTGAAAGAGAATCCGGTTCATCTTCTGGTTATGGCAACTGTCGGGCGAACCGGCCTGAAATATCTGATGATGGGCAGCACAACGGCAAACGTGGTACGTCATGTACGATCTGCGGTTCTGAGCGTAAAGCCTCAAAAAGCCTGAATAACGATTACCGGGTAATCAATGATGAAGCTGTGGGCATTGAAAAACCGGGGTTTTTTTCTCAGGATCAATGCGGAAGTGAATGTGAAACCCCAGCATAAGTGCTATACGTGAGGTTTACATATGGGGCAACGAAGATATGGGGCATAAGAACAGTTTTTCATAGCGCCGGGGTACTAAAACCGTATCTGCGCATTACTTGTAAAGAGAACCTGCGTTAGACCTGAAGCAGCAGTTTCACTTCGCAAGACCGATGCCGGGACGCCGTTTGTCTGATTTGAATAGTTATACTCCACCGGATTGTAGATCACTGATTTATCATCGGCCATCAGATACCTTACACCAAAATCGAGGCGTATTTTTTCACTCAGCTGGAGTGATGCCCCCAGAGAGATCACCCTCTTCCAGTCTGTTCCTCCAAGATAGATACTGGGAAAAACAGAATAACCGGCTCTCAATTGCATCTCCTCGTTCATATCCCAGGCAACACCGCCGCGAATGGAAAGGGTTTCTGCGTACTCTTTGCGAATGATTTCATTTTCCCTCACCCCGAGATCGAACAGCTCACTGTCTGCAAAATCGATTCTTATCTGACGATAGTCTGCATAATCAAACGACACGGATGCAGAGAAACCGGAAATCCCGGTTAATGCGGCACCCACAGAAATCAGTGAGGGATACTGCACATCAAACGACATCTCACTGCCGGTACTTTCCAAAAGATCATTTTCCGAATCAAACGGATCCCTGCGAACCCGTAACGATCCGGACATCGACTCTTCTGCCGTCACCGTTGTGGGAAAGGTGTAGCTTCCACCGATTGTAAATGCCGGAAGGATCCTGTAGATAATCCCTACCCTTGTCCGGAGACCGCTGTATGAGGTCTCGAGCTGATCCTCAAGAGTTAACGAGTACACTGAAGCTTCACTCCCCCCCTCGTCATTCAACGGACCCTGAAATTGGTTTTTCTCATCAATTTCCTGAAAAACCCTGCTGTAGATGTGGTCTCCGCTGAGATATCCCATGCTGATACCCACAAAAAAATCAGGCTGAAGTTCGGTAGCAAGAACAAAAGAAAGCTCTCCACCCTCCCCCGATTGTAAAATATCAGCCTGCTGCCTGATACCGGGAAATGTACCCGGGCTCTCTCCTGCTCTGAAAACAGAGTCGAACCATTTTTCAGTGTCATCCCCGGCAACGATCACACCCGCAGAGCGGGCAATCCCATGGTAAGGAGACCCCTGGTTTTTAAAGACATCGGTAATCGTGCTGTTGTCGTTAAACGAGTTCAGTCCCATAGTCCGATCATACACCGAGTGATCAGTAAAGCCCGCTCCAATGATCAGACCCCGCCCTTCCCCGGCTTTAGAGTAGAGGAGATTGAAGTTGGAGAGACCGCTGGATCGTCTGTTGCTTTCATTTGTTACCCCCTGGAAGAGCACCTCTTCCTGCAAAGACCTGTAAGTGATGCCAAATTCAATTGCCAGTCCGTTGACAAGCAGCGCCAGTGAAGCCGGGTTGTCGATATAGGCTCCAAGACCGGATCCAAAAGCTGTTCCCGGCATCACTGAGGAGACCGGATCAGAGGCTGCCTGCTGGGTACCGAACAGAACTGCCCGGTTGTTCAATGATAAAGGATTTTGAGCTGTCTGTGCCTGAGCCGTCCCGATGGTAAAAAAAAGGACCAAAAGGGCCGGGATGACACTTAATCTGTTCATTTCTCTCATGGTTGCTGATTACTGATCAATAACACTCTGAACGGTAGTCGCAAATATCCTGCCAAACAGGAAGGGAAACATCAGATTTAAGTCCTTACCGGTTGGAAATGGAAGGGAATCCGTTTATGACCGAACGGATCTCATGCCGCCAGGAAGAAGAAGAGGAAGGAGATGAGGTTTCAGTCCTGACCGGTTGGAAATGGAAGGGCATCTGTTTATGCCCGAACGGATCTCATGCCGCCAGGCAGGAACCGTGGCAGATCAAAAAGAAATCAAAACCGGGCCTCCCATACTGGTACACGGATACACAACCAAATTCTGGCTGTCCATGCCTCCTAAAGAGCAGATAAAAACCGGGATGCTCACTCACCGGTGAAAAAGGCTCCGCCAACAGAGGAAAAAAATTCACACTTAAAAAACAAACCGAATACTCGCAACAGTCTTCAGCCGGCTTGCCGTTCTGGTTGCCTCCTCAGAGCGGAAGCTGAGTCCCGGAAGAGCATCGGGAAGAGTGCTGTAATCATACTGTGCATAGTCATATACCGCAGTAACATCTTCCCAGAACGAATATTGAACAGCCAGGTCGAGCCTGATATCCTTCGCTACAGAAAAGCCAACACCTCCGGCCAAAACAGTTCGTGCGACACTGTTTTCATTTAATTTGCCCGGTAAATAACTATATCCGCCCCGGACAGTGAGATCCGGTGAGATGTCGTATCCCGCACCAACCCTGTAGCTCAGAACACCACGGTACGTATCACCAATAAAGTCATTCTCAATCAACTCACTGTCAAAAAGATCACTCTCACTAAACCTGATTCGTGTGCCCGAATAATCTGTATATTCCGCCGAAGCAGAGAGGGAGAGTCCGCCGTCCGGATCTGAATAGCCCGCACCCAGAGAAAAACGCTGAGGCAGTGTCACCTTGTAGATAAATTCACTGTCTGTCGCATCTGAAAATTCAGCTCTGTTATCAAAAACCGTAGTAATCCCGGCATCAAACGTCTCCTTCACCTCAATGGTTGAAGGCAGTGTATAGCTCCCCCCTATGGTAATGCGATCGTTGATCTTGTAGAGAAGGCCGGCTCTGGCTCTGAAACCGCTAAAACGGCTGCGGAGACGGTCATCGAGCGTGATAGAGTCGATGTCTGTGTCGCCAATGCCATCGTCACTGGTGTCGATGATGGTACTGTCATAATCATTAAATTCATCGATTTCCTGAAAGACCCTGTCGTAATGAAATCTGCCCGAAAGAATACCCAAACTTGCCCCAAACATCAGATTCTCACGAAATTCGGTTGCGAAAAAGAGACTGTATTCCCCATTGATACCGCTTTCGAAGATCTCGCCCTGCTGCCGGATGCCCAGAAAATCACCGAAACGGTCGAAACCGATCCGAAAAATCGATTCGTCCCAGTCACCAACATCATCACCAAAATCAGTAGCATAGGTATTGAACGCAATCTCCTGATAAGCAGAACCGTCCGCTTTGAATTTATCTGTTATCGAGCTGTTGTTGTTTCGGCCGCGAAACCCAACCGCCCTGTCATACACGGTATGCTGAGTATACGTTGCACCCATCACCATGCTTCCCTGAACTGTGGGAAAAGCATAGAGAAATCCGGCATTGGAAACTCCGTTTGCGGAATTATCGAGACTTCGTGACTGTCCAAGAAAGTTTGAATTTTCGTTAACGCTCCTGAAATTCAGCCCAAAATCAACGAAACTCTTTCTGTGGAGAGCCAGACTGGCCGGATTGTCAGCCACAGACCCCAATCCGGATTTAAATGCGGTGCCTGGCATAATCAGTGAAATCGGATCGTCGGCGCCATCCTGACTCCCGAACTGCACTGCCTGGTAACTGTAGAGAAGTGGGTTTGCAGGATTTTGAGCAAGCAGCGTACCTGAAGTGAACAGAAATATCAGGAGTGTAAGAAGTTTTGAAAATTGCCGCATACCTTTTCCTCTGTTTTTGATTATTCCGTTAGCTAATCAGCACCAATTTCCTGCTGAACTCCCTTAGTTTCTGCTTCTTGAGGTTGAACTTCCCGATGAACGGGTTGTGGACGATCCGGAGGAGGAAGTGCCTACCGATGACCTGCCTGCGGATGAGCTTCCGCTTCGTACAGTCGATGAACTTCCGCTGCTTCTGCTCACTGATGAAGCAGCACGTGATGTAACCCTGGCCGGTGCACCACTGCTCTGAACTGTGTTGTAGATGGTTCTGAGAGTGGATCCTGCAGAGCTTCCCGACGAGCGGTTCGCTATTGAAGACCGGATTGCATCGCTGTGAGAAGTACTCCTTGCAACACCGCTTCCGGAGGTCTCCAGCAGACGGTTTCTTACGGATTCCACGCCTCGCTCCTGAGATGCTGACGGCCGTGAAAACTGGGTGGTGATTCTGGATGAACTGTTTTGAGGCGCAAAGAGTGATGACTGCTGACTGTCACTGTTTCTGTTCACGGTACCGCTGCTGCGGTTTGTGGAAGAACTATTCCTGTTCACAGTTCCGCTGCTGCGGCTGGTTGAGGAGCTTCCCCTGTTCACGGTACCGCTGCTGCGGTTTGTGGAAGAACTCCCCCTGTTCACGGTTCCGCTTCCCCGGTTGGTCGTGGAGCTGCCCCGATTTACAGTACCTGACGATCCTCTGTTTGTGGAAGTGCCCCGGTTCACTGCACCCCTGCTTGTGGTGGTCGTGGTGGTTCGGTTGCGGATGGTTGTGCTGCCCGAACGGTTCACCTGCTCAGTACGTGCAGCAGACCGCACATCTGTTCTGCTTCTCACGGTACCCGACTGCTGAACCCTGGCATCCGTTCGGGTAGTTCTGTTCACACGGGCATCCCTTGAACTGAGATGTGTAGCTCTGGGGCCGTAGTTTCTTACAGCACGCGTGGAACTGCTGCCACCCAGATAGGCATATCCGAAGTATGGCCGTGTATATCCCCAGTACCCGTAGTAGGGGTAATAACCGGGGTATCTGTACCATGAGTAATAAGCGGGATGGTAGGGCCGGAACCAGGTTGGACCAAATGAAAACCCGAAATACCACTGGTGCCTCACATAGAAAGGCGCATGCCAGTAGGCCAGGAATGGATCGTATCCGTAATATCCGTAAAAGGAGTGATTCCAGTGGTAGGAATTCCTGAAATGCCTGTTATTCACAACAGACGAGCCGTGTCTCACGTACCAGTCTCTCGCTTCGTAATCCACAAAATAGTAGGCTTCAGCATCCACCCACCCATCTTCATACCCCAGAGCATAATCCTCTTCACTAATGATTTCACCGGAGCGCTCCTGTACGGCACTTTGGGCATTCATACTGCGATCAGCCGCTACTCTTTCAGCAACAGTGGGGCGGTCATGGTGAGTGGTTTGAATCTGTGTGTAACAACCGCTGGCAAAAAGAGCAATTGCAGTTACAATGATTGTGTTAATAGTTCTTTTTGCAGTCATGGGTACCTCCTGTTTGGGGTTGGTTCCTTGGTCTGTAAGTAAAATAGTTAATCTCAGATCCAATCAACATCACATAATCATGTGATACGGATCCTTTGATCAGATCTCACCTCTCAGAGACTTTGCGATCACTTCAGCTTTAGAGTTAACGTGCAGTTTCCTGTAAATGTTCCTGATATGAGCGCGAACCGTATCGATGGATATATCATACCGGTCTGCAATCATTTTGTAACTCAGCCCGTCCACCAGACCGTTTACAACATCCTGCTCGCGCAGGGTGAGCTCACTGTCAGGATTTTTTTTGGGTTCCGGCTGTTTGAAGTGCTGAATCACTTTACGGGCAATCTGTGGCGACATCGGTGCTCCGCCCTGCATAAGGGTTTCGATCGATTCCTTGATTCCGGTCAGGGATGTGTGTTTCAGCAGGTAGCCCGATGCACCGGCAACGAGCGAGTCAAATATTTTATGCGAATCGTGATAGATCGTAAGCATGATGATTTCAATTTGAGGATACTCTTTCTTAATGATCTCAATCCCCTGAATTCCTGACATTCCCGGCAGCTGAATATCCATCAGCAACACATCCGGGGATCTGTTCTCCTTCAAAAATTCCAGCATCTCTTCCACAGAATCCACCGCTGTTTTGCAGCTCATGGTTTCCTGCATATCCAGATATTTCTGAATCAGGTTTCTGATTTTCACATTATCCTCAACAATACCTATTTCGATCATAATTCCTCTATTGAATGGTTCCGGCTGCCCGGACAGTAAATCCGTTCTGATCTGTGATTTCAACTTCAGAGCCGATTCGATCTGCTCTCATTTTTATGTTTCTGAGGCCCTGCCCGCTTTTCCGGTCATTTTTCTTTGTGGCCCCGTTGTCTGCAATCACCAGCTCATAACGCTTGCCGCTGAACGAAAAATGTATGTCAACCCGTGTGGCACTGGAATGTTTGATAATATTGTTTATCGCTTCCTTAAAAATCAAATAGACATTCTCTTTCACATCCACGGGTAGTTTTTCATTCATGCGCAGTTTATCAAAGTGGTAATGAATCTCTGTATTACCTGTCGCAAATATTTGATTTACATAATCCTGCATACGGTCTGTCAAGTCGCCGGCAGTATCGTTGCGTGAATCAATTGACCAGACAATATCATCCAGGCTGGATACAATTTTCCGGCTCTGTTCTCCAAGTTGTCTCAGGGTTGCCCGCACTTCACTGTTTACATCACCTGCCTGAAGAAAATCGGTTTGCAGAGCCAGCTCTGTGAGAGATGAACCCACATCATCATGAAGATCGCTTGCTATCTGCACCCTCATTCGTTCAATATCCACCTGCTTTCGAATACCGAAATAACGCAGGTAGAGTGTGATCATTGTGACGATTAACAGAACTGCCAGCAGAATAAACCACCACTGGAAATAGAACGGCGGCATGATTCTGAACAGATACTGAGCGGAATCAGCACTCCGTACACCATCAGCATTATAGGCAAACACTTCAAAGAGATACTCCCCTGCCGGAAGAGAAGGGTATCTGAGGATATTATCACGGGTATAGTTCCAGTCCGCATCAAATCCTCTGAGCTGGTACCGGTAAACAATTTGATCCGGCGCTTCATAACTCAGTCCGTTAAATTCAAACTGCAGAAAGTTACGATCGTGGCGAACCTGAACCCTGCGCTCCGGATTCATCATCCTGCCGCTGATCATCACTTCTTCAAACCCGATGCCCGGCTGATGGTAATTACTGCGGGTTCTCTCGGGGAAAAAATGGCTCAGACCTTCCACTGTTCCAAGCCAAATACTGCCATCGGAGGCAAGAAGGGATGCACCTGCATTCAATTCATTTGCAATAAGTCCCTGATTTTTATTAAACAACCGAATCCCTCCCAGTCTTTCTGAATGGTCATCTGAGTGAAACAGGATTTCGGGATCCGCTCTGAATATTCCGAAATTGGTTCCGATCCAGAATCTGTTCAGCCGGTCCTGAATAGTGAAGTATGAGATCTTTTCGGCCAGCTGAAACTCCGGCAGTACATCCACCCTTTCCCCGTTGTATCTGGCCACTCCGTTAAATGTCGAAAACCATTTATCTCCGTTATGATCGATGTGTACATGAATCACCCCGTTACTGGGCAGGCCGTCAGCGATGGTCAGCGATCCGAACTCATGTCCGTCATAAAACGCGACTCCCCCATAGGTGGCAAACCACCAGACACCATCCGGATCAAGTTTTACATCCATTACCGTATCATGAAGAAACCCGTTGGCAATATGATACTGAGTAAAACCATCCTCCGTCAGATAGATCAGTCCGTCATTGTAGGTGCCGATCCAGAACGCACCGCTGCCGGGATCCTCCACGATTCTTCTGACCACACGAAAAGGGAATTGTTCGTCAGTAAGTGACTCAAACCGGCCATTGCTGTAAATACTGATCCCCTCGCGGGTACCCGCCCAGATCCTCTCGTCACTATCGGCATAGAGAGCATAAACCTTGTTGTCAATCAGGCCCTCCTGCTCCTGAAATACCGAAAAGTGTCCCTCTTCTCTTCTTAAAACTCCGCCGCCGTAGGTTGCAATCCAAATCCGTCCCGAGGCATCCTCCGTAAAGCCGGTCACCACATTGTTTGTCAGGCCGTTGTCAATCGTGTAACTCTCCGTGATATCTCCGACATAGACGGTGATACCGCCACCCAGTGTCCCGAACCAGATATTCCCTTCGAGATCTTTCATGGAAGAGTAGATAATCAGCGCCGGCACACCCTGTTCGCGGCTGAAGTTCCTGAACTCTGTTCCATTGAAAAGCGAGATCCCTGATTCAGTTCCAAGCCACACCCTGTCATAACTCTCCACGGTAATACTTTGAATCCGGGCATCGGCAAGCCCATCCTCTCTGCCGAACCGTGAAATCACTCCCTTCTCATATCGTACCAGGCCGGTTCTGCTGCCAATCCATATTCTGCCAAATTCGTCGATCTTGAGATCCCTGATCTGGAGATCGGGATAACCTTTTGCTGATGAGTAATGGTAAACTTCATCATCGCAGATTCTGACCAGTCCCTCTCTGGAACCTATCCAGATCCTGCCGGTCTCATCCTGCTGAATGGATCTGACACTCACCAGAGGCAGGTTCTCCAGTTCATGAATCGAAGTAAGCTGCCCCATTGCATCCAGCCGCCAGAGTCCGGCCGTATCGGTGCCAAACCAGTAGTTTCCGGATTGGTCTTCAAAAATATCGAGTATCGCATAGCCGTTCAGGCGCTGAACCACCGCCGGGGTGATCAGGGTGTCCGGTTCCAGAACCGAAATCCCGGTTTCAGTACCCACCCAGATACTCATTTTACTATCCTGGAAAATGGAGTGAACGCGGTTATTGGCCAGGCCATCTTCCGTGTAGTACTGGCGGAATCTCTTCCCGTCGAACCGGTTCAATCCGTATCCGGTTCCAACCCAGATATACCCGCGGTGATCCTGAATAATTGTATGGGCAACCGATTCACTCAGACCCAGTTCAATAGAGTAATTTCTGAATGGAAGGATCTGTCCCTCTGCCGGACATAACCATCCGGTCAGTAACAGTACGATCACAGCTGTGGGAATCAACCTTTTCATTGCTGTAATCTACAGTTTTCGGTTCGGTTTGCAAATAACATCTGCATGTGGTCCCCCTCTGTTTATCGGGCAGAGAATACAGAATTGTTTCAGCCCTCCGGAGCAAACGTTCAGAGAGCAGGCTTCAGCAGTACCAACTGAGAAAAGAGACCTCTCTGTTAACCCAGGTAAGCCCTCAGGGCTGCACTGCGGTTATGGTGCCGGAGCTTTCGGAGAGCCTTTTCCTTGATCTGGCGTACACGCTCGCGGGTCAGGTCAAACCGTTCACCGATCTCTTCCAGTGTGAGGGAATGCTCCCGGCCGATTCCAAAATAGAGGCGGATCACTTCAGCTTCTCTTTTTGTCAGTTTCGACAAAGCTCTTTCGATCTCCACCTTCAGGGATTCGCCCATCAGCTCATTGTCGGGATCAGGGATCTCCTCATTCTCAAGAACATCCAGAAGACGGTTGTCTTCTCCCTGGGCAAACGGGGCGTCCATAGAAAGATGACGGCCCGAAATTTTGAGTGTATCCGCTACTTCAGAAACAGTCATCTCGAGACTCTCGGCGAGTTCAGCTGCTGAAGGGATCCGTTCATACTCCTGTTCCAGCTTGGACAACTCCTTGCCGATTTTATTGAGAGCTCCTACCCTGTTGAGTGGGAGCCTTACAATACGGCTCTGCTCCGCCAGCGCCTGAAGAATGGACTGGCGAATCCACCATACCGCATAAGAGATAAATTTGAATCCCCGGGTCTCATCAAACCGCTTCGCAGCCTTGATCAGCCCCAGGTTTCCTTCATTGATCAGGTCGCCCAGCGAGAGTCCCTGATTCTGATACTGTTTTGCCACGGATACCACAAACCGGAGATTGGCTTTGGTCAGCTCTTCCAGTGCCCTTTGAGAACCTTTCTGAATCTCTTTGGCCAGCCTCACTTCGTCATCGGGAGTGATCAGTTTCTCTTTTCCTATTTCATGAAGATATCGATCTAACGATTCAGATTCGCGTGTTGAAATACCTGAGCTTTTTGCCACGTGCTGTTTGCTTATTTGAGGTTAAAATGAACACTTCCCGGTAATGTTGTTTTCACACAGTACCGCATCTTTAACTACGTAAGCAAGATGATTTGAAGAACGTTCAATAACGATTTTTATGCAGACATTTTAAGTCTTTTTTATAAACCTTGAAATATAACAAAAAAAGCAGAATGATTTACAGGAGACTTTGAAAAACTGTTCTTTTGCCCAATATCTTCGTTGTCGAAACTTTAAAATCCTCACGTATGGTAAATACGCTGCGGTTTTAAAGTTGCTTCCGCCTTGATCTTGTGCAAAACTCCTGGTTTTTCAAAGCCCCCTTATACAAAAAATAAGATTACTCAAGGCTGTCATAACCATTCCCCGTCACCCCTTTTCATCACACATAACCCGTGCTCTGATCACCCGGGTTGCATAAAACGGCTATCTCCTGCTGTCGCAATCTCACTCAGAAAAGATCTGCCCGGCAATTTCTCCTCTATTCCATGCGCCTGCAGAATGGTAACTGCCACATCTGCAAATGCAGAACGAATCCCAAGGCTTCTGCCGCGGGCTGTTCCCTCCTTCACAACCAGAAGAGGAACAAATTCCCGGGTGTGGTCGGTACTGTTGTCAGCCGGATCGTTGCCATGATCTCCTGTGATAATTAACAGATCCCCCCCCTTCATTTTCCCGAACAGAGAGGGCAGCTCCCTGTCGATCTCCTCAAGGCACCGTGCAAACCCTTCGGTATCCTGACGGTGTCCGTAGATCTGATCCGTGTCTATCAGGTTGGCGAATATGAATGTATCATCAGCGGCCTCCTCAAGCACCTTATTCAATCGGCTAATCCCGTCACTGTTTCCTTCCGTAGGCCAGGATTGATCAAACCCCCGTCCGGCAAACAGGTCAATTACCTTTCCGACGGACAGGGTTGTAATCCCGTGTTGCTGCAGCAGAGTCAGCAGATTGGGTTGCGGGGGTTCGAGACTGTAATCGTGTCTTTTTTCCGAAACCCTTTGGAACTCCCCGGGGTTTCCGGCAAAAGGCCTGGCGATCACCCGCCCCACTGCGTGCTCACCGGTCATGACCTGAGATCTCGCAATTTCACACCACTGGTAGAGCTTCCCGAGAGGTACGATACCGGTGTGACAGGCGATCTGAAACACACTGTCGGCCGAGGTGTACACAATGGGAAATCCTGTCTCAAGATGTTCCTGTCCGTAATCCCGAATCACATCCGTCCCGGAGCCCGGCTGATTACAGAGTACCGCGCTATTGCCGGTGGCCTTGCAAAATTTCCGGATCAGCTCGTCCGGAAAACCGTCCGGATAGACAGGAAAAGGCTGATCCAGGAGAATCCCGGCCAGCTCCCAATGGCCGGTGGTACTGTCTTTTCCGGCGGATAACTCCCTCATCTTTCCAAAAAAAGCGGCCGGTTCCGGTACCGGCTTCACACTATGGAGTTCGCGGATATTTCCAAGACCCAGCCCTTCCAGAACCGGTACATTCAGTCCTGCAATCCGGCTCACATTGCCGAGGGTATCTGCATCTTCATTCCCATACTCAGAAGCATCTTCCTGCGCACCGATTCCCAGCCCATCGATCACCAGTAAAATGGTTCTTCCCACCATTCAGACCTGCACGTATGAGAGTTCACGATTATTCATGGCTGTATTCAAAGCCTTCTTCGCCCCGTCTATGATCTGATCTGCGTCGCCATTCTCTGCCTTCAGAAACCCTGCCTTCAGATGTACCTCAACAGGTGCCCCCCCTCCGAGAACAATTTTTGACTGAACATCCCTGAAATTGGTTTCGAGCCAGCTTCTGTGCAGTTCCTCATTATCCAGGGTAAAGAGGTATGAAAAAATGTAGTCACTGTGCAATCCTATGAATCCGTTATAGCCAAGCCGGGCAGGATTCAGCGCCCTGACCAGAAGCGTCTGCAGTTCTTTCAGTTCCGCTACGCTGTGCCGTGTGCGCAGTGAGGCAAGGTTATCGATACTGATCAGGCCAAACCAGCACGCTTCATTCTTACCCTGGCGCCGGTGAAGAATACCCTTCAGGCTTTCCTTCATAAGTTCAGGGATAAAACTTCCATACTCTGTTGTAAAAAGATCTCCGAATCCACTCTCTCCGGCCGGCATGTTGCTCCGAATCGAAAGTGCGGCAATACGGACAATATTCTTCAGCTGATGCGATACGGACTCATTGAAGTGAATCGGATTTTTATCCGTGGCCAGCACCGCGGCGTGTCTCCTGTCATTGATAATCAGGGGAATGGCAAGGGTGGCTCCATCCGTACCCGATTCCGAGGATGAAAATCGTTTGGGATTCTGATTAAAATGCATGGTAAAAATGGATTCCCCCCGCTGCAGACATTCATAAGAAAGGGTTTTTTCCTCCACCATCAACCCAAGTTCCGGTGCATTCGATGCCTGCTCCGAACGCAGTGCGGTCACCCAGGTCCCCATCCCTTTCAACGCTACGGTAACCGCTCCGTCAGGGAGCCATTTCTGCATACTGTTTACCATCCGGGTAATCATTTCATGACTCTGCCTGGCAGTGCTCAGCTGCTCAAGATCCTTATCATAATCTGTCCAGATCTGCTGATCCTGGTAGAGATCCGTGAGCTCCAGATAAGTATTCAGGACTTTCAGGTGTGCGTTCCTGTAGGCCGTGATCTCCTCTTCATATTTACGGAGGGAGAGGAGATCCTTCCCTTCCAGAACTGAAAGTGCCACGGTCTGGCCGTTGTTTTGAAATGGCAGCAGTGTGATGTGCCGCGCCGTGTTTCCGTCAAAATAGTGCGAAAGCTCCTCTTCCCTGATATTGCGACCGGTTTCCAGCTGCAAAATCCCGGCAATATTTTTAAAATCATCCAAAAAATGGCGGTCAAAATCGATCCGGTCCTTGAACATTACATTGGAGAGAGTGGTCGTGGATGTCTCCAGTACAAACTGCTTCCTGTACCGGTTTACCCAGTAGAGATAGGCAACCGGAACATCCACGGATCTGGCAAGCAGCCGGAGCAGATCGCGCATAATCTGCTTGAACTCTCTGAGAGCTTTTTCTTCCCGGTTTGTAGTCATGTTTTCATTTCTGGCTTATTGATTCTCTGTGCTGACGCCGATTGTTTTCCGTATTATTAAAACACCCATAAGTGAGTTCATCTAAAGCAGCTGCAACCACTTCTGATGAAAATCCTGCAGTTGTTCCGGGCAGATCTGCTTACTGAAAAGTACAGGTTTATAAAGAGCCTGCCAACTCTTCAGCATCCTGAACCATTTTTTCAAAAAGATTGAGACCGTTTCTCCAGAATTCTTTATCCCGTATATCCATTCCCATCTTTCCGATCAGTTCAGCCGGCCAGTCGGAACCACCTGCCGAGAGCAGTTCGAGATATTTCTCTGAAAATTCCTTCGGATCACTCTGCTGATACAGATCAAATAACGAGAGCACCAGCAGCTCTCCAAACGCATAGGCGTACACATATCCCGGGGAGTGTAAAAAATGGGGAATGTAGCACCACCAGAGCGAATACTCCTCCGTGAGTGTTACCGAATCACCGTAAAGATCTTCTTGTGTCTCCCTCCAGAGAGCGGAAAACTGCTCTTTGCTGAGTTCACCCTCAACCCTGCGGGCCGTGTGCATCTTCTCTTCAAACCGGTTCATGGATACCTGCCGGAACACGGTGGCGATCGTATCATCAATCTTGCTGACAAGCAGTGCAAGGCGCTCAGCAGGATCTGAGAGCTGATCCATGAGCCGGTTAAAGACCAGCATCTCTCCAAACACAGAAGCCGTTTCTGCCGTTGTAAGCGGAGTGGAGGACTGCAGTTCGCCCTGACCGGCCGAGAGGTACTGATGCACACCGTGTCCCAGTTCGTGGGCAAGAGTCTGAACATCCCGCAGCCGGCCGTCATAGTTCATGAACACGTATGGATGCACTGTGGTTACCGTACTTGCAGAGTAGGCCCCTCCTCTTTTTCCCGGCCGGATGGCTGCATCTATCCACTGTTTATCAAAAAACTCACCGGCGATGGCTTTTTTCCGTGGATGAAACTCCCCAAAAGCTTCCAAAACGAGCTCTTTCGCTTTCTCCCACTCCACATGTTGCGATGTTTTTGTCACCGGAGCGTATCGGTCGTAGTCGAACAGTTCATGCACGCCAAGCAGCTTTTTTTTGAGTCCGTAATAACGCTGCACCACCGGATAGAATGAAGTAACCGCTTCAATCAGCGCGTCCACCGTCTCGCGGTCGGTCTGATTGGAGAGATTCCTTGAGGCGAGCCAGTGCTCATAACCGCGCAGTTTATCACGTGAATATTTATCAGCGAGAATGGTGTTGAAAATAAATGTCAGACTTCGGGAAAGAGACCCAAACGTTTTGGTGAGCGATGCATGAGCTTTTTGTCTTGTCTCCCGGTCTTCATTGTGAAGCTTGCCCAGAACCTCCTGCTCTGTCAGCTCCTCTCCTTCAAATTCAAACCGGGCCGCCCCAAGGGTCTCATCAAAGTAGCGGTTCCAGGCTGAACGACCGGTTACACCTGCCGCACTGAGTACCTGCTCCGCCTCTTCACTCAGCGTGTGGTTCCTGTAGAGCCTGGAAACGGTGAGATAGTGTTTCCATGGGGAAAGAACCGGTGAGTGGGTAAGCTCTTCTGCCCGGTCATCCTCAACCTTCATCCACTCCACAGTGAAAAAAACCAGTTTCTGACTCACCTCAGAACCCAGTTCATTCGCCTGCTGAAGTTGTTTCCCGAGAGAGGGATTATCCGTGGCTGTGGACCAGGAGAGATAGGCATAGGAACCGATTCTGCCGATCAGGCTCAAAATTTCTTCATACTGAGTCAGTGCGTCAGCAAACTCAACCGGCTCCAGACTCCCGACCCTGCCCCTGAAGCGGTCTGCGAACTGTTCCGAAACCTTTAGCACCTTTTTCCGATCCCGCTCCAGCGCGGGGTCGTCCGGTGAACTGTAAAGGTCTGAAAGATCCCATAATACCTTCTCTGCACCGCTGACCGATTTTTCTTTTTGCTGATTCATAACATTCTTAAAAAATTGTGTTTTACAGATTCCCCTTTCAGTGTGGCCGGGTTATTATTATTCAGTCTGCCATTCTCAGGCTGAAACTTTTCATCACGGCCCGGATGCAACGAATCGTGAACCGTGGTTGGCACAACTCTGCAATGGACTGAATATCATGGTAAAATAATGAAAGATCCGGCATCAAATCATCTTCATTTCTGATTCTCCGTAAAGGTTCCCGAAGCTGCTTCGATGAGCGGATCCCGCCCCTGCGGAAAGGGAGATTATTAAACTAAATGGCTGCCTTATGGTTCTCTTTCCGGCCCTGTAATTTCCGGTCCATCGGATCACAAACTGAATCAAAAGCTTCGGCAGGCTCAATTTGATCTCTATTCACATCGGTTTTTGATTAAGAAATCATTATTTTTCATCAGTTCTGCGAACCGTTTACCAGACGGGTCGTCAGCACTCTGCCATAACCCTGAACTCCCCCGGGAGAGTTCAATGATATTTATATTTCAAACCGACATTCTACTACCTTGAAATCACTTGAATCGATTTTTGGTCCCAATTCTGCTCTGGTTGAGGAGCTCTACAAGCAATACAGAGAAAATTCAGACGCTGTTCCCCGGCACTGGAAGAAATATTTTGATGAGCTGGAGGGCAAGGAGTTGAGCGATCCGGTCTATCCGGAAACGAACGGCATTCCTTCAGCGGAGAAAACGGTTGAGAAAAAGCCGGATGCACCGCTACAAAAACCTGCTGAAAAACGGGACGCTGCACCGCCGGAGAGCGCCGAACTTCAGAAGATCAAGGGAGTGGCCGCAAAAATTGTTGAGAACATGGATGAAAGCGTGGAGGTTCCGACTGCCACCTCGCTGCGTGTTCTTCCGGTAAAAATGATGGCAGAAGACAGGGCACAGATCAATGCACACCTGATGCGAAAGGGTGAACCCAAAGCTTCATTTACCCATCTGATCTCCTGGGCTGTGATTCGTGCATTGAAAGAGTTTCCAACCCTCAATTCCTATTACACAAACCGGGATGGAACCCATTTCCGTGTTATCCCTTCGGGTGTAAACCTCGGAATTGCTGTTGATCTTGAGAGCAGGGACGGATCCCGGAACCTGGTTGTGCCCAACATCAAGGGTGTGGACTCCATGAACTTCAGGGAGTTTCTCTACGCCTATGCAGAGCTGATTGAAAAAGCACGTACCGGAAAACTGGAACTCCCGGACTATCAGGAGACAACCATCAGTATCACAAATCCCGGCACCATTGGCACGGTCTCTTCGGTCCCCCGTCTGATGAAGGGGCAGGGAGCCATCATCGCTACAGGCTCGATCAACTATCCGGCCGAATTTCAGTCGATGTCGCAGGAGGTGTTGAACCAGCTGGGTGTGAGCAAGGTGATGACCATGACCTGTACCTACGATCACAGGATTATCCAGGGAGCGGAATCCGGGATGTTTTTACAGAAAGTAAGTCATCTTTTGAATGGTGGTGATCAGTTTTACCATGAGATTTTCAGAGATCTGGAGATTCCGCACGAACCCTATCCCTACACAGAAGACCGTTATGAAGGAATTCTCGGCGGACGCGGAAACTCTCTTGAGCAGGACAGGCGGGCGATTTCTGTCTGGCGGCTGATGAATATGTACCGAATGCGCGGTCATGTGCTGGCAAAGCTCGATCCGCTCGGAACCGAACCGGGTTTAAGTCCGGAGCTGGATCTGGAATATTACGGCCTTACCCTGTGGGACCTCGACAGGGAGTTCTTCTGCGACGGACTGGCGGGCAAAAAAACGGCGAAGCTGAGGGATATCCTTCAGCTTCTCAGAAATACCTATTGCGGGACCATTGGGGCAGAGTATATGCACCTGCTCGATCTCGAAGAGCGGAAATGGCTGCGCGAGACCATGGAGTCCACCACCAATACTCCGGATCTTACCAAGGAAGACCGTAAGGCGATTCTGCATAAACTGAATCAGGCAATGGCTTTTGAGCAGTTTCTCCACAAAAAATATATCGGTCATAAGCGTTTCTCACTGGAGGGGGCCGACACACTGGTCCCCATGATGCATTTTCTCATTGAAAGGGCAGGTAAAAGTGACGTGAAGAAGTTCTTTCTGGGCATGGCTCACCGCGGTCGCCTCAATGTACTGGTGAACCTGATGAATAAACCCTACCGGAAAGTGTTTGCCGATTTTGAGGGAAATATGGATCCCGATACCATTCAGGGCTCCGGAGATGTAAAGTACCATCTTGGCACAAAAGGATTCTATGAAACCAGCGAGGGGCACAAAATTGAGATGGAGCTTCTGCCCAACCCCAGCCATCTCGAGGCTGTAAACCCGGTGGTAGAGGGTGCCGCGCGCGCCAGGCAGGATCATTTTGAAGAAGAGGATGCCAGAAAAAAAATTGTGCCTCTTCTGATTCACGGCGATGCTGCTTTTGCCGGACAGGGAGTTGTTGCCGAAACGCTGAATATGTCGCAGCTGAGAGGGTATGATACCGGGGGAACATTGCATATTATCATTAACAATCAGATTGGATTTACGACCCTTCCGATTGACGCCCGTTCAACCGAATACGCCTCAGATCTCGCAAAAATGATTCTGGCCCCTATTTTCCATGTGAACGGCGATGATCCTGAGTCGGCGGTCCATGCCATGAATCTTGCGCTGGACTATCGTCAGAAGTTTGGAAAGGATGTGGTGATCGACCTCATTTGTTACCGTAAGCATGGCCATAATGAAGGGGATGAACCTGCATTCACGCAGCCCGGGCTCTATAAGGAGATCGACAATCATCCCGCGGTGAGAAATATCTATCTCAAAGAACTGCTGAGAAAAGGCTTTTTCACTGAAGAAGAGACAGAAACCATCTTCAGTGACTTTGAGAACTTACTGGAGGAAGCCTTTGAAGATGCGAAGAGCTCCCCATCCCTTGAGGTGACGGCGAAAATGCTGGCCCGGCCCGAGGAGAGCCAGACAGACCGTGAGGAGTTTCCGGATACCACCTTCCCGGTCGAAGAACTGAAAGAGATTGCGGTACGGCTCAATACGGTCCCCACCGATTTTGATGCCAATCCAAAACTTCTCAGACAGCTTGCCAAGCGGGCAGAGTCAGCCGAAAATAATGAAAAGAAAATTGACTGGGGATTTGCGGAAGCCCTGGCATTCGGTTCTCTGTTAAAAACAGGCCGTACGATTCGCCTGACGGGTCAGGATGTGGAAAGAGGCACATTCTCTCACCGGCATGCGGTTCTGCACGGTACGGAGACACTGGAACGGTTTGTGCCATTGAATCACCTGAGCGAAGAACAGGGCACATTTTATGCATACAACAGCTTTTTGAGTGAATTTGCAGCTCTGGGATATGAGTTTGGCTACTCTTCAGCCATTCCGGATGCACTTGTGATCTGGGAAGCACAGTTCGGTGATTTTGCAAACGGAGCACAGATCATTATTGATCAGTTTATCTCTTCGTCAGAGGCTAAATGGGGACAGCAGACCGCACTGGTGATGACTCTGCCCCACGGCTATGAAGGTCAGGGTCCGGAGCACTCATCAGCGCGCCTCGAGCGGTTTTTGCAGCTTTGTGCAGAAGACAATATGCAGGTAATGAACCTGACCACACCCGCTCAGTATTTTCATGCCCTGAGAAAGCAGGCTCTCCAGCAGAAAAAGAAGCCACTTGTGATAATGTCCCCGAAAAGCCTGCTCAGGCATCCGATGGCAGTCTGTTCGGTTGATGAACTGGCGAATGGTAAATTTCATCCGTTCATCGAAGATCAGACATCAGAGCCGGATACAGTCAAGCGGATCGTCTTCTGTACAGGCAAGGTCTATTATGATCTGATGAAAGAGAGAGAAGACCAGAATGCCGGGCATGTGGCGATTGCCAGGGTGGAACAGCTCTATCCGTTCCCTGACAAAGATATTCAGAACTACTTGCAGGCTCACAAGCATGTGAAAGAAGTGATCTGGTGCCAGGAAGAGCCCAAAAATATGGGCTCCTGGTTCTACATCGCACCACGGCTTCATGAGTTGTTGCAAAAAGGGCAGAAACTGAGCTATGCCGGGCGCCAGGCCTCCGCCTCTCCGGCAGCCGGCCAGAAAAAAATTCATGATGCCGAGCAGGAAGGGCTGGTTAAAGAGGCCCTTGGATAGCAGTATTCACCCGGCCATAACTGATCTTTTCTGCCTGAAATCTGCCAGGGCTAAAGGGATGTCCGGAAGAGGTATTACCTCAATCCGTTTCGTACTCCTTTGCAGATTCTGGAAACAGCATCGTGGCTGTGGAGGCTCTCGAGATGCGCACAGCGCACTACAAAATCGCGGATTCGGTGATCTTCATTCAGAACTTCATAGAGCAGGCGTGCTGCATCCTCCACGAATTTCTGATAGGCACCATTGAGTTCCGCAAAAGCCTGCTCGTCCTCTCTCTTCACAATCACCTGAGTCTCGGTCTTGAGTGCTTCCCTGCACATAAATACCAGCTCATCCACAAAAATCTCGTCGCGCAGCTGAACGGTAACATTTGCAACGCTTCGCTGTGAATGAGGAATCGCAGCCACATCACGTGTTTCGCGGGCATGTTCAGCGAGCTCATAGGAGCAGGGACAGGCGCTGCTGTACTCAAAATCGAGATGCATAAAGCAGGAAAACTGGTCATACTCGTCGATTCTGCCCTCGAGGGAAACCCGATAGTACTGATACCCTTCATACTCCGATCGCAAGCTCTTCAGGATCATGGGGTAATTAAAACTCAGTTTCAGAAAAGCTGTCTGGCTCTCCAGATCTTCCTTATAGGCTTCCAGCAGAGAACGCAGCTTATAAGGGTGAAAAATATCCTCTTTGAATTTATAGAACGTTCGCATGATCCGCCCCATATTGATACCCTTCTTCCCGGCATCCAGCCCAACGTAGCCGTCGATAGAAGTTTCCAGTGTCAGGAGTTCACCACTCGGCGAAGGGTATTTCAGGGGAAGCTTGAAATTGGAGATTCCTACCTGCTGAATCGGAACATTCGCACCTTCGATCAGTGAGGCCGAACCGTTCTGCAGATCGGGCAGACTCTCTTTATACTGTTCACTGACAACAAAAGTGGGGTCATAAAATTTTCTGATACTCGTCGAAATCATAGTTACGTCTTTATACTTACTTAATCTTAATGTGCACGCTCAGGACAATATTCAGCGAAGTTTCGTTCCGTTTCGTATAGTTTGACTGAATAGAGGGATGAATCGGGGGATGCAGCTGCGCCCACGGGTTCTTTCAATTCGTTGTAAAAAGCGATGCAGAGGTTTTCTGTGGAGGGAATCATGCCCTTTAAAAAAGGTACTTCCAGATTCAGATTCTTATGATCACAGGGATCCAGAATCCTCTCTTTGATGATCGATTTCAGAAGGCCCAGATCGATCACATAGCCCGTTTCCGGATCCGGCATACCCGCCACCGTAACCTCAATTACATAGTTATGGCCGTGCCAGTTGTGATTATTGCATTTACCGTAGGTTTCCACATTCCACTGTTCACTCTTATTCGGATTGTGAAGCCGGTGTGCGGCGTTGAAGTGGGCTTTTCGTGTCGCGTAGATCATGATTCTGCTCGCTTGTTATTCATTGATGGGGGTATAACAAACTGAGGGAGGGTTTACATTCCTTTCGGAATGGATATTTTTGTTTGTTGGGTTTGTTTTGTTCTTTAAGGGTTGTATCGATAATGACTAAAACTGTATTCTCATTGTTATTTTTGTCTTGATGATGAGGGGTTGAATGACAGAGATTCTTTCCTTCTTACTTTTGCCTTGATGTTATGGGGTAAATGATAGAAAGTTTTCCTTCTTACTTTTGCCTTGATGGTAGGGGGTGAGTGATTGAAATGTTTCTTTGTTCTTTTTGTCTTGAAACAAAAAGAACCAAAAAGTTCAAGCCGATGAATAGTATGGCGGGCCGTTCCGGGAGCTGCCGCTGCACCCATTTAAGGTCCAT
>REDA01000059.1 GCA_007693745.1 Balneolaceae bacterium
TTAGTTCGGGATAAAATGGTAGGCTTCGTCAGTTAGAGCGCAGTCCCGACGCTTTTCCTGTCGGGACGAAGTCGAGAACTCAGTGTGACGAAGTATGGACTGTTGCGCCCGATATGGTGAGTTTAACCATTTATTCACTTTCTAATCATCCTATACGCGTACCATTAAATCAAACCCCTGATCTCTTCTGCGTTTTCCAAAAGAGAATATGGATCCTCTTCCAGCAGCTTCTGAGCTGTCTGAATGAAAGCAGCAGATTCGATCACTTTCACCGTACCCATACCGAGAGAGAGCTCATCCATCAACCCCAGCTCTTTCAATGCATTTTCAAGCGGTTTCAGATCCAGAATCGGATTCAGTTTCAGATCCCTTGCATACATCTGATATGTCCGTACTTCAGAAATGTTCTCTTTATCGTCAATATAGTCTCCATGGAATGATTTCCAGTAGCGGTAGGGAACCTCCAGCCTCTCTTCCGCCCAGTGGATCAGCGCGGCCGCCATGATGGAAGAGCCGAGCAGCAGAAGCTTTCCGTTTGATTCAATAAACCGATGAATCGCCCCCCCTATCGAAAAGGAAGAGTTTGTATCCGGCCCGGTAATCCACTCACTCTTACGGCCAAGAACCGCTACCGACTGCATCGGATGTTTACTTCGGCAGGCATTTTTATGGGTCCGAATCGTCTCCGAAAGAATCCCCATTCCAACCGATGGTGAGTTCTGGCGGTGAAAAGGTTTCCCATTGCAGAAATCAAAATTAAACGCCGGAGCAAGAAGAGTCCCCTCATCGCCAACCGAATGTTGAAGAATCTTCAGATAGGCCTTCGCCTGTTCAGCAGGCGGAATTCCCCTTATTAACCCAAGTGAAAAGAGAGAAGAGTGAACCATCACAGTATCTCCCTCCTTCAGACCCAGGGTTTTCAATCCATCCGCCAACTCTTTCTCAAGAATATACTTCACGCCAATCTGTTCTGGATTTGAATCTAAAAAAGCACCCGGCAGATGATGGACCGATCACTATCCACCTCACGGTCTTTTATTCATTTTAACATACTCCCTGAGGTATCCTCCTCTTTCCCAGAAACGGATCACATCTTCACTCCGGGTTAACACATCCAGCTCGATCAACTCTACTCCCTTTTGAGAAAACCACTCTTCCAGTTGATTCGAGAGTTTTCTTCCCAGGTTGTATGTACGAAAATTCTCATCTACAAAAAGGTGCGACAAGTGGCCGACCTTTTTATTCCCTAAAAAAGCGGGAGCTATCCGGATATTGCCGGCAGCAAACCCAACAGGGGCATCATCAGCAAATGCGACGACAACCGCGTTGGTTTTTCCCAAAAGGGGCATCATCGATTTCAGCCAGATTTTCTCCCCGCCCTTTTGCAAAGTAAGTGTAAGGCCTCTGTCAGCCATAAACCGATACATTTCAACGAACATCTCCTCTACCCTTCGAAAAGTAGATTCCTGTTCATTTTGAGTAATTTGACGGATCTCAACGTTCATCAGAGATGATTTTACTGAGACTTTCAATGGAGTCAAATTCCGGGGGTTCCATGTCACTAAAATCAAGTTCAACCTCAAACTCATCCTCGATACTGACAATCAACTCCATGAAAGAGATCGAGTCGACAATTCCCTGATCAAACAGGCTTACATCATGAGCCACGTCTGTACTCTCGATTCCAAGAAGTTGCAGCCTGTTTTCAAGCAATGTAATAATTCGTTTGGAGATATTCTGATCCATCTGTTCTTTTATCTGTTCTTCTGATATCTGTTTATTAACTCATTACGGTCAATTTTTCCATTTGAATTCAGGGGGAATGAATCAATAAAACGAAGATCTGAAGGTACCATATAATCAGCTAATGATTTTTTACAAGTTTCAAGAATAGACTGCTTCAGACCGTCCGATTCCGTTAACTGAACATATCCTGCAATCGAATCAATATTCCCGCCCTCTCCCGGTACCGGAATGGATATAGCCAGTTCGGTACCGGATGCCTCGCGGAGAGCCTGATCGATCTCCTGTAATTCAACCCGGTGACCCCTTACCTGGATCTGATCATCCATTCTCCCCAGATAACAGATACAGCCATTCGAATCCTCTTCAACAAGATCTCCGGACCGGTACCATCTCTTTTGGCCGTCAAGCCTGATAAATTTTTCTCCGGTCAGTTCAGGGTTGTGAAAATACCCATCTGTGACCTGATCTCCGCTCAACAACAATTCACCCTGTTCACCTGTTTCAGCCCATGAGCCGTCCGTTTTCAAAACAGCTGTCTCAAGTCCTTCAAATGCAGTGCCAATCGGTACAACACCGTTTACGGATTGATCCGGTGATGTCTCCGAATCCCATCTGTAGTTGGTAAAAGCGATGGTCGCTTCTGTAGGGCCGTAAAGGTTTTCAATTACTGAATTTGATGCTGCTTTTTGCCAAAGTTCTGCGCTTCTGGCAGGCAGTGCTTCGCCACAAAAGAGACTGTAACGGAGCGACGGAAACGCATCCGGTTTCAGCATCCTCATTTTACTCATAAACATCACCACAGCCGGAACAGAGAACCAGAGAGTCAGCTCTTTTTCCCGAATAAATTTTGCCGGTCCCATCAAAGAGCGCTCCGGCACCACGCAGAGACAAGCTCCGGATGTGGCTGCCAGAAAGATATCATGTACGCTCAAATCAAACGTAAGGTCAAACATTTGGGACATTCTGTCAAACTCACTGATGCCGTATCGGTTCAATGTATAGTTGAGATAAAACTTCAGATTTTTCCCATTCACCGAAACCCCTTTCGGCTCGCCTGTACTGCCTGAAGTAAAAAGAAGATACACCGGCTTAAGAGAGTCCGGATCAACGCTTAAAGGTTTCAGGACTATTGCTTCATCCTGAACCGGATCAGTAAAAAGGAATTGATGATTTGGGAATTCAGTGTCCAGGCCATCAAAGAGTGACTTCCCGCCGTGACAAATAACCAACAGATTTTCAGCAGACCCTGCAACAGAGCGAAAACCATCTATGCATTCCGGAGTAAGTACCATCTGTCTGGCTCTTGAAGCGGCTAACATTTTACGGTTCCTTTCAGCCGGGAATCTGGGATTTAAGGGTGTATATGCTTTTCCGGCAAGGATGATTCCGAAAATTCCGGTATAGGCCTCAATTGAGCGATATCCAAAAAGAGAAACATACTCACCATCCCTTCCCTCCAGTGCTTTGGCAACAGCCTCAGACTGCTTTGCGACTTCACCCCACGAATAACAGTGGTTGTTGACATCTATACCAGGCCGCGCTTTAAACCGGTTCATTGCATCCGCTAAAGAAGTTGCCAGATGTTTGACTTTTTGTTTACTCATTTTTTCTGCAAAGGGTGAAAGCCTACCCCCACTGATGTGGCGGAGGTTCAGCTAAAGACTTAAAATGTATAAATTTCAGACATTATCTGATTTCTGTTCTGTTTAAGCTTTATTGACTTCAGTCTAACCCTCATTACCCGGAAACCTGATTTTGTTGAACCAGCCAGGTGTCCTGATTTACCTTTGTAACCTTAACTCCGGAATAGATTCCATCTCCGTTTTTTTCAGACATCTTTTTGATAAACCGTTGGATATGACTTTTGGAAATACCGGAAAACTTTTGATAGGCCGATGCCTTTTCAGACGCAACCTTTTCGCCATGTCTCCATTTCATCAGCCAGTCTGTAGTACGTACTTTTCTTAAAATCCTCTTTCGAATTTCCTCTTTTACTTCAGAAAACGGCCTCTTTTTGCGAATGTTTGTTGATTTCGAAAACTCCCCGCCTGATTGATTTTTGACCGCCTCTTCAATCAGGTCCATCATACGAACAACAGATTCCGGCCCGTCGATACTCTCGATATAGTGTTTTGCATAGTTACGCTGTGATTCAAAACTACTCTTCAGCTTCCCCTCTTTCAGCAAATTGATCAAATGATCCAGTTCATCCAGACTACCGGCATGGATACCAAACTCATTCGGTAATTTGGATTCATATTTCTCCGCATCTTCGACCGGATTATAACGAATGGCCGGTTTTTGGGTCGCCCAGGTCTCAATTCCGGTAGTACAGCCGGTTTGAATCACGGTTTCAGCCCCTAAAATCCAGTTAATTACATTACCCTTATGGATCACTTCTACGTTATCTGTACCTTTGAATTCAGAGTGGTAAATACCATGATCTTCACTTGGATGCGGCCTGACAACAATCGTAAAACCTGTGTTACTTCTGCCAAGATGTTTAATCATTTCAAAATACTCTTCAAACATTCTGGTAAAGTGGTTGACACTATTCTCGTAAAACTCACGAAGTTCAGGATCAAGCGGCCTTCCATACTTGTTTTGGTGATCCTCCTCTTTACGCTCAACCAGCCCTTTATCATAGTATTTTGCCGGATTACCGAGTGAAAAATTGGTATTGACGAGGATATATTTGCCGTACCTTTTCCGGATTCGATCCGCTTCATCCTGATAGAGATGGTGGTGTTCCGGCCGCAAAAGATCAAACCTGGGATGGCCAACGGCATGCAAATTTCCCTTTAATTTTGGATTTACACCCAAAAGCAATTCTTTCTGTTCATCCCCATACACAAATTTCAAATCCAGTCTTTCGGACTTCCCGTTTACATTCATCTTTTTCATAAATTCATCCCCAACATAGACCAGCCCTTCGGGATGAAACCCAATATAGCAGTAGTTTTCCCGGGCGGGATGGTCGAGTGGAAATGGGAAGTTGTGCTCCCAATGTTTGAACAGATAAGCTCCACTCCCTCTGAATTGGGCATACTCCTTTACCGTTTCAATCGTCCCAACCACGAAATCATACCCTCTTTTCATCGCCTCATAACCCAAAAGCAAATTACCATCCAGATCTCGGACAACAGTTTCAACGGGCATATAAAGAATTTTCTGCATAAAATTATACTCTGACTATCTCTTGTTTACAGTGAGTCAATTCAGGATGGAATTTGAATCACAGCATCACTGAATTGGCCGGATGATATCATTAATTGTTAGGATGCTATGATATGGAAATTATCACAGATTTTCCGATCTCAAGTTCTTTACTTTTCAATCAATCAAATCGAATTTTCTCATTCTTTTATCTTGATACGAAAGAATCGTAAATCGATTACGCTTCCCTAAAAACTGCGGTGAGGGTAATAACCCTGCTTGTTTACCAGGCGGTCCAGCCGCCATCCACGATCAGGTTGGCGCCGGTCATGTAGGAAGAGGCATCCGACATCAGAAAGAGGATCGGTCCCTGATACTCTTCCGCTCTGGCCATTCTGCCCAGTGGAGTGAGGGCTTCGTAATTTTTCACAAACTCCTCCGACTGATTATTGTAAACCCCACCGGGACTCAATGTATTTACACGAATATTCTCTCCGGCGAGATGGGTGGCCAGATAGCGGCTCAGCTGAATCAGGGCGGCTTTGGATGTGCCGTAAGAAACAGGTGAATTAATACCCGAGTCGCCATAGATGCTCTTGTTGGCACTCACATTTCCATAGGTGGAAGAGAGATTGACAATCACCCCGCCGCCGCTCTTTTTCAACAGAGGAATGGCCTGCTGAGCCATCAGAAAAGAGCCCCTCAGATTCACATCATGCACCTGATCCCACGCTTCAGAAGGGTATGATTCCAATCCGGCAAAAAAGTTGGACGACGTATCCAGTTTTCGGGTGTTCCCTTTAAAATGAAACGAATTCACCAGGCCGTAGAGTGTCCCAAACTCCTTCCCTACCTCCTGATAGAACTCTTTAATCTGCACTTCACTCGTTACATCAAGGGTTTTTACGATCAGCCGTTCCCTGATTTGCGTTGATTCCAGATCCGATATTTTCTGCCCGGCCATCTCAGTGTCGATATCGGCGATAATAACCGTTGCCCCGGCATCGGCCAGGATCTGAGCCATCGCAAACCCGATCTGTCCGGCTCCGCCGGCGACGATGATGATCCTGTCGTTAAGAGAAAACAGTTTGCTGGTTCGTTTCATAGTATAGTGTTTAAATATTAGTTCTCAACCGGGAAGGTACAAAATGCCTTTCTGAGCAGGCCGGATTATCTTCTGTTACACATGTAGTGCCGGTACGTTATGATCTCAATGATCGTTCCGGGTCATGAGATATCTATTCAGGCCAGTAAAAGGTATCCGAAAGCGGCTTCAGCTGCTCTTTGGTTCTCACCTCAATAGCTGCCATTGGATCATCTATCTGCAAAATACCCAGCGGATCTCCATACCTTTTTCCCTGCCGAATAATTTCCGGATAGACTGCACACGCGAGGCCCGGAAGACCCACATAGAGCGGGTTACGCTCCTGTCTGGGAAGCGAAAGATCCGTAACAGACTGAAAGGTATGATTCTCTTCTCTCCAGCAGACCCTGTACTCTGCAAATCCGGCAATCACAGTGTTATAATCAGACTCCAGCAGCATCTCAATTACTCTGTCAAAAATACCCTTTGGCCTGAAAGGATAGGTGATCTCCACAGGAACCAGAATATCCGGAACTTCACCGCTCTCTTCCAATTCGCTTAGTGTGTACATCAGCACATCTATAACCCTCATCCCCGGCTTTGAGAGATGAGCCGGCCTCAGTATGGTTCTGGCATTGCGGAACCTGGGTTCCAGTTTCTCAAACTCTTCGTCATCTGCTGAGATTACAACCCGGTTGATAAGTGTTGATTCGGCAAGTGATTCGGCACACTTTCGGACTAATGTTTCATTCAGGTCGATCTGTGTACCTGTTCCTCCCCGCAGCGGTATTACAGCTGTAATACGCCTCTTCCCATCTGATCCGAACGGTTCATTTTCCGGAGTGGACTCCTTCTTTACATCCACTGATATATTTTGTTCTGCTTCTTCGATGTTTTTCTTCTTCATGGAATTCAGTTCAAATTGATTCGAGGTTCAGACTGCTCAGTTATCCGCGGTTCACCCGCTCATGTGCTCTAAAAAGCAGATCATGAGTATGGAATGCCAGTTCACTATTCATATTCAAGGATTCTCTTTTACTCTGTTTGATCTCAAAATAGTCTTTAAAAAGGCCTATATAATGATTAAATAACCGCTCATTTCCACCTGATTGATCTGTAAGGAGTTCCATTGACCCATCCGGAAACCATCTCTTCACCATCTGTTCGGAATGGTTGATCTCAATCACATTTCCGCTTTTCCCAAAAATGAGTCGGGTTGATTTGTGATTCTTGCCCGTTGTCCAGTTCGTATCAATCACTCCAAAACCAGCCCTGTCATCACTTCCGATTGCAAAACTCAACTCAGCCAGGCACTGCGTAAAAGAGGGAGTGACCGAACGGTTCATGGCTGCTGAAACATTCTCAATATGCACTCTATCCAAACCGATAAAGTGGTGCAGGACGGAAAGCGCATTGATGCCACTATCCAGCCAGCAGTTCTGCAATCCCCTTGCGTGAGACTGAAGCTCTCCGTAAAGTATGTACGGATCATAAAAGCGACAAGAAAAACCGGTTACGGGTCCCAGTTCACTCCGGATCTCATCATTGGAAAGGTAGGCGGCGGTCCAGACCACATCAAATGCCGTGGCTGCATGAAATGCATAATAAACAGAACGCTTCATCTGCCTTGCTGTCTGCTCCAGCTTTTCCAGTTCACCCATCGATTCAGCTGCCGGTTTCTCAAGAATCAGATCTTTTCCCGCTTTAAGAACATCCATAGCAATCCGATAGTGGGTCTGATTCGGGGTAGCGATAATCACAGTTTGAATTACCGGATCTGCCAGTAAATCGGAATAGTCGCTATAGAAAGAGACCCCTTCGGGAGCCAGGGAAGAGAACTCTCTGTGCCTGTCACATACAGCAATAAGACGAAATTCAGGATAAGACTCAACCGCCCGGATATGATATTTCCCAATGTGTCCAAGGCCGATGATACCAAGGTATATAATTTCGGGACTGCCTGCAGACTCAGTCATGCTCTTCTCGCAGTTTCAGAAGCAGTTCAGCAAGTTTAAAATCCTCCGGCCGGTCGATATCCACAGAGTCGAGAGAAGACATTTCCGTAAAACCGATCCGGCCGCCCAACCGGCAGCCGGTATCCATTAAAAGATCGCGTTTCATTACATAGACTGCTTTATTCTCGATCCATTGATTCCACCCTTCCTTCTGATTGGGCCCCCGTTTTGCCGGATCATAGTTTACAGGTTCCACCTTTCTGCCGGATCCCGTTTCCGAAGAGTGTTCCCCCGGGCTTCTCTTCCAGATATAGGAGCGATCCTCCGTCAGTGTGAGTGCGCTGTCAAATCCCTGATTGAGAACCAGATCGATACATTCCGTAATATGCTCACTTCTTCGGAGCGGAGCCGTGGCATAAAGCAACACTACGATATCTATGGTTGAACCCTTTGATTCGAGATCACTGACTGACCATTGCAGAAGACGGTCCACCTCCTGGAAGGTGTTGTCGTGCCAGAACTCCTCGGGGCGGGTTTGAGTTTCAACACCCAGAGATTCTGCCACCTGCCGGATCTCCACATCTTCCGTGTTCACTACGTAACGGGTAATGAACGGGCAGCCTCTTGCTGCCTCCACGGTGTGCTGAAGCAGTGGTTTTCCCAGCAAAGGTTTCACATTTTTCCTTGGTACTCCTTTGGATCCTCCTCTTGCAGGAGTGATTGCCAATACCACCGGATCTTTCGATTTCATACCCTGTTGTGTCATAAATTTGATTTCCGTGAGTCAGATGAATGTGAGATCGAACGCAATGCAAGTGAGCGGAGCAAACTGGAATGAAGTCGAGAATCCATGTTCTTTAAATCCCAAAAAGATCCTGGAGTTCGCCGGAAAGCTCAATGCCCTCTCTTCGTCTCTTCTCAGCCACTTTTTTTTCCGGATCGCCCGGAATCATCACTTCCCTTTCCGGATCCTCCCTGTTGAGATTTCTAACCTCTTCCGCCGTTTTTCGCATCCGTTCCTTAAAAACAGAAGCCTCCTCAAAGAGATCGATTCGGATTGCGCCAACAAACTGCCCAAGGTATCGTTTTTTATCCAGATCCCCGCCATCCGAGGGGTACATAGAGCTGACCTGAAGGCCGTTGGGCATGCCACTGAGAAGCGATGAAAAGATATCTGCCACCATTGCCATTCCATATCCCTTATAGCCACCCAATTCACCTCCGAGCGGAAGCAGCATTTTTGAAAGAGCGGGATCCCTGGTCATCTTTCCCGCTTTATCAGCGGCTACCCATTCGGGAAGTTCCTGTCCGGCCTCAGCAACCATTTTTACTTTGTTATTACTCATCACTGTAGGGGCTGCGTCGTAGCAGAAAGGCTCCTCCCCTTCCATGGGAGCAGCTACACAGAGAGGATTGATCCCAAAAAAAGGACGGGTTGCATTGAACACCTTTACCTTTGCGGTGGCATTGGTAAACGCCAGGCCGATCATCCCTTTTTCCGCTGCCCGAAGAGCGTAGTAAGCCATTGCACCACAGTGATTGGAATTTTTTACGGCCACAAATCCCGATCCCGCTTCGGCAGCCAGCTCCGTGGCGTAATCCATGGCTCTTGCCACTGCAGCATGTGCCATACCGTGCCTGGCATCCAAAATTCCGGTGGAGAGGCTCGTCTTCCGAAAATCAAATGAGACACCGGCTTCTATTCTGCCGGCCTTGATCGCCCGAATATAGTGTGGAATCAGGCGAATACCGTGTGAATCGGTACCCCTTAACGATGCAGTGCAGATCGCTTCCGCAGTGATTTTTGCATACTCCGGTTGCAGTCCGTTCTCTTCAAAAAGGGTACGTGTTCGTTCAAGCAGTTCATCAAATGGTATTCTCATCACAATTTCCTAACGATTCGGGTAGTTTGTATCAAATGGAAGATCCCACGCTCCCTTCATTTTCACTGCGTTATAAAGTTAAAAAAGCATTCAGCCGCTTCAGTGCAAAAAAGTCGCTGTCTGAGCGGATTTCTATTTGAGCCAGAGGGTCGGTCACCTCAACAATTCCCGTTCTCTCCCCGATCCGCTGCCCATTTCGAAGCAGTGCAGGTGTAATCACAGAGCAGATAGCAGGCAGACCTACATGAATTGGTTCCCTCTCACTCCGTTTTTTCAGATAGTTATCCACCCTCTGATACTCCTGATCATCAAGCCACCAGGAGGGACGGTATTCCGGCATGCCGGCCACCACACTTTCCAGGCCGGTGTTCAGGGCGTACTCCACCGTACGCTGTAAAATGGAATCGGGACGAAATGGGTGGGTAATTTCCAGGGTGGCCAGATAATCAAAAAAAGTCCCCTTTTCTTCCATTTTTTCCAGAAAATTTTGCAGTACTTCAAGCACTGAGGCCTTCTCGCCCGACAACTCGTCAGGACGCAAAAACGGTACCTCTGCACCGCATGCTTTCGCATGAGCTGCAAGGGTGCTGCTTCCGGTAGTGACAAAGACACTGTTCACAGAAGGTGCTGATTTCGCATGATTCAGGGTAATTTCAAGAAGCCTTTTCTGGATCTCCAAATCGAGTGCCGGCTCTTCCCTTACCGGAATAATTGCAGCGATATTCAGTTTTTCCTGATGGAACGGATTCTCTTTGGAATTGAAGATCTCCTCAAAATCCTCACCTATAATCCGTATCACATTACGAAGGCGTTCCTCATTCCGGTTTTGATAGATTCCGTGATGATGAAACACAGCTGCTTCCGGTTCATAGACAATATGATACCCCTCAGAAAGCACCATTTTAGCCCAGATTCGATCTTCAATATTGGTAATCTCTTCATCAAAGGGGTACTTTTCCCAGACGGTGCGGGGAATCATACTATTTGCATTGTGGAAGAACGGATCTTTATACTGAACACGTTTATCCAGGCCAAAGGTGACGATCAGATCCCTTTTATCGTGGCTGTTCGTGAAGTGCATGGGTATCTGCCGGCCATACACACCTGCAAGGTCCGGATTTCCCTGAAAGTTGACAAGAAGCCGTTCCAGCCAGTGATTATCCCTGGGGATACAGTGGGAAGAGAGGCAGACAATAAATTCTCCTGATGAGACCCGGATTCCCTCATTCAGCGCTTTACCGGGCAGGTACTCATCCACTTCCACCAGTGTGAGGTCCGGCATCACCTGCAGTGCGCGCTGAACCGTTTTGTCACTGCTTCGGTTATCCACCAGAATCACCTCCAGATCCTGTATGGTCTGTTCCGCTATCTTATTCAGACAGGAGGCGATCCATCTCTCTTCGTTCTGAGTTCTGATAATCAGAGATATTCGGGGCATAACCGGTAGAATTTAAACTATTTTCATAACGAAGATCCTAATAAGTCCGATCACGTAATCAGGATTTCAATTCAGCCGTGATCAGGATGTGTGAGGCTTTTCCTTCCCGTTCCAGATTGGCTATAAATGTTTCCTCTGTAAAATCATCGAAAAGTGAGACCGGCACCCCCTGGGGAGAACGGTTTTTAGCCCAGCCCACCAGATTCATCAGGTTATACTGATGCACAAATTTTTCACTGATGATTTGATAACCTGCCTTCACCAGAACATACCGCAGGCTATCCATGGAAAAATAGTAGAGATGTCCTTTACGGTAGAAAAAAGGAATATACTCTTCAACAACATCCACCATAAAATCCGCAGCATTTGGCACTCCTATCATCACCTTGCCATCTGCAGTAAGCCGTTTGGAAGCCTCCTTCATAAAAGAGACCGGGTCTTCAATATGTTCAAGCGTGTTAAAAAGCACAATCCGGCTGAATTTTTCCACCTCTTCATCCGGCCAGTTCGGGTAATATTCATGGCCTCTCTCCAGGAGATGTGGTTTCAGGTGGATATCAACGTCCATACCTGCAGTTCTTTCGGCAATATTCCGGATTACATCCAGAAAAATCCCGTGTCCGCAACCCACATCAAGCACACTTTCATTCACAAACTCGTGCGCGCCGGTTCTGTTCAGCCAAACCAGCTGTTCCCGGATAAATTTATTCACAAACTCCTTTTTCTTGAGATCATCTGTCCGGGCCTTCCAGTAGTCACCGTCTTTGTACATTTCCAGAACTGCCTTTGGAAAAGGATTCAAGAAAATCATGCTGCAAGTGCTGCACAGATCAATCCGGTACCCGTCAGTAAAAGGAGAACCCGGTTCAGCCGAGCGAACCGGGCCTGAATAGATTTCGGAAATCTGCTCTGAAGCACAGACAGGGCAGGCATTCATATAGTTCTTCGTCATAATTTCACTGCATTCGCTGTTTAAAAAAATCAGACTGATCCGTCTGTTTCCCTTAGATGTTTTGTGAGAAACGCGTCCAGCTCTATTCTTTCTTTATGATTCTTGTACAATTTCAGAAAAGCCACCCGTTCCATTTCAGGGTTGTGGCCATCCTCTCTTTGCCGAAACTTGGAGAGCTGACTCTCTTTGGTTACATCATCCCTGTAGCCGGGCTGATATTCGGTCAGATAGAATGTAATTCCGGTAAGATAGAGAAGTTTCGCTTTACTTTCGAGAACTGAACAGAGAGCGATATAACCTACAGAGGGTTTGGCAAACCCGATTGATTTCATGATTTCAATATATTTCTCTTTAGTGATGATACTCACTTTCTCACCAAAAAGGCCTTTATAATCACGAATGAATGATAAAATACGGTGATAAGCACCAAACTTTTCAGTTCTCCAAAATCCAATCAGATGCTGAATCTTCTGTCTGGTCAGGAGTTCAAAATCAAACGTCTCAGGATCCAGTGATTCCCTGATGTCGAGTCTGCTAAACAGTACATCTGTACGGCTACCGATAAAAGAATCGTTACCCTCAATTTCCACAAGCTGATACCCTTTATTCAGGCGGATTATCAAGTCGAAACGATCGATATAATCACCATTCTCTTCCAGCATGGCAGAGTCGGCCGGTCCAATAATGGCTACTCTTTTTCCGTCGAAAATTTGATTGATATCTTTCGAAAGGTAGGGTGACATCTCCTTGTAAACATCACGAAGCCTGATACGTTCACTGCGACGATCGTACTCCCTTTTTATCCTGCCCAGGATTTTTTTCAATCGTTGAATCATACCTGTGATCAATTCTTCATAATTAACTATTCCATTGCTTACTTTGGTGACGGGTCAATAAATACCTGCTTCAAGTCAGACATCCACTGTAATCCCGTTACGCGAAGAGTGGTGCATTAAAAGCAGTAAACGGGTATTTAAAAGAGAGTAATCCGAATCCAGCGGATGGTTTTTCTGATTGGCAGCAGCCAGATTCAGAAACGCCTTCATTTCATCCAGATAGAGGGAATTCAGGTCACCCATTGGTACATAAAGGGAAACTTTATCACCGGCAGCGGGAAAGATCTGTATAGTTTCACTGCTCCAGTCCCATTCAAGAGTGCCCTCACTAAAGAGGATCCGGATCCTGCGGTCATACGTTTTTTGAAGATAGTCCAGATGCAGGGTTACAGCCATGTCCCGGTAAACGAAAAGGGCTTCACACATCTCCTCTGCTTCAATACCCAGCCTGCCAATATTAAAAGCCGTTGCAGAGAGCTTCCCGGGTGTACCGAATAAGTGGCAGATCAGATCCAGCTCGTGAGAGATAGTGTTGATCACGCCCCCGCCAAGATCCCTCTTTGCAGCATAGCTTTGCTTATACTCTTTGTAAGGCCATCCGGGAAGATAGCTTCCAAACTCCAGCCTTGCAGAAAATGGTGCTCCCAGATTGAGAGGGATTTCAGACAATGAGTGCTCTGCTTTCAAGCCCATATCTGAATCTGGATGTTGGCTGTGAGATAAAAGAGTTCGTTTTGGATCCCTTTCATCCCCCTGCTCTTTCAGTTCGGTCATCAGCTGCTTTGGGATTACAGCTTCACCGGCTAATGAAGATTTAACAATGCGGTCAATCACCTCTATTGCGGGGTGAAACCGGAGCATGTATCCGATAAAAAAGAGACCGCTGAACCCACTGAGAAGCTTTTCCGCCTCTTTCAAACCACTTTCCGTGTGGATCAATGGTTTCTCCATAAAGAGATGCGTGCCAGAGAGAGCCGCATAACGCAACGGATCCAGATGCAATGAGGTAGGGTTACAAGCAACCACTGCATAAGGAGCGACTTCCATTTCACGATAATCGGTGATCACCCGCACGGAATGAGCTTCTTCAAACTCAGGATCCGGTTTCCTGCGTAAAACCGTGATATTCTCCCATCCCAGGGTTTTTAAATTACGCAAGTGCCTCTGGCCGATCGAACCGGCACCGACAATTAAAATTTGTTTGGTGTTATCCATTGAGCCTGCCCATTAATACTGCGGGATAGGAACTCGTCAAACTCAGCATAAACAGACCAATCATACACCCTCCTGATCCGAAAAAAAGTTTCCGGAGCGCGACAGCGCCTCCTCCAAACGGCCGGTTTCGTTAAGATATTTTTCAACAAAAAACCGAAAAACACCGTCGCCTCCCCTTACCGGCAGTGGCCAGTCTACAATTCTTTTCACATAGTCAGGTGCATTTTCAGGACATGCACTTAAACCAACCAAACTCAGCAAGTTCATGTCGTTTAGATCATCTCCAATAAAGGCTGTTTCTTCAAGAGAGACCCCCAAATTCTGAATCAGTTTTTCGGCACAGGCTACTTTATTTCTTATTCCCTGAAAAACATGCCGAATTTGCAGTTTCTCAGCCCGGTCGCTCACCATTCGTGTTTCCTCACCGGTAATAATAGCGGTTGGAATATGGAGCAATTTGAGCAACAGTACACCGGCACTGTCTGCAGTAATAAATTTTTTCAGTTCCACGCCATTGGATCCGTATATCATTCCGCCGTCGGTCCACACTCCATCAATATCGGTAATGAAGAGTTTAATATCAGGGAGTTTCATTCTGCAGCTGTGATTTATTTTCGGGTTCAAGTACCATCTCCATGAGCAGAGTGGTATCCTTTTTGATCTCGACAGCCGCTTGTTTACCCACTACCTGAGACCTTTCGCTCCACTTCAGGCCTGTACCCGGGCTCTTCAGTGTAAGATGCTCTTCCGAAATCACCGTCCCCATTGGAATATCCATTCTGCTTGTAAGACTTCGCTCAAGTTTTTCGCGGGACGCTTTTGTTACCTCCAGAATTTCTTTGATCCCGTCTCCTTTGGCAAGTTCGATTGCCCGGATGTAATCCATCAGTTTAAACAACCCTGATTCCTCCAGTGAACCCGGCTGATCGGTACCCTTCATGGTACGATCGAGCGTCACATGCTTCTCAATCATAGAAGCTCCCATCAGAGTTGAAGCCGCTGCCACAATCACGCCGGAAGTATGGTCAGACAGACCGGTAACCGTCCCGTATCGTTCCTTCAGAGTTTCAATCGCCTTTAGATTCACATTCTCGAGTGCACACGGGTATTGAGATGTACACTGCAGAAGAATAATATTTGAAAGATCCATCTGCAGCGCTTCCAGAGCAGTGTCAATTTCAGCCAGGCCGGCCATTCCGGTTGACAAAATTACCGGTTTTCCGGTTTTCCCCAGTGCCTCCAGCAGAGGTATGTTTGTGAGATCCCGGGAGGCCACTTTATAAAAGGGTGTACCGATTCGTTCCAGCAGCTCCAGAGAGGGTACATCGCAGGGTGTACAAAAATAGGTAATCCCTACAGCGTCGGCATACTCTTTCAGTTCCAGATGCTCATGCTCATCAAACTCAAGAAACATCCGGTGTTCACCATAGGTTTTACCGAAAGAGTTGGGATTGTCATAGGGTTTATCAAAAGCCTCTTTTGAGAGTTCACTTGCGATGTCACGCTTCTGAAACTTCACTGCTGAGGCTCCGCACCGAACGGCCATATCGATCAGTCTTTTGGCATTTCTCATGTCGCCGTTATGATTCTGACCGATCTCCGCAACAACATAGGGAGGATTAGCCTCACCTACCGGAGTTCCCTTAAGCCAGACGACCGGAGCACCCTTTCCGTTCTTCCGGTGATGTACATTTTTGTCGAGCCACTGGTAAACCTTTTCGAAATCGATCTTTCCCGGTTCGAGATTCAACTCCTGCATCAACTCTTCCATACGGTGCAGATCCTCTCCGGTATCCACGGTCAGATAGCTGTCAAGATCACTGCGAAGGCCTTCGAACCCTGCCGGCAGGGTTTGAACCTGAAAACGATCCCGGTTCTTTCGAAACCAGGGTGTCACATGTTCCCTGTCGAAAAGAGACAATGCAGAACTATTGTATGCATCGCGCAATGCGCGGACCGAAATAAACTCCGCAACGATGTGGGAAAGTCCGTCAATGTGGGTATAATCATTCCCGTTATCCACGTGCTGTTCAAACAGTTTTTCAGAGCGTATGGGATCGTTCAGCGGATTGTCTCCGGTAAGCCGAATCACCGTATCCGTCTCATCCATATCCGAACTGGCCTCCACAAATCGCTTCAAAACATCCGTAGCAGATCCCCGGGCCGTCAATACGCCGAGGCTTTCAGCCACGGCAACTACCGGATCATCCTCCTGCAGTGAGGTGGTTGCCACACACACCTCGTCTGCAAAGTGCAACTGAGCAGCCGATTCCACAACCCAGCGAATCAGGGGTTTTCCGGCAACAGGCATCAGAGATTTCCCTCTCAGCCTTGCGCTTCCCATCCGGGCCTGTATGATTACTCTTGTTTTCATAGTTGTTCAAACGTGTTCAAATGGTTAAACAAAATCGAAAATTTGATCTTAAAGATTAAAAAATGAACCGAAAGGTAACCAAAAAAAAGTAGAGGAAAGAACAGTCTCACAAAGTCTGTATGAGCCAAAAATCTCTGATCTGCTTTCAATCCTTACGATTTTCCAGTTAAATCGGGAATAAAACGAAATGCCGTCCGGTTTGATGGCAGCAACTCAATCTCACTTTTCAGCTTTCGCCACAATCTGACTTTGTGAATATAAAACCTGAAAAAAGAACCCGGCTGTTGTGATACAACTCTTCGGAACCCGTGACCAAAAGAGAGAAGCAGAGCAAGAAACCTCTCAGATGAGGAGAGAGCAGGATGGAGTGAAGTATTTAAAAAAGCCCGTTCAAATGCAGCCATCTCTGATTTCATGGAAAAAGTATCTGAACGGATCTCTTTTTTTTCTCTGGCGTGATGTATCACTGCACCGGGGAGCACCCCGATCTTGTATCCGGCCATATTTGCACGCCTTACGTACTCAAGATCTTCTCCATACATAAAGAAAAGCGGACAAAAGCCACCTGCATCACGCAAGCAGGCTTTACTGACAAGCCATGCGGCGGCATTTACAAAATCAATTGAAATGGGAGGGTCGGAGCTCACTGCTTCTAAATTGATAACTGCCCCCTTTCGAATCCGTTCTAAAGAGTTGTTACTGGCAGTTGAATCGGACTTCAGATAATTTTCAAAGCCAAAATCCAGTGCAGTGCCATCGCCGTTGAGATGGAGTGGAGACAGAATCCCAAATTGCGGATGCTTTGCCATCGCATCAGACAGCCTTCCAACGGTTTCAGGTTCTGTAAAAGCATCCTGATTCAGCAAAAAAACTGCTTCAGCTCCCAAAATAAGAGCCCGGGCAATACCGAGATTATTTGCCCTGGCAAAACCCCTGTTTTCTTTCGAGTCGATCAGGTATATCTGAGGATAGTTTTGCCGTATCCACTCCGCGGTTCCATCTGTGGATGCATTGTCAACCACTATGATGCCGATCTCTTTCTCTGAACCGAGTAGTGAATCAAGACACTTTGAAATCCACTCCATCCCGTTAAATGTAACCACTACAGCAAAAAGATTCGATTGCATCATCAGCTATCCTTGAGTTGATTTGGGGGTCATATCAAAAAACTATTCTTTTATAAATGAGCAAAACGGATGAGGCATTGAAACACCGGTGATTTTGTAAAGGAACAAGGCGAAAGTAAATTTAAAACCGAAGCATATTTACGATACGAGAGGGTTTCAAATTTTCGGCAAAGAAGACATTTGGCAAAAGAGTAGTTTTGCAAAGTCTAAAGCTTATAGTTGAAGTTGTCAGGAAAGAAGAGACATAGACCTGAAAGCCTCACTATCTTTGAGCAGTGTCTCCAAATCACCGGAAGCGCCCACCCTTCCCTTTTCAATAAACCAGATCCGATCACAGATACCAAGTAACGAGGTTCTGTGTGTAATCAGGATCAGCGTTCTTCCGTCCCGTATGCGCTCAACAGCCTTCAGAAGTTCATTTTCCGTCTGGCTGTCGAGGGCCGAAGTAGCTTCATCCATAATCAGCAGCTTTGGATTATGGTAAAGAGCTCTGGCTATTCCAATACGCTGTCTTTCGCCCCCTGAAAGGCGCACACCGCGTTCTCCGATCACGGTATCGAGACCCTCAGGAAGTTTTTCAATAAGAGGAAGAAGCTGAGCAATTTCCGTCGCGTTCAGAATCTTCGATTCATCCATTTCCGATTGAGGAATACCAAAAGCGATATTGGCTCTGAGAGTATGATCCATCAGATAAACCTGTTGTGGCACATAACTCACTGATCCGGGATGGGTTAATGTAAACTCAGGTTGAGGAATCCCGTCGATCAGGATGGTGCCCTGATCCGGTAAAAGCAGGCCCATGATAAGATCCAAAAGAGTTGTCTTTCCGCACCCTGTTTCACCAGCAAAAGAAACCACACTGCCGGGCGGTATATCAAGGGTTATATCCGTGAGCACATCAGAAGCAGATCCCGGATAACGGTAACGTACTTTAGCCATGGAGATGCCTCCCTGTCTCACCTTCTCACCCTGCGGGCCAGTCTCATTGAAGCTCCTGATGTTGGGTGAAACAGGTACTGAAATATCCAATTTTTCATGGAAAAGCTCCTTATTCACTACGGCAGTGGCACTCTCTCCACTGTTGAGAGCCTTCATGTCGGCGTAGAGCGGTTCCAGTGTACTTTTATAGAACTGCATACTGTTCAGATCTCTCATTATTTCGCGAACAGCAGGAAGTAACCGGATGGTTGCCACGGCAAAGAGAGCAAGCAATGGAAGCACACCCTCCAGTGAGCCGGTCGTGTAAAACAGAATCAAAGAAATCGAGAGGATTCCTGTGACGGCAATGGTTTCAGTGAGAGGTTTACTGCTCTGATAAGCCAGTGACCACCAGATCTGAGAGTTTACATAAGTATCCAGGTGGGTGTTAAACCGATTCAGAAACCACTCTTCACGCTGCAAAATCCGGATATCCTTCAGACCGTTAACACTCTCCATTGCCGATCGGATCAGTTCTGTTCTTGAGTCATGAGAGAGTTGACCATACCCATCCACACGCTTCCGTGAAAAGAAAATCAGCAATCCTCCGGCACCACCCAGAAGAAAAACGGAGATGATCGTAATCAGAGGTTCGATCCACAACAAGAGGAGTGCGATAAAGAGTGTAATAAGTGAGTTCATCACAATCCGGATGGCCGGCAGAAGAAAACTCATCACCATGAAGCGGCTCTCTTCCGTCACATTGCGAATAATGTGAGCTGAATTTTTATAAAGATGAAAATCATAGGGCGCCTTCATGTAACTTCGAAAGAGCTTTTCAGTGATATACCGGTATCTGTTCCAGACGTATCGTCCCTCAATGTAGTAGTAAAACGCAGAAAATCCGTTCTTCAGCAGAAAGATGAAAATAAGAAGAAAAGAACCCGCAAGGAAAAGGTCTGAAACCGACTCAATCCCGGTATCACGAAGAAATGGATACTGTTCAACAAAGCTGAGGATTTTGTCCGGTTCCGAAAGGATGGCTATAAAGAGCGGAATCATACCCACCCCTATCAGCTCCAGTAAAGAGACAATGAGCATCATAAAGACCAGAAAGAGAAGTCTCTTCCCGTCTTTTTCCGGAAGCAGAAAAAACAGCTTATGCATCAAATGTCTCATGAGTTACCGGACTGATTTATCATTTCATTGTTCAAAGCCTCATCCGCGTAAACAATTCATTCAGCAGGCGCCCCGTTTTTCTTCGTCCCGGGAAATAGACGGTTTCGATGAAATTGCAAAGTTTTCGTGATCTTGCTGCAGCAGCTTTCGCTGCGATAATACTCACAAATTCCTGTCGTTGATAGATACGACCGTAGAGCAATTTACTTAATGGTCTCAGTCCCATTGCCCTCATCGTACTTTCCCATCCGTAGTAAAAATGAAAATGTTGTGGCAGGTGGCAGAGAATATCCGCTTTGAATGCATTTGCCATCAGGAAGAATCCACCTTTACGCAGATGAAGTGTACTCTCGTAGGCAGTGGTAACCGGATCCCAGAGATGTTCAAATACATCCGTTGCAAACATCAGGTCATAATCACCCTGAAGTTTCTTGCGAAAACGGATGTTTCCAAAGGGTTCCATCAAGGAAACAGAGAGCGGATGGGCGTACGGTTCGATGATATCGATTTCAGCTGTGGGGATCTGGTGTGAAAGCTCGAGCGCAAGATAGCCGAACCCTCCTCCAATATCGGCGATTCGAAGAGGAGAATGAGACGCAGCCCACTCCGCAAAGGTTTCCCGGATCTGGCGGCTTTGAGGGTCCTGCCCGATGAAAAAGCCGTTCAGCAACCAAACAGGATGAGAATAGAAATCAGCGATCCTCTGGTCATTCACCATCGGGTCGCAATTCAGTTCATCCCAAACTTCATCCATCATTTGGTGAATCTGTGACAGCAGCGGTTCACGATTGTGCAGTTGCCCGGAAGCGGTGGACAGCCACTCCCTCTCCTCATCTGTGAGCGAGCCGTGTTCCAGGATGAAATTAAGATCAGAGATCAGGGGATACATTGAATCACCATGCAGATTTAAAAAAATGGAGCAGCCGGTTCAGCAACACCCAGGGATAGTAGAGAAGATTGCGTGGAAATCGCAGGTTTTTCCCACCGAAAAAGTGATTGAATACATATAAATCCGCCTCTTCCATCCGGGTTGAGTATTCCGGATGGTCCAAACCATTCTCATTCAGTATTCTTCCCGTTTCAACACTTTGATTATGGTTTCGGGTGTGGGTCGCATCCTCGCCAAAACCAATATTTTTCACCAGATTTACCGCAGGAGTTACTGTCAGACCTTCGTGGTACCAAACAGAAGCTGTCCACGGGTAAGCCCAGGAGTTCACCTGCTTCCTGTAAACCCTGTCAAATATATCCTCCCAGTAGCTTCGTTCCACCTTGTCGGGAAGAAGGGCTCTCCACCGGTCCGAAGATTGCCATTCCGGCCAGAAAGAGATCTCGCCATCATAGGCCTGCCACGCACGCTTCCAGGTAGCCCATCCCCAGCAGTGATTATATCTGGAAAAATAGTAGGATGAGTTGACCGATAGAACTCCATGAAGAAAATTACTGCCTCCGATAGTCCAGACATCCGGATTATCTTCAAATCGTTCAAGAAGCTGATCGCAAAAGCGGAAAAAATGGGGGTGAGCCAGGCAGTCATCTTCCAAAATAATAGCTCTCTCCTCCCTTTGAAACACCTGATTGAGACCACCTGAGATTCGTTCCTTCAGGCCGAGATTCTGTTCTGCAGTGATACGAATCACTTCGCATGGCCAGTCAACTTCTTCAGTGATCTTGCGGGCATCTTCGCAGAGACGGGCATCCTCCAAAAACATATCCCGTGGCCCATCTGCGATCACATAGAGCCTGGCAGGTTGCGCCTTCCGTATCGCCTCAAATGTATGACGGGTCAGCTCCGGGCGGTTAAAAATAAAAAAGACCACAGGGGTCTCTGTGGCAGCCAGAACGTTTTGAGTTGAAGACACTCAGTTCTCTTCAGGTTTATAGAAATGATAGAGTGCAGAGAGAGTGACATAACCCACACCCCAAAACAGACCCAGAAACAGAGAAAGGAGGGCTGCACTTACCGGATCGGGGCTTACAGGCCGTGAGGGAACTCTCACCGGATCCACAACCGTAAATATCGGAGTATCTTCCCGGAGCTGTACACGTGTATTTTCCACCTGACGGGCCCAGTTGCTGTAGATGCTAAAAGCCAGATCGAGGTCATTTTGCAGGCGCTGCTCCTGAATTCTTGCTGTTGCAGAGAGGTTGCCCTGATTCCGGTCCAGGAATTCAGCAAGTGCAATCTGAGAAGCTTCAAACCGCTGCCTGCTGATTTCATACTCCTCCTCAAGAAACTGGAGCTGGTCGCGCGTCTTTCGAACTTCAAAGCTGATCAGTTCATTCATGAGCTGGTCGGTAGCGATCTGAGCCAGATCGGCTGCGGCGTAGGCATCCGGCATTCGGGCTTTGATAATCAGCATCCCATTTTTTTCCTCAAATTCAATACGGTTTGCAAGGTGTGCAATCACACCCAGCATCCCGCTTCTGGGCACAAAAAGAGGTTTCCGCTGCGAAACCGGCTCTGGCTCCAGACCTGTTTCTTCACGTGTCTCCGTTTCTTCATCTTGCGATAAAACAGAAACCGGTGCAGGTGTGCGGGACGGCCTCAAAAACGAAAGGATGCTGCGAGGAAAACCAAATACCCTGTTAAAAAAACGGGGAATCGGTGGTTCTGTATAGTATTGGGTAAAATACTCAAACGAAGTAAGATCCGTTTCATGACCAAAAAACTGAAGGGGTTGATCGGCGAGGCGGGAGCCAACGGGATAGGTTGCGATCAGCACAGGAAGCATGGTTTCAGTAACCACGCGGCCACTCCCTGAGAGGGCTGAAAGCTCTGCCGGGGTTACACCCGCCAGGGCAGCGAGTCCGCCAATGTTTCCGCCTAATCCGGGAACAGAAGAACGTGTATAGGTAATTACCGCGTTTTCAGCTTCAAATTCAGTACCACTTCCATACTCGATAATCATCCCCAGTATCAGGGTTACGCCGGTGATCGAAAGAATTAATTTCTTCCTGGACCAGAGCAACCTGAACCAGTTTCTTGTTTTAACCATCAGTTCGCCGATGGTAATTTCGTCGTTATAAAGCTGCTTCAGCGACGGATCCTGTTTATTTTTTTCCAAAACTATTGATTGTGGATGTTGCAAATGGGTTGATCAATTTGCTAAAAATAATACTTTTTTAAGAGAAGGTGCAGATAAAACTTCTGCTCAGTAAAGTACCCTACCGGTTCCATCCGGGAAGCTGGTATCGAAGAGTAAACATCATGTGAGTATTCTTTTCATCTTTCAGATAGCGCTGCCATCTGTTTTCCACCGCCGAAAAGCGGAAATCGGCCTGCAGTTCCAGGTTCATGGGTAAAAAAATCAGTGCATAGAGGCCATAACGGATTTCCACCTCGTGCAATGCTCGAAAAACGGCAGAGTCCATAAACTGTCTGTCCCTGAAATATTCCCAGTTGTTATAGAGGCGATCGTTGTGCCAGACAACTCTTCCTACGGAAGCCCCTGCCATACCCCATCGGTTATAGTAAGAAAGCTTCACATATTGGGTGGAAGAGCCCGGCCCAATTCCGGCACCAATCGCCTGACCTCTGTGCGTATATCCCTGAATAATCACTTCATCGCTGTACCAGGTATTATTCTCCCGGTACTGCGAGCTGATGGAAGAATTTTCAAGAGTAGTAAGTTCCATATTCAGCAGCAGCAGGTTATTACCCGGTAGTTGAAACCGCTTCAGAAGGCCAAGGGTGTAAGCTCTATTCAACTCAGGTTCTGAGAAAAAATCCCTCCAGGGCCTTCGAAAATCATTTCGACCCCATTCACCATATACTTCAAACCCGGATGCTGCTCCTGCCCATCGGAAGAAATAGGATTCCATACCACTAAAATAGGTTGCACTGTCCACTTCACTCATTTCCTCGGGGCGAACAAGGTTTCTTCTCAGTGAGAGAAGCAGATCAGAAGCCCTGAAATTGCTATCCACGTATTTATATCTCACTGAATTCATACCTACTGTAAGGCCCGGGATTCGTGAAGGGGAAAAAGCGACTGTAAAGCCGGTAATCATTCGTTGCCGTTCAGGAAGTTCATCTGAAAAATAGCGAGACTGTTCAAGTTTGCCCCAGAAAAACCGGGATTCAATGGAACCAACACGGGTCACCAACGGCTTTTCTGTTCCGGCAAAAAAATGAAGGAATCCCGGGGCATTATCGCTGAGGATGAGGGCATTGTGCAATGCCGGCCCGGCCCAGATACGCTCATTCGAAAACCCTGCTATCCAGCCACTGTGTTGAAATCGGATGTAGGAGTCGCCCGGGTCGAATCGTGTAATGGGATCCAAACCAAATCTTTGAGGAAAATCAATCCATGTAAGCGGCATGGAAAAGCGGGTGAGTCCCGGTTGCTTAGGGACTCTTGAGATGTCAAAAAAGTTATTTTCACTATGCAGGAAAAGAGGCCGCAATGCGACTTTCAAAAAGCGGTATTCGTAAGAGAAGCCGGCAGTAAAAGCGTAATTCCAGCCTACTCCCTGCCAGACTGCACCGTCATTTTGTCCCACAGCAAAATTGTTGTTGTGCGACATAAAGAATCGGGGGGCATAGATTTCCATACCCTCCATCAGAGAGTTGCGACTATCGGATTCCCGGAAAAACGGGTGATCCTGCCATGGGTGAGACTGTATCTGAAGCGAATGCCGAAGAGAGTCGTCCAGTGCAACCGGTCTGAGTGTCCATGAGTTTGTTGTGGCTCCGGTGTAGGACTGAGCGGCCATTCGCAGATAGAGTTCGAGAGGATCTCCGGTGGAAATAGATTGAGCGTGGGCAGAGGTTAAGGTTAAGGTTAAGGTTAAGGTTAGTATTAAGGTTTTGAGGTTTAGAGGTTGAGGGGTTGAGGGGTTGAGAGTCCTGAATCCTTTAACAAATAAACCCACAAACAAATAGAGCCATAAACGAATAAACGCAGGAAGTTTCCCTGATCTTAAATTTGATATCATCTTAGCCACCCGTTCATTTGCCGTCTGATTGTTAATTCAAATCGGGTATTAAAAAGATCGTTCTTTTTGATGTAGTGCTCATTCATAATGTAACTTAGATCGATGCCGGCAGTCACTTCAAGATTATTTCTCAAAAAACGAGTTGCTGAGAGGCCAACCATTAATTCGATATTTCTCACTTCCCAACGCTCAATAAACTCTTCGTTCGCCTCCTGTATCCGCTGATAATTACCTGTTATTGTTTCATTAGGTCTTCCATCATTATACGCGATACGGGCAAGTTTAGCACCCCATCTTCCAGAATTGGTAAAGAGATCAGCTGTTATCACCTGAGCCTGGCTGGACGGGCCAATAGGTGCACCCATTACTTGCCCACGATTTGTAAAACCATCACGTTGATTGAAGTGATAATACCACCGTCCCATGCTCCCCGGAACCCAGGGCGCACTACCGCCCCTTGTAAAGCTGGATCGCGGATCGTTTAACTGGGTTATTTCTGTACCAACTGCCAACATGCGGTTCGAGGAAAGCGGAACTGATTTTATAAAACCGAGCAAATACGCTCTGTGATGTTCAGGTTGCATCCTTACATCACGATCGTTCACATGACGATCATTTTTACCAAATTCAGCGTATATCTCAAAATTATTTTTCGGTAAAACCCATCGTAAGAATAAGGTGCCCAATCGATTGGCGTCGGCTAATTCAGACTCTTCATCTGCAATATTAAGCACAGCATTTATTCTGAAAGCTCGTTTAGCCTGTTCCCATCGTTCCTTATTGTTATCAGGGTATCTGGTGAAAAAAACACCTGAAAAACCGATTGTAAAACCATCCATAAAAGAAGGCGAATAAGCAACAGATTGATAAGAAGCTGCTTGCCGACCCAGTTGGTAAGTTTCTGAAAACCAGGATGATGGTTTTTGAGCACCATAGAGGAAATTAAATTCAAACCCACCGATATAAGTTTTTATGGGTTTGTACGTAGAGAGATTCAGATGTGTAAATCCGGGAGAATTTCCGCTGAACAACAGGGGATTGTGCACGGCAGGCCCGGTCCAAATGCGAGCATTCGAGATTCCAAGCCGAACGCCTGCATAACGCAACTCAGCGCGGCTATCTCCCCAGTCACTCCATGCATAACTCGAATTACCAAAACGCGGAACATTATCTATCGGAAAAAGTGTGTCCAGATAATTTTCCACAAAGGGGCCTGTGTCAAAAAACCGGTTTTCAGTAAAACCGGCTATGGGCTGAAGCCTCAGATGCAATGGCCCCCAATTGACAACAGCTCCAAAAGAAACAGCACTATTCCAACCTTTCCCCTGCCAAATCGCACCATCATTACCGCCCCTTGGCAAAGTTGTGTTATATGATTGGAAAAAGTAAGGTTCAATAAAAGCTAAGTTTAAACCGGCAGGGAGTTCAAAACCTTTAGAGAGATTGGATTTCCAATACTGGCTCCAAGGGTGCGATTCATGATTTAGATGCTGAGCGATAGTAAATGGCCGAACAGTAAACGAAGGAGCATTTTCGGCAAAACCTGATACAGACATTATCCGGAAATAATATTCATTTTCTCCCAATAATGACATATCAGCCTGCCCCTTTAAGCAAAAAGGCGTTAAAAGCATGCTTAACAGTAAAAAACCTCTTGATGTGAGGTTAGTAATTTCCATAAATGTTGCTTTTTTTCTTAGCAAATATTGGTAAAATATTTTATTAATTATCAGGTACTTAGATTTAGTTATTAACAAAATTATGTTTGACTGATACTTTCAATTTTCTGTTTTACAGAATTATCCGGATAACAAACAAACGATGATCTGAAAATAATATTTCAGCTCTTCCAACAGATACTCCCGACAGGATACAACAGGATATTTAAGTCAGTAAAGCAGTCCCTGAGTACTGCAAATCATTGAAGCCGAATTTAAGTTTCCAAAGATAATCTAATTTTGCAGAAAATTGCTATAAGTATCCAAAATGAGAGACTCATTAAATTTCTCTTCTGCCAATCTCCTTGAATTTTTTCCTTTTACACCAAATTTTGGTAAGAATTCAAGACTCAAATCCTCAAAAAACTGAATAATCTCATCTTCCTGTTCCCAGCTGAATGACCAGCCGACATCATACTCCTTTATATAGCGACTAATTTCAGAGTCACGATCTCCAAGATACAGAATTGGTTTGCCAGCGGCTAAAACATTATACACTTTTGAGGGAACCCCCAAACCAAACATCCCCTGATGCAGAGTTATGATCGAAATGTGACAAGCGTTTAAAAATGTAATCTGTTCATCTCTTGGTTTTTCACCACAAAAATGGATGTGATCGAGATCATGATCCAATTTTTTCTGATAGAGTAACGGCTGAAATGCACCATTACCAATCATCATAATTGAAAAGTTTTGATTATTCACCTTAATCATCAGGTCGAATAGTTGTTCAAGCCCCTGTACGCGCCCAATATTTCCGGCAAACTGCAATACAACCTTATCATCCAGATTTTTATTGTAATAGCTTGAAATACTCTGATTTGGCAAAGGATAAATTTGAAGGTGATCAGCCCAGTTTGTAATGACTTTCATAGGAATTTCGCGATCACCGATTTTCTCTTTAAATACGTCAAGCATATCTTCTCCAACAACAACAAGCTTTTTTGATGTCTGATATGATTTATTGTAGAGAAACTTTAAAAATTTTGAAATAATTGAACTTTTTTTCAGAATGCCGACAGCGATAGCATTTTCAGGAAACACATCATGCACGATGATATTTAATTCAAAATTTTTGATTTTTTTTAAAAAAGAGAGAAACGGAACCAATATTGGGGGATTTGTAACCATGATTACCTTATCCCCTTTTCTTGTATGAATCAATACTTTCATCGAAATTGCGATACAAAGAAAAAAAATATTAAACAGTCGGACAGGCAGCTTTTTTGACCCTGAAATTCGGAATCCGGTTCGTAAAACCTGAATTTCATCTTCCAATTTATCCTTTGATGTCAATATTTTCAGATCATGAATTGGTCCGCAGATTACGCCGATGTCGACCTCATGGCTCAATTTCTGAGCAAGCCGAGTCATGACATAGCCTGTAGATACCTCATCAGGGTGGAATAGCTCGGAAATGATCCAAAATTTTTTCAATCGATCAACCTAATATAGTCAGTTTTACTTATAGCCTTTTGCAACTCCAAAACCGTATTTTCAGCACAAATTTTCCAGGAGAATAACTTTGCCTGATCCACTGCTTTTTCAGAGTATTTCTGAAGTTGGCTTTCCGACATGTTTAAAACTTTAAAAATAGCCTTTGAAAGTGATTCATGATGTCCGGAATTGTAATAGAATGCATTATTTTTATAAAACTCAGGCATCGGGTCTGTATCTGTACTAATTGAGACAGATCCAAAACTCATTGATTCCAAAACGGTATTAGGGCAAGCTTCGGCCCTGCTGGTCATCACAAAAGCACTGCAATTTCTAAAGCACCATTCCATTTCATGCGAAGGCAGTTGTCCAATCCATAGAATAATGTTTTGAACTGATAAACTCTCTGAAAGTTTCAATAAACTATTATAGTAGGTCTCCATTCCAGGATCAACCTTCCCTGCAATCAGAACTGAAAGATCGGGAAAAGTGGAAATTATATGTGGAATTGCCTTTATCAAATCTTCAAGTCCACGAGCGGGACGAATTGAACCGGCAGTAAAAAGAAATCTATTATTAATGGTTACGTTTAATGGTTTCTGAATGGTGCGCTGATTTAAATCTTGATTATTAATTCCATGATAGACTATTCCAATTTTTTCCGATGATATTTCCCATTCATGTGTCAGGAAATCCTTTACATGTTCAGAAACTGCAATAATTCGATGTGCTTTTTTTGTGACCATCCTGGCTTCCCTTGCACGGAAAAAGTTTTTTACCTTTTCAATTAAAGGATTTTCCCCATATGGTACAGCCAGTGGTTCCATATTTCGGATCATATTCACAACAGGCACATCACCAAATTTAAATCTACGTGCTGTAGGCACAAAAATGACATCAGGTTGAAAAGACAATAGGTCATTTTTAATAAATTTTTGGAAATTAGGGTTGAACTTAGAAGGTTGATAGTACATGGTAGGTAATTCCTCAGGCATCACTGTACCAGAGGGAACATACAGTCGTATTGACTTGATCTCTTTTCTTTGAAGTAATAAAGGAGGCAACACTGATAGAT
>REDA01000088.1 GCA_007693745.1 Balneolaceae bacterium
TCTGCTTCACCAAAGGATTAGGGTGTATTAATGTTGCCCTCGTTGGCAAAGGAATGCGGAATCAAATTTTTCGCGGATGTTGCACTTTCAGCGCAAGGGATGTAGTGTATCCATCCGGTCCTAATGATGCTGCCCCTTCAGGGCAGGGCATATCGAATATCCATCCGACCCTATTAATGTTACCCCGTTGGGGCAAGGGTTCTAGTGTAGCATTCCTGCCCTTGTTGATGCAGAATCGTAGGGGCAAGGTATACACTGTATCGATCTATATCCAAACAAGCCGGCCTTGAATGGTTGGCGGATGCGTTGGGTGATCAAGTGGGATACAAGTAAAATTAGGATCCCTTTCGGCCTTGATCCGTGGGGCACGTGCTTTGAGTGTTCAGGGTGGAAAATAGTTGAAAAGCATCCCTTTCGGCCTTGAATAGTCTGGCGGGTGTTTTTAGTGGAGGGAGCAGCCGCGGCCGCAGCCATTTCTACCGGCTCTTCAGAGGTGCTGGGGCTGCCTGCTATGGACCTTAAATGGGTGCAGCGGCAGCTCCCGAAACGACCCGCCAGAGTGTTCACAGCCTTGATTTTTTGCTTACTTTTGCATCAAGGCAAAAGTAAGAAAGAAAAAAACTTAGGAGTTTTTTGGCATCCCTCAAAGAGCAAAACAAAAACCAAAAAAAAAGGCGAATGTCTTATGACATCCGCCTTTTCAAGTAAGAGAAAAACAGACAGAATTAAATCTGACGTCGGGTTGAGTAGTTGATTCTCAAGGCGCCTGCATGCCGCAGTTCCTGCTTAACATCAGTGATGATTCCGAATTCAGAATCTCTGTCGACCCTAAGAGAAACGATCAGCCTTGGCTGTTCCATAATCTTGTCATACATGATATTTCGGATTGCTCCGATATCATCAACCAGTGCATCATCAATCTGAACCCTGGTATCCCCGACTCTTCCGGCTCCCAATCGCTGGGGACCGATATAGATGTAACTTACCAAACGTTTCTGTTCGATTTTTTCAATATTCTCAGCTGCAACATAATCAATTTGCACCTGCAGCTCCACTTCGCGAAGAACTGTGGTAACCATGAAGAAAATCAACAGCATGAACACAACATCCGGCATAGCAGACGTAGGCACACTCTGTTTGGTATTCGCTTGTTTCTTTTTGAATTTAGACATAGTGATTACCCCTCATCAGGCTCTGCAATGGATATTTTCTTAGGATAAAGTTCCTGAATCTCAGCCCGTCGCTCACTACCCTGCTCCAGAGAGCTAAAAGGGACACCAAACCTTTCCATGGAAGCCTGATGCCTCAGTTCCTCGTACGCTCCCATAACCTCATCGATCATGTCGATATAGACGTTATAGGGAGTTCTTCGGTCGGTTTTGATGGATACGATCGCATCATCAGGTGATTCAGAGAGATCAGGATCTACTCCGTTATTGTCGATAAATCGCTTCACGGTCTCCCGAACATTGGCTATGGCTGCCGGTTGTTCATTAATCAGAACCATACCCTGCGCATTTACCAGAATGTTCATCAGATTCCGTTCTCTGACCGGTGGCGGTTCGATGTCGTCGGGTATGGGCGGCAAGATCAGCCCGATACCGGTGTCCACATCGATGGTTGTAACCACCAGGAAGAAAACAAGAAGCAGGAACGCGATATCCGCAAGAGACGACATAGGAATTTCTGCATCGCCTCTTCCTCTTTTCTTAAACATATCTTCTAAAATTTGAAGGTTCCACGGGTACCTGTAATCACAATTGAGATGATCATTAAAATCATCATCACAACCATGGTCAGTACACCGGCCTGTTCAAATGTACCCATTGCAAAGTATGAAGCTACAAAAATGAGTATCGGAACAAGCATCACGGTTACTTTCTTAATTTCTGATTTTCCATTGATCAAATTTCGAATACCGGAAACGACAATACCTAAAACTCCGATACCGATCAGCGCCAATGCAATACCAACTGCTACACTATTAATCATTGTACATTACCATTAAGGGTTACAATTAGAGACGACAGATCAGAATCAGGCTTCTTCGCTTCCTTCAGAAGCATCGGCCACGATCTGCTTTCCTTCCTTCAAGAGTACAATAGAGTCGATCAGTGTAATAGAACTCTCTTCCATATCCGCAATAAGCCTGTCAATCTTGGAGACACAGTAGTTATATCCAATTTGAAGGATAATACCGGCCAAAAGACCGCCTGCAGTTGTCAAAAGAGCAATTTTAATACCCCTTGCAACCAGACTTGGGGAAATATCTGCTGCCGCTTCAATCGCGTCAAAGGCCTCAATCATCCCCACAACGGTACCGAGGAATCCAAGCAGCGGTGCGATGGCGATAAACAGTGAGAGCCACACAAGTCCTCTCTCAAGAAAACTCATCTCGATGGATCCGTAGGTTGTAATGGCTTTTTCAGCAGCATCAATTCCCTCATCTGCCCTCATTAAGCCAGCCTGGAATACAGAAGCTACCGGGCCTCTTGTTTTGGCACACAATTCCTGTGCAGCCGGGATGCCTCCCTCCTGCAGTGCCTGTTGCACTTCAAGTACAAACTTTCTTGTGTTGATATCTGCAAGGTTTAAGGTGATAATGCGTTCCAGAAATATTGCAAGCCCGAGAACGAGCGCAATAAGTACCGGCCACATAAATTCGCCACCTTCGTTAAATTTTTCCACTAATACATTAAAAAAGCCAGCATCAGCCCCAGCTTGAAGAAAAAAGAGAGCTAAAGATGAAGTCATACTATTACTCCTCGTTATGTTTTGGTTTAAAGCTAATTAGTTAGATAAAATAATAGATCATTTGGTATTCAAAGTCAAAATTCAAAATGCCTGAATCTCTTCTTTTATTACTGACCTACATCCCATCCTTTGTGTTTACATCTTGGAATATATCAGAAGCAAAGACCAAGTGCCAAACCGAATAGAAAAAAAATTACAATCTGAGGTTATTTTTTCTTTACTCGCCTTTGAACCCTTTTTATTTCTGATGAATACCCGGGTTTCGTTTAAAGATCAAAAAAAAACGCATCCGGTTGGATGCGTTTTTTAAACTATTTACCATGTAGGGTTGATCGGATGCGATTCAGCCCGTCGGTTTTTCTCACAGCCTGGTGAATGAGTATCCATTTCTGCCTCTGTGCAGGGAATCGGAGCCTTACCAAGTCCGCGGGAGTCAATTCTTGACTGATCAACACCATTGCGTGTGTAAAAATCCACCACTGCAGCGGCTCTTCTGAGGCTCAGCCTCAGGTTGTACTGATCACCACCCACATGGTCAGTATATGCATCCACACGTACCCTTACATCCGGTTTGTCACGGAGAAGTGAAACGTTATCCGACAGGATCATGGCCGCACGGTTTGTGATTGTGTACATGTCGAAATCAAAATTGATTGTTCCCAGCTCTTCCACGCGAGCAGGCTCCGGAGCAACTTCCTCTTCTTCAAATACTTCCTCTTGTACCTCTTCAACAACCACAGGTTGCGGTTCCGGTTGTACGATCTCTTCCTTGGTACGGCAGGAACTAAAGAGAATCCCCAATGAAATAAACAGGACTAATATGGTCAGGGTGTTAAATTTGATATTCATAGTTAGATTAATTTTATGGTTTGACGCAGAAGTTGCAAAATCCAAAAGAAACTGCTTATATGCAATAGATGACGCTACTTCTTTTAAGAAAAATCGTGTAAATATTTTTAAACTGTTTTTTTTTAAATGGCTCAATTACCGGAGATTCGGCTGTGTCTTTCCAGACCCCGGTCGAGAAAACGTTCAAACTCCTGGGCGCGTGTAAATCCGATCAGCTGATCCAGCACGCGTCCGCTTTCCGGATCCAGAATCACATAGGTTGGCAGGGCAACCGTACCCGTCAGTTCAAACTGAAACCGCTGATTTTCCGCAGCCCGTTGTCCGCCATCGGTGTAGAGTTTCACTCTCTCCATCTGATCGAATCGCTCCATGATATTTGCAAGCGGAAACACTGTGCTTTCCATGGCTCTGCAGTTCGTACAGGTGTATCCCGTAAAATCGATGAATACAGGCCTGTTTGCAGCAATGGCGTTCTCCACAGACTGATCGAAATCATCCGACCAGTAGGCCTCAACGGTCCCGCCCCCACCGGCATTGGAGATCGAGCGTACCACACTCACATCCGTGGCCTGCCGTGCGGGCAGCCACGCATCCCAGATACCCAGCGATGCCCCCATCAGGCCGGGCAGCAGGTAGAATGAAAAGAGGAGAAAAGGCATGGAGAGCATCAGTCTTCCCGTTGTAATCGACTCGGGCCGTTTCTCACCGTGCAGTGCAAAAAGACCCAGCAGGTAGAATCCTGCGATGAAAAAGAGTGTGATCCAGACAGCGATGCCCAGGGGACGCGAAATGAGTCCCCATTGCCAGATGATATCGGCATTGGCCAGAAATTTGACGGAAGCCGCAAGTATAATAATGCCGAGAATTACTTTGACCACGTTCATCCAGGCTCCGCTTTTCGGCAGCCTCTCCAGGTATCCGGGAAACATGGCAAAAAGTACAAACGGGCTGGCAAATGCCGTTGAAAAGCCGAGCATTCCTACGATCGGGAAAAACCATTCCCCCCCGGTGGTGGCGGCCAGTATCGCGCCTACAAATGGTGCGGTACAGGAAAAAGAGACTGCACTGATGGTGAATCCCATAAACAGTGTGCCGACAACCCCGCTCCCTTCGTTGCTTTTACGGTTCAGCCAGTTGGTCAGTTTGTAGGGCAGCCTCAGTTCAAATGCGCCCAGCAGGCTGATGCCAAAAAAGAGAAACATCACACCGATAATCACATTTACCCAGGGATTGGAGGCAAACTGACTGACTCCCGACACACCCAGAATAAGCGCCAGGAGTGCCCCGATGGCGGTAAAGATCAGCACAATGGAGATACCGAAGATGATCGCCTGTCCCCAGCTGGTTTTCATGCCTTCAGCGGCACCGGGCTGATTGGAAAAATAGGAAACCACGAGCGGAATCAGCGGAAATACGCAGGGGGTGAGCAGCGCTGCAAAGCCGGCCATCATGGCGAGCCACAAATATCCCCAGACGGAGTCTGCTCCCACATCTGAACTGCTGGTCAGTTCAAACTCCAGTTGCTCTTCTGCCGGCTCCGGAAAATCAGTGAAGGGGGAGTCAGAAACGCCCTCAAGTAAAACCGTGCCCTCTATCGGTTTGGTTTTAGGCGGCAGGCAGGAGACATCATCACAGAGCTGGTAGAGAACTTCTAGCAAAATGGTTTGTGACCCCTCCAGCCCGGGTCGAAACGCGACCGGAATCACAAATTCGGCGGAGCCGGAGTGCATTCCGAGGTCGGTATTGAAATTGGGATCAAATTTAATCTCGGCTTCACTTTCGGAGACCTCCCCCGCCACGGCCATGGAGGCGGAGCCGGAAGAGAAAGCGGTTGGAAAAGGGCCGGCATCAGGTGCATTATGAACAGAGTAGAGATACCACTCCCCATCGATGGTCACCGTAACCGTTACCGGGAATACCTCCCCTGCCATCACGGTATCGGGAGCCGAAGTGATCTGATAGGCAGCCGGATCCAGAAGCTGGCCGAATATAAAAAATGGGGTGAGCACGAAAAGTGCAAACCCCATAACGATAGCTTTCACAAGTGATGAAAGATTCATCAGAACAGAATTAATGCGTTAAGAACAGGGAGAAGATCACTCTTCCTTAACAACCCAAACTTTTACTTTGGGGTTCAGGTCGCCGAGCAGATTCACCGTAGCGCTGTACTCGCCGAGTGCCTTAATATCCTGATCTATTGAAATCTTTCTTCTGTCGATCACGATACCGCGTTCCTCGAGGGCATCCGCAACCTGAATATTGGTAACGGTTCCGAAGATTTTCTCATCTTCCCCTACTTTCGCGGCAATCGTCACAGAAGTGGCTTCCAGCTGAGTTGCAAGCTCTTTGGCTGCCTCCACAGTCAGTTCGGCGCGAATTTCAGCTTCCCGCTTCATGTTTTCATACTGTCGGATGGCTCCCGGGGTTGCCAGTGCAGCCTTTCCCTGGGGGATCAGAAAGTTTCTGCCATACCCCGGTTTCACATCCACAAGTTCGCCGGCAGCGCCCAGTTTTTCGATATCTTCTTTTAACAGCAGTTTCATAGCAAACCTCTTATCTCACATTTACGTTAACGAATGGAAGCAACCCGATAAACCGGGCTCTTTTGATCGCTGTAGCCAGCATCCGCTGATGTTTGGCACTGATTCCGGTAACTCTTCTGGGAAGAATTTTTCCCTGATCGTTGATAAAGCGCTCCAGGATGTCGGTTTGTTTGTAGTCTATATATTCAAATCCGGCTTGTGTGAACTTGCAGGTTTTGCTTTTCAGATGCCCTTTTTTCGGGTGTGATGGATTATTAATCATAGCCGGCCTCCTTAGTTATCATCTTCTTTGGGTTCATCTTCATCCTGCACAAAAAACTGAGGCAGTTCACCTTTTTTACGAAGTTCGTAGTGACGCAGCATCTTGGCATCATACTTCAGGGTGATATAGCGTAGTACGTCGTCGCTGATACGCATGGCCCGCTCAACCACTTCAATGGCAGGAGCCGGAGCGTTAAAATAGAGGTTCACGTAGTATCCGGTTCCTTTTCCGTCGATATCGTAGGCCAGTTTTTTCGCGCCCCACTCATCGGTTTCGGCAACTTCGCCACCGTTATCTGCAATCAGCTTATGAATAAATGACACCAACTCCTTGAACCGCTCCTCATCGAGGACAGGATTCAGAATGTAGGTCATTTCGTAGAAATCTTGTTTCATTCTTCAGATTTTCTTTGGTTGTCTTCCGTAATTGGAAACAGTCACCGTGCGGAGTGCCGGTAACAGAGCAGGGAAATTTAGGGGTTTTTGGGGAGATTTCAAAGGGGGGGTTGGGTTTGTTGTTTGTGGTTTCTGGTTTCTTGTTTCTGGTTTCTGGTTTCTGGTTTCTGGTTTCTTGTTTCGGGTGATGGTCTTTTCTTTGTTCTTTTTGTCTTGATGGTGGGGATGAGTGATAGAGTTTTTTCTATGTTACTTTTGCCTTGATGCAAAAGTAACCAAAAGATCAAGGCTGTGAATCGAAGGAAAAACACAAGTGCCTTTAGGCGCGCAGTCTTTTTCCGTAG
>REDA01000062.1 GCA_007693745.1 Balneolaceae bacterium
CATATCCTGACCATCTTTTTCACTAAATCTAAAATAAACCAATTCAAATTATGAATGAATCAGGAAAAAAAGTAACTAAGAGCGGTTTCTCCCGTCGCCAGTTCTTAGCCTCAAGTGCTGCAGCAACTGCAGCATTCACCATTGTACCAAGCAGTGTTGTAAGCGGACTGGGACACAAAGCCCCCAGTGACAAGCTTAACATCGCAGGTATTGGTGTAGGTGGTCGGGGATTCGGCGTACTGCGTCAAATGGAATCTGAAAATATTGTTGCTCTGTGCGACGTTGACTGGAGATATTCACAGCGTTGCTTCGACTACTTCCCGAATGCAAAGAAATTCTGGGACTGGAGAGTGATGTACGATGAAATGATGGATGATATTGATGCTGTTATGGTAGCAGGATCGGATCATACTCATGCGATTCAGGCTGCTCATGCCATGACTGCAGGGAAGCATGTCTATGTTGAAAAGCCACTGACACACACTGTGTATGAATCCAGGCTTCTCACCAAACTTGCTGAAGAGTATCAAGTAGCAACCCAAATGGGAAATCAGGGTTCCTCTGATGAAGGTGTAAACCTGATGATCGAATGGATCCGCGCCGGTGAAATCGGTGAAGTAACCCACATTGAAGCCTTTACTGACAGACCTATCTGGCCACAGGGTCTGAACACTCCGAGTGAGGAGATGGCAGTACCTGATACATTCAACTGGGATCTTTTCGTAGGACCGGCCAGAATGAGACCGTACCATGAAATCTACACACCCTGGAACTTCAGAGGATGGTGGGATTTCGGAACCGGTGCGCTGGGTGATATGGCCTGCCACATTCTTGAAGCACCTTTCAAATCTCTTGAACTGGGTTATCCAACCAGAGTACAGGGCAGTTCCTCAATGTTGCTGAGAGACTCCGCTCCTGTTTCCCAGAAGGTTCAGCTGATCTATCCTGAAAGAGAAAGCAGCTTTGGCCATCTTCCTGAAGTGACGATCGACTGGTATGACGGAGGTCTGCAGCCGGTGAAACCTGAAGGCTGGGTTGAAGCACAGAGATACAAGCCTGAAGAGTGGCCATCCAACGGCAGCCTGAATCACAGAGGCGGTGGCGTTATTTTCCACGGATCCAAAGACACCCTGGTATGTGGTTGCTACGGAGCCAGCCCCTGGTTGCTCTCCGGAAGAAGACCGGATACTCCGAAGACCGAAAGAAGAGTGGAACTTGGCCATTACATGGATTGGGTCAGAGCCTGTAAGGAAAGCCCTGAAAGCCGTGTAGAGACCAAATCTGCATTCAAGGATGCCGGACCTTTTAATGAGATGGTTGTTATGGGTGTTCTTGCTGTTCGTCTGCAAGGCCTGAATAAGGAGCTGCACTGGGATGGTGAGAATATGCAGTTCACGAACATCAACCCGGATGAAACACTGAGAATCATCATTGAAGATGGATTCACCATCGAGGATGGCCATCCGTCCTTCCGTCGTGATATGACCGATCCGATGAATGCTCAGGAGTTTGCCAACAGCCTGATCAAGACCAACTATCGCGATGGCTGGGATCTCCCGGACATGCCGGCATAACCGTGAAAAAATTATAATCAAAAAATGATGATTAAATTAACAAACATGGTTATCGTCATTGCACTGGCGGCAGGTTTTCTTGCCGCCTGTGCTTCCGGCGAAGAAGCAGAGGCTCCTGCAGCAGAGGCTGTCTCAATGAATAACACACTCACTGAAGCTGAACTCGAAGAGGGTTGGATCCTGATGTTTGACGGAGAAACCACCGACGGGTGGCGTGGCTACAACAGGGATGCATTTCCTGAAAGTGGCTGGGTTATCGAGGATGGGACACTAAGAGTGGAGGCCGGTGCACGGCCCGGCGACATTATCTATGACGCCAAATTCCACAACTTCCATCTGAAGCTCGAGTGGAAAGCAGCCGAAGGCGCAAACTCAGGGATATTCTATCTCTCTCAAGAGATCGAAGGAAGGCCTATCTGGCACTCAGCCCCTGAAATGCAGATTCTGGACAATGAGAATCATCCCGATGCCAATCAGGGAATTGATGGTAATCGCAAAGCCGGAAGTCTCTATGACCTGATCCCAGCCGTTCCGCAGAACTTTCGCGGACATGGCGAGTGGAATGAGGTGGAAATCATTGTGAATAACGGATCTGTTACCCATATCCAGAATGGAGAAGTGGTAGTGGAATTCGAACTTGGAACCCCGGAATGGGACGAGATGGTTGCAGAAAGTAAATTTGCCCCATTGGATGTCTTTGGAATTGATCAGCCAGGCTATATCGGCCTGCAGGATCATAATGACGACGTCTGGTTCAGAAATCTTAAAATTATGAGCCTGGATTAATTCCGACTTACTCGATTTCAATAAGCCGGAGCTGAATACGCTCCGGCTTTTTTTTTGGTTGGGGCAAACCCTTACAGGCCTCTGATTACTGCCTTCTTCAATGATCCCTTTCCAAGCCTCTCATTATTAAAACGGAATCTTTTTATCAGGGAACTGAATCTGCGAAAGCACCTTTTTCTGCGCACACTCCAAAATAATTCCGGCTTCCGCCGGTAAAGTATAACGCAGAAAATTTTCGGTTTTTCCTGTCTTTAATTCCTATTAACCCCTCAAAATATTCTTAATTTTGCATTTTTTAATAGCATAAGTTATTGAAAATTATGTAGATGAAAAATAGACCTCATTATCCTAAAATTAGTTTGTAGTTTTCCGTTCATTTTTGGTAATATAGATATGCGCTCAAGTAGCGTCTCTCTTGATGAATAGTCAGGGTATCACACCGGATAGGTGTGATACCCTCTTTTTTTTGAAACTTGCCACTCTTCTATTCGTATCTTTATTTTTAAGCGATCGCTGAAGACTCTATATTGCTTACAAACCTATTCTATTAAATGACCGCCGGTATGAAAACTTTCAATATTAGTCACCGTACCCATAATGGCCTGGAAGTTCTGGAGCTTCAAGGTGAACTGGATGCCCATACAGCTTCCAGACTTGAAGAGACGCTCAAGGAGTTAATACGCAGTAATAAGGGTAGAATTATCGTCAATTTCAGTGAGTTGGAGTATATCGCCAGTGCCGGTTTGGGAGTATTCATGGCCTACATAGAAGATGTGAGAAGTACCGGAGGTGATATCAAACTCACAAATATGAACGATAAGGTTTATAACGTATTTGACTTACTGGGCTTTCCGACACTCTATGACATCTTTCCTGACGAAAGTGAAGCTGTTGAGAAGTTTTTCGATGACAATCCATAGAATGGTTTAAGGAAGGTGAAAGCATTTTCTTATCATAAAATCATCAAGGCCTCTACCGAGCATCTTTCGGAAGTGAGGGAGTTTGTATCCATGCACGCCGGACTTCATGGGTTTAATGATAAGGAAATTGCTGATATTCGCCTTGCTGTGGACGAAGCCTGTACCAACATTATCAAACACGCCTACAAGTATGACCCCTCTAAAGAGATTGGTATTGTTATCACTGTAGATGATGAGAAATTTATGATCGTAATCACGGATCAGGGGGAGCCTTTTGATAAAAAGAAATATCAAAAGCCCAGCCTTAAAAAGCAGATCGCTCAGAAGAAAAGAGGCGGAATGGGGGTGCATTTAATGCGCAAGCTGATGGACGAGGTACGGTACAGCAAGACAGACAACCTGAACACGCTCTGTATGTGTAAAAACCGAATCGAATCCTGAATGGTTTCAAGCAGATCAAATGATGATTTTTATTCCGGTTTTGAACTGAAAACTGTTCTGGAGACAAGCCGTTTGCTGGTCGAATCCAGGGATTCTGAATTTATCATCAACAACCTTCTTCTCATCCTCATGGGAAGGCTTCTCGTTACCAAAGCAGCTCTGTTCATATATGACAGTGTTACCGGAAATTATCTTCTGAAGGGTGTAAAAGGCTTTACCGCTATTAAAGTCGATGAGGTTATTCCCATCGTCAGCGAAGAGGGACAGCGGCAAAAATCATGGTTCCCGCTGTCTGAGGCATCTGATGAGTTTCCGGCAATCGCAGCCGAGCCGGAGAAAAGCCTTCTGTTCAATCTCCGAACCAGTAATAACCATCACGGTTTTCTGCTGATCGGTTCAAGGGCGTCCGGGAATGAGTTCTCCCTTCAGGATATTGAATTTGCTGAAGCGCTCTGCATCATTTCGACAGCGGCTCTTGTCAATTCCGAACTCTTTAATGAACTGAACAAGACGTATCGTAACCTTGATCGGAGAATACATGAGCTGAACACGCTGTTTGACCTCTCCAAGGAGTTTAACTTACTGGTTGACAGAGAAAAGATATCGAGGATTTTTAAATTTGCGCTTCTCGGTCAGCTTTTTATCCGGACTTTTTTTCTGATCTATAAAAATCAGGAACGCACAACCCTGCTCTCTTCCAGCGGAATAAAGACAGAACCTGATCCATCCGCCATTGAGGAAATTTTTGAAAATGCGAATGACGACATTCTGATTATTGACAAGCATTTCAGGAACAGCTATCCATGGCTCAAAGAGCACGAAATATCCATGCTTTTTACTGTCTCAATTCAAAACAGGAAGGTAGCGGTTATTGGTGTTGGAGAACGTGCGAATCAGATCCCATTTAACGAAAGTGATATCAATTTTCTCAGGTCTCTGGCAAATCTTGCGGTTATTTCCATCCAGAAAACCTACTTTTTGGAAGAGCGTATCGACAAGGAGAGAATGGAGGAGGAACTTTCAATTGCGAAATCTATCCAGAAGGGGCTGTTTCCCGATCCGGTACCTGTTGTAAGCGGGATCGATTTTTCTGTAACCTCCATCTCTTCCAGGGAAGTGGGAGGCGACTACTTTGATGTGGCAACAACCCCGGATGGAAACACTATTTTCGCGATCGCGGATGTTACCGGTAAAGGGGTTCCCGCAGCACTTTTGATGGCAAATCTGCAATCAATGCTTCATGTATTGCTTCCTGTGGAAATATCATTGTCGGAAGCTACCGAAAGAATCAATAATCTGATTTTTAAAAACACACCCTCTGATAAATTCATCACTTTTTTCTGGGCCAAATACCTCAGTACTCATAAAATCCTCCGCTACGTAAATGCAGGACATAATCCGCCTCTTTTACTGAGAAATAATTCCACAGATTTTGAAGAGCTGAATAAGGGCGGGCTTCTGCTCGGGGCACTGGAAACTCTCACCCCTTACGAACAATCTGATGTTCAGCTCAATCCCGGTGATATCCTGGTCTGTTATACAGATGGAATCGATGAAGCACCCCATCCGGAAAATGAAGAAGAGTATGGCACAGAACGGTTACGGCAGATCATCCTGAAGTCGAGAAACCTTTCATCATCGCAGCTGATGAATGCAATTGTTGAAGATGTAAACGCCTATTGTGAAAACAGACTGATTGACGATCTGACCCTCATGGTGATCAAGGCTGACGCGTAATTGCGGAGAATCCGGTCAGATTTGTAAATCCTCCCTGCTGCTGGGATTCTGCAAGTGCGATGATCGCCTGATATGTTCTGTACCTGTTGAGTATTTCTTCAACATACTGAACGGGCTCAATTCCTCTCGCAAATCCAAATCGGGCTTGTTCATAATATCTGCGCTGCATAAGCCTGAGAAGCGCCTCTGATACCTCACTCCACTGATTGGGATTCCTGTTTCTGTCGATAACGAGTCGCCGTGCATCTGCCATGTGCCCAAGACCTACGTTGTATGTAGCGAGTGCAAACGCTACCTGATTATCCGGATCCATGTAGGAATAGTGATCCAGATGCTCTCTGAAGATGGATGCACCCACCTGCAGATTGGTCATCTCATCATAGAGCAATTCGTAAGGCGTTTCCACAAACCTCGGTATAATCTGCATCAGACCAACAGCTCCTGCCCAGCTTTTACTGTTTGGATTAAAACCAGACTCCTGAGCAATCATCGCGGTTATCAGCAACCAGTCAAGATCCAGCGAATCAGCCACCATTTTTACCATATCATCATAAGGAGAAATGATTCCGAGTGACTGATACTGCCACTCGGGATTGTAATACTCAGCCATCTGACGGCTCTCTTCAAAGTATTTTCGTCTCAATACATTCAAAAACGTTGATCTTCTCGGTTGTCTCTCCTCATTAAAGCGAAAATGTCTGTGCAGGTAGCGGTTCATTCTGCTCTCAAGATCCGGTGCATTCGAACGGATTGCCCATGCGATGGTATCTGCCTCTGAAATAACCGGTCCGGTATAGAGCCCCTCCAGATAACGGTTCACCGCATGAAACATATTGTCATCTGCAACTGTCGCACGCAGATCTCCATTGGCAACCCGAAGAAGTGTTGCCTCGGTATCCATGGCATCTGAGATAATGTCAATTTCCAGCTCATATCCCTGTTCAACAAGATCCATGAGCCTGAAATAGTATGAACTGTTACGCCGTACAGAAACAGGGATCCCCGATCCTGAAAGTTCTTCTATGGTCTGAGGCCTCAGGCTCTCTTTCATCGAATAGACTACAATCTGATCTACAATATTGTACGGTCTGGTAAATCCGGCCACATTTCTTCGTTCCGGAGTAATGGTGTAGTTCGCTGCGATCACATCCCCGACCCCCTCATTCAGCAGATCAAACGGGTTTTCTTCAGCTCCAACAATGATCACCTCCAGAGCAAGATCATGTTCTCGGGCAAATTCTTTCATCAGTTCATACTCAAATCCAACTTCAATTCCCTGATTCAGAAAATAGGTATTGGAGCTGTAGTAGGTAATCATTCTCAATACACCGCTATTCTTTATATCAAAGAAATCACGTTCTACCGGATCGATGTCGCTCAGCACAAACTGACTGCCTCTTGGGACTTCGTTGCCGCCGGTTTGGCTGCCACATCCGTACATCAATACGGTCAGTATCAGAACTGATAATGAATTTGAAATTATTTTTTTGGGTATAATCTCCATGAATTACAGGTTGGTTCCTGTTCAATGGCTGAAAAAACGGGAGTGACCGGAATTGCTAGGTTACCTTGCCCTGAGTTACTGTTATGTGATAGGAATTTTTCATGTCTCTAATAAACAATAGATCCGCTTATCTGTATTTGTTTGCTAAATACGTCTTACTAAAAGCTCCTGCCTAATATGCCATTGTTTTAGTTTTCGGAGTTTTCTACTGCTTCAGCCAGATATAAATATACCGCTTTTCCATTAGGCGTACAAACTCCCGGATTTCACATTCCTGCCGAATCCCTTGCTAACCCTCTAATTCATATTTTGTTTCATGAGGAGTCTCTCTTTCTGACCATCCTTCTCGACCAGCTGAGACTTACTCCGGCCATGATCAAAATCATTGCGAAAATGGACAGTGCCGCCGGGATTTCACCAAACAGAAAAAAAGCTGCCACAGCTGCGAGAACTGCTTCTGAGAGGATTAGCGTAGAGAGCAGTGTCGGAGATACATATTTCACCGCGTAGTTCATCGATCCGTGCCCGATTATCGTGGGGCCTGCAGCCAGCGCAATCCCCATCAGAATCCCCATTTTACCGGGTAGTGGTATTCCGCCTGTCCAGATAATAGTGAGTACCACGCAAAAAATTGCTGCAAAGAGATAGACATTGAATACGTAGTCTATCCATTCTGTAGTTTGCCTGATTTTCCGGCCGATCATGAAATAGACCACAAATACGACCGCTGCGGAAAAAGCGAGAAAATTTCCGGTGAGCGCATTGGGAAAAAGTTCGGAACCGGTATCATCTGCAAGCCCGAGCAGCAGGGATCCACCGAAAGCAACAAGAACCCCGATCCAGACCAAAGGTCTGAAGTTTTTCTTGAAAATCAGCCTTTCTGCGACAATAAGCATTACCGGGTGAATCGTCACCAGTACAGATGCAGATGCCACAGAGGTGTAGTCGAGTGAGGTGATCCAGAGACTGAAATGAAGTCCCAACGCTATCCCCGCAGCAGCGATCAGGATCGGTTTGGTTCCATTACTGCGCATTTCAGGCAGTGATACTCTTTTCCTGAGCCAATAGGGCAGCAGTATAAACACTGCAAAAATGCATCTCAGCGCCGCAAGTGTAATGGGATCCGTATCCGTGGCATAACGCACCAGAATGGGAGCCATTCCAAAACAGATCAGCCCTGCAAAGAGCAGGATGGTCAGCCTTAAAAGCGATGGTTCGGTCTCTTTTTTGAGTGTCACCGGATTCTGTCTGCCGACTTTACCAGTTCCTCATCCTTTCTGATGTTTTTCCCCGCTAACCAATAGAAGAGAAGGCCTGCTAAAATAATCATTACACCCACGCTTTCACGCACCAGAAAGGTTCCGAAACCACCCAGAGAAAAGAGTATTCCGGAAGAAAAGCCAAAAGCTACGATTTGCAGAAAAGTCCCCCACTTTACCACATTGAGCTGCAATCCCCGTTTTTTGTACAGAAAAATTGCAATAAAGCCGGTGAACATAGCCAGAGTAAGAGAGAGAGCAAATCCGGAACCGATCCAAACGGCCGGATCAGCCATTGCCCTGCTGTAAACGGAAGTCTTGAAGACACTCAGATTAAGCAGGCTCATCAGCAGCAGATAGAGGCTTTGCGGTCTTTGTATCACTACAGTGTTCGATTTCTTTCAGTTTCTGTCAAAGTGAAAAAATAGTGAATTTTTACAACAGATGGCTCTCTGATTCTTACAGGGTTGTATCACTGTACCATACACTTTTCAGCCTCTCCGATACTGAGTCAAAAGCGGAATAAAGGACCGGAACCACAACCAGAGTGAGAAATGTCGCAAAGGTAAGGCCACTGATGATTGCGATTCCCATAGGTCCCCAGAATGCAGTGTTTTCAGAGCCAAACTGAAGTTTGGGATCGAAGGATCTGAACAGTTCAACAAAATCGATGTTGATACCGAATGTCAGGGGAACGAGACCTAAAATTGTGGTAAGAGCCGTCAGTATTACCGGTCTGAAACGGATCAGACCTGCTTCAATGATCGCATTTTTCTTCTTGAGTCCCTGTTCCGTGAGTTGTTTTACATAGTCGAGCAGAACAATGTTGTTCACACACACAATGCCTGCCAGGGAGATGATCCCAATGAAGGTCATAAGTCCAAAAGGTGTTCGCGTTAGAATCAATCCCAGAAGCACACCAGTCAGACTCAGTCCAACTGCCGTCATGATAATGAGAGGAGAGACAATGCTGTTGAATTTTGCAAGCATGACTAAAAATATCAGCGCAAAACCAACCATCAGTGCGGTGGTCAGGAATCCGAATGCTTCTTCCTGATCTTCACTCTCACCTGTGTATTGCATGGTGTATCCCTCCGGCAGATTCTGCTGATAGCCGGTCAGCCGCTGCTGTACTTGTGAAAGTATCTCCGGTCCGCTGAAACCCGGTGCTGCACGACCCTCAATGGTTGCCGTTCTCTGCAGGTTCAGGCGTGTGATACTGCCCAGACCCGTACCCTCTTCAAATGTTGCTACAGACACGAGCGGAATACTTGCACCCGCCATGGTTGTGATGTTCAGATCCCGCAGGCTTTCCAGCTCCCTCCGGTCCTCCGGACGCAGCCTCACCACAATATCGTATTCATCTTCACCATCACGCCATTTACTCGCTTCAATTCCATTATTGGCAATCCGTATGGTTTGGGCGATATCTGCCATGCTCAGCCCCAGGCGGCTGGCACGCTCATGATCTACGATAACTCTGTATTCAGGAATCCCGCCGCTCACGTTGTTGCGAACATCCACAAGTCCGGGTATGGATTGTGTCGTTGAAGCTTCCACAAGGAGTTGGGTGATCTCCCGTGTAATGCGTACGATCTCATCAAAATTCTCACCGGATACCTCAATATTAACGGGCGAGCCTGTGGGAGGGCCTATCTGTTCGCCATCGATGTTGATATTGATATCCGGAATATCCCTGATCGCTTCCCTTAGTTTGGTCAGTGTGGCCCCCGAGGGTTCGGTTCGGTCCCCGAAATCAACCAGATTCAGCGTAAGCCTGGATCGCTCCGCACTCTGGCCGCCTCCGCCAAAAAACGGGTCACCGGACACACCCACATTGGTCTGCAGGTTTACAACGTTTGCCTTCACCAGCGGGTCTGTATCGATTAAATTATAAATACGCTGCTGAACGTCACGTGCAATCTCGTCGCTGCTGTTTACATTCATACCTATAGGACCTTCAAGCTCTATAATAATTCTGTTCGGATCCGTTTCAGGAAAAAATTCCACGCCGGTTGGTGCTATCGTAAATATTCCGATGATGAAGAAAAGGGTCGCCATCACTGCATTCAGCAACAGGGATCTGTTGTCTGTAATTATCAGCGGACTTTCACTTTTCCTGAGCATCCCCAGCAGCCCTGTTACGATGACGAGAAGCGGCACAGCCAAGAGTGTAATCCATACATCAGCAGACACTTCACTCGTTAGTGTTACGATAAAGAGAATGGCAGAATTAAATAGCGCCAGCAGAATTCCCGAGAACACGGAAATCTTTTTTCCTCTGAAGACAGCCTCCATAAAATGAATCAGTACCATCACACTCCCCAGGATAAAAAACAGTGCGGCAAGGCTTGTCAGAATCACGGACGCTGATGAAAAAAGTCCCACCAGACCGCCCAAAATTACCAGTAACAGGGCAAGTGCGAGACTGCCCAGGGCGAATGTATTGCGCAGCATCGCAAATCGTGGCCTGTAGTCGCGCTGCAGGAACGAGCGAAGCATCACCTTGTAGTACTTCAGTATCCTTGGCAGGGTTTTCTCTGTGAAACGAATCGATACCGGCTTTATCATATAGCGGTAGGTGACAAAGAAAAACAGAACCGTCAGAATGGAAACAGCAAGTGTGGTGAGATTTGCCATAGCCACTGCGATCACGGCAAAAATCAGAAGGCCGGCCAGAATCCCCTTCAAAACCGAACTGAACGGCTTCGATTTCTCTCCGTCCAGTTTTACAAGATATGCTGTAAGTACCGGATAGAGAACCAGCGCAACAAAAAGCGAACAGATGAGAACGATGATGAGCGTAAGGGGCAGGTAGCCCATGAACTGGCCGATGATACCCGGCCAGAACGTCATTGGAATAAACGCTGCAAGCAGTGTGGAGGTCGCGGCGATCAGTGCAAATCCAACTTCATCCGTTGCCCGCTTGGCGGCATCAAAGCGGTCATATCCCATCTCTCTGTACCTGTAGATATTTTCCACCACCACGATGGAGTTATCCACCAGAAGACCCAGTGCAATGATCAGGCTGAAGAGTATGATAAAATTTGCAGTATATCCAAGCGACAGCAGCACTACAAATCCTACCAGTATGGAGAGAGGTACAGCCGTACCCACCAGGATGGCATTACGTACACCCAGAAAGAAAACCAGCACCAGCACAACAAAAAGCATCCCGCTGATGATACTGTTTTCCAGATTGGATACCAGTTCCCTGATATCCTCGCTGGTATCTCCGGTAACAATAACACTGGTGCCGGAGGGTATTGCATATTGATCCAGCAGATTCAAAACCTCTTCAGTGGTATCCAGGATATTAACCCCGGGCCGTTTTTTTATATTCAGGCTGATCACCTGAAGATCCTGGATATCCTGCTCAGGCAGGTCGATTTTTTTACCGTTCTCATCCACTTTATAAGATCTCAGCCTTGCGAAGCTGTCACGTTCCCTGAAGCCAAAGACCACCTCAGCAACATCCCTCATGTAGACCAGGCCGGGCCCTCTCGGGCCTTCCCCGACAGGACGGGCAACCACGAGGTTTTCAATCTCTGAGGGATCCTCAAACTCACCGCTGACACGGATCAGATAACTCATCATATCCACATCTGTAGTCCCGCCGGGGATCGTCAGATTCCGGCTTTGAATCGCATTGATCAGCTGACCGAAGCTGAGACCGTATCCATTCAGCTGAGCAAGATTCACATCCACCTGCACCTCCCGCTCCACAGCTCCCACAACTTCTACTTCCCGGATCCCCGAAAGAGTTTCCAGCGCTTCTTCGAGTCTTTCTGCGACTGTTGTCAATCTGGATATCGGATATTCCGCTGCAAGATTCACAGTCATGATCGGAAAATCGTCCAGGTCGATCTCAATAATAAAGGGCTCTTCAGCATCCGGGGGCAGATCGTTTCTGGCCAGATCCACCCTCTCCCTTAATCTCTGACTCGCCTCGGAAATTGGCACATCCAGATCAAATTCCACAACAACACTGCTGAAACTCTCCGTGGTTGTAGAACGGATATCTTTCACCCCATTGATGCCCTGCAGCTGCCTTTCCACAGGCTGCGTAATGAGCGACTCCATATCTGAGGGAGAGATACCGGGATAAATGGTATTCACGATAAAAATCGGAATCTCGATAGAGGGATTGGACTCTTTGGGTATTGAACTGTAACTGTATGCCCCTGCAATAATCAAAATGGCAGTCAGTACAATAATGACTGTCCTGTTTTTTAAAGTAATCTCGGTTAATCTCATAGATATAGATCCTTTCGCATGAAACTGTTAATTCAATTCTGGTGGGACGCTGTCTGAACGTCTGCCTTTATCAGCCTGACTGCCCTCTCCCGGCTCGATTCACTGGAAAGGATATTGAGCTCGTCCCCGATACTGAGAGTCCGCATCCCGGAAACTACAACTTCATCCCCCTCACGAATACCACTTAGTATCTGTATCAGTGAACCCGAAGCCATACCCGTGGTTACTGATACAAGATCTGATACTTTTTTCCCGTTCTCCATTACTGATTTGAAAACAAAAACTCCTGTCTCGTCCCGGATCACAGCCGTGCGTGGAATCACAATCGTATTTCTGATAACTGCTCTTCTGACTCTCAGATCCGCAATCATATCGGGTTTCAGTCTTCCGTCCTGATTTTCCAGTTCAACTTCAATGGCGAAGGTTCGGGTATCCGGATCAATGACACTTCCTGCATAGGTGATCGATCCCGCCCTTACATTATCATCGAGGGAGCGGAGAATAATCTCAACCGGGTCGCCCTCCGATATCTCTCCCGAATAGCGTTCCGGAATCCCGGCTGTGACACGAATTTTATCGCTGTTTACCAGTCGGACTACGGGCTGACCGGGATTAACAAGCTCACCGGTACGAATCATCCTCTCTTCAATCCTCCCCGAAAATGGAGCCACGATTCGTGTGTCTCCCAGCTGTTTTTCAGCCAGATCCAGTTGTGATCTGGCCTGATCGCGCTGAGCGCGTGCGCTCAGGAAATCCTGTGTGCTGATGATAGAATCGGCATAGAGTGCTTCCAGTCTTTCGTATGTATCGAGTGCAAGTTCAAATCCTGCGCTGGCCGCGCTGTACTGCGCCTGAATCATCCGGTCGTCCAGCTGAATCATCACATCGCCCTTACGTACCTCTTCCCCTCTGTTCAGGATTGAGAGAACGCGGCCGGAACTTTCAGAAGCCACTGTGGCATCTTCAAGTGCTTCAACTTTGCCGGTCAGCCTGATTGAATCCTCAAAGTCGCCGGGTTCAATTCGTACTGTTTCAACAGAGACTGATCTCGCATTGTTCTGTGTGGTTTCTTCTTTCGGTTCACCGTTTCCGGAACAGCTGTTCACTGTAAGCACAACTCCGGCAATCAGGAGTAAGAGATAGGAATTCTTCATGATTTAATCTGTTGTTAATCGTTAAATATCGGTTTTCCGATGGCTTTGTCATACTGACTCAGGGCAATCAGATAGTCATACACTGCGGCCAGATAGTTCAGCCGGCTCTGATCGAGCAGAGATGAGGCCTGCCGTTCCTGCAGGGGAGTTCCCACCCCTTCACTTAGCCGCCTCATGGAAAACTCGTAGTTAAGCTCGGCCTGTTCCAGGTTTCGTTCCTGACTCTGAATTCTCTTCAATGCCGTTTCAAGGCTTCTGACTACCTGTTCGATTTCCAGATAAACTGCGTTCTTCTGGAATTCCCTGTCAATTTCAGCCTGCCTGACTGCGATTCTGCTCTGTTCAACACGCATGCGGGTCTGAAAACCGGTAAAAATGGCCCAGTTGAACCGGAGCCCTACGGAAACAGCGGGGTTCCAGTAGGAATTACTGAAAAAACTTCTGGATTCCGAACCATAGGTAAAATCTTCATCCTGTACCTGAAAAATCCTGGTTCGGTTTGAGGGGACCTGTCCGATATAGGATGCATTTGCGAAGGCGTTCACAGTGGGCATAAAGGAGGAACGCGTGATCTCACTCTGAACATTGAGCAGTTCAATCAGTCCTTCACTCTGCCGAAGTTCGGGTCTCTGTTCAATTGCAAGGGCGTAGGCTGTGCCTGGTTCCAAAAGATCGGGAAGCTGCGATTCATCAAACTGCAGTGCCCCTCTGAGATTGAGACGGGTTTGCGCCGGAATCCCAAGCTGCAGTGCCAGGTTTTTTACAGCAAGTTCTGTCTGATTCTCAACCTCCAGCAGGCTTGTTTCAAGATTTACCAGCTCTACTTCAGCACTGACTCGATCAAATTTGGACAGCATTCCCGCCTCTACGGCTCTGGCCGTTTCACGTACCGTCTCTCTCAGGCGATCTACACTGGCAGCAAGCACACGATTCTGTTCAATCGCAAGGAGTGCCGTGTAGAATGAGATGCGGATCTGTTCAACAACAATCTGACGGTCAAGCTCGGCCTGGTCTTCGTTCAGTTCACGTACCTGTCTTGCACCGCGGATCGCGGCAAATGCAGCTCCGTTATAAATAGTCTGCCCTATGGACAGCCCAAAATCAAATTGATTTTCTACCGCAAAGGGATTGCTGCCGTCAAAACCCGGCGGGGTGAGTCCTGCCTGCTCAAAACCCTGCCTCTGTCTGTCAAAGTATTCATCAATCGCGATCGGTACTGTTTCCGGATTGTCATCGGTTCTCGCGCTCTCATTGTAAGCCAGCCATTCAATAGCACCCAGACTGTCAAAAAATCCGCCCGCATCAGATCCTGCAAAAGGATTGGGTGTTTTCAGATTCCGGGTGTACCCGCCTGATGAAGAGAGCTGAGGATAGACTGAACCCCAGGCTTCGAGGATCTGCGCTTCTGCATTTTCAATATCCAGCAAGCCCCGCCGGATCATGTAATTATTCACAAGTGCAATTTGAATCGCTTCCTCAACTGTGATAGTTAACTCCTGCGGAAAATCCCTCTCCTGCGCCATGGCATCCATTTCGGTCACGCCGGCAACTCCCAGCACAAATGCAAAAAAGAGCAGCCATTTGCCGGTAACCCCAACCTTCAGTAAATACATAGTTTTTTTGTTCAACTTATTGTTAATCAAATCTCTGTTTCGTACGGATTAACCTTCGTCATGTTTCACAATTTATGACTATTGGTCATTTTTTATTCCAGAACGCAGTACATCGATAAAAATGCCCAGCAGGGAAGCGTAATCCATTTCTTCACTGCCAGAGTGTTCCGCTGATTTCAGAATCTCACTCTGATGAGCCGCATGAACCACACCACGGGAGGCGCTCCAGATAATCAAACCCAGCTTGTACGGATCATGGCTGTTCCTGATGGACCCATCCTGTATACCAATCTGAAGCGACCTCACGATGTAGGTCATCGCCTCTTTTGCATGTTTCTCGCATTCTTTTGTCAGTGAGCTTTCCGTCAAAATATTGTTTTTTAACAGATTCTCGTAATAACTTGCTGCCATGAAAAAGACCGGATTTTTCTTAATAAAACGGAGATAGGCGTTTCCGAGCTCATCCAGGATTTCAATTCCACTCTTATTTTGCAGGATAATCTCCCTGAGCTGCTGATTGAGAAGCCCGGAACCGCGTTCATTTATCGCCAGATAAATATCTGCTTTATTCCTGAAGTAGAGATAGAGTGTACCCTTGCCGAGATCTGCTTCCCTGGCGATTTCATTCATGGTAGCCTGTTCAAATCCATTTCGCCTGATCACTTCAACAGCTGAGTCGATGATCAGTTCTCTTCGGATCTCCTTTTTCCTTTCCCTTTTGGTTTTCCTCATAAGTGACCGGGAGTCATTTTTCAAAGTGATTAAAAGTAAATCTTTGTGAAGTTCGTTCCTAATCCTTCCTGAAAATCTGATTATCTTTGGTTCTGAACACACTCTTATGACCTCAAAACCTGAAAAAATCAGTGCAGATGTTGCACTTTTCTCCATCGCCTTTGTGTGGGCCCTTAATTTTACCGTAATCAAGGCAAGCCTCACTGAAATAGACCCCTATTCATTCAATGCGTTACGATTCATACTGGCTGCCGGGTTCATCTGGATTGTTATCTACAGAAAGAAAGCATGGTTTCGTGTAAATAAAGAGGACTGGAAAGGACTGATTCCCCTGGCACTGATCGGCAATCTGTTATATCAGTGGCTCTTTATTGCAGGAATTGACCTCACGCTGGCGGCTAATGCCGCACTGATGCTGGGCACCATCCCTATTTGGGTGGCTGTTTTATCACACTTTACCGGCTTTGAAAAGCTGAACCGTATTACTTTTTACGGTGTTTTACTTGCGTTCTGTGGAATTGGTCTCATTATATTTTTCGGCAAGGAACCCATTTCATTTGGTTCGGATACCTTTACAGGAGACCTTGCCATTCTTGCTGCCGCCGTTGTATGGGCTGTTTTTACCATTTATTCGAAATCCTTTCTGACTCGCTATACCCCTCTTCAGCTTTCGGCGTTCATGACCACCTGCGGAGCCATTGTTCTGACGGCTCTTGCTGTTCCCTTTGCAGCCGCCACAGAATGGGGCTCTGTCTCCTGGGCCGGCTGGTCCGGGGTCGCCTACAGCGGAATCCTCGCTATCGGGCTGGCATATATCATCTGGAATAACGGTATCATGAAAGTGGGTGCTGTACGCACTGCAACCTATCAGAACATGGTACCCGTTCTTGGTCTCTTTTTCGGGATTATTCTGCTGAATGAGACACTTCAACCTCTTCAGTATACAGGAGCTGCAGTCGTGATCGGGGGGATTTTAATCACGCGTTACTCGCAGCGGATCACTCTCTGACGCGACCGCTCAACAGATAGAGAACTGCCATGCGAATGGCGAGGCCGTTGGTTACCTGATTCAGGATCACAGCCCTTTCACTATCCGCCACACGGCTTTCCATCTCCACTCCCCTGTTTATCGGGCCCGGATGCATGATGATGAAATCAGGATATTTTTCCAGATGTGCCATCTTTATACCAAATAGATGATGGTATTCTCTCAGGCTTGGAAACAGATCTGTAACCTGCCCCATCCGCTCCATCTGAATGCGCAGTGCCATTGCCACATCACACCAGGCGAGGGTTTCATCCAGATTCCATGAGACATTGGCTCCCATCGATTCCACAAAGGCCGGCATCAGTGTTTTGGGCCCGCAGACAGTGACTTCTGCCCCAACTTTTTTTAAACCCAGTATATTGGAACGCACCACACGGCTGTAACTTATGTCGCCAATGATGGCAATTTTCCTGCCCCTGAGATCCGGGTGAATCTGCTGAATCGTAAAAAGATCGAGCAGTGCCTGAGTAGGGTGTTCGTGTGCACCGTCACCTGCATTGATGATGGAAGCGTCCACACATTTTGTGAGAAAATGAGGTACTCCCGGTCCCTCATGCCTTACCACAACCATATCAATCTTCATGGAACTGATATTCTGAATGGTATCCCTGAGGGTTTCCCCTTTTCTTGTACTGGAGGTGCTTGCTGAAAAATTAACCACATCTGCACCCATTCGCCTCTGCGCAAGCTCAAAGGAGAGACGGGTTCGGGTGCTGTTTTCATAAAACAGGTTCACAATTGTCTTATCCCGCAGTGTCGGGATTTTCGGGACCGGGCGCTCAAGAACTTCACGGAATGTTTTTGCCTGTTCCAGAACATAGAGGATGTCCTCAGCCGAATAATCAGAAAGCCCCAGGAGGTGAGAATGGTTAAACTGATATACACGTTCAGGCGTTTCAGCCATTCGTACCTCCTTTTATAAGATAGACAGCGTCTTCGCCGTCCAGTTCTCTTACTTTCACAAGTACCTCTTCCTCTGCGTGAGTAGGCAGCTTCATCCCCACGTAATCTGCACCGACCGGCAGCTCTCTGTGCCCTCTGTCGATCATGCAGCAAAAGCGAATGCTTCTGGGTCTGCCATAGGCCATGAGCGCATCCATGGCAGAACGGACTGTGCGTCCGGTATAGAGTACATCATCTACCAGAATAATATCTCTGTTATACAGATCAAAAGGGATTTCCGTAACCTTAACCTCTGGCATTTTCATTCTGGAACGAAAGTCATCCCGGTAAAACGTTACATCCAGAGTCCCAAAATCAGGTGTTACCCCCATCTCTCTTTCGATCAGTGAGAGTATTCTTTTGCCCATGTAAACGCCTCTTGTCTGCATTCCGATTATTGCGGGCTCGGAAGGGTCGTCATAGGGTTCAAGAAATTGCCAGGCGAACCGCAAATAGGTACGGGTCACATCTTTTTCCGACATAATTCTGGCACTTTCCAAAACAGATAGAGGGCTTGGGTTATGCATTTAAATTAGTGATTGAATGAGTGCAAAACAATCACTTTACTGCGAATCGGCCGGAAACTATTTAGCCCTTCTTCTGCCTTTTCGCAAAAAAGCAACTCCCCTGATATTGCAGCCAGATTACGCTATTACGCTTTGGCGTTGAATGCGAACCGTACTTCCGGGTTTTCAATCTCCTCAGTCATTCTTCAATATAGACCCTGTCGGGACCTTCAACCCTGGGTACTACAGGCACTTCATACCGTTCGTAAAAGCCAAAGCCCATAAACGGAGCCAGGCGTGAGAGAAGCTGGAAAAAGCTGTTTTTCTCTTTAAATGTGGCCTGAAGAAGCAGTGCCAGGTTCTCGTTGAGCTGCTGTTCCCACTCCGGGCCATAGGCCTGATAACGCGGATCCTCCGCCATCAGCATCTCCTCCACAGTCCGGTCACGAAGCCTCCTGAAAAAAGTGTAGTTGCCGGAAAGGTCTTCTGCCTGATATCTGTTGATCTGGCCGGGTGTAACAGGAGACACATAAGGCATTCGCAGAATGGCGTTGTGGCGGGTTGTTTCAAAGCGGCCCGGCCCCTCTCTCTCCACTCTGCTGGTGTCGGTTACCGATTCCTGAGTCTGTGCATAGAGAGAAGCTGAAGGGATAAACAGAAAAATGAGTAAAAAAAAGAGAGCGGTGATCATAAATGCAACCATCCGATTCCCTCCTGCCTTTGTGGCGCCGGATATGCCCGGTCTCCCGGTTAAGAAACCTCTTCCATTGCTTAGCAGCAACACTGATCGGCAGTAAAACGAATCTGACAACGATGATCCGGATTTATTCATATCTGTTTCTGTAAAAAAAGTATCTCGCAATTCCACAACTGAATCGAGTTGGCAACAATTCCATCAATGGTCTTTCAGTTGTCCGGGGTTTACTCAAAGATACGCTGGAAAATGTACGGTATTGTGCAAGCCTCTGCAATGTACTTTCGCAAGCGAGGTATTCAGTGTGATTTGAGACAGAGTTTCGTATCATTAAATAAACAAAACAGCGGCAATTTTAAAATGAATCCAGCCCGATGGAAATCCTGATCATTGTTATTGCCTCACTTTTTCTGATCGCAGGCCTGATCGGTGCTTTTATCCCGGTGGTACCCGGCACTCCATTGAGTTACATTGGAATTCTTGTGTTCCATTTTGGTATGGGTGGTGTATTCAGCTGGTTATTTCTCATCTCCTGGGGTATTGTGGTGGTGATTACCACTACGATGGATGCTTATCTGCCTGCTGAGGGAGCGCGGCGCAGCGGGGGCAGTAAACTCGGAATCTACGGAGCTCTCCTGGGAGCACTTCTTGGCCTCTTTTTTTTCCCGCCGGCCGGGATTGTGATAGGCCCTGTGATCGGAGCATTTGCAGGTGAACTGGTAGCCGGGAAACAATCCGGATCGGCACTGAAAGCCGCAATGGGTTCATTTGTGGGGTATCTTGTGGCTACCGGACTCAAAGTTGGAGTGGCAATTATCCTTGCCTATCAGTTTCTTACCCATCTCTGATCATTTTAGCTGCGTTCCTGTTAGCTAAAGGGGAACTCTGTCACCCGGTTCGGGCAAGAGTCTGATCAGGATACGTACGATAGCTGTGTGGCTTCATTCTCCATCACATATGGAGTCGGTATAAGTGCACACAGACCGGCCTGTAAGTGCATGTTCCATTTCTGTAAAACAAAATGGCTCTGCTATCCGGGATAACAGAGCCATTTAAAAAAAACTCCAAAAAATAGCGGCAGGCTATTTTTTGGCTATGGATGATGCCATGATAAAGAGCGGTTGACCTTCAAACACATTATAGAATGGCCGCAGACGCTCTCTGTTATAGTACTTCTCGATGTCAACAACCTTTGTGGTGCTGGTCACAACATCTACAGGAACATTTCCATAAGTACCGTTATTCAGAACCACCAGCCGTCCGTACTCTTTTCTCATCACCAGGTCGAGTGCGATGTTGCCAAATGCCATCGGAGCAATACTGTCGATGGCATCAGGGTTCCCGCCACGAACCGTATATCCCAGTTTTTGATTGATGACGCCGATTTCACGACCGTTATTGTATTTGGCAGATCTCTTCTTCAGTTCGGCAGAAACCACATCACCTATGCCGCCAAGCTTCTTGTGTCCGTACGCATCTGCTTCGTCGCCCTCAAAAATCATATCCTGTCCCTCAATCATGGCTCCCTCGGAAATCATCACCATGGAGTATTTGCTCGAACTGCGGTTTCGGTCACGAACCATAATTTCAGTTAGGTGCTCCAGATCAAACTTGCACTCGGGAATCAGGCAGCGGTGTGATGCTCCTGCGAGAGTTGGCAGCATGGCTGTAAAGCCTGCATAGCGTCCGAATACTTCCATAACCAGAAAACGCTCATGTGACCCGGCAGGTGTTCTCAGATCGTTGGCCAGCATAATGGTTCTTGAGATACAGGTGCTGAAGCCAATACAGTAATCTGTTCCAGGCACGTCATTATCCATTGTTTTCGGGATTGCAACCACATTGAATCCTTCCTGATGCAGCCTTACACCGTAGCTCAGTGTGTCATCTCCGCCAATCGGGATCATGGCTTCAACTCCCATGAAATCCAGATTCTGCAGTACTTCACCGGTCAGATCATTAATCTCATCTGTATATTTGTCCCGGTACTGAGCGGGCATATCTTTTTTGCTTACCCGGCTCGGGTTCGTACGCGAACTGTGTAAAAAGGTACCGCCGGTACGTGCAGCTCTGTTTACAATCTCTTCTGTCAGTTCATAATAGTTGTCACTGTTATCATAATCTTTATCCCGAACCACATCGATGAGGCCTCCCCATCCTCTACGGATTCCTATAACTTTGTATCCTTCTCTGATGGCACGGATGGCAACTCCCCTGATCGCAGGGTTCAGGCCGGGAACGTCGCCGCCGCCTGTCAGTATGCCGATTACACCTTTAATTTTGTTAACATTTGCCATAATAATCGTTCTCTTTTCTTTTAATTGTCATTAACGTTACTGCAAGTACGTAATATAAAACTATATGATGAATTATGAGTATTAAGTCTTAAAAAAATTGCGCTTCTTTCGGTCATATTCTCATTTAGCGAATAAAGATTCTCATCGATTTAGTACTTTACAGAGGCACCGGAAAAGGATCCTTTGCATGAAGATTCTCATTTCACAAGTTATATCTACTAATTTCAATCCGTATCAGATGTTGATCCGCTGAGGTTGTAACATGTCTCTGATTCAGAAAACCATATCCATCCCGAGTTTGTACAGCGATATCTCCGAATTCATTCGCACCATGCGAAGTTCACCTGACAGGGTGTTGAATTCGCGGGCAGTGGTTGAAGATGCCCTGAATGACGGAAATGTTTATTATGGGATCAACACCGGTTTCGGGGCTTTGGCTGAAAAACGGATTACAAGAGATCAGCTGACCCGTCTGCAGCAAAATCTGATTTTGTCTCATGCTGTGGGTGTGGGAGATCCTGTACCAAAAGATATTTCCAGGTTGATACTCCAGCTGAAAGTCTGTTCACTGGGTCTTGGATATTCAGGAATATCCGAAAAAACACTAAACAGGCTTCTTTTTTTTCTGGAGCATGATCTGATTCCTGTCATTCCGCAAAAAGGCAGTGTCGGTGCTTCCGGAGACCTGGCACCCCTTGCACATATGTCACTTCCTCTGCTTGGTTACGGACAGATCTGGAATCCTGAAGGTACAGCTGGAATTGAAACATCAGAAGCCCTCACCTCTTTTTCACTTGATCCGTTGGAACTTCAGCCAAAGGATGGCCTCTCGCTGATCAACGGAACTCAATTTATGTGTGCTTATGGTGCCTGGGTTCTCGAAAAGTCGACCTCTCTTCTTAAAATGGCTGATCTGATCGCTGCGATGAGTCTCGAAGCGTTACAGGGAAGTGTGATGCCATTTGATGCCCGTATTCAACGTGTAAGACCACACAGGGGGCAGGCAGAAACAGCACAAAACGTCCGGAATTTGCTGGAGGGAAGTGAAATCCTGGAATCGCACCGCCACTGTGGAAAAGTGCAGGATCCATATTGCCTGCGTTGCGTGCCGCAGGTGCATGGTGCAAGCCGTGATGCTCTCCGTCATGTTACGGAGATTTTTGAAATTGAGATGAATTCCGTCACTGACAATCCCCTTGTTTTCGAAAACGGGGATATTCTGAGCGGAGGAAACTTTCACGGCCAGCCTCTTGCCCTTGCTATGGATTATGCGAAAATTGCACTCGCTGAAATTTCAAGTATTTCTGAACGGCGAACGTATCTCCTGCTGGAAGGCCATGACGGGCTCCCTGCACTGCTTATGAAGGAGACCGGGATTAATTCCGGGTTCATGATCCCTCAATACACATCTGCTGCCCTGGTATCTGAAAATAAGGTACTTTGTCACCCGGCCTCAGTGGATTCCATTCCCACCAGCCGTGGGCAGGAGGATCATGTAAGTATGGGCAGTATCAGTGCGCTCCACCTTCATAAAGTGTTTGAAAACAGTGAAACGGTTCTTGCAATTGAGCTCTTTACTGCTGCACAGGCACTCGATTTCCGAAAGCCCCTCCGGCCCGGCAGGGGTGTGGAGCTGGCACATGAATGGATCCGATCATTCATCCCCCATGCCGAGGAAGATCACTATTTCAGAAATGATATTCAGGCAGCTGTTGATCTGATGGGTAACCGGGAGATCATACACCTTTTAAATGAAAATCAGTGCCGGCTTCTGTGAATCGTATTACTGTCATGAACCTGACCACCTCTCCCAGTGAAACTGAAATCACACTATCTGTAACCTTACTTGTTCATTTGTCATGATCAAGCGAAGAATCATCATTGCCGGTCCCACCGCTTCAGGAAAAACCGAGCTCTCCCTGAGGGCTGCGACACGACTGGGTGCTGAGATTATTTCAGTGGATTCCCGACAGTGCTACCGCTTCCTGGATATCGGAACGGCAAAGCCAGGCAGCCCGGAGCTTGCCAGGGTGCCCCATTACAATGTATCTGTACTGGATCCCTCGGAAAAAGACTCGGCAGCGAGGTTTTCCGAACGTGCCGGGCAGTATGTTACATACATTGAATCTAAAGGTAAAAGAGTTCTTTTCTGCGGAGGAAGCACACTCCATCTTCAATCACTCATTCAGCCTCTGGATCACATTCCCGAATCGGATCCGATCATTCTGGAAGAGCTGTCCGAAGTCGCCGCTGCCAAAGGGATTGAATCACTATATGAGGAGTTGCTTCAGGCGGATCCGGACTACGCCGGAAAGATGGATGGTAAAAATTATCAGCGAATCATCCGGGCTCTTTCTGTCTGGAAGCAGACCGGAATCCCCTTCAGCCATTTTCATACAGCAAAGTCTGTCAGTCTGCCGAAAGCACTGGATCTGTTTCTGATTCATCGTGAGCGTGCAGAGTTGCATGAACGTATTTCCGAGCGAACCGATCGTATGATCCGTGACGGGTTCACAAATGAGGTGATAGAGCTGCTGAAAATGGGGTATCAGCCGAAACTGCAATCACTACGGACGGTAGGATACAAGGAGGCAATCGCTTATCTACAGGGGGATATTACACATACTCAGATGGTTTCTGATATAAAAACAGCTACGCGGCGATACGCAAAAAGGCAGATCACCTGGTTCCGGAAATGGGATTTTGCCACAGTTCTCAATCTCTCGGAACTGAGTATGGATGAAGCTGTAAATCAGATCACGGAACAGGTAGCAGCTAAGGAGCAGAAGCCTTAACTTTAGCTAAATTTAACTATGATTTAAAATGTATAAAGTCAAAATAAACGTAACACTCAGAAAGTCCATTCTGGATCCCAAAGGTAAGGCAGCGTATCAGGCACTGCAGAATCTCGGTCTTTCACAGATTGAAGATGTCAGAATTGGAAAGTTCATTGAATTAACGGTGGATGCCGGTTCAGAAGAGGAAGCCTATACATTTGCAAAAACGGCCTGTACACGGCTTCTTGCCAATGAGGTGATGGAGGATTACGAGATTACCGTTGAGTAGAGTAAGCTCTTTTCATATGATCCGAAGATATCCTGAATATGCTGGTGAGAAGCCTTTTAAACCGGTACAGAAACCGGAGAAAGAGGTTCTTGTGGACACGATGGAGGAAGAGCTTCTCGACACTCCATGGACACTGATTCTGTATGATGACGACATACATACGTTTGAGGAAGTCATCAGTCAGCTGATCAAAGCGCTGGGTTGTTCTGTGAACAGGGCAGAAGAGATCACCTATACCGTCCATAATGAAGGAAAAGCGGTTGTCTATCAGGGAAGTTTTGAAGAGTGCCTGAAGATCAACTCTGTTTTACAGGAAATACAACTTATCACAGAAATTAAGGGGTAATATTTTGTCTAAAAAAATCGGCGTACTTGTTTTCCCGGGTTCCAATTGTGATCATGATGCCTATCATGCCATGAAGCATATCATGAATGCTGAAACCGAATTTATCTGGCATAAAGAAACGGATTTAAAGAATATTGATCTTCTCATTGTACCCGGCGGATTCTCATATGGAGATTATCTTCGATCCGGTGCCATCGCACGGTTTTCACCGGTAATGCAGGCTGTCCAGGGCTATGTGGAAAAGGGGTATCCTGTCTTGGGTATCTGCAACGGTTTCCAGATCCTGCTCGAATCAGGCCTCCTGCCCGGTGCGATGATGCACAACGAAAAGCTTCGGTTTGTCTGTAAAAACGTTTCGATCCGTGTTGAAAACAGAAATTCACTCTTTACCTCCTCACTCCGGGAAGGCCAGGTACTGAATATTCCTGTCTCTCATGGAGAAGGAAATTACTTCATCGACAGTGATGGTCTCAACAGGCTCGAGGAAAACCGCCAGGTGGCGTTCCGTTACTGTGATCCGAATGGCAACTTGACACAGGAATCCAACATTAACGGTTCGGTTTCAAACATTGCCGGGATTACAAATGTAAAAGGAAATGTACTGGGCATGATGCCTCATCCGGAACGGGCTATGGAATCTCAGCTGGGATCAACTGACGGAGTCCTCTTTTTTGAATCTCTGTTCGAATCGCTTCATCTTGCCTGATTCATCCCTGGGCTGGTTTCATTTCACAATACGTTTATCTCTTCGAGGAGCGTTTTCAGGAAGATTCCCTGAACTAAATGCCTGTTAAACCGCAGTAATATGGAACAAATAACGGAAACACCGCTTCGTCTATACAGCCGAGATCTCGTCAAGAGTTACCGGAAGCGCATTGTTGTCAATAATATATCCATCCACGTAAACCAGGGGGAGATTGTTGGACTACTTGGTCCCAATGGTGCAGGCAAAACCACAACCTTTTACATGTTTACCGGTATAATCCGCGCAAATTCCGGCAGTGTTTATCTGAATGAGAAGAATATTACCTATAAACCGATGTATCAGCGGGCCCGGATGGGAGTCGGATATTTATCCCAGGAACCCAGTATCTTCCGAAACCTGACCGTAAGGCAAAATCTTGAGTCTATACTTGAGTTCCTATCCGTTCCCAGGAAAGAAATCCGCCGGAGAACTGACCAGTTGATTGACGAGTTTGGCCTTGGTAAAGTGATAAACAACAAGGGCTACAGTCTTTCAGGCGGGGAAAGACGGCGAACTGAGATCGCAAGGGCGCTTGTTACAGATCCGAAATTTATTTTGCTGGATGAACCCTTTGCCGGAGTTGATCCTATTGCAGTGGAAGATATTCAGCAGATTGTGGCCGACTTAAAAAACCGGAATATCGGAATTTTCATCACAGATCATAACGTACATGAAACCCTTGCAATCACAGACAGGGCCTATCTGATGTTTGAAGGAAGAATACTAAAAGAGGGAACTGCTGAGGAGCTCGCAGAGGATGAAGAAGCAAAAAAACTATATCTTGGCAGTACGTTCAAATTAGACAGATACACATCATAGTTTTGAAATGAAGGAAATAACAGTTGAAGAGTTGAAAAGTAAGATTGAAAATGCAGAACCTTTCATTTTTTTGGATGTCAGGGAGCCTTTTGAAGCTCATATTTCCAAGCTGAATATTCCAACTGTATCTATTCCACTTGATGAACTCCCGTCCAGAGTGCATGAGCTCAATGATTCTGAAACGATTATAGTGATGTGCAGAAGCGGCAACCGAAGTGGTACGGCATGTGAATTACTGGAAGAGAAAAGGTTTGAAAAAGTCTTTAATTTAAAAGGCGGGATCAATGACTGGGCCAAAAAGATTGACCCATCTCTTCCACAGTACTGATCAGGTGGTGGCTGCGATCTGAGCAAAGAGTTCATCGTTGCTTGAGGTACGCCTGATAACCTGCAACAGCATCTGGATCGACTCCTTCGGTGATTTTTTCAGAAGGAATCTTCGAACCATATTTCTCTCCTCGAGGGAGTCTGTGATAAATTTATCCTCATTTCTGGTGCCGGATGCAGCAATATTGATTGCGGGGTAGATGCGGTCATTTGCAATTTCCCTGTCCAGAACAAGTTCCATGTTGCCTGTACCTTTAAATTCTTCAAATATGAGATCATCCATCCTGGAGTTGGTTTCAATCAGGCAGGTAGCAATGATGGTTAGTGAACCACCTCCTTCAATTTTCCTTGCTGAGCCAAAAATTTTCTTTGGGATTTCCAGTGCACGGATATCAAGGCCACCTGACAGCGTTCTGCCGCTGTTCACCTGCGCTGCATTGTAGGCGCGTCCCAGCCGCGTCAGGGAGTCAATCAGAAGCACTGCATGCTCACCATATTCAGCTTTGCGTTTCACATAGCCAAGTGCCATTTCTGAAATACGAACATGACTCTCGGTTGGTTTATCATTCGACGATGCAAAGACTTCGGCACTCGTGGTTCTGATAAAATCGGTAACTTCCTCAGGTCGTTCATCCACCAGAAGAACGGCTGTATGGATATTGGGGTGGTTCTCAGTCAGGCTTCTCGCAATTTTTTTAAGCAGTACGGTTTTCCCTGTTCGGGGAGGAGCTACAATCAGCGCCCGTTGTCCTCTGCCAATCGGGGTGATCAGATCCATAACGCGAAGTTCAATATCTTCGGGATCGAAACCCAGTTTCACATACTCATTGGGCATGATGGGTGTCTGAAGTTCAAACCGATTTATTTTCTGCCACTCCTGAGGTGATTTACCGTTAATTTTTTCAATACTGTGAACATGCCGGTTCCCACTCTGATCCTGTTCAAATTCACCCTCCATAATCAGGCCGGATCGCAAATCATTCAGTTTCACCTCCTCCGGTTTTAAAAACGGATCTTTCGGATTATAACTGAATTCGAAATCGATACGGCGAATAAATCCATAGCCCTTCTCATTGATTTCAAGAATGCCACTGTATCTGCCCCCGATGCGGGTCTGCTGATTGTGATGAAACTGCGGAACAAAAATATTCTTTTTATTCGCTTTAGCTTTAGGAGCTTTCTTTTGATGGCGTCCCTTATTTTTGCGTGAACGTGTCATGCACCTGTATTTATTAGATCGTATAGTTCAGAATAGCTGCTCTGTGATTGTGAATTATAGAAGAGCCTGCTATGCAGAGATGTGAAGAAAGAGATGAAAGGGTGCTCATACAAAGAGAGCACCCTTCTGATAAGATAAGGAAGGAATAAATAGATTAAAAAAAAGTTTACCGGACTCTGGTTGTTTCATTAATCCAGGCGTAGCATTCATTCAAATTTGAATCAATTCTGAACTCCTCCCCGGTTTCCCAGCCTCTGAAAAATTTATCTTCAGCAGTCGGCATCACCGGTCTGTATGAATTCGTTCTTCTGTTGGCTGCATTGGCTACAGAGGGATCGGCCGCTCTCGCTCTGTCCACATAGTCCAGAACCAGCCAGTACACTGTTCTGTCGTCTCTGTCAATAACTCTTCCCTGAGCACTTGTACATTGTGAAACTGCTTCTGCATAAATATCTGCAATTCTCAGGTATGGCTCCCCCCAGCTGCGATCGATCTGACTTGCCTGCCTTGCATATCGGCGTGCTGCCTGCAGATCTCCTTCATTCTGATAGAGCTCAGCAATTTCAATGGTGATGTTCTTCCTCAACTCGTCATCCTGTGCAATCTCAAGCGCCTCACTCAGGTATCGGATTGCCTGCCGGTTTTGTCCGTCAGCTTTTGCGTAGTCGGCCAGCCTGCGGATATTGGAGAAACTTTTTTCATCCTCATACAGTCTTTCGGCAAACTCCAGAGCCTTTGCCCGGTTACCCATCGATTCGTACATCGACGCCAGTTCGGTGATGATAGTAATGTCACCGGGATTGTTCTCCAGCCGCTCTTCCAAAAAAGCCAGCCTCTCCTCAGGATCGGAGAAGAGTCCGTCACGTATCTGATCAATCGCATCTGCCAGAGAGGGCCCTGCAAGCGGCTCGGCTATATCAATCATAGCCAGCGCAGCATCCCTGTCATTGTTCGACACATAGTTATTGAGAAGGATCTGAATGTAGTAACCGTCACCAGCCTGCACAAGCCTCTCGGCGTCCAGTTCAAAAGCTCTCAGGTAGTCTTCATAAGCAAGATTGAGTCCGTTTCGAATACTGGATTGATTTTCCTGAAGAAAGCGCCCTCTGTTAAAATGCCATGAATACTCCTCAAAGCTCTCATCTTCGGCAAATGTTATGAATGCGTCTTCGAAAATGATCAGGGCTGTATCCAGATATGCCGATTTCAGGGAGGGATCAGAGACCTTCTCCGCCATCTTGGCATAGATATCTATGAGTCGTTCATACTGCCTTTCCAGACTGAATCTTGGCACACCGGTGATATCTTTAGGTCTTTCGGCAAGCAACCATTTTCCGTACATAAGTGCCATCTCATAATCTCCGGTTCGGTAATTCTCACCGAAAATTGAGAAGGCAGCAATTTCACTCATGTTGAATGGCCTTTCACTGTCGGTAAACGGCCATTCACTCTGCGCGTGTACTATAGGTATTGCCATGAAGAACACGAGTGGCAAGATGAGATACTTTTTCATGGATCTGATGTTTGGTTCGGGAATTAAAAATAAAAAGAGATTTATGCTTTTGTTACTGGAAAAGTTGGCGTACAAACATATATTCAGCGAGGTTGAGTGAAAGCTTGAAACCCCATATATCTTCTTTAACCAGACTGGATGAATCTGTTCCACGCATTCCGTAAAAAAAGCTGAGATCGATGGACGAAGCCGTTCTGAACGACATGATCCCTACACCAGCGTGAAGGGTTAGCGTCTCAATGTCAAGATTATTCATTTTCAGGTGACCGGTATCGTACGTAATTCCGGCACTATACTTGAAATTTGAAAAAAATCCTCCGGGTTGATTGGATCGGTATGGATGATACTGAAATCCAACACCTGTCCGAAGTCTGTCTTTAAAAAAATCCTGCTGGACATTATCAAACCCGTAGGTAGCTTCACCCCAGCGTTGCATCATGAGCTCTGCAACAATGTTTGTAAAGCGATTCAAATTATACGTAAGTCCCGTATTAATTTCCAATGGCATCTTTACCGATGCGTTTCTCAGCGGTGAGTTCTGGTTGAAATCAATAAGCTGTCTGTTTCCGTTTACTGACCTGAAGCCTGTAACCAATTCCTCAGCATCTATGGTAAGTGGCAGAGTCACCGTTGCTCCCAGTGCAAGCTGATCGCTGCTTCGGAAAAGCGGTCCTGTAAAGGCATATAAACCAAACCTGTGCCCAAATCCATATCCCTGTGTTTTTCTGTCGAAAGGGGAGGCTCTGTACTGGGATTCTGAAAATTGAGGGAATACAGAGTTGCTGATCGAAAGAATATTTGCTGAGAATGCATAACCAACGGAAATATTGTTGGTCAGGGATAACCCTGCCCCGGCTTCAATCCGGTTCACCCCGCCTGAACCTGACTCTTCAAAATCGTACCGGATAAGGTTGGAAGTTCCCGCTATCGGCTCGAAGAGGCCTCCGCTTCGGAATCGGTAATCACTGCGTATAATGGGCGTCACTGAAACTGAAACACCGAGGCGGTCCCTGAGTACAGGAAAGGTGATCTGAAACTGCTCGACACCGAATCGGGTGTTTTGTGACGTTCCCCTGCTGTCAGCTGCATTGAAATGGTTTAAGCCGGTAACGAGAGAACCCTGGGTAAAAGCAAGAAGACCCCATTGAGCAGGATTTGCAATATTGGTTGAAAAGCCGCTGTAGTTTGAAACACCGCTCAGGCCCATCCCCATCGAATAGGGAGAAAAGATATCTGTCGGCATGCCGAAGCCCACTCCCGAATAGAAAGATCCTGTATTTGCAATACGTTCAGCCTGAGCGAGGGCCGTCGACACAGGCACTATCTGAAGAAGAATTACAGAAAAAAGAATTGGAAAGAGTCGTTTCATCTAATTTAAAAAGGTAAGTACAATTCTGGGTTTCAGGCTCTCATCCGCAGTGGAGTCGTAAAACTGATCGGAGTAGATGATTCCATTGACAATCTGGGTAGTGATATAGAGCTTTCTGCCCGGTACATCTCCAAATACTTCGTCCAGTACATATTGGGTAATATCGATACTGAACTGATCATTCCCTTCGTCATTAATTCGGAAGAATGCCGGATCCCTTGTAAAAATCTCCGCCATCAGATCGGAAGGCAGGTCTCTGAAAAGATGGACTCTCAGAAGATCTGATTCGGGCCGGCTGATTTGAGGATACATATTCTCCGACTCTCTGTTTTTTGTCAGCAGCAGCTGCGCATTGGTAATATTTTTGGATGAAAGGCGCTCCACCGGAAGCTGAAGATCCAGTTCCAGAACCCTTTCTGTGTTATGCATCACAATGGCTTCCGGTTGTTCAGGCTCGCCGGACCGGTTCACAACGGATCCCCAGTCCCGGAGTCCGATCAGGCGGATTCCGTCATCCACCTCCTCCTCTTCGCCATTCTCATCGTCCTCACCGTTTTCATCTCCGTTTTCTCCATCATCTTCCCCGTCGCCTTCCTCACCTTCCCCATTTTCCTCTTCGAGAGGTGGCCTGTTAATCAGAAAACTGGTTAAAACAGTCTGCTCATCAACCTGCGTTCTACCGGTTTTCAGAAAACGGATTTTCTGATTTTGTCCGGACGGAACAATTGCGATACCGGGGAAATTGTCTCTGTATTCCGTATCCCGGATTGATTCATCCTCCGTGCTGTTATAAAACTCAGCAAACCTCATCTTCCAGTCATGATCCATCTCGACCAGTACCGTATCCTCATCTGCAAGGGTAAATTCACCAATTTTGACCGACCGGTCCAGATCAGGTACCGGCTGATTGTACCGAAGCTGATTACCCCGCCAGGTTTCGGCAAGTTCATAGATCTCGAAACTGGACAGGCTGTTTGCATCACCATAGGCATCAGGTTCAAAAATCAGTCTCAGATAGAGAGTGTCTGCAGCACTGATTATTTCAATCTGATCTCTGAAGATAGCCGGTTTTATCAGTCCGGTAGCTTCCACTGTTCCGTAAACCGGGTCTTCAAGGTGGCCGATCGCCGTGAAGATAAGGCGCCCTGAAAAGGTGTTCTCCTCAATCACTCGCTTTTCGGTCACATTGAGAATTTCCGAACCCATAAATTCGCCTTTATCGATCAGGTCATTTCCCACGGTTCCGGAGGACTCGCAACCGGTAGATGACAGGCTCGTAATCAGAAGAAGAAAGGCAACCAACAGATATTGGCTGCCTTTTTGAATGCTGCTAACTCCCATGGGTATATTGATTCTGTAGGGGTGTTCAGGGATTTTATTTATCATCTCCTGCAATGGTTCTGTAGTAATCTGCAAATTTTTTGGATACATCTTCGGGTGACCCCTGTATTTTTACAGGGTGGATTGAAAGTTCTTCGAAAAGCGTATTAAACTGATCAGACAAATGATTTCCGGTTACCACGTGATCGCTGTATTTCAGGCCGGTTTTGAGCATATCCAGTTTTCCATTTTCCATCAGACTCTGTAAATCCACCTCTTCCGGCAGACCCAGCAGTTCCAGGATGCGTTCATTTTCAAACATCCCCTTGTTTTCGGGGTGATGCAGATTATAAACAATCTGCGTGTTTTTGAAAATTGCTTCATCCTTGTATTTGGTTTTGACAAGAAGCGGAATCAAACCTGCCGGCCAGTCATGGCAATGAATGATATCCGGCTCCCATCCAAGGCTGATAACTGTCTCAAGCACCCCTTTATTGTAGAAAGCCAGGCGCTCGTCGTTATCGGGGTAAAATTTCTCTGTTTTGGGATTATCAAACATCCCTTTTCTCTTGTAGTATTTGTCATTGTCCAGAAAATAAACCTGCAGCTTTGCATTGGGAATGCTTGCAACCTTGATTTTCATGCTCTCGATCTCACCCCCTACATCCACTTTTATTCCGGACAGCCTGATTACTTCATGAAGGCGGTTTCTTCTGTCGTTGATGGTTCCGTATTTCGGAAGAAGAATGCGGATTTCAAATCCCTGATCCTGCAGGGAAGCTGGCAGAAAACGTAACAGGTCGGCGGTGTGAGACATTCTTGCAAAAGGAGCAATCTCTGCTGCGGCGTAAAGTATTTTCATGATTACGTTTTCTTACTGGAGATGAATATTAGTTCTGTTGAATTGTTACTGTTTTTTTGGAATCATACTGTTGATTTCCGTTTCATCAATGGTGTAAAAATCAAAGAGTGTATCACTTCGCAGTCCCAGACGGAGTGTTTCAACCGGCAACACTTCGGCGGGTTCAATATTTCCGAGATTTACATTACTGCCAAATTTCCGGATGAACCAGACCTGCTGCTCTTTCTTCGGAGCTTCAAAAATAAGGTTTTCAACGGGAATCTGATCAGCGATTTCATCGATCAGGCCTGAGCGGATCTCACCATTTGGACGAAATACTCCGACTGTCCCGGATTCTCTCGCCTCACAAATCACTTTCCATGCCCCTGCTTCAAGTTCATTATTGATAATCTGCACCCATTTGTAGGGTGGCATAATCTCATTCGGATCCTTGCTTCCAACTTCAGACAATACAGTAAAATCACGGCTTAAATCCCGAATAATCTCATTTTTCCTCTGATCTGACAGCCAGATACTCCCGTTTGACACTTCCAGATATCGGATATTATAGTCCTGAAGAATTTTTATGTACTCATTCAGCTGATTTCGCAGCACAAATGCTTCAAACAGTGTGCCCCCAAAATAGACAGGAATCTGGTTCTCTTTGTAAATCGCCAGTTTCTCCCTGAGTTGAGTTGAGACATAAGAGATCCCCCAACCAAGCTTTACAATGTCTGAGTAGGCCGAAGCAACCTCACAAAAATCTTCAACTGCACGCAAACTCAGGCCCTTATCAAGTACCAGTGTGATCCCGTTTCTTCTCGGCTTTTCAGTGCGCTGAGGCAGATGATCAAGTTGATATGCCATTTGGTAAATTATATGTTCATAAACTGCTAAAGATACAAAATGAGTGTTTTATTAGAAAGCTACATTCATGTCTGTGAAAACCTCATCCCGCGGTGCCGGAACGATTGGCAAGTGAGACCATGGCCCTGATCCGATCTTTATCCATATTCTCTAGCATTTCGGGAGTGTAACGCCACATCCAGTTACCCAGTGCTGTTCCAGGAATGTTCATTCTGTGGGTTGCGTCCAGGTTCATAAAGTCCTGAAGCGGAAATATTGCCTGGTCAGCTACGGAGAACATTCCCAGTCGAATCAGATCCCAGTGGATCTCCCTGCCATCACTTTGAGAGTATTCCCTCGCTCTGTGGCGCTCAATTTCCGGAGCTGAATTGTACCAGCCAATGGTTGTATCGTTATCGTGTGTGCCCGTATAGACCACGCAGTTTTGGACATAGTTGTGGGGCAAAAAGCTGTTTTTGGAATCGCCATCGAAAGCAAACTGGAGAATTTTCATGCCCGGAAAATTGAATGAGTCCCGCAACTCTTCAACCGTGGGTGTCATCACGCCCAGATCTTCAGCAATGATGGGCAATTCCCCCAGTTTCTCCTTGATTGCCGAGAAAAGCTTTTTTCCCGGCCCCGGCACCCAGGTTCCTTTGATCGCTGTCTTTTCATGTGCTGATACTTCCCAGTAGGCATCAAACCCGCGAAAATGATCCACGCGTATCGCATCAAACAGATCAAACATCTGCCGGAACCGTTCTACCCACCAGGAAAAGCCGTCTTTCTCCAACACATCCCACTTGTAGAGTGGGTTTCCCCAGAGCTGGCCGGTTTCACTAAAATAGTCGGGGGGCACACCGGCAACCAGTGTGCGGTTTCCCTTCTCGTCCACTTCAAAATAGCGGGGATTCGCCCACACGTCGGCGCTGTTGTGATCCACAAATATGGGGATATCTCCCACAATCCGGACTCCCAGGCGGTTGGCTGTCTCTTTCAGCTCGTACCATTGAGTGAAAAATTCGTACTGAAGCCAGATCTGAAGCTCTATCTCAGCGGCATGTTTCTCCTTCAGTTTTTTCATTACTCCGGGTTTCCGCAGGGTATAGCCACTTTCCCACTGATTCCAGGGCTTGCGGCCGTGAAGTCCGGAGCAGGTGATAAAAAGAGCGTAATCATCCAGCCAGTAGCTGTTGGACCGTTTGAATGTCTCCAGTTTTTTCAGCTCCTCTTTCTCCGCATTTGCGTAGAACCGCTCCGATGCCAGCCTGTAGAGAAGATCCTTGTTTATGTAGGAGGCGTCGTAGTCAGCCTGTGTGGTCACCGGCAACAGAGCGCCTTCGGCCTCTTCCGGTGTCAGTAATCCCTTATCAACAAGAAGATCCGGGCTGATCAGATAGTGATTGCCTGCAAAAGCGGAATAGCTGGCGTAGGGAGAATTCCCGTAACCAACAGGCCCGAGTGGCAGCACCTGCCAGATGGTTTGTCCGGTTTCGGCCAAAAAATGAATGAATGTTTTGGCTTCTCTGCCAAGGTCGCCCATACCGTACCGGGAGGGAAATGAGGTGGGGTGAACTAACGTCCCGCACGATCTCGGAAATCTCATGATCTAAAGCTGAAAATGTTGAATTTATCTTTTTGGTTTCAGAACTACCCCGGCCAGCGGTGGTACAGTGATATTGATAAAACAGGGTTGGTTGTGCCAGCTTCCCTTGACACCCTGAACCTCGATCTGCCCTGCATCACTGCCCCCGTAATGAAAGGAATCACTGTTAAAAATCACCTCATATTTACACGCTTCAGGTACGCCGAAACGGTACACTTCATGATAAGAGGGTGTAAAATTGAGTATAAACACAAGATAATCCTCAGGATCGTTTGAGCGTCGGATAAAGGAGAGCAGGCTGTTATCTGCATCCGTGATGTCGATCCACTGAAAGCCTTCCCAGCGCGAATCGACCTCAAAAAATGAAGGTTCACTTTTGTACAGGTGATTCAGGTCTTTTACAAGATTCTGTATCCCCTTGTGGCTATCCCACTGCAACAGATGCCAATCGAGGGAATAAGCTTCTGTCCACTCACTCCACTGGCCAAATTCACTCCCCATGAAGAGAAGTTTCTTGCCGGGGTGACCATACATATAGGTATAAAGCAGTCTCAGGTTTGCAAACTTCTGCCAGTCGTCACCCGGCATCTTGGATACCAGGGATTTCTTCATATGCACCACCTCATCATGAGACAGCGGAAGCACAAACTGCTCCGAAAAAGCGTAGATCATCGAAAAGGAGAGCTGACCCTGATGATACTTCCGGTAAATCGGATCTTTTTCCATATAATCGAGCGTATCATTCATCCACCCCATGTTCCACTTGAAATCGAAGCCGAGTCCGCCGGAAGAGGTGGGTTGTGATACACCGGGCCAGGCGGTGGACTCCTCCGCAAACGTGAGTACCCCCGGAAAGTAGAGATGGGTCACTTCATTAAATCTCTGCAGAAACCGAATCGCATCAAGGTTTTCACGGCCTCCGTACTGGTTTGGTATCCACTCTCCCTCCTCCCGTGAATAATCGAGATAGAGCATGGAAGCCACTGCATCCACCCTAAGACCGTCGATATGAAATTCTTCGATCCAGTAGACCGCATTGGAGAGGAGAAAATTCTGCACCTCAGTCCGGCCAAAGTTAAAGATCAGGGTTCCCCAGTCCTTATGCTCACCCATGCGCGGATCTTCATGTTCATACAGGGCCGTGCCGTCAAACCGCCGAAGCCCGTGATCATCTTTAGTAAAGTGAGCCGGGACCCAATCAACGATCACACCAATCTCTGCCTGATGGCATTTATCAACAAAATAGCGCAGATCATCCGGATTCCCGAAGCGGCTGGTCGGGGCAAAATAGCCCGTGATCTGATAGCCCCATGACGGATCATAGGGATGTTCTGCCACCGGCATCAGCTCCACATGGGTAAATCCCATCTCACTGAGATAAGGAACCAGATCATCCGCCAGCTCGCGGTAATTCAGAAACCCCGGGTCTTGATCCGCTTTCCTCTTCCAGGAACCCGGGTGAATTTCATAGATGGAAACGGGCTTTTCATGAAATCCGCCTTCACCCCTCTTTTCCACCCAGTCCTGATCATCCCAGGAAAAAGCGGTTTTCCAGACAACAGAAGCTGTGCCCGGACGCATTTCACATAGCCGGCCATAGGGATCCGCCTTTTTCATCGGCGGAGTGTCTGCATGTACTTTTACTTCAAATTTGTAGAGATCTCCCTCTCCCACATGGGGGATAAAGATCTCCCATAGCCCCTGTTCATGATATTTTCTCATCCCGTGGATACGACCGTCCCAGTTATTGAACGACCCGATCACACTCACACGGGCAGCACTCGGAGCCGTCACTACAAAATGAGTTCCTTTCACTCCTTCCGCTTCGCGGATGTGTGCACCCATAAACCGGTAGGCGTGATGGTGATTTCCCTCGCCCCATAACTGAAGATCAAAATCCGAGATGAGCGGCCCGAAATGATATGCATCCTCAATTTCGTACGACTCCCCCACATACGGGGTAACAACCAGTTTGACTCCAAACGGGGTTTTTTTCTGCGGCAATACCTTCTCGAACAGGCCTTCATCAGATATACGGTCCAATTCAAATGGTTTTCCCTTCTCCGGCAGTGCCATAATAGTTTTTGCGTCCGGTCGGAAACATCGCAGAACAAGCTTATCTTTCCCGCTGACGTTTACCTTGTGAAATCCAAGAACGGAGAAAAGATCTCCGTGAGCTCCGTTCGAAACAGAGCGTATTTCATCAATATGTAGAGTCGCCATCTCGATCAGTTAAATTTTTTCCTTTACAACCTGAAGGTAAACATTTTAACAGGAAAATGGTTACATAATTGAATATTAGTGTAATTAACGATAGTTAAGTTCCGAATGAATATCATTCATTTCATATCCAGACGGTATCTTTTTTCAAAAAAGCATATCTCCCTGATCTCCGTCCTTACCTCTATCAGCATCGCCGGAATCACCATCGGTACCGCGCTTTTAATTGTCATTCTCTCTGTGTTTAACGGCTTTTTTGACGTTATACGTGGGTATCTGCTCAGTTTTGACCCCGACATTCGTGTGGAGCATGCCACCGACGGTTTTATACTTTCCAATTTGCACATTTCGGAACTGCTGTACTCTCATCCTGATGTGATCACGGTTTCACCCTTCATTGAAGGGAAGGCGATGGTGTCTCTGGAAGGCGGGCAAAATGAAGTGATTACGATCCGGGGAATTAACACAAACAGCGTAGGGAGTGAATCGCTTGCTGCCGGGGTGCATCCTGCGGTTCACTCGGATCTTTCCGTTATAAACGGCAGGCCCGGAATCGTAATCAGTGAATCCCTGGTGCACCGCTACAGGCTCGATTCGGGTGACGAAATAGCTCTTCTGAGTCCGACAGGTATGCGGCGTATGCTCACCCAGTTCTCCCTGCCAAGAGTGAGCCGTTTCGACGTGCGGGGATCCTACGATATCCATCAGATTTCAGATGAGGATATCGCCTATATCGAAATCACAGCTGCTCAAAGGCTTTTCAACCTTCGTAATGCCGTATCCGGTTATGATGTAAAACTGACCGACACCGATCGTGCCGGCAGGGTTCAATCGGAACTGCAGCAGCTTCTTGGTGATGAGTATCGGATCCAGACCTGGTATGATCTGCAGAAACCGCTTTATGATGTGATGAATCTCGAAAAATGGGGCTCCTATTTTATCCTTATGATCATTGTGCTGGTCGCAGTTCTGAATATCGTGGGTTCTCTTACAATGATTGTGATTCAGAAAAAAAGAGATATCGGCATTCTGCTCTCTATGGGAATGACACGAAAAAAAATACGGGGTATCTTCCGAAACCAGGGTCTGCTGATTGGCCTGATCGGATGCGGAATCGGAGGCACAGTTGGGGTCGGACTCAGTCTGGCGCAGATGCATTTTGGCCTGGTAAAGCTCTCCTCTTCATTTATCATCGATGCCTACCCTGCAGCCGTTCAAATTTCGGATATTGTCATGATCCTCTCAGGAACCATGCTTCTCTGCCTTCTGGCCAGCTGGTATCCTTCTCTCCGCGCCGCGGCTGTAGAACCTGCTGATGCCGTTCGGGTGGATTAAGCTGACTTGAATTGGCTGCCTCAGGGATCCATTTTCAACAATTCCTTGTTCACGTTAAAAATCAGATATTACACTGTAATCTGTCAAGGTTGCACTTTCACACTTAAACTTCCGTCACTGTTTCATGGATCCCCTTACCCACGCTCTTCTCGGCTCCGCTGCATCGCAAAGTTTTGCAAAACCGGACCGGATCAAGCTCCGCGCGGCGGCAGTTACCGGTTTTCTGGCGGCTCTCTCCCCTGATCTGGATGTTCTGATCCAAAGTGCAACCGACCCCCTGCTCGCCATTGAATACCATCGTCAGTTTACACACTCTCTGATTTTTATTCCTTTCGGGGCTCTGCTCGTCAGCCTGCTTCTTTGGTGGTTTATGAAACGATACCTCACCTTCAGGGAGCTCTATCTCTCCTCACTGGCTGGTATTGCCACTCACGGGCTGCTGGATGCCTTCACAAGCTATGGCACACAACTGCTCTGGCCATTTACAGATCTGCGTGTTGCCTGGAATATGGTCTCAATCATAGACCCGGTGATTACGCTGGGCCTCCTCCTGTTTGCATCCCTCTCGTTTTTCAGGAGCAGGCGCAACTGGTCGCGGGCCGGTCTCCTCTTTTTTGCGCTGATGATGGCCTTTGGCTGGTTTCAGCAACAGCGGGCGGAGCGCACTGCCAGCAAACTGGCAGATATGAGAAACCATACCCCGGAACGCCTTGTTGCCCGCCCTGCTTTTGGAAATCAGATCGTATGGCGGGTGCATTACATTCATGAGAACAGGATCTATGTAGACGCGGTAAGAGCCGGTTTTGCCGGTGGTATTCATGTTTATGAGGGTGAATCGGAAGATCTGGTGATCCCGGAGAGGGATTTCGCTGCATTTCGGGGAACAACACTCTATAACGATCTGCTCCGTTTTTCCCACTTCTCCGATGGCTGGCTGGCCTGGCACCCGGAGATCCCCGGCGTTCTGGGTGATGCTCGCTATGCAATGGTTCCCAACTCCATGAGCCCGATCTGGGGAGTGGAAGTGGATACCACTCAAACCGGCCGCCATCTTCCTTTTGATTACTACCGTTTTAACGACGAAGAGATTCGCAAAGAGTTTTTTGATCAGCTCTTTGGCAGGTAAGTTCACTTTTTCTGAGCCTGCGAATTCAGCTTTTGAAGTTAATTCCCGGAGACAAACTGAAAAAGCTGTGAGAAACTACGCCTGTATCGGTTCTTTTTTATTTACTGAGCTTAAATTCAGCCTCTTTTCGAATCGCTTTCTGCAGCCGCTTGTCATATTCCAAAACTGATACTTCAGTGCAACCGAACTGTGCAAGGTGCCCGGTATAGAACTGAGTATCCCAGAGCACAAATCCGTTGTCTTTCAAAATTTGATGGCAGTACCAGAGGGCTGCCTTGTCAGCCTCAGCTTCTTTTCTGAACATCGATTCGCCAAAGAAAGCGGCGCCCAGGGAAACACCATACAATCCGCCGGCAAGGTCTCCGTCACGATTGTAGATTTCCACCGAATGCGCATAACCGGCCAGGTGCAGTACCTCATAGGAATCGATAATCAGATCAGAGATCCAGGTAGAATCACGATCTGCACAATGTTCTATCACTTCCCGAAACGCCATATTAACGCGGCAGCTGAATCGCCCCTGACGGATGATTCTCTGAACATTTTTCGATACCCGGAACGTCTCTATAGGAAGTATGCCCCTCACTTTTGCTGAAAACCATTCCACATTCGGATCTTCCCTGTATTCGCTCATCGGAAATGCTCCGTGACGATATCCGTCGAGCAGTACTTCCGGCGGAATGATCTTTCGGGCACCGGATTTCACGACTCTTCGAGCTGCCCGTTTTTTACGACTTTGTAGATCAGATAGGGGGGGAGATTGAGCATCTCCCGTTCCGTCTCAAGATTGCCAAACACCTCCATCACCGGTTTCTTCAGATGACCGCTGGTCTGGTAGGCAAGAAAAAGCCCTCCTTCTTTGAGAATGGTTTTGGTTGCTTTTAAAACAATCTGCTTTCTGTCTTTTTTCAGAAAAGAGAAAGGAATTCCGGACAGCACATAATCCACTTTTCCGATCAGAGAAGGATTCAGAACAGAGAGTACATCCCCGGCACGGGCATTGTGGATTTCCACTCTTGGATCCGGAATTGTTTTTTTAAGATGGGCATAAAAATCCTTGTTCATCTCTATCATAATCAGCCTGGATCCCGGCGTCATCAGATCCAGGACGTAACGGGAAAAGACCCCATCGCCCGGGCCATACTCCACTAAAACAATATCCCGGGAAAAGTCGATGTTGGTGCACACTTTTTTCACACAGTGAAGGGATGTGGGTGTGACAGATGCCACATCGCGGTCCTTAATGAATGTCTTAAAAAAATCGATCTTGCTCATTCTGTCTGTTTCGGTTCATAGTTCTTTTTCTAATTTAGCAATTTGATCACGTATTCGCGCGGCTTCTTCAAACTCCATGTTCTTCGCTGCGTGGATCATGGAATCGCGCAAATAATCGAGAAATTTTTCCTTGCTTTCAAATGTAACTTCTTTCATTGCAGGGGATGCTTTGTAGCCGATGCCCTTCTCAGCCACTCTTACCATCTCCAGCGGCTCCACGTCCCGGTCAGCCGGACTGTCCAGTGAAAAACCCTGCGTGGAGATCAGGGAGGGGTCCACCAGTGGCTTCAGCTCCTTCTCGATGGTTCTGGGTGTAATCCCGTGTTTTTGGTTATACTCTCTCTGAACTGCGCGGCGCCTTTCCGTTTCATCCAGCACCTTCTGCATACTACGGGTGATCTTGTCTGCATAGAGAATCGCTTTCCCCTTCACATTCCGCGCTGCCCGTCCCACAATCTGAAAGAGGGCGGTCTCGGAGCGCAGGAAGCCCTCCTTGTCCGCATCCAGAATTGCAACAAGGCTCAGTTCGGGAATGTCTATTCCCTCTCTGAGAAGGTTAATTCCAACCAGAACAGCAAAATCCCCCCGCCTGAATTTGTAAAGAACTTCCACTCTCTGCATGGCATCCAGGTCACTATGCATATAGGCAGCCGGAATCCCGAGATTCTTGAGATACTCGCTCAGCTCTTCACTTAATCGCTTGGTCAGCGTGATGCAGAGTACTCTCTCCCGGTTCTGGACACGTTGCCGTATTTCCTCGAGAAGGTCATCTACCTGCGTGCCCAGCGGCCTCACTTCAATTTCAGGTTCCATCAGTCCGGTTGGACGTATGATCTGCTCCACATAGACACCGTCTGATTTTTCCAGTTCATAATCGGATGGGGTGGCACTTACAAAGATGGCCTGATGAATCATCGTTTCCCACTCTTCAAAAGTGAGGGGACGGTTATCCAGAGCTGATGGAAGGCGAAACCCGTGCTCAACCAGTTCGGTTTTCCGGGAGCGGTCACCGCCGTACATCGCGCCTATCTGAGGTACGGTCTGATGGCTTTCATCCACAACCAGGAGATAATCTTTCGGGAAATAATCCATCAGACAGTAGGGTCTTTCACCCGGTTTCCTTGCACTCAGGTATCGAGAGTAGTTTTCGATACCGGAGCAGTACCCGATCTCCTGCATCATCTCCAGATCAAAGAGTGTGCGCTGTTCCAGTCGCTTGGCTTCAAGATGGCGGGCTTCCTGCTTCAGGATCTCGATCCGCCACCAGAGTTCTTCCCGGATCTGCTCAATAGCGGTATCGAGCCTCCCCTTTGTGGTTACATAATGGGATGCCGGATAGATTCGAAACTCTTCCACCTCTTCCAGTATGGAGCCGTTATTGATATCAAAGATTTCCATTCTCTCGATTTCGTCACCCCAGAAGCTGATGCGCAGGCCTTCTTCTGAATAGGCCGGATAGATATCCACGACATCCCCTCTCACGCGAAAAGTGCCCCGTTTAAAATCGAGGTCATTCCGGCTGTAGTGAAGATCCACCAGATCATAGAGGAGTGTATTCCTCGGTATCTCCATTCCCGATTTCAGATGAATAATGAGCTGCTCATACTCAGACGGGGACCCGATTCCGTAAATACAGCTTACGGATGAAACAATAATTACATCGCGCCTCCCCGAGAGCAGAGAGCTGGTTGCGCGCAGCCGCAGCTTCTGGATCTCCTCATTGATTGAGAGATCCTTCTCGATATATTTATCCTGTGCCGAAAGGTAGGCTTCCGGCTGATAGTAGTCGTAGTAGGAGATAAAAAATTCGACCCGGTTTTCGGGGAAAAAGTCACTCAGCTCGCGATAGAGCTGAGCTGCGAGCGTTTTGTTGTGGCTCATCACAAGAACGGGACGCTCCACGTTCCCGATCACACCCGCTATGGTCCTTGTCTTGCCCGATCCCGTAATGCCCAGCAGCGTCTGGAACTTATCTCCTTTTATCACTCCTTCCGTAAGCTCTCTGATGGCGTTTGGCTGATCTCCGGCGGGCTCCCAGGGGGAGTGGAGTTTAAATCGGGACATACAATTATCAGAGACTCATTACTATTCGCAGGTGTTTTATTCCGGCACGGCAAAGCGAAGGCAGCAGAACGGGATGGAAATTGAAGCCTTTACGCTGCAATTACTTTCGATACCTCTTCTGCAGCTTCTTTCAACAATACGGCTGAGATCACATTCAGTCCGCTCTCGTCGATTATCACCTTGGCTTCTTCCGCATTGGTTCCCTGAAGGCGTACAATAATGGGTACATTCGCCACTTTTGCCGCAATTTCGGGATCTTTGATCGCCTCAATCACACCATTGGCTACTCGGTCGCACCGAACAATTCCGCCAAAAATATTGATCAGAATCGCCTTCACATTGGGATCCTCGAGGATAATCCGGAATCCGTTTTTGACGGTCTCCACATTGGCACCTCCGCCCACATCCAGAAAATTGGCCGGTTCACCGCCCGACAGTTTGATGATATCCATCGTGGCCATCGCAAGTCCGGCACCGTTCACCATACAACCCACATTTCCGTCAAGTTTGATGTAATTGAGATTATACTTCGAAGCCTCAACTTCTGCCGGATTCTCTTCCGACAGGTCACGAAGTTCCTGAACATCCTTGTGGCGATAGAGAGCATTGCCGTCGAATGTTACCTTGGCATCCAGCGCCATCACATCCCCGTCTGATGTAAGTACGAGGGGATTGATTTCCACCATATCCGCATCCTTTTCTACGTAGAAACGATAGAGTGCCGTGATAAACCGCACTGCTTTTTTAAACGCATCGCCCTCAAATCCAAGAGAGAACGCCAGCCTTCGGGCCTGGTTGCCCTGCAGGTCAAAGCCCGGCTCAACCCACTCTTTCACAATTTTTTCCGGGGTCTCCTCAGCTACAGTCTCAATCTCCACACCCCCTTCAGTGGATACCATAATCACATTTTTACTATTGGCCCGGTCGAGCAGGATTCCCAGATAGAACTCCTTTTCAATCCCCACGCCATCGGTTACGTAAATGGTTTTCACCTCCTGACCCTCATCACCGGTCTGAATGGTTACCAATACGTCGCCAAGCAGCGATTCCGCTGCAGAACGCACCTCTTCGATGGTCTTGCAGAGAATTACACCTTTTGCATGACTCTGCTTTGTGCGTCCCTTTCCACGTCCGCCTGCATGAATTTGAGCTTTAACAACAAAAAGAGCCGATCCCTTTGCCTGCATCTCCTCAGCCGCTTTTACAGCATCCTCCACACTATTTGCCGCAACTCCCTCGGGCACGGCGATCCCATATTCTTTGAATAATTCTTTGGCTTGATACTCGTGAATTTTCATGATTCGGCAGACTTTTAATAATAATTCAGATTTCTGTAACAATTTGGAAGGGGGCTTTGACAAACAAAAAACTATGCGCAAGACCGAGGTGAAAACAGATTTAATTCCGCAGCGTATTTACGATACGAGAGGCAGTTAAATGTGCGACAACAAAGATGTTGGCAGAAAAACAGTTTCTCAAAGCCAACGGGAAAAATAGCCAAATCATCAGGTAAATAAAAGTAATGCTCTCACCAATCCCTGAGTAAGATCACCTCCGGCCACCCTGTCGCACAATTCCAAAAGGATTCAGTGACTAAAAATCATTTTTTCAACATTATCAATTCATTTTTTTCTACATTTACTATACGGGGGAAACGTGATAAAGCTGAAGTTTTGTGCAGGATCAAGGCGAAAGCATTTTTTATTACAGCAGCGTATTTGTGATACGTGAGGAATTTTAAATTTTCGCCAACGGAGATATTGGGCAAAGCGACAGTTTTTCAAAGTCCCAACTCAGAGGTGCAAATCCATCCTGATATTCTTTTGCAATCTCAGATCGAGCCGATAATAACCTCATGAGTGGTCTCTGCGTATTTCTGATTATTAAAGGGTGGCAGAATGGTCTGTTCTTTTTTATTACCGGGGCGAACAGAAATTTGGGTAGCGGTCAGGGATTTACGCCTGGCTGTACAGGATCATTGATAAAATGTGCAAGATTTTATCTCTTTGATGGGATCCATGATCTCCTGCATCATCAGAATGGAAATTAAGAAAAGTATGGCAGAGTATAGTCAGACCAACAGATCAGACAGGCGATTCAGATCTCTTCTCGAATCACTTAATGCCGGCGTGGTGATTCATGATGCCAACACTCAAATTGTTGAATTCAATAGTAAAGCCCTTGAAATTCTGGGGTTGACCAAAGAGCAAATTACGGGAAAAACAGCTTTTGACCCGCACTGGCACTTTATCGATGAAAATCATCAGATTCTTTCTGTGGATGAGTACCCTGTAAACCGGGTGCTTGAAACCGGAAAGCGATTGCCTGCTACTCTCTTTGGTATCTGTACTGAGAACTGCACCTCGGTTACATGGGTCTCGGTAAGCGGCAGCCCCATCAAGAACCCGGACGGAGCTGTTGAGGAAATCCTGATCAGTTTCATCGATATCACCAAAAGGATAGAGACGCAGAAAAACCTTCGGGAGAGTGAGGAGCGCTTTCGGATGATTTTTGAGTCCCTTCCCAAGTTGTCGGTCCAGGGATACAACAAAGACCGGGAAGTGATCTACTGGAACAAAGCCTCAGAAGAGATCTACGGATACAGCAAGGAGCAGGCTCTCGGGAGAAAGCTTGAAGAGCTGATCATCCCGGATAACCTGAAAGAGGATGTGATCCGTGATGTGAGTAACTGGATGGATCACGGGTTGAAAATTCCCTCTTCCGAACTGGAACTGAAGCGGGCTGACGGCACTCCTCTGCCGGTATTTTCCAATCACATCATGCTGGAAACACCCGAAGGGGAACGGGAGCTCTACTGTATTGATATCGATCTTACCAACCTGAAACTGACGGAAGAAAAACTACGGGAAAATGAGGAGCGTTACCGGTCGATCATCGCTGTTTCCAATACCGGCGCCTGGGAATACAACCTTGAGAATGAATATCTGTGGACCAGTCCGGAGTATTTCACGATGCTGGGTTACAGTCCGGACGATTTCAATTATGATTTTGAAACCGGTATTTCTGTCTGGCAGCAACTGATGCACCCCGAGGATCGCGACTCGGCTTCCCGGCGGTTTCTGGACTACCTTTCGGGTGAAATGAAGGATCCATATGAGAATTATTTCCGCATGGTTCACAGGGATGGTTCCACCCGGTGGATCTGGTCGAGAGGACAGAATCTGAAAAATCCCGACGGAAGTCCTACCAAAATTGTACTGGGAACCCATATTGATATTACAAAAAGTAAAAATGCTGAAGAGGAACTTAAACAAAGAGAGGCATACCTGAGTTCTTTGCTGAAAACCATTCCGGATTTGACCTTTGTGTTAAGCAGAGACGGGACCTATCTCGATTACCATGCCGATGAATCGAATCTCCTGCTCTCACCACAGCAGTTTCTGGGGAAAAAAGTTTCGGATGTGATGCCGCAGGAAATTGCTAACCTTCAGATGGAAGCCATCGAACAGGCCATATCCGGTCGCAAACTGGTTGAATTCCGCTACTCTATTCCAGAGGAAGATGAAATACACCACTACAATGTGCGCGTTGTGGCTTTTGGCCTGGAGAGGGTCATCGCCATGATCACCGACATCACGGATTCGGTCAGAAATCTGAATCAGATCAAGGAACTCCTCAAAAAGGAGGAGGAGCAGAACCTGCGCCTGGTCAATTTTACCCATATTGTATCACACAATCTTCGAACACATACAGCCAATATGCTCGGTCTGATCTCCCTTACTGAAATGGAGACCCCTGAAGTATTTGAACATGAATATCTGCGATTGATCAAGGAGTCCTCCTCCCATCTCGAGGAGACCATCAGCCATCTGAATCAGGTATTGGATATCAATCTGGAGATGGGTGAAAACATGACAGAAATTCGCCTTAAACCTGTTCTGGATGCTATCATTCAGAATCTGGCACTTCAGGCGAAGCGTTCCGGTGTAACCATCCGGAACGAGATACCCGATGATCTGCATGTTCGTGCAGTGCCTGCCTATCTGGACAGTATCTTATTGAATATGCTGACCAATGCGATTAAATTCAGGTCGGATCAAAGAGACTCCTATGTCAGAATTTATCAGAAGATCACTGGCTCTGAGGTTGTTCTCTCTTTTGAGGATAATGGTCTGGGCATCGATCTGGACAGACACGGATCCAAACTATTCGGGATGTACAAAACATTTCATGGTAAAAAGGACTCCAAAGGGTTAGGCCTTTTTATTTCGCGGTATCAGGTGGAAGCGATGGGCGGGCGGATTGAAGTAAGCAGTAAACCCGGGGTGGGAACGACGTTTCACATTTATCTTCCTCTATGAAAAAAATCAATCAGGTGCTTCTTGTCGAAGATAATGACATCACGGTGCTTCTCACCAACAGGCTTATTGAAAAAACAGAGAAGGTAAACGAGGTGACGGTCTGCTACAATGGCAAGGAAGCCTACGACAAAATCCAGGAAATGCTGGAAAACGGAAAGCCGTTGCCGGAGATCCTGCTGCTGGATCTGGTAATGCCGGTTTGGGACGGCTGGGAATTTCTGGAAAGGTTCACCCCATTGAAAGAGAGTGAGCAGGTAGAGATTTTCATTCTTACCAGCTCTATCAGTAAAGAGGACATGGAAAAGGCAGAGCGGTTTGGCCTCATGAACAACTATCTGGTAAAACCGATCAGTTTCAGCAAACTGAACGAACTGTTTGAGCGCAGAAACAGCCCGGCCTGAGTTTTCTCATATCTCCCTGAAAAGCGGCAATGCCCGGTCTTTATCGGACACCGTAGGATCCTTAACCGGCCAGCCGATCTTCAGGTCGGGATCATCCCACCGTATTCCCGCCTCATCTTCCGGATGGTAGTAGTCAGTACATTTATAGGTAAAGTCCGTGTTGTCGGAGAGTACACAGAATCCGTGAGCAAAGCCCGGCGGAACATAGACCTGAAGCTTGTTCTCTTCACTCAGCACTTCCCCGTGCCATTTTCCAAAGGTGGGTGAATCGCGGCGGATATCTACGGCCACGTCGAAAACCGAACCGCTTCGCACGCTGATCAGTTTCCCCTGCGGATATTGCACCTGGTAGTGAAGGCCACGGAGCACTCCTTTTTCGGAACGTGACCAGTTGTCCTGCACAAAATCGTTCTCCACACCCAGTTTCCGGAAGGTCTCTTTCTGCCAGGTTTCGAGGAAAAAACCCCGCTCATCCTCAAATACCCTCGGCTGCAGAACCAGAAGTCCGGCGATCGGTTCATTCAAGATAATCATCCCTGTTTCCCCGTTTCCATGATTCGCATCAGATACTCTCCATAACCGCTTTTCATGAGCGGCTGTGCCAGTTCGGCCAGCCTTTCGCTGGTGATGTACCCCATTCGCCAGGCCACCTCCTCCGGACTCGCAATCTTGAGTCCCTGCCGCTTCTCCACGGTCTGCACAAAGTTCGAGGCCTGCAGCATCGAATCGTGCGTACCGGTATCGAGCCAGGCCGTCCCGCGTCCCATGATCTCCACGTTCAGCTCTCCTCTCTCAAGATAGACCCTGTTCAGATCGGTAATCTCCAGCTCTCCCCGTTTGGAGGGCTTGAGCGCACGGGCCCGCTCCACCACTTTATTGTCATAAAAATAGAGTCCCACCACGGCGAAATTCGATCGCGGGTGCTCCGGCTTCTCTTCGATACTCAGCGCCTTGCCATCCCCGTCAAACTCCACCACACCATAGCGCTCCGGATCCAGCACATTGTAGCCGAACACGGTGGCGCCCGAAGGCAGTCCCGCCGCCCGCTGAAGCGTGCCCGAGAGGCCCTGCCCGTAAAAGATATTGTCGCCCAGAATCAGCGCCACCGGGTCGCTGCCAATAAACGCCTCCCCGATCAGAAACGCCTGCGCCAGTCCGTCCGGACTCGGCTGTACCGCATAGGACAGTTCGATCCCCCATTTCGTACCATCTCCCAGCAGATCTTTGAAACGGGGGAGGTCCTCCGGGGTGGAGATAATGAGTATCTCCCGGATACCCGAGAGCATCAGCGTGGTAAGCGGGTAGTAGATCATCGGTTTGTCATACACCGGCAGCAGCTGCTTGCTCACCACCAGTGTGTTGGGATGCAGCCGGGTGCCGGCCCCGCCGGCGAGAATAATTCCTTTCATGGGTTGAAGTTTCATGTTTCGGGTTTCTTGTTACCGGAGCTATTTAAATTTTGGGCCCCTGTGTTCAGTTTTCTTGAGATGATTTATAAAACTTTGAAGCTTTGCCAAAATCAGCTGAGTCTGATTTAGAAGCTCTTCCAATTGTTCTTGCCGAAGGTATCCATAATCGTAGGCTCTGTAAAGCTGAGATCTGGTTTCTGAGCAAGATCCCTTCGCAATTGAGAGAAAACTAATCAATTCCTTATTTCCACCTCTGCCATAACCTTCAGCAATATTATCCATAACAGAACCTGATGAACGCTGAATTTGATCTCTAAACTGAAAGTTACTTTTGAACGGCTCCTTCATTGAGATAATGTAGATAGCAATGGATAGTTTTCTGGCTAACTGCCATACCTCCAGATCTTCGAATTTTTTTACAGTACCCATGTGTAATCAGACTAAATATGAAATACAACAAACCAGAAACAAGAAACCCCAAACAAGAAACCTCAACCTTAATCTCAACCTTAAACTTTCCCTAATCTCCCGAGATCGTAGGTGTTCTTCGTGACGCTTTCGCACCAGTCTATGTTGGAAAGGTACCATTCCACCGTGCGGCGCATACCGGTGTCAAAGGTCTCCAGGGGAGTCCAGCCCAGCTCCCGTTCTATTTTTGAGGCGTCGATCGCATAGCGGAAATCGTGGCCCGGCCGGTCGGTGACAAACGTGATCTGCTCCCGGTAGCTCTGCCCACCCGGCGCCGGCTTCAGCTCATCCAGCGTGTCGCAGATCGTGTGCACCACATCCAGGTTCTTCTTTTCATTATGCCCGCCAATGTTGTAGGTCTCCCCGGGGGCGCCCTGCTCCACCACCCTCAGCAGCGCCCTTACATGATCCTCCACATAGAGCCAGTCGCGCACATTCACCCCGGTTCCGTACACCGGGATCGCCTGCCCCTGCAGCGCCTTCAGAATCACCACCGGTATCAGCTTCTCGGGAAACTGGCAGGGTCCGTAGTTGTTGGAGCAGTTGGTAATGAGCACCGGCAGCCCGTAGGTATGGTGCCAGGCGCGAACCAGGTGGTCTGAGGCAGCCTTGCTCGAGGAGTAGGGCGAGCGCGGATCATAAGGGGTCTGCTCCGTAAAGAAGCCCTCGTCGCCCAGCGAGCCGTACACTTCGTCAGTGGAAACGTGCAGAAACCGGAAGCCCTCCCGCTTCGCCCCGCTCAACCCGTTGTAGTAGCCCCGCGCCTCTTCCAGCAGGGTATGCGTGCCGTTGATGTTGGTGCGGACAAACTCCGCAGAGCCGTCAATAGAGCGATCCACATGCGACTCGGCGGCAAGGTGCATCACCACGTCGGGCTCCGCCTCCCGGAAGATCCGGCGGATCTGCGGACCGTCGCAGATATCGGTCTGCTCAAACCGGTAACGCGGAGACTCAGCAACCGATGCGAGCGATTCCAGATGGCCGGCATAGGTCAGCTTGTCAATATTCACCACCGTGTGGGAGGTGTTCTCTATCAGATAACGAATCAGGGCTGAACCGATAAAACCGGCGCCCCCGGTAACTGCTATTTTCATGACGTTGGATATAATTAGTTAATCGTTACCAGTTCATTTACAAACCCTGTGCCAGAAAAAGAAAGCGTTTATAAGATATTGTAAACATTGACAATATAACCTTTCCGGTTTGACGGTTTTTTCCAATAAACACAGCAGTATTCCAAAATATGGACTTCTGATTGGATGGTTTCAGAGTTCATATCAGTGTTATTTTTAATCAAAATCCGGGATAAAACGGCCTGTTTTTTAATTACGAATCCACTTTTAAATGATACAAATGATGTGAAAACCTTCCTAATGCTGTTCATCTGCTCTCTCTTTTATGGCTTCGGCATTGAAAACATTTCCGCTGAAATCGTACATTGAGGAGATATAATGTGTCGCACCATAATCCCGTAAAACAATCACCTGATTCTATGAATTTCGTCCGCTCTTTTAAATTCCCAATTCTTAGCTCCCTGCTGATCCTTATGGGTTTTTCAGCCTGTTCTGAACAGTCCGGCGAGATACGGCCGCAGGTAACTCCCGTCGATATGGTTTACCCGCTGATTGACACCGCCCATTCCAGATGGTTCTTTTTCAGCTCGGCATCCCGCCCGTTCGGGATGGTCAATCTGAGTCCGGATATGGAAATCGATGGCGCCTGGGAAACCGGTTACAAGTACAACAGCGACCGGATCAAGGTATTCAGCCACATCCACGCCTGGCAGCTATCCGGGATACCGATCCTGCCGACAACCGGCGAATTTCAGGGGCACCTGGGACCCGATGTTTACGGCTCTCACTACAATCGCGAACAGGAGATTGTGTTTCCCGGATATCACAGGGTTGTACTGGACGATTATGACATTACAGCCGAACTCACATCAACCACCCGTGCAGGGTTTCACCGCTACACCTGGCCGGAATCACCCCAAAGCCACATACTGTTTGATTTTACAACTACGCTCGGTCCTTCGGCAACAAGTGAAGGAAGCGTTGAAAAAGTGAGCGACACGGAGCTTCAGGGGTTTGGTGTGATGGCCGGAACCATTCGGCGGCCCAAGCCCGTGACGGTCTATTTTGTAGCTCAGTTCGACCGGCCGTTCGACTCCTTTTCCGGCTGGAAGGATGGTGAACTTGTGGAGGTGGGTGACAGGATTGAGGGTGAAAAGACTGGTGCCTATGTCACCTACTCCACGAAGGAGGGTGATGTAACGCAGATGAAGGTGGGGATCTCCTACGTGAGCACAGAGCAGGCGCGCCTCAATCTTGAAACAGAGATGCCGCACTGGGATTTTGACCGTGTGGTTGAAGAGTCGCGCCAGGAGTGGAATGAGTGGCTGGGCAGAATCGAAATTGAGGGCGGGACGGAGATTCAGCAGCGTCGTTTCTACACGGATCTCTGGAAAGCCCTTCAGGGCAGACGCATCGTCAGTGATGTGAACGGCCGCTATCTGGATATGACCGGAGTTGCGCCGCGAACCGGGCAGATTCCGCTGGATGAGCAGGGCCGGCCACTCTTTAACCATCACAACTCAGATTCCTTTTGGGGTGCTCAGTGGTCGCTCAACACGCTCTGGCATCTCGTCTATCCGGAGGTGACGGAGAGCTTTGTCAACTCCATGCTGCTGATGTATGAAGATGGCGGACTCATTCCACGGGGTCCTTCCGGGGGGAATTACACCTATGTGATGACCGGTGCCTCCACCACTCCCTTCATTGTGAGTGCCTGGCTGAAAGGGATTCGGGGGTTTGATATTGAAAAAGCTTATGAGGGTCTTCGTAAGAACCATTTTCCCGGCGGGATGATGAGCAAGGCGGGGTACGAACATGATACCACCACAGGTGGCGGAATTGAGTATTATATCGACCGGGGTTATATCCCCTTCCCGCTATATGACCGTAACTACGGGTTCCACCAGGCCGGTGCGGGCCAGACGCTGGAGTATGCCTATCAGGACTGGGCCTTGTCTCAGCTCGCACTGGCACTGGGCAATGAGGAGGACGCCGGACTCTTTTCTGAAAGAGCCGGAAACTATCGGAATCTCTGGAATGCGGAGAAGGGATGGATGTGGCCCAGGGATCGTGATGGCAACTGGAGGGATACCGAAGGGTACGATCATCTCACCTATGCAGGCCCCTGGGTAGAGAGCAATGCGGCGCAGTACACCTGGTGGGTACCGCACGATTTGAAAGGGCTGGCTGACCTGATGGGCGGGGCAGAAGCGTTCACGGAGAAGCTCAATACCTCCTTCGAAAATGCGCAGCATCATCTGTTCACCTCCGGTATTGCCCATGCAATGGAGACGATCCGGGATTACCGCAGGGTCTATATCAACTACGGGAATCAGCAGTCGATGCAGACGGCATGGCTCTTTAACTACTCCGGGGCTCCATGGCTTACACAGTACTGGACGAGGCGGGTTGTGGAAGAGGTGTACAGTCACCTCACCTACGACCGGGGGTACAGCGGGGATGAAGATCAGGGGCTGATGGGTTCTCTGGCTGTTCTGCTGAAAATCGGGCTTTTTTCGACCGATGGGGGAGTGTATCAGGAACCCTTTTACGAGATTGGCAGTCCGATTTTTGATCAGATCACCATCCATTTGAATCCGGATTACTATCCCGGGGGTACCTTTGTGATCCGCACGGACAACAACGGGCCCGAAAACTACTACATCCGGTCAGCCAGCCTGAATGGCGAGGAGCTGGACAGGCCCTGGATACCACATACCATGCTCATCAACGGTGGCGAGCTGCACCTGAACATGGGGCCGAAACCCAACAAAGAGTGGGGCAGCCGTCCCGATCAGGCACCCCCATCCCGAACGAAATAGGGGTTATCACCCCCCAATCTGAACGGAAATATCATTAGAATTGTCATACTTAAACAAGAATAATTCATAAAGAGGAGAACAGAAGATGAGACAGCTGGAAGGAAAACGCGTATTGATGTTTGTGGATCATGTGTATGAAGATCTTGAGTTATGGTATCCCAAATTACGCCTGATTGAGGAGGGGGCAGACGTGGTGGTTGCCGGACCTGAAAAGAATCAGGTTTATGAAGGGAAAAACGGTTATCCCTGCCGGTCAGACGCTGCCATTCAGTATATGGTCGCAGATGACTTTGATGCACTGGTCATTCCCGGAGGATTTGCTCCGGATACTCTGCGGCGCGATCCTAAAGTACTCGAGCTCACCCGTGAGATGAATGACGCGGGAAAACCGGTCGCACACATCTGCCACGCCGGCTGGATCCCCATCTCAGCCGGAATTATGAAGGGATACCGCTGCACCTCTACTCCCGGCATCAAAGACGACCTGATCAATGCCGGAGCTGAATGGCTGGACGTTGAAGTGGTGGTAGACCGGAATCAGGTGAGCAGCCGGCGTCCTGACGACCTTCCCGCTTTCTGCCGGGAAATTATACGGCTTATGAAAAATTAAGCGCACCCCACTGAAAGATCGTTTTCTTTTAGTGAGAAACCGCTGAAGCATCCTCTTCAAGGAAAAATTCCTGAAACAGACCTGTTTCCTCATCCAGAAGGGTAAAGCGGTCTTCGATGATTCCAAAACCGTACCGGTGGCTGTCGTCTGAAAATCCGAGGGTTCCGGTCCAGCCGGAAATCTCACCCTCTTCCCATTGCGTTTCGATCAGATCCGCTGCCAGTGGCTCTTCATCCGGTACATTCCAGTAGAGAATCGCAGCAATAAACTCCCTGTCCGGGGTGTAAATTACCCGGATCCATTCACTTGCAATCCCGGGCCTGAATCCGTCGGACCGATAGGCAACGGAGGGCCACTCTGCCATCTTTTCTGCATCATACTCCATAATCCCGATGTATTCCGAATGATCATAATCCGATTCCGAAAACTGCTCTTCAAATGTACTGCCCCTCTCCGGCAGAGTACCCGCCACTTCAGGTAGCTGTTCGATGTTTTCCTGCCTCGGCTCCGTTTCACCGGCACAGGATATCAGGATGAAGAATGGCAGGAGCAGAATGGTAACTGTTTTCATAGGGCTCTGGCATGATTATAAAGGGACCGGAAGGCCGATCGCTTCTGATACACCCCGAAGCAGCTCTCTCTCTTCAGCGTGGATCTGGCGATCAAAGAGGATGATGGTGATCACCGCTCTGAGAAACTCTTTTTTTACTGCCATGGATGAAGCGGTTATCTCCTCCAGTGCGCTGTTCAAACCGGCAATGTCGGGGCTGGATGAGAGCTCAAATTTCATCTCCTCCGGCAGCTCCGTCTGTACGGATTTGAGTCCCGCCTGCAGGGCTTTGTCCGGGTCCGATCCGGTCAGCCGGGCAAAGGCTGCCAGCAGAACCGAGAGCGGCCCCCTGAGGGTGCGCAGGCTGCTGTGACGCTCCTCCGGCTCTTTTGCCTCTCCAAAGGCGCGGTCGAGCTGATGTACCACCAGCTTCTCCAGAACAAAAGGAAAGAGGTCTTCAGTACCCGCTTTTGCGGCTGCTTTTTCAGCCACAGCCCTGAACGCGCTGTACTGCTCCTCACTCATCTCACGAAGCGCCGGAAGAGCCAGCTCTGCAAGTGGCAGATACCACTCCCGCCGACCTCCCTCAAGCAGGGGAATCAGTTTGTCTGCTTCATCGCTCAGCTCAACCCCGGCCATCGGGCGGATCTCTGCCGGGAGCGAAGATTCACCTTGTGCTGCGGCCAGCAAGGCAAGAACAACGGCTTCGGAACCCATCGGTTCATGTGCTGCTCTGCGCAGTTCTGCCGGAATTTCGCTGAGGAGTGTTCCGGCCTGCTCAAGCTGCGCCGGATGCATGGTTCCGATAGCGGCCAGAATCACTTCCGGCGTGAGGGCTTTGTGGCCCGATAGCAGTCCGTCTTCTTCCTTCCCTGAAGCGGCTTTCTTCTGATTTTTTTGCCCACGAATCTGATCGGCCTTCAGGGCGGATCGGGAGGAAACGGACGGAACCGTATTGAGAGCACGGATCCTTTTTTCAATTGGGGGGTGTGTGGCATAGAGCCGGTCGAGGGCCGAATGGAAACTGCTTGCAAAAAAGAGATGGCTCATCTCCATAGCGTGACCATCCGCTATTTCTGCACCTCTCTTCTTTGCTCCGATTTTTTTCAGGGCGCCGGCAATTCCATCCGGGTTGCGGGTGTACTGCACCGCTGCGGCATCGGCCAGGTACTCCCGCTGGCGGGAGATGGCAGACTGTATCATTCGCCCGAAAATCATCCCGATCCATCCGATAATCACCAGGGCCAGACCGAATGCGATGATCGCGATCGCTGCATTGCCTTCATTTTTATTCCCGCCGGTTCTCACACGCCGGCCGCCGGAAAACATGACACTCCTCATCAGAATCATCCCCATCACATGGATTACCAGAATTCCGTTCAGAATCCCGATCAGGCGGATATTCAGACGCATATCACCATTGAAAATATGGCTAAACTCATGCGCAATAACTCCCTGCAGTTCATCACGGGAGAGTTGCTCCAGGCAGCCACGGGTCACCCCTACGGCTGCATCCGCGGTTCCGAATCCCGCTGCAAACGCATTGATATTCTCTTCCCGGTCGAGAATGTAGATATCGGGTACCGGGAGTCCCGAGGCGAGTGACATCTCCTCGACGATATTGATGAGTCGGGTTTCGAGCGGATCGGTGGAAGAGGGTTCCACTTTACGTCCGCCCAGCAGCTCGGCCACAGCCGATCCACCCTTCCGGAGCTGCGACACACGGTAAAGCGTACCCGCACCGATAATCATCCCAACCATTGCAAAGACCGTCAGAAACCAGGCGGGCTGCCACCAGGAAGGCTGTTCAGAACCGGCATACTGACTCTGAAAAGCCACCAGCGTTACAGCATAAATCGACAGAACAATACCAGTTACAGCGAGTGCATAGAGCACGATCAGCTTGCCCGTGTTACGTTTGGCGCGGTCCTGTGCCTCAAAGAAATCCATAATCGTAGCGTCTCAACGCTTTTAAAAAGAGACTTTTGGAGCTTCTCTCTCTGCTTCGCTTTCAATGACAAACTGCTGTGCGGGACCAAATCCAAAGGAGCCGGCGAAGATCACATTCGGAAACTGCTCCCGGTAGGTGTTGTATTTCATGACGGAATCGTTGAATGCCTGTCGGGCAAAAGCGATCTTGTTCTCTGTAGAGGAGAGCTCTTCTGTGAGCTGCAGCATATTCTGGTTGGCTTTCAGGTCGGGATAGCTCTCCGACAGGGCAAAAAACCTGCCCAGTGACCCGCTCAACGCCTGCTCTGCGCCCATCAGTCCGCGCATAGCACCGGCATCTTCCGGGTTTTGTGCCACCTGTTTTTCAGCCTGCTGTGCCTGGTTCCGGGCCTGAATTACCGCCTCCAGGGTTTCGCGTTCATGTTTCATGTAGGTCTTTGCTACCTCCACAAGATTGGGAATCAGATCATAGCGCCGTTTGAGCTGCACATCAATCTGTGCAAAGGCGTTTTTAAAGCGGTTCCGGAAGCTCACCAGCTTGTTGTAGATGGAAACAATCCAGAAGACCAGAACGGCGGCAACCGCAAGCAGAATCAAAAAAGTAGTCATTGCCTGATAGTTTAGTTGAAGTTGGGTTTTCAGCAGAAATTGAAAGTATGTCTTAATGGTTTCACACCATCGACGGTTTTGGATGCAACACCTGTTCGATGGCGCTCAGATACGAACCCGGCAGTAAACAGCCATAACCATTGCCTTCCGGAAGTCGCCCCTGCGATGTAAAAGCCCGGAGCTATGATCTATACGGAACTGCCAGGGAAAAGATACAGATTCCTCAGCTATTTAAACTCTTCGATTGCATCGCTTAATGCCACATCCTTTTCATAGAATTTTTCCCACTTCTCCTTCGGATCGGGCTGTGTGAGCAGGGATACAACGATCAAAACCAGAACCGACATTCCTGCGGCAGGCAGTACGATATAGGTGGTCGGGATCCAGGGTTCCGGGAGTACCGAATTGATGATGGTAATCAGAACCGTGACGCCCATTCCGGTAGCTATCGATGCGACTCCGCCCGGTGTGGTAACCCGTTTCCAAAGGAATGCGGCGAGCAGAGCCGGGGTGAGTCCCGCTCCCACCATGGTATATGCAGTAAAGGCCATGTCGAGAATGGTTCGGAACTGTGTGAGCAGCAGCCATGCCATCACTCCGAGAAGAATCACCATTGAGCGCTGGAAGAAGACCACTCTCTGCTCCGAAGCCTCCGGATTGATGAAACGCTGATAGATATCACGCGTCAGGTTCGTGGAGGGAGTCAGCAGAAAACTGTTTCCGGTGGACGTAATAATGGCAACCGTTGCGCAGATCAGAAGGAGTCCGCCGGCAAGCGGAATACCCACTTCGGTGGCGAACCGCGCGGTATGGAGTATAATACGCTCGCTGTCTTCCACGGCAAGATGCAGAATACTGGAAGGATCGATGGCGTTAAAATGGCTGAAAGCGAGAATGGCGAGGGTGGCGATCGCTGTTTCAATGATTATGGTGCCAATGACCCAGAGTACCACCGCATTTTTTGCCGATTTTTCATTTTCGGCAGAGTAGAATTTCTGGTACATGTTCGACTCTCCCATCAGAAGCAGAAAGGTAGGAAAGAAAACCCCCATCACCCAGATCCAGCTGTGTCCGCCCAGCACGGTGAACAGCTGTGGATCAATTTCTGCGGCTACATACTCAGCACCTCCCAGATTCATAAACACCAGCGGCACGGCCAGGATAACAGCGATTGTGATAACGGTGCCGTTGATGATATCCACAGAAACAATGGAGAGCATCCCGGCAAAAGCGGTGAAAGTGATAATAAACCCGGCCGTAAGAAGTACACCCTGCCACTCCGGAATACCGGCCACCAGATTAAGTACGAATCCCCCGCCTCTGAACTGATAGCCCACAATGGTGGTATAGGCGATCACGATCACAATCGTACCGAGGATGCGGGCATATTTGTTGTAGCGAAGCTCCAGAATATCCGGAACCGTGTACTGTGCAATTCTGCGCACACGGCCGGCAAGAAAAAAAACAATGACGATCCCCACCCAGGCACCGGCAGCCATCCAGAGCTCGGAAATCCCGACTCGTGCCGCCAACCCCGCTCCGGCAAGCAGGGAACCGGAACCGATCCAGGTGCAGAGGAGTGTACCAACCAGTTTGTAGGTGGGCACCTTACGGCCGGCTACCATAAAATCTTCCTGGTTTTTGATGGCCCGGCTTTTCCAGACGGAAATGCTCATCAGCAGGCCAAGATATAAAATGACAATCCAGAAGTAGATACTCATAACTCAGTTACCAGTGGGTTAGATTCGTCTTTTACAGCAGAAGGGTAAAGTTTAATGAATATATGGTAAAGATTTATCTCTTTTTTGACGGTTTTTCAGTACAAAAGGAATCATAGCTTCAGTCACAAGAAAACTCTTTTTCGGCCTGTATTTGAACTGTTTAGAGCATTTACATTCATAAACTCTGACACCATGGGTGGGGCAGTACTGAGCTGTTTCGGGATGTGCCCCACAGTGCTATAGGGAACATCCTGATTGCTCTGTACCGATTAATTCAGTTTGTTATATCTGTTAATTACACTGTCTCACTTCATAGCATTGAGAACTCATCTGCACCCCGAAGGTTGACAGAGAGATTTTGGTACTGAAATACATAAACAGATAAAGGGATGAAAGAAAAACAGGTTTATACTTTTGGAAACGGATCGGCTGACGGCGATCGCACCATGAAACAACTTCTCGGCGGTAAAGGGGCAAACCTTGCTGAAATGTCAAATATCGGTCTGCCCGTACCGGCCGGATTTACCATATCCACGGAGTCGTGCCACTACTACTCGAGCCACAATAATCTCTGGCCAAAGGGCCTCAAATCACAGGTAAAAAAAGGAGTGGAATTTATTGAAAAAGCGATGGATGCTGTTCTGGGTCACTCCAAAAATCCATTGCTGCTCTCCGTTCGCTCGGGTTCTGCCGTATCGATGCCCGGCATGATGGACACCGTTCTGAACCTTGGAATGAATGACAATACCGTGGAGGCCATCGCTGAGCATACAGGCAATGAACGGTTTGCCTATGACAGCTACCGCCGTTTCATCAATATGTTCGGAAATGTAGTGATGAACATTCCCCATGATGATTTTGAGCATGCCATGGATGCGCTCAAAGAGAGTAAGGGTGTGGAGCTCGACACAGATCTGACAGCAAAAGACCTTCAGGAGCTGGTGAACCGATACAAGGCTGTTTACAGAAAATCCACCGGTTTCATGTTTCCGACAGACCCCTTTGAGCAGCTGGAATGGTCTGTCAATGCGGTGTTCAAGTCGTGGGACAGCGAGCGTGCGAAGAAGTACAGAAAGATTAATCAGATTACCGGCCTTCTCGGAACTGCGGTGAATGTTCAGGCGATGGTGTACGGTAATATGGGTGACGACTGCGCAACCGGGGTCTTTTTTACCCGTAATCCATCCACTGGTGAAAACAAGCTTTATGGAGAATATCTTGTAAATGCGCAGGGTGAGGATGTGGTGGCAGGGATCCGCACACCGGAAGATCTGGAAAAACTCAAGGAGATCATGCCGAAGCAGTATATCGAGCTGAGCGAATGGGGGAAAACGCTGGAAACGCATTACGGAAACATGCAGGATATCGAATTTACCATTCAGAAAGGTACGCTCTACATTCTGCAGACCCGCAGCGGGAAACGAACAGGGCATGCTGCGATTCGCATTGCAACAGAGATGGTAACCGAGGGACTGATTGATAAGAAAACCGCAGTGAAAACCCACGTGGAGCCTGCCCACCTGGATCAGTTGCTTCATCCTCAGATTGATGCAAAAACAGTGGATCCCTCCTCTGTTCTGGGTATTGGCCTGCCGGCCTCACCCGGAGCTGCCGTAGGGAAAGTGATCTTCGATTCGGATAAAGCAGAAGCCGCTGTCAGTAATGGTGAAAAGGTGATTCTGGTTCGTATTGAAACCAGTCCGGAAGATGTTGGCGGTATGTCGGCTGCGGAGGGAATCCTCACCTCGAGAGGAGGCATGACCAGTCACGCCGCCGTTGTGGCAAGAGGCTGGGGCAAGCCGTGTGTGGCCGGTTGCGCTGATATCATCATTGATTATGAGAATGGCAATTTCACCAATGGTGATGTAACCGTAAATGAGGGGGACTGGATTTCGATTGACGGTACGAAAGGGACAGTGATTCTTGGCCAGAAAGAGGTTGTGAAGCCAGAGCTTGACAAGAATTACAAACAGTTTATGAAGTGGGTTGACAAGTTCCGCGATATGCAGGTTCGTACCAATGCCGACAGCCCGGAAGATGCTGCCAAGGCGATTGAGTTTGGGGCTGAGGGAATCGGACTCTGCCGGACTGAGCACATGTTCTTCGGAGAGGAACGGATCAAGGCGATCCGCCGAATGATAATCTCAGAGAATCATGATCAGCGGCAGGAAGCACTCGCTCTCCTTTTGCCGTATCAGAAAGAGGATTTCAAGGAGATCTACAGGGTGATGAAAAACAAACCCGTGACGATCCGGCTTCTCGATCCGCCGCTTCACGAATTCCTTCCGGACGAGCCTGAAGAGATCAATAAAGTTGCAGATGAACTGGGTATACGGCGTAATCTCTTTACCCAAAAGGTGCGTTCCCTCAAAGAGTTTAACCCGATGCTGGGTCACCGGGGTTGCAGGCTGGGCATTACCTATCCTGAAATCACAGAGATGCAGACCCGTGCCATTATTGAGGCCGCTGTTGAGCTGACTGAGGAGGAGGGTATGAAGGTGATACCCGAAATTATGATTCCTCTTGTGGGTACGCCTCAGGAGTTCAGCTCTCAGAAGCTTGTGGTTGACAAAACAGCGGAAGCCGTTTTTGCGGAAAAGGGAAGGAAGATCCATTATCTGGTAGGTACCATGATTGAGATCCCGAGAGCTGCACTTGTAGCTGATAAAATTGCGAAGGAAGCGGAGTTCTTCTCATTTGGCACCAATGATTTGACTCAGATGACCTTTGGATACAGCCGTGATGATGCCGGGAAGTTCCTTGGTGAGTATATTAATGAGGGTATTCTTCAGGATGACCCCTTCCAGGTGCTCGACATTGAAGGGGTGGGTCAGCTGGTAGAAATGGCTACCAGGAACGGCCGTATGCAGAAACCCAAGCTTAAGGTAGGAATTTGCGGTGAGCATGGCGGAGAGCCCAAGAGCGTGACCTTCTGCTATGAGCAGAATCTGGATTACGTATCCTGCTCTCCCTACAGAGTACCGGTTGCACGCCTTTCTGCTGCACAGGCGGCCCTCAGAGGCAAATAAAGAAACGTAGCCTTACCATTGAAGCCGGATCACAATTTGTTTTGTGGTCCGGCTTTTTTATGTTCAGTTTTTCAACAGCACTTTTACCTTCCATTTCAACCATGAATACAATTCTTATCCATGAATAAAAGAGTTTTTCTTCCCATCCTTTTTTCGGCACTTTTTCTGCTTCTCTCGTGCAGTTCTGAATCACCCTCTTTTGAAACCGTTGACCGCTCCCAGCTGCTCTCGGACATTGAGTACCTTGCATCCGACGAGTTGGCAGGTCGTTTCCCCGGCAGTGAAGGCAGCAGAATGGCACAGGCTCATATCGAAGCTCGTTTTCAGGCTTTGGGCCTTGAAACCATCGGTACTGGCTACCGCCATCTCTTTGATCACACCAACCGGCGGTCGGGTCAGGAATTCTCCGATCTGGTGAACCTTATTGGTATGATAACCGGCAGGGATAACCCGGATCAGTTTATTGCCGTGATCGCCCATTACGATCATTTGGGCGAATCAGACGGCGAGATCTTCAACGGCGCGGATGACAATGCCTCCGGAACGGGTGGCCTGCTTGCTGCTGCACGCTATTTTTCACATAACCCGCCTAAAAGCAGCCTGCTGTTTATCGCGCTGGATGCAGAAGAGCAGGGACTGGGCGGGGCACGCTATTTTGTTGAAAACCCGGCTCTTCCCCTGAATCAGATCACCGTTGTCGTGAATATGGATATGATCAGCCACAATTTTGAAAATGAACTCTATGCCGTGGGTACCTACCACTATCCTTTTTTAAAGCCACTTCTTGAAGCTGTAGCAGAAACGGCTCCTGTGCAGCTGCAATTCGGATATGATTCAGATGAGTGGCCTCAGGACTGGACCTTCTCTTCAGATCACGGTCCTTTTCATTCCAATGGAATTCCCTTTATCTATTTTGGTGTAGAAGATCACCCGCACTATCATACACCCACGGACACCTTCGACCGGATCAACCCCGATTTTTATGTCGCGGCTGTGGAGACGATTATTGGAGCCATTGAGGAATTCGACCGGAATCTCCCGGCTATCAGAGAAGCCTCCGGGCGTTAATGTGTGTGTCGGATAACCGATCCCATGTTTTACCAACAACACCCACCCGGCTGAGGGCAAAAACCACTTTTCAGAAAGTACCGCGTCAATAAGTCCATCCCTGAATAACAGGCAAAAAAAAAGTCATGCAGAACTCTGCATGACTTTTTCAGGCTGAAATAAATCAGTCCGGAATTTACTGGACAATCAGTTTTCCAACCATTCCGCCGGCAAAGTGACCCGGGAAGGTGCAGACGTAATCATACTCACCTGGTGCTTCAGGAGCAGTAAACGTAATGGTGTCTGTCTCGCCATTACCAAGCATACGGGTAGTGACGATGACCTGATCTTCAAAAGCAGGAGCGATATAGTCATTGTCGCGAGCTGTGATCGATGCTCTTGCAAACGCGTCCACATCGGTACCAAGTTCCACCAATGCAAGGTTATGTGACATGGCAGTGGCAGGCAGGTTACTCACAGTGGTGAGACGAATGCGAAGTTCTTCACCCGGTGCGGCTTCAATAGCTTCCAGAAGCAGATACTGACCGGCCTGAGCTCCGGTCACAAGACCCTCTGCTGCTTCACGAACCACAAACTTCATGTCGTCTGTTCCTACGATTTCAATGGTTCTTACACCATCATCTACTACCTCATCGGCTGCCTGTGGTGCCTCTTCTCCTCCACCGCAAGCGGCGAGACCGAATAAAAGGGCAAAAATAACTGAACTAAAAAGTACTTTTTTCATTGGTTTATTTTAACTGTTTTTTGGTTTTAGATGCTCTTTAAAAACATGGCGTTTTAAATAATCATTCGCCAAAGATACAGAATTTATGATTCGTTTAACAACACTCTTACATCACGGATCACTTCCTCAGGGTCAAATTCACTGCCCAGGTAATTCCTCCGTATCTGCCCCTTTCGATCGATGATAGTCACCCTGTCTGTATGATCAATAAAATAGATCGGAATATTATCTTCCGTAAACCGGGTCGGGGTTTTCACTGTGGATATCCTGAGTTTTTGCAGAACGGACTCCACTTCAGCCCTGTTCCCGGTGAGCAGGCTCCAGTTCGACTGATCAAGGCGGTAATTTGAAGCATATTCATAGAGTACTTCCGGAGTGTCTCTGTCCGGATCAAAAGAGATACTGATCAGCCTGAACCCTTCCTCTTCAGCAAGAGCACGTTGTACATCTCTCATGTTGTAGGTGATAATGGGACAGATATCCGGGCAGTGCGTGTAGACGTACCCCACCAGAAGAACCTCCCCAAGGAATGTATCCGGTAACGTAACCTCCTCACCGAATTGATCTGTCAGCGCAAATGCCTCTCCATCCAGCGTATCACGAACGGCAAGACGATCACAGCCGGATACTGCAAGCAGTCCGGCTGTGAAAATCATCATGCCAAGAGCGATATAAGTCGATCTCTTCATTGCATCTCTATTTTGTAATCTGATTTACCTCAACGGAACCGGGCTATCCGGCGAATATGGCAGAGAACCGCCATAGGTTGAGGTGACTACATCATAGATAACAGGTGTATATGAAAGAATGATTAAGATCGCAGTGATAATGATAAAAGGCTTGAAATTTCTGAGCCAGGTTGACGGTTCATCGTGCAGTGGTTCAGAAATCGGGAATGTAATCACCGCCTCTTCCTCCGTTGATTCACTCTTCGCAAAAACGGTTGCAAAGAATGCCACAATATAAATCACGATCGCGATAAACATGATTACGCCGCCAACGACACTGATATCAATGTACGGCATCCAGTCGGGCTGATAGAGAACGCTGTCCGGGTTCGCATAGGAAGCACCCGTATTGGTTCTTCTTGGCATGCCAAGAAGACCACCTCTCATCATCCCCCAGGAGAAGATAAACACACCAATCGTGTAGATGTAGGGAACAGAGAGTGTCCAGCCTTTCATCTTCACCGGTTTACTCAGAAACTGATGTATCAGGTACATACTTCCACCGAGAAACGCCAGCAGGACGGGTCCGGCTACCGTCAGGTGAAAGTGTCCGGGTATCCACGCGGTGTTGTGAACCACGGTATTCATCTGATAGGAAGCATTCACGATCCCGCTGATACCGCCAAAGATAAAGATCACCAGTCCTGCAATCAGATAGGAGAAAAACCACTTCTCTTTGTCGAAGTAAGGGAGCTTGGTAATCCAGCCAAACAGGCCTTTCCCTCCGCGTTTACGGCCTGCATACTCCAGAGAAGCTGCAAGGGTAAAGGCAGTAATCAAACTCGGCAGGGCAACTGCAAAGGTAAAGACACCATGCAGCAGCTTCCATTGTGAACCGATCGCGGGATCCATGTACTGATGGTGAGTTCCCACAGGCACCGAAAAGACCACAAACATCATGAACACCAGACGTCCGGCCATATCGGAAAAGAGCTTCCCGTCAGCCAGTTTAGGCATAAACGAGTAATACATCACATAAGCAGGAAGCAGCCAGAAATAGACCAGCGGGTGACCAAACATCCAGAAGAGGGTTCGGGCCAGCATTACATTGATCTCATCCACAAGTCCGAGTGACCATGGCAGAAGCATAAACAGAATTTCCACGGCAACGGCAAGAGTGGCAATAAACCAGACAATAAATGTGGTGAGCATTCCCACAACTGCGAGTGGTGTTTTCTTGTCAGGGTTTTCTTTTCTCCAGCTGAGATACATCGGAATGTAACTTGCAAAAGCCACCCATGAACCGATTACCAGTAGGGTAAGTCCAATATAGAAAAGAGGATGGGCTTTCAGTGGAGGATAGAATGTGTAGAGTACGGTGGCTTCACCAATCAGCATCATAAAGCCGGCCATCACAGAACCGACAAGCATGAGGATACCTGATGTCCAGGCCATCTTACTGTTCAGTGCCTTCTTCAGCGAGAACGGGATGAGTGCGTTTGCAAGTGCTACCGCAAAAAATGTGGTAAACACCACCGCATTCAATACACCGTGAATGGTTAGTCCCTTGTAATAGTCCCCTCCCATAAAAGGATCACTCTGAATAATACCGGCACGGAAAAGCGTCTGCATGAGCCCTCCATAGACACCGACAAAGAGAAGGATCATCGGAATGATGATCAAAAGCGCATTCAGGTTCTTCAGGGATTTGGAAAAGCGGAATGTTTCTGTACTCATCTTACACCCCTCCCGCTGTTTCTGCAGACTCAGAACGTTCCTCAATGATCACTCTTCCGGCCATGGTGTGGTGTGCGGCTCCGCAGAACTCATGACATGCAAAAAGGAATGTGCCGGGTTTGTCGAACGTCACACGCATATAGTTAATGGCACCGGGTATGGCCATCAGATTTAAATTGTGGTCTTCTATTTTAAATCCATGCATAATGTCCTGAGATGTAAGATAGAGGTCCACAGTTGATCCTACCGGAAGCCTGATTTCAGATGGCTGAAAAGCCCACATCCTGGCTACCATTTGCAGTTCGTAGGTATCAGGTCCTGTCTGGAAAAGTGTATCCGTTGCAAATGGTTCCATGTCTGTAATACAGGTTGGAACCTCAATGTCTTCCGCAATCGCGGCATACATAATTCCTCCAAAAAATATCAGCAGCATAAATCCGCTGAGACCTAACGCAATTTTTTCTGATTTATCCATCGGTTATCCTCTGCTTAATAGTTCAAAGTACATGACAAACCACATGACGGTGAACATCACCATCAATATGATGAAAAAGGCCAAAGCCCCTTTTGGCTGAAAATCTTCCAGCTCCGTATCGGTTTCATTTTTACCCATCTCTGTCTTCCCTGTTGAATTGTGGTTGTGGTTAACGTGGCAAAAATAGTGCGTTACTGATCAAAAGTAAAAAGATAAAAATGTCTAAAATAAAAAAGCCGGAAGTTTTGCCTCCGGCTTTTTGAAAATATTTGTAATTTATTTTATTTCAATTACTTATAGAAACAGAGCCTCCACTGGTTCGGGCACTAAGCAAGGGTCCGCCATCCCCGACTTTTCCAATAATACGGTTTCTTGCAAACTCTCCCGTGAAGTTTTCGAGAGTGGTATTGACCCTCTGGCCGCGCAGATCGAGATTGTAATGTTTCTGTTCAGGAACACGGATTACAATATTTCCGCCACTGGTGCTGAGTTCCAGGTTCTCTTTAAATTCTGATAGTTCTGCACGGATATTCCCACCGCTGGTGCGGGCAATCATCCTGGCTGAAATTTTTTCAAGGGTAATGTTTCCCCCCGAAGTATTCAGTTCAGCAGTGCCGTTGATGCCACTTGCTGCAATCGATCCCCCGCTGGTTCTGGCATTCAGAACCCCGTCAATATCGGTGAGCTGCAGTGTACCACCGGATGTTTTCAGCTCAGCTCTCCCTGAAAGATCTGTTGCCGTGACCCTTCCGCCACTGGTTGAAAGATAAACCTTGTTGGATATGTTCCGGGCAGATACGTTCCCTCCGCTGGTTCTGCCCTCCACCTCTGCCCCCTCAGGCACATAGAGCCTGAAAGAGATGGATTCCGTGCGGCCGGAAATGAACCAGCCACTGCGGGATCGTATGCTTCGTGCCTCTGCCACAACCCGATCTCCTCTCTTTTCAATGGTAATCTCAAAATTTGAGAGATCCGTATCATCGCTTTTCAGATAGCGGTTACCATATCTGACATACATCTCCACGATTACCTCATCTCCGTCATTTCCATGAACCTCAATAAATCCACCGCTTGTCCGGATTTCAACACGTGGCGAGTCGCTGACAGAAAAGGTTTCAACCCTGTATGCGTCGGATGAGGACTGCCCAAATGCTGTCAATGCAAGAAATGGCATCCCCAAAATCAAGTATTTGATGCTGTTTTGTATCATTTTCATATTTACCTCCTCAGTAGTTGTGTATTGTTGTTGGATAATCTTACGGCATCCGTAGCTTCAGAGTTACAACCGGGTTTCAGTTGTCTTCAGAATGGCTAAAATCAGGTTGGCAGAGCAGTGAAAATCTAAGATTTCTTTCCTATTTTTCGGGGAAAATTAATTGAACATGAAATTACCCTTTGCACTCGCCCGGAGATTCGTCGCCGCCGAAACTTTTGAAGAGACGATCCCGAAGATCAAGGCTATTAATAATAAAAATATCCGTGTGACACTCGACCTGCTGGGTGAAAATGTAAAGGAGAAAACCACGGCGGACGAAACTGTAGAGATTTATATTGAATTGCTCGAGAGCATTCATGCGGCCGGGCTCTCAAGCACAATTTCTGTGAAACTCACCATGATGGGGCTGGATATTGATGAAGAGTACTGCAAAAAAAATCTGTTCAGACTGCTCGACAAGGCCAGGGAACTGGGCTCTTTTGTGAGAATTGACATGGAGGGGTCGGAATATACGCAATCGACGATCGATATTTTCCGTGAGGCTCATGGAAAATACAGCGGGCATGTTGGCATCGTGATTCAGGCTTATCTGCGCAGATCTCAGAAAGATATTGAGGAACTCGCCGAAATCGGGGCGGATATCCGCCTCTGCAAGGGTGCCTACAAGGAGCCCGCTGACATTGCCCTGCAGAACATGCGCGACATCAGGGAAGCTTTCAGGCGGTTTGCAATCATTCTTTTCGAAAAAACTCCTTTTCCCAGAATGGCCACGCATGATGATGAACTGATTGAATGGATCCAATCTTATACCGCTGAAAAAAACATCAGCAAGGACCGTTTCGAGTTTCAGATGCTCTACGGCTTGCGGGAAGAGACAATGGAAGAGTTCGTTCAAAACGGCTTTCAAGCCCGTGTCTATGTACCCTACGGTACGATGTGGTTCCCCTATTTTAAACGCAGATTGATGGAAAGAAAGGAGAATATCCTGTTCGTGCTCTCCAATCTGTTTAAAAAATAGCGAAGTCCTGCATCAGGCTCTTTTCTGCCGGCGTCTCATATAACCGGCCTCAGATAAAAAAATGCAGCACAAAACAGGCTGAGCAGATTTTCCCTGAAGAAAAAACTACTCCGCTCGTTCTCAACGCACACTCACAGATCCCTGCGAACCCGGCTCAGGGCGCCCAGATGTTGTCAGTCCGGTTTACATCGGCCATCCGAAGCGAGGGATCGATCTCTATCCTGCTGATTTCTCCGGCCGCGCGGTCGATCGTGAACCTATACTCCGGAAATACCCATGGCCACTCTTCCAGTACCATTCGTTCCACTTCCGGAAATTCATGCTCTTTCTCTCCCCACATGATCCGCATCGGAATGTAGTAGTGCTTCAGCGAACCGTCTGTGAATTCCACTTCGATATCCAGCGGCATCGGCATGAGTCCGGTCCGTCCGAGTGTAACCCCGGTAAAGCCGTCTGATTCCTCAACAGCTGTAATACCGTAATCAATGGTTTTGGTTGTGGTGATCCAGTACTCATAGTACCATTTCAGATCCATTCCGCTCTCCTTTTCAGCAACCCGGAGAAAGTCGTGCCCGTCGGGATGCCTGAACTTCCATTCGTCATAAAATCTTCGCAGGGTTCGCCAGAGAGCCTCTTCTCCGATGATGTATCCCAGCTGATGCAGAAACATGGCTCCTTTGGTATAGGAGCCGGTACCGTAGGCACTGTTTCGCTCATAATGATCTGCATGGAGATGCAGCGGCTCCTCTATCCCGGCATCCACGATCCTGAAGTAGCCCTGATATCGCGAAATCATCGGATCTCCCTCTCCCTCGTTGAAAAGCTCATTCATAATGAGGGTGGTCAGGTAGGTTGTAAAGCCTTCATCAATCCACTGATCATACACCTCGTTTGTGGCAATGACACCTTCAAACCAGGCGTGGATCAGTTCATGAACCGTAACCCCCACCAGACTCTGCAGTGTTCGGTTTCCGGTGATCAGTGTGGCCATGGTGTACTCCATGCCTCCGTCTCCTCCCTGAATGACGATATACTCATCATAAGGATAGGGGCCTATATGCTCATTCATCCATTCAAAGGCTTTTACGGTAAATTCCGGAAGCTTTTCCCAGTTTTCAAGCAGGCTTTCATTGGCTTCTGCAGCTGCATTTTCCGCAACCGGATCGGTCTGATAAAAGAAACGCAGGAGGGGCCCGCCGGGTACCTCTGCTGTCGTGTGCGTATAATCGGGATCGGCAGCCCAGGCCACGTCATGAACATGATCTGCCCTGAAATGCCAGGTGAGTTTATCGCCTTCCGGCTGATGTACTTCCATCCCGGAAGATTCGTATCCGAAACCGATCTGCTCCGGGTTTTGCAGAATGGCCCCGGCGGCTACCAGATAGTCACGATCGATGGTGATCTGAATATCAAAAGAGCCGAAGGGTGCATAAAACTCTCTGCCTATGTAAGGATTGGCGTGCCATCCAAGGCGATCATAAGCCGCAATCTTGGGATACCACTGCGTCATGGAAAAGCGGATCCCCTCTGCATTGTCACGTCCCGACCGCCGGGTCTGAAGCGGCACCTGTGCGTCGAACTCCATCTCAAATACGACCGTATCACCCGGGAGTACCGGTTCGGCAAGATGCACTTCCATGATTGTGCCTTTTACGGTGAACCCGGCCTCTTGTCCGTTCTGTCTGATCCAGTGGATGTTCTGAAACCCGATCTCCGTTTCATCATAATGATAGATGCGATCACGTACCCGTCGATCCGGATCTGCAATAGTTCTGGATCGCTTGTCCATCATGCTGTTGGGCTGAAACGCATTGAAAAAGAGATGGTAGAAAACCCGGCTTAGTGTGTCGGGCGAATGGTTGTGATAGGTGAGATGCTGGTATCCCTCAAAACGGTTTTCCTGCGCAAACATCTCAATCTCCATCCGATAGTCCACCTCCTGCTGCCACTCACCATACCCCTGAGCCGTTGCAGAATTGCTGCCAAAATGAACCCATACGGTCAGTGACAGGATAAAAAGATATTTTTTAAAAGAGTCTAATGAAAAGAGCATGGGCAGTCTGTATAGTTCAAAACAGGGTTCTGCTTGCAAAGGCCCGGCTGAGTGTAGCTTCATCGATAAATTCGAGTTCTGTACCCATGGGGATTCCGTAAGCAATCCGTGTAACGTTAACGTCGTAATTTAAAAGCAGTTTGTTGATATAGTACGAAGTGGCTTCACCTTCGGCATCCGGATTGAGAGCCAGAATCACTTCATTCACCTCCTCCTCAGCTCCTGAAACTCTCTCCAGAAGCTCCCGGATGCGAATATCGTCTGGGCCGATGTTTTCGAGTGGTGAGATGGTTCCGCCCAGCACGTGATAGCGGCCACGGAACTCGTTGGTTCGTTCAATTGTGGAGACATCCTGAAATTCTTCAACCACACAGATCGTCCCGTTTATTCTCTTCGGATTGCTGCAGACAGGACAGGGATCGCTGTCGGTAATGGTTCCGCACACCGAGCAGCGGATCACCGCTTTTTTCAGTTTTACAAGTGCATCTGATAGCTTCAGCACCTCCTCTTCGGGTTGTTTGAGGAGATAGATGGCCATTCGCCGGGCCGATTTACGCCCGGTACCCGGAAGCCTTGCAAGCTCTTCGATCACCCTTTCAAGGGCCTCGGAAGTGATCTGCATCAGAGGCCGAATTTACTCAGATCCATACCCGGAATACCACCACCTGGTAAAATATCCTTGTAGAGATCCTGCATTTTGGCCTTGGCTGCCTCCTCTGCCTTTTGCAGGGCTTTATTCACACCCGCAACCACCAGGTCCTCAATCATCTCCTTGTCATCGGGATCAATCACATCCCTGTCCAGTTCTATACTGATCAGTTCCCGCTTGCCGTTCGCTTTTACTTTCACCATACCACCCCCGGCATCTGCCTCGACGATCACTTCAGAAAGACGCTCCTGAGCCTCTTTCATCTTCAGCTGCATATCGGAGATTTTGCCGAACATATCGGCCATGTTAAACTGACTCATAATGTACCTGTTTTGGTTTCACGATTTTCGTTCCCGGTTAATACTGCAGTTCCGCCCCGAACAGCTCCACAATGGTTTTCAGATGCGGATCATTTTTTTGAATTTCCCTGAAGCGATCATATGGGCTCATAGCCTGCGAACCCACACTCTCCTTACGCTCTTCCAGGCAGCGAAATCGTACCTGAATACCGATGATGGATTTAAGCAGTGATGCGAGTTCCAGTTTATTTTCCTCTACCATATTTGCTGCAAACGGATCGTGAACCGAGAGTACAAGTTCATTACCACGCAGCTCTTTCAGCCTTACATCTTCCATCTGATGAAATAGCATTTTTGATACAGAGCGTTCCAGAAGAGAGAGGTAATCCTTCCAGAGGACTTCCACCTCTTCCAGGCTGCGTACCTTTCTCACCTCTTCTTTCGCGGATTGCGACTGTTCCCCAGCGGATTTTCTGCTCACTGCCTGTGTCCTGACTCTCTCTTTAAACAGTGCCGGGCGACCGTTTAGTATAAGATCCTCCTCAAGTTCTGTTTCATTCAGATCTTCTGTCCGCGCTTGCTGATCAGTCAGTTCCCTGCCCTCTGAATGCATTTCCGGTGACCCGGCCGCTCTCTTGCGGTTCGGTTCATCCGTTTGCCGCTCCGCTCTATCTGAAAAGCCGGTCTTATCCGAGCGGGAAATTTCTTCATTCCGGATCCCATGAGCATCCCTATGCAGTGGATTCCCCTCACCGGATGGCTCTGTGAAGCGATCTCCCTGCTGTTCTGTTCTCTCAGCAGCTTCAGCGGCTTGTATCCACCCGGAATCTGTACTGGCAGGTGAACTGACCTGTACGCCGGGTTGGTTTGTCTGCGTCTGTATCGGCATATCCGCGTCTCCTGCGGAACCAGATTCCGCCCGATTTAAACCCGATTCGGGGTTACCGGCCGGACTGACGGATTTTTTTTTTAATGCTTCTGCAGCATCCAGCAGTTCTTCAAGGGTACGGTTTCGGCTCATGTGAACGAGTTTAAGGGCCATGATTTCGAAGTGCACCCTCGGTTGCTGCACATCCCGGATTCGAATCTGTGCCTCGCTCACTGTATGCAGCATCCTCATCAAGTCGCTCTCGGTGAAAGATTTAGCCGCGCCCCTGTAACGCTCCTTGGTCTCCTGTGTCGCTTCAACCAGGTACATCTGGTCCGATCCTGAAGCAACATAAATGTTGCGGATGTGTTCGGTGAGCGAGACCAGAAACTCCTGTATATCCACACCCTCCTTGAGCAGCCTGTCGATCAGTGTCAATGCAGCGGCTGCATTCTGCCCTGCCACAGCCTCTGTAAATTCAAAGAGCTGATCATTGCCCACCATATTCAGGGCATTTACAAGCTCTTTGTATTCGATCGTGAGTCCGCAAAAAGCGATGGCCTGATCCATCAGTCCAAGCGCATCCCGAAGAGCGCCATCCGCGCGGCGTGCAATCGTGTGAAGGGATTCATTATCGATGCTGATTCCCTCTTTCTCAGAGATCTCTTTCAGACGCACCACAATCTCATCCACGCTGATTCTCCTGAAATCAAATCGCTGCACTCTGGACAGAATGGTCGGCAGAATTTTGTGCGGCTCTGTTGTGGCGAAGATAAAGATGGCGTAAGGAGGCGGTTCTTCAAGTGTTTTCAGAAGCGCATTAAATGCCTGTTTGGAGAGCATATGCACTTCATCGATGATAAAGATTTTAAAATTCCCGTTCTGTGGCGGAACCCGTACCACTTCTCTGAGATGGTGCACGTCCTCTACCTTATTGTTCGATGCAGCATCAATTTCAACGATGTTGAGAGTCTGGCTCAGCATCTCGCCATCCACGGTTTCATCGACCTCATTAATGGCTCTTGCAAGCACCCTCGCCATGGTGGTTTTGCCAACCCCGCGTGGTCCGCAGAACATATAGGCGTGGGATAACCTTTTGGAGGCAATCGCATTTTTCAGGGTACTGCTTACATGTTCCTGAGATACGATGTCCTCGAAGGTTTGCGGTCTGTATTTTCGGGTCAGTGCCCTGTAGTTACCTGACATATCTTTTCACTGTTGCAGACGGAACATTGATACCCTGACAAGGTACAAAAATAGAATATCCTTTTTAACCAGAAATATTCAGTTTCATCGGCCAGCTTTTTTAAATTGCTGCAGAAACGATTAATTTACCCTTTCCATGGGATTGAAAACAAACATACTCCTTACGGTAATTCTGCTGTTCCTCTCCGCCTCTGCAGGCCGGGCGCAGCAAAACAACACCTATGAAAGAGGACTCGAAGAGGTTCGCAATGGCAATGTAACACGTGCACTTGAGCTTTGGTACGGAGCCTATTTTGATGGAGATGTTATCGTTGTGGACAGCAGGATTGGGTTTGAGTTCATTCGCGTAGTCACGGAGATGGAACTTCGCAGCTGGTATGAAACTGCCACATCCATGTATTACAAAGCGCTGAAGAACGGAAGCGGAAACGAAAGCCGGGCGGCGATCCGGCAGGAAATTGAACGGCTCAGGCCTCTCACCGGCGATGGAGTACACAGGCAGTGGCTGGAATGGTGGGGCGAACGAAGGGCCTCTGTGGGAATCGACATGGCAGGGTTCTGGATTCAGCTCGACCCAACACCTGCCGAAATCCTGAACGAACGGCTTATTGAACACTGGGAACGCATTGCTGATGCAAGGAGACAGTTTTCCAAAAACAGAAGCACCATTTTCGGTACGGACGACCGCTCCCTGATCTACATCCGCTACGGGCAGCCCGATCGCAGAAACAGCGGCATTCTGACACTTCAGACTCTGAATATCATGCCATGGCTTCAGAGGCAGCTGCTGCCTGCCGGAGCGGAACGGATGCGGGGAGAGGACTCGGATACTGAGACAGCACAGCAGGATCCGCAGACAGCAGAAGTACTGCAGCGGCTCGAAAGAGCGATGTACGACTTTCACAGATATCCCGAATATGAAATCTGGTTTTATGAAAATCTGATTCCTGGAAATCCTGAACCGGTGATCTTCCTTTTCGGTACGGATGTGCGAACCGATCAGTTCAGGCTTCAAACCAGCCTGGATGATTTTATTCCTGAAAGAGCCTTTCATCCCGACAGAGACCGGCCACAGGAAGCGCTGGAATTCGTTCGTGCAGGCATCACTCCGGCAATCATGCTTCAGCTCCTCTACTATGAGCAGCTCTCGGCAGTGGATCCTTTTTTCAGGGAACGGCTGAACGAGCTCCGCGAGCGCATTCTTGAACAGAGACAGGATGTATTTGCAGGCATGGATCTGGATTTTAAATCGGAAAGCCGCCAGCTTGTAAACAGCCGTACCATTCAGGCTCCGCGACAACGCTCTGTCTATGAAGGGCTTCTCCCAAAGATACCGATGCAGGTTCATCAGTATCGCTTTTTGGATGATGAAGGAAAACCCTATGTGCTCACGTATGTGGAGAGCAATTCCACGGAAGCATTCCTGATCGATTTTCACCGCAATAACGGAAGAGTTAATGGCAGCGGGCAACTGATTCAGGGAACAGATCTGCTCAGTGAATTCCCTCTCTACGAGGTGAGGCATTCCGTACAGGTCTATGATGCCTTCTGGAATCTTGCTTATTCCGGAGATGAATTCCCGCAACTGGTTCTGGAACACAATCCCGACGAGCATCCGTCATCAGCCCTGTTCAGGTTGCCCAACAGAAACCGCTCTTTCCAGTCAGCCTCAGTACAGCTGATGAACTTCGATCCCGGGAGTGAATCGGTTCAGCAGACCCCATTCCCCTCCTCTGTACGAGGCTGGAACAGGTTGCAATTCCGTCAGCCACAGCCGCTGGTAAGCCACAGCGACACTCTCGAAGTGGCCGACCTTGTGCTTGGTTATCCGGATTCCCGAAACCCTACCCAGCCATTCAGTTTCAGGGTAGCCAACGATCAGATGATTCCTCTGGGCGAAACACTTCTGCTCCATTTCCAGGTCTATCATCTCACACCCATGGAAAATGGATTCACCCAGTTTGAGCTTACCTACAGAATCTATCCTGTGGATGATGCAGGGAATGTGAACCGGGAACAGACAGAGTTTATCCTGACTCTCAATTTCATCAATGAAGAGGTTATTGTGGTTGAGGATCTTGAAATTCAAACGGCTGATCTTGGGGTGGGGCTCTATGAATTGGTTGTCCTGTTTACCGATACCGAATCCGGTCAGTCCAGGGAGCGCCTGATCCGTTTTGAGGTGACCGACGATTCTCTTCGCAGAACCGCCAGCAGGTAGAAAAGAGCTTTACCTGCTGCTTATCCGCATCGTTACTTTTGCCGGATCAGCGCACCCTATACTCTTGATACCCAGGTTTGGGCAATCCTGCTTCCTAACCAGACAGTCCCGAGACCCAGAGCGATCTGCCCGCCGGTAAATACCAAAAAGAGCAGTACGGATTCCCGGGCAAGCAGTAATGCGTCGGTCATGAATGCAGAGTAGGTTGTGTAGCTTCCGGCTGCTCCCGTCAGCAGAAACAGGCTCAAATAATGACTTTTACCTGTTCCAGCTCTCAACAGGGTGTAAAAAAAACCGATCAGAAATGACCCGGCCATATTTTCAAAAAAGGTAGCTGCCATGCTGTAGTGTCCACCGATCAGATGTGAGGCCAGCTGATTGGTGGAATGCCGCATCAGAGCGCCGAATAAACCACCGGCGCCGACAACCAGTGAGTCCCAAAGCAGAGACATCCTCCTGTAGGGTTGATTCCGTTTTTTCAGAGTATCCATTTCGATAGTTTGTAACCTGTAAACAGAGCCAGAAAGACAACTGCGCCCTGCAGTGTCAGGTAGAGAGAGAGTTCCCGGTATCTCTGCTCACGCAGTAAAATCAGAGACTCGAGAGCAAAAGAAGAGAAGGTGGTGTAGGATCCCAAAAAACCAACGGAGAAAAAGAGCAAAAACGGAGTTTCGTGCAGAGGAGTTGAGAGGAGCCATGGCAGCAGAAACCCTGCCAGAAAGGACCCCGCCATATTGGAAATCACGGTTCCGTTCAGCAGTGCAGAAGGACCAAAAAGACGGATCGATGCACGGCCGGAGAGAAATCTCAGGACAGCCCCGGCCGCACCGCCGGCTCCAATAAGTAACAGAGAAAACAGCATTTGGGGAAAATTGAAGGTCAAAAAAATTGTCTTTACAATGTTTTCGTCAAAGTTTTTTTTAAAACAAATATAACAGTTATTAACGACTGACCTAACGGGGTCTTTCGCTGATAAAAGGCCCCTTGTAAAAGAACTTCATTGTAAACCCTTGGTTTTATCATGTATCTTTATCAAGCTTTGAAGAGTTTAACCGTTTGCAATACATTTGATGCAAGGGCAAAAATGAATTTAATGTCAAAACTTTGCTCTGCCTCTAACTTTGGAACTTCATGGAAAAAGATCCAGTAAGGAAAGCCTTACTCATCAGCCTGTTTGTCTCTTCCGTTTCGCTTTCGGTGAAATTTGCCGCTTTTTTTGTGACCGGATCCACCGCCGCACTTTCAGATGCTGCCGAATCGGTGGTTCATCTGTTTGCCGTTATTTTTGTGGTGTACGGATACTATCTGAGTATTAAACCGGCCGATGAGGATCATCACTACGGCCATGAAAGAATAGAGTTTCTCTCCGTGGGTGCTGAGGGGGCAATTATCATTGTGGCCGGTATCAGCATCATCTACCACGCAGTGATGAGCGCCGTTACCGGTATTGAAATCGTCAATATGGGCACCGGAATCTGGCTCCTGGTCATCGCAGCCCTCATCAATCTCGTTCTCGGAAGCTATGTCTTAAGAGTAGGCCGCAGAGAGAAAAACATGATCGCCGTAAGCAACGGCAAACATACGCTTACAGATGTGTGGACCAGCGGCGGGGTGGTGGCGGCTCTTATTCTGATCCATTACACCGGATGGCTCTTCATCGATATTATTGTGAGTCTGCTGATAGCAGGGTACATCTGTTATGAAGCGTACAAGCTGCTTCGTTATTCTATCAGCGGGTTGATGGATACGCGAAATCCGGAGATCGACAAAGCGCTGAAAAAGGTGTTACGCGAAACGGAAAGTGAGCTGATCAAGGGATGGCACCATCTCCGGCACAGATCCTCAGGGAAAACCACCTGGGTTCAGCTTCATCTCGTCTTTAAAGATGAACTCTCCCTGAAGGAAGCCCATGACGAAGCCACCAGGCTGGAACGGAAAATGATTGACGCCCTCGACACAGACGCAGTCATTACCCTTCATCTGGAACCGCATGATGCTCACGAAGAGTCGCATTCCATTCTTCGCGGAGCCAACAAGAAAAAACGGCTGGATGAATTTGTCTGACAGAACAAGAGACCGCCTCTTCATCCGTTCAAATGGTTAACCGGCCATGTCGTTTGAAAACATGTCCCATGAATGCAGATCACAAATTGCAGAAATAAATGGCAAAACACTCTCTGAATCCCCCTGTTTTTGTTCTTGCACTCTTTTTATTCTCTCTGATCCTCTATGCATGGGAACCTCTTCATGCGCAGGATGCGGATGAAGTACGCATTGCCCGCATACAGTATCGCGGAGGGGGCGACTGGTACAGCTCACCCACAGCCCTGCGGAATCTGATCCGTTTCACAAGAGAGCAGGTACCGATTCATATCAGTGACCGGTATGACGATGTTCAGCTCGGAAGCCGGGATCTGTTCAACTATCCGTTTGTTTACATGACCGGCCATGGAAATATCTCTGTCAACGATGCGGAGATGCAGAATCTGAGAAATTATCTCGAAAACGGCGGCTTTCTCTATGTGGATGATGATTACGGATTCGACCCCTACGTCCGGCCCATTCTTCAGTCAATTTTTCCGGATGAATCCTTTTTTGAGCTGCCTGGTGATCACCCCATCTACAATCTGGTGTACACGTTCCCGGAAGGGCGCCCTCCAAAGGTGCACGAACATGACGGAAAACCACCACAGGCATTTGCCGTGTACCGAAACGGAAGAATGGTTCTGCTCTACACCTACGAATCCAATCCCGCTGATGGCTGGGCCTACGATGAACATGACAATCCTGAGGAGATCACAAGAGCCGCGCTGGAATTCGGGGTGAACCTGCTGACCTACGTTTTTACATTCCCCTGATGGTCTGGCATCTTCATGAATGAATGATTGGTGGGCTGTTTGTGGTTCTGCCAACTTTCACAATAGAAATTTCCAGCAGGAAAGGTGAAAAGTGAGTTTTTCCAAAGTATCCTTGAATTACCATCAATCAATCCAACTAACGTAACTGACCATGAATTACGAAAAAAAATGGTGGAGGCACTCTGTGTATGGGGTGGCTCTTGTGGGACTCGGAATCAATCTGGTTGCAGAAGCAACGATCATCAAGGCCGGCGGGCCGGAGACCTTTGATCTGGCACATGCGGCTCTCTGGTTCTGGATCGGGCTGTTCGGGCTTGCCGCCATCAATGCGGGCATCTGTTTTGTTGCCGATGCTGTAAAACAGCGCATCTATCTGGAGATGGAAAAGGGTGAGACTCCAACTCACACAAAGAAAAAGACCATTCCGGCATAGGCCAGCACGGCGAGCAGCCCGGCCGTAAGCGCCAGCGGAAGCTGTGTGGTTACATGATCCATCAGATCACAGCCTGTGGCAAGGGAACTCAGTATGGTCGTATCTGAGATCGGTGAACACTGATCTCCCATTACGCTTCCACCGATCACGGCTGCGAAACAGAGCTTCAGAAAGAGCAGATCGGGCATCACCGCCCACGCGAGAGGGATGGCAATCGGGAAAACAACAGCATAGGTGCCCCATGAAGTACCGGTTGAAAAAGCGATGATCATGCAGAGAGCCATCAGTACACCGGGAAGGAAGGAAGGCCAGATCAGATCCCCGATCATCATCACCACATAGTCGGCCGTGCCTACAGCGTCTGCCACCTCTTTGAGGGTTACGGCAAGAGCCAGAATAATTGCCCCGATTGTGACCCCTTTGCAGCCATCGATAAATCCATTGATCGCGATCTGCAGACTCATGCCCTTTGCAACGGCGATTCCTATTCCGGCGAGAACAGCCAGAACAAAAGCCTCTGCAATCAGCAGAATCGGGCTCTCCCAGTTGAGAATGAAAAACGTATATGCATAGGGAAGTATCGCAACTCCGAGCAGGGCGCCGATCGGGCCAAAAAAGTCGATGAGGCCCGGGTTGTAGTCGGCCGGTACCCTGCGGCGGATCAGTTCTTCCGCCGCCATGGGGGTCGCCCCTTTCCGGTCCAGTTCACCGGTGGATCTTGCCCGCTCTATGGCGGCTCTCATTCGCTTCCCCGGGATGCGCGGAAGCCACTCCCAGGCAAAAAAGAGTGTGATCAGAATGGCAAAAATGGCATAGAAATTATAGGGCAGGGAGGAGAAGAAGAAGTTGATACCATCCTGGGGTGTTTCAAAGATCGACAGGGTTCCCAGGATAAGACCCGCCACATAAATCGGCCATACATTAAACGGAATGAGTGTGGCAGCCGGGGAGGCCGTACTATCCACCATATAGGCCAGCTCCTCGTGCGATACACGATGCTTGTCCGCCACCGGGCGAACCGTGGCTCCGGTCAGAACCGTGCTGATGGTTCCTCCCTGATGAAAGATCAGACCCATCAGCCAGGTGAAAAATTTCGCGGAACGAGGACCTCTGACCATCAGCCCGCTTGCCCATACTGCAAATTTTTCTGCACCCCCCGTCCGGGTCCAGATCCCGATCAGTCCGCCAAGAGCCCAGAGATAGACCAGGAGTATCAGCGCAAAGCTTTCCGTTCCGATCGAGGGAATCAGAAATCCCTGTACTATGTTCAGTTCACCCGAAATCACACCCCCGAGGCAGACCCCGACAAAAAGTGCACTCACCACTTCCCGGGTCCAGAAGGCGAGAAGAATAGCAACCAGGGGCGGCATGACCGACCAGAAGCCGTAGTGACCGTCCTGTTCCGGAATGACACCTTCCATGCCGGTATAGATTCCGGCAATCAGAAGGGCGATAAAAAAGCCGAAATAGATCCTGCGACGGTTCTTTCGGTTTCCAAAACGGGTTTTTACATAGTGAGAGGTCAGGCTCATGGCAAAATTTCAGTGACTATTCTGTTTATTTCAACTGAATTCAGTATATCCTGCAAAGTCTCATTCAGCTGAACACCACCACAAATGGGATAGATCTCTATCCGGGTTGATTACAAGAAGCGGGAAAGGAGTTCCTGTTTGCTTCCTCTTCAGAGAAAGAAAGAAACCCCGGCTCCGCTGAAGAGACAAGAGAAGGGATTCATTGGTTATTGTCAACCCTGTTAAAAAAATAAAGGGATATCACTCCCTCTATTTTTCAAGCTTGTGTGCTTGTTTCATTGTTGCTCATATGTTCATTGCGTCATCAAACCAAAATCGGGCTCAAGCAGCGTTTCTC
>REDA01000022.1 GCA_007693745.1 Balneolaceae bacterium
TGACTGCCTTAGATCTATACTCCTAAACTCCTAAACCCCTAAACCCCTAAACTCCTAAACTCCTAAACTCCTAAACTCTTCAACTCCTAAACCCATGATCACAGCACGCCGCAGGCGCCTCTTTTATTGGTTCGTTCTGCTCCTTGCAACGGAGATGGCTGTGGTCTATCCGGCTCACCTGATTCTGGATCACTCGGGTATCTTTACAACTGCTGAGGGCCAGCCAGCCCGCGAGTTGCCGGATGAAGAGCACTGTATCTTCTGCCTCAATATGTTTGGCATGGAAACTTCAAGTGCTGAGTTTCTGCCGATTTTCAGTGATTGCAATCGCCTCACCAACCTCTTCTCCGCGTCACTGATTCATGGATTTCATGTCCTCTCCGACGCCCGCGCCCCGCCTTTTCTGTTCCTCTCATAGCGATTTCCCTTTTTCATCAAATCCCCTTGTTGGTATCCTCACATCCGCAGAAGCAAGGCGGGTTTTATGGAATATGCACCAGAGGGGGGATCACTCTCTCCAATTTCATCCTTTAGGATTTTAAACAGCAATTCAGACTTGAGAAGAATATGAAGAACATGACAATAATTTTTTTACATCAGCTGCTTTTTATTACAGCAACGCTCTTTTTTTCAACTGTTGGTATGCTAAATGCTCAATCGGCAGTTCAGCCTCTGACGGGTATTGTAATCGATCAGACGAACGGAGAACCGATACCGGGGGCTACCATTATCCTTAATGAACTAAGCCTTGCGCAGGCAGCCGATGTTTCGGGCCGTTTTGAATTCCGTTCCGTTCCTGCCGGAATGTACACGCTGAGTGTCCGCTCTCTCGGCTTTGCACGTCAAACCATTACAACAGAGCATCCGGCCGACAGCCCGGTAAGGATTGAACTGGAGCCCTCTGCCATCGTTGGGGAGGAGGTGATTGTCACCAGTTCACCCATCGGCAGATCGATACAGTACCAGCCTGCGCAGGCATTCAATCTGGAAAGCCTGCAGAGAAGTGCTGCACCCAGTCTGGGTGAGATTCTGGATGGCAATCCGGGTGTCTCCACCCGCTCCTTCGGTTCAGCTCCGGCCCGGCCGGTGATACGCGGGATGGACGGCGACCGGGTTCTGGTGCTCCAGAATGGTGAGAGGATGGGGGATCTCTCCAGTACGGCCGTAGATCATGCCGTTGCGCTCGATCCGCTGGCTATGGATCGGGTTGAGGTGGTTCGTGGTCCGGCGTCTCTGCTCTACGGCTCCAGCGCGGTGGGCGGAGTGGTTAACCTTTTCAGCAGTGATATGCCCAGGGAATGGATTGCCGGTACAAACGGAAGTCTGGCCACACATCTCGCTTCGGTGAACGACATGGGAGCAGGGCTGGTCCGCTTGCAGCACGGCACAGAAGCTTTTGCGGTGACAGGCCGTCTCATCTATCGGAGTGGCGGTGATCTTCGGACACCCGAAGGGAGGTTGCCCGACACTTCACTTGAAAACCTGAGTTATGGCGGCGGTCTGGGGTACCGGATTGGGAATTTTGAAACCTCACTTTCGGTGAACGGAATGGACTACACCTACGGTCTCCCTGAAGAGATCGACGATCCCAACGAGAGGGTGGAAATCAGGATGAACCGGATCAACCTGCAGAGTATATCCACACTCCGGCTCGGCGGTTTCTTTGAGCATGCCGAACTCCGCATGCAGTTCAGTAATTATGGTCATGACGAATACGAGGTTGAAACCGAAGCGGACGGGGCGATCGATGAAGAGCTCGAAATCTCATTCGATCAGCAGACATTGAGCAGCTCCCTGATTCTGAGGCACCGGCCCATCGGAACCATGGAGGGAGCTGTCGGATTGAGTCTTAACACCACCCGATTGCAGGTGGGCGGAGCTGAAGCCCTGACACCGGACGCCGAGGGCTATTTCCTTGCCGGGTATATCTATGAACAGATCGGCATCGGGAACCGCCTTACCATGAAGGCCGGTTTGAGAGGAGAATACAAGGAGACGCGGGTTCTGACAAACGAACTTTTCACCAATCCCGCCGATTTCCGGGATCGCTCCGATCTGATCTTCTCCGGCGCTGCCGGACTCAATTTCCGTCCGGCACCCAACTGGGAAACAGGTTTCCAGATCTCGAGAGCGTATCGAACTCCAACCATTGAGGAGCTCTATTCGGATGCTGTACACCTTGCCGCCGGTTCCTATGATGTGGGTGACCCTACTCTGGGTAACGAGATCAGTCTGGCTACAGATGCTTTTGTCGAATACCGCTCCAACAAACTTTTTGCAGGACTCGCCCTTTTTTATAACCGAATTGATGATTTTGTGGAATTTTCGCCCACAGGCAGGATCCATGATCCATCGGGTCTTCCCATTTTTGAATATGGTTCCAAAGACGCGCGCTTTTTTGGTTTTGAAGCAGAGTTGAAGATGTTTTTAACCGACAGGCTTCAGGCCGGCTTCGGGTTTGATTTTGTAAGGGCAGATGAGATTGGGGGCGATGAAAACCCGATCGCTTTTATTCCTCCGACAAAAACATCACTCTCCCTTACATACGATCCGGGTAGCTGGTGGCTGGGGAGCAGGCTCAGAATCGCCGGTGCGCAGAACCGTGTTGCTGAAAATGAAGACCCGACAGATGGGTATGTGCTGGCAGGGTTCGACGGGGGATACCGCCTTGGCCGCGGCCTGTCGTTCGCTTTCCGGATTGACAATCTGCTGAACACCAGCTACCGCGACCATCTGAGCAGGGTGGAGGACAGGAACAACCCGATGCCGGGCAGAAATATCAACGCGATGCTGCGATGGGATTTTTAGTGAAACCGGACTCCGGGAAGAGAGTCTGTTTCTTCCCGGTTTTTTTCCTTGAACAAATCTCTTTTTCGGAAATCAACGCAGGTCATCAATCCAGCTCATTTCTGAGGTGGTATTTCATTTTATATTCACAAATCAAAACCATATTGTCAGCGTGTCACAAAACTGATGCGACAGGAGGTTCCGGGTGTTGTAAAAAATAGATTCTTCATGTTTACATGGCACAGCGGCATATTCTGAAACCCCTGCGTTGTTCTTCGCTGAAAATCTTTGTTTATTAGTTCTTTCTGAAAGGGGGCTTTGAAACACCAGGAGTTTTGCACAAGTTCATGACGATAGTAAAATTAAAAAATACTGCATATTTGCGATGTCTGAGGATTTTGAATTCCCGGGAAAGAGGATATTCGGCAAAAAACAGTTTTATAAGCCCCTGAAAGTAAACGATTGATCAGCTGAAATCTTTTATTCACATATCGTTCATCACGCTGCTGCTGTTTACGCTGACAGACCTGGGGCAGGTGCTTCAGTTCGGAGTGTTGTGGGTCAGTGACAGCGAGAAGGCTTCACGGCTCTGCACCTGCTCCGGATGCGGGCACTCAGCAGTGGACGATCAGAATGATCCCGTCATGTGTCGCATCGATTTTGGGAACACTACACCCCCTTCAGAAACAGATTCCTGTTGTACCGGTGAGGAAGGTGTTTCCGTCTGTATGGTAAAAACAGGAAAAGGAGAGAGTATCTGCCAGTGTAACACAACTGCCCGATCCGGGATGCTGGATATGATTGTTCAGATTGTGGATAAGGCAGCTCTTCCCGTCAATCATGTTATTCAGTCCAACCGGTTTGACTCCGGAGCGTATGGAGTTTACATACCCGGTTCCCTCAATTCGTTCAAGAGATCGGTTTTTCACCCACCTAAATCCTGATTTTCTGATACGTACTAACCGTAAGGAGAGCTTTTGTCCGGTTACAGTGAAAGAGTCGGGCAGGGGGTTTGAGCAATTCATCAGCACACTGCTGAATTCTCCTTGTCTGAAATCACCAGACAGAGCAGGCTTTGAAGAACCGGTAATGTGTTCAAAAAAGCAAGGCGGATGCAGGTGTACAACCTCAGCGTATTGATGCTAAATGAGGATGATGCTTTCGCTTTAGTGAAAATAACGGACCAATTATCTGTTCAGAAAAGCTCTTTCAGAATCATTGCATAAAGCAGTTGAGCCCACCATCTGAGATCGGTGGATAGGGTATGAACATTCAGCATTCAGAAAATCAAAGGGGTACTTTCCAAACCGTTATTTCAACCGATTACGACCCGGGCGTAAACATGAAATCCTCATTCAGATATACCAAACCGAGGAGTGATGTTTATTTTGTGGTATATGTAATCGGAGACTTTGAAAAACTGTTCTTTTGCCCAATATCTTCGTTGTCGAAACTTTAAAATCCTCACGTATGGTAAATACGCTGCGGTTTTAAAGTTGCTTCCGCCTTGATCTTGTGCAAAACTCCTGGTTTTTCAAAGCCCCCTAATCAGGAGTGTTTTTTTAAAGTCCCCCGGTCAATCTTTAAAATCAGGATATGTTATGAACAGATTATATACTCACCTGTTACTCCTTTGCATGGTTTTCCTTGCAGTGGATCAGGCCGGGGCAACTCCGGCAACTACTACAACCGATGAGGTTACCGGCGTGGTCATCTCATCCGACGACGGGAAGCCGGTTTCGGGGGCTACTGTCAGGGCTCAACCCTGCAGCAGGGCAACAGCCACCGACCATGAAGGCCGTTTCACATTGAATCTGAAGGGTTGTGAACAGCCTCAGGAGGTCAGAATCAGCTTCATCGGGTACAGAACACTAACCCATTCTCTGACGGAGACAGACCGATCCCGTGAGATGGAATTTATTCTGTATCCCGTCGTGGAAACACTGAGTCCGGTCACCGTTCTCTCCTACAGAACGCTGCGATCCCCTTCGATGGAACTGGAAACGGCCAGGTCGGCACTGTTGCCGGTCGATTCCGGTGCTTTTTTGAGGGAAGCCTCCAATGCATCCGGTATCCGGCGGGGTGGATTTGGTATCGATCCGGTATTGAGAGGATTGAGCGGCAGCCGCCTCAATGTGCGGGTAGACGGCCTTACAACGACGGCAGCAGCCTGTCCGAACCGGATGGATCCGCCCACTTCACATATACGCCTGACCGATATCGAACGCATTGAGATCCACAGAGGTCCCCATGCGCTGGAATATGGACCCGCTTTTGGAGGGACGCTGAATTTTGTGAGCCAGAAGCCGGATGAGTATGTTACGCCGCGGCTGAATGCGGATTTTCGGGCCGGGCTCGAGACAAATACTGCTCACAGGAAAACGGATCTCAGGATTTTTGGCGGGAACCGCAGGGTTGATTTTATTCTCAATGGCGGGCTCTCCTCAACCGGGGATTATATCAGTGGAAGCGGTGTGGCCATTCCGGCCGGGTTTGGATCGAGGGATTATGGGCTGGAACTGGGCTGGAATCTGACCCGGGAGCAGCGTTTCACGGCGGCCTGGTCGCAGTCTTTCGTGCGGGACGCCGACTTCCCTTCCCTTCCGATGGATATGGCAGTTGACGACACCTACAAGCTGAAGGCTGGCTACAGCTGGCGGCCGTCTGAAGGACAGGGTTTTCAACAGCTGGAACTGAACGGTTACTGGAGCCTGGTGGATCACGAGATGAATAATCACAGGCGAAGCAGTTTCGGGATGAGGGATGCGGTTGCACTGGCTGAAACCCAAACCCGAGGAGTACATGCAAGGGCTTCGGGCCTGCTGCCATCGGGGAGGTGGACGGTGGCGGGCGGAACCGATCATCAGGATGTGAGCGGTACGCGCTTTGTTGAATTTAAGACGGGGCCCAGGACGGGCGAAAAAATCACCTACAACCTGTGGCAGGACGCCTCCATTACGAATATCGGGATCTATTCGGGGATGGAACAGTTTCTGGCCGACTGGACTCTTTCAGCAGGAGTGAGGGCTGATCTCAATCTGGCTTCGTCCGACGATGCGGCGCCCCGGTTTGCCGGACAGGATCTCGATTCTGATCATCTGAACTTCAGCATCAGCGGAGGGGTGACACGATCCCTCTCATCCGGTAACACACTAGGGTTATTTCTGGGCAGGGGAGTAAGGAGTCCGGATATTACCGAGAGATACATCAACTTTCTGACGATCGGCAGAGACGGATTTGAATATGCGGGGAATCCGGCGCTCGAACCCGAGGAAAATCTGCAGGCCGATCTGGTGTGGCAGCTGAGAACCGACCGGTACCGGTTTGGAGCGACTCTCTTCGGCTCGCACATGACCAATTACATTTCCGCGGTTGCAGATCCCGATACACCGCCGGTGGCTATGGATGTGCCGGGTGTTCGTGTCTTTACCAATCGTGGGGATGCCCGTTTTGCCGGATTTGAGCTGGAGGGGGAAGCCGGATTTGAAAAAGGGTGGTTTCTGGGAGCCAGCCTGGCTTATACCCATGCAAGCTACCGGGAAGATGGCACTGCTGTAGCAGAAATCCCGCCACTGGAAGCAGGCATAACAGCTGGCGGACTCCTGTTCAGCGGCAGGTTGACCCATGAGACGAAACTGCGGTATGTGTTTGAGCAGGGGAGGATCGATGAGGCGTTTGGAGAGAGTAAAACACCGGCGTTCTTCCTGGCAGACATCAATCTTCGCTCAGAACTGAGGGATGGGATCATGCTTTCGGCAGGGGTGAGAAATCTCTTTGATGAAGCTTACTACGAACACCTGAACCGGCGCTTCAATCCGGGGATAGAGTCAGCATCGGAGATGCTTCTTGAGCCGGGCAGACGGATTTATCTGGAGTTGAGTATCAGGATTTAAGGTTCTGAGGTTGAGGCTTAGTGACAGAGATTTTTCTTTGTTACTTTTGCCTTGATGGTAGGGGTGGTGGGTAATAGAGATTCTTTCCTTCTTACTTTTGCCTTGATGCAAAAGTAAGCAAAAGATCAAGGCTGTGAACCGTGTGGCGGGCCGTGTTCAGGTGGAACGCTGCACCCATTTAAGGTCCATAACAAGCA
>REDA01000070.1 GCA_007693745.1 Balneolaceae bacterium
GATAATTTCCCTTTTAATCAATGTAAACCATTTTTCTACAATCCGGAACAGCTCTCTTAGGTCGATACACCATTGGTGTCTCTGTAATAGCGCAATTGGCTAAACTTTGGTGCAATCATGATGGTCTTGCTGCAGTAAGCACCAAGGTCAGTATTTGAAATGCTTATCAAGATGCGTGCCGGCGATCTCAATATGCTTTAGATGGAAAAGTTCAGATTTCCGATCAGACCATTTCTTAAGGTAGCGAAAAACCTCTTTGGGAGTTTCTGCCTTATACTTTCTGCGAATGTAATCAACCGTAGCCAGCAGCTCCAGGCCGTAGGTGGTTTGGAAACCATCAATCAAGTCCGACAACTTCTTTAAGTTCTTTTTTTGCTCTTTGCTCAGCATCTTCTCAATATATGTCTCCAGTTCCGGTTTTTTGTCTGGTACTAATTCCAGAGCTTCAAACGGTTTTGCATCCATCTGTTCCATTCCCTTAATGTAGTATCCATTCAGAGCGTCCAGTAAAAAACGCACTTCACCAGAGTATGGGCCATAGTATCCCTCTTTAAATTCCATATCCAGCTGTGTTTCTCCTATAAGCTGAAGGAAATAGCACAGTTTTTCAGAAGCAAATTCACTCGCTTCTTCTCCCATGGAACGATAATCATATAACAGAGATAATAGCATCGCCCTGGAATCTGTTAATTTTGAAGCTGAAGAATCCGTCTGTTTTTTCAAATCCTTCTTCACTTCATCAGAAGGCTCATAAAGAACCACTTCGATATCCAAATTCTTCAAAGCAGAAATAATGAGAGGCTTTACCATGCTCCAGTTGAGGCCTCCCTGGCCACAACCCAGAGGAGGAATAGCAATCGATTGAATACCCAGTTCAGGAATCCGTCTTCGCAAATCTTGCAATCCTTCATCAATCCAGGAGATTTTAGAAGGATTTTTCCAATGTTGTTTGGTAGGGAAATTAATGATGTACCTGGGGTTCTCAATCAGACTGTGTGAAAAGATAAATACATTCCCTGTCCGAACCTCTCCACGGTCAACCGCTTCTTTGTAGGCTTTATAATTGTCAGGGAATTTCCGTTTAAACTGCAATGCAATCCCTTTCCCCATCACCCCTACTGTATTTACCGTGTTTACAACGGCCTCAGTATTGGCTTGAAGTATATTTCCGATTTTATAAGTGATCATAGTACAGCTTTTTGGGTGATTGCCTTACTTCTATTTCCATACCCGCAGCATCAGTAATACTATTAACGGTTTGCTCTGCTTTCTCATTGTAAACTCCAATATAGCAAATACAGGTTGCCGGTACATATTTCTTCACCATCAGTTCAGACTGTTTTTTATCCTTACGTTCTAACTGTGCTTCGGTATTCGACCATTCCTCGGCATAAATGGCCTCCCAGTCAAGTTTGTCAAAATCTTCTTCGGCTGTGAACATGTAGTCAGTTTTATATTTGCTGTAGGCATGCCCATTTGTATAAAACCATTCACAACCGGCTCTTTTTATTTCATTAAGAGTGGAGATGAGATAGATAATCTCTTCTTGTGGTATTTGCTCAATATCTTCCCAGCCTGTTGCAATGTTCAAGAGCATGGGCGACCTGGGACCAAGATAAAAGGGTATATACTCCTCAAACGTACCACCTGGTGGATCTGGAGCCTGTAAAAACTTTCGGTTTTTGATCAACCTACTACTACCAATGGATTTGTATGCAGGATTAGCAAATTCTGAACCGACCGTGGCAATACCATGCTCCAAAATATGTGGTAAATTTTGGATGTGTGTTATTCTGTATAGCCATATCGTTTCCGGAACCTTACTCACTTGCCATTCCTGCTCAATAAATTATTTCTGAAGACTCCTCTCCATTTTGTAAATATACTTTTCCGTCAGGTACTGATTTTATGAGATGATACAGGCTCAGCTGAATGTTTTACTGAAGCCATCTCTTCTTCAGATTTCTGAGTTGCCTCGTTTACTTTGCATCAATTAACAAATTAGTTCTAAAATTTCAAAAAGGAACAGATGGTTTCAGTTTCAAGATTTTGCTGAATGCTCCAACGACTTATCATTTTACCGGATTTCGGAAGTTCCGTGTCTAAAAGGACATATGATAATGTTTTAGCTTTTTGAAGCTCTATTGTAATACCGGAATTTATTTCAAGGGTTTCAAGAAGAAATCCCAAACGCTTTATTACAGCTTGTGAATTGAACCTTTTTGTGTATTCAAGAAGCTTTTCGTATTTGATTTTTTCTTTCGAGATATAAATAGCTCTGGCAATCTCAACAATGCCCCCTGCATAATCCGGTCTGAACAGACAGTCTATTATCCAATTCGCTCCGATTCTTCATTTGGTACGGTTTTTTTTGCCATGGGCAAGGTTATCGGCCTTAGATAATTATGTTGTTTTATTATTCCATAATGAGGAGGGTTGACATAACTCCTATTGATGCTGCTTCTAATGATGCTGCCCCGTTGGGGCGGGGGATTGGGGTTTCTGGTTTCTGGTTTCTCGTTTCGGGTTTCTGGTTTCTTGATCCGGTTCCTACTGATGTTGCCCATTCAGGGCAAGGGATGCAGGGCAACGATCCAGTCCTATTGATACAGCCTCGTTGGGGCGGGGAACCCTCAGGAGATGTCAGAAATTGCTGCACTTTGCTTCATGGGATAAAAGAGTAGTGCTCGACATGACGATGGAGAGATACCGGCTCTTTCGTGACCTAAAAGAGGAATGCTCAACATGACAGGCAACCCTCAACCTTAACCTTAACCTTAGCCTCAACCTTAGCCTCAGTAAACCCGACCTTGAACACTCTGCCGGGTGCTTTGAGTGGAGGGAGAAGCCGCGGCCGCGGCCATTTCTACCGTACCTAATGATATACCCCCTTCGGGGCATGGGATACAATATATCAATGCGGATCCAAACAAGCCGGCCTTGAATGGTTGGCGGTTTAAGAGAGCGGATGCGTGCGATAAGCACAAATGAATACCGGCTCGTACGTGGCGCTGGGGCTGTCCGTGATGGACCATTTCATTTGTGCCGCACGCAGCCAGCGAACGCCCGCCAAGCATTCACAGCCTTGATCTTTTGCTTACTTTTGCATCAAGGCAAAAGTAAGAAGGAAAACCTTTCTATGACTCAATACCCCCATCATCAAGGCAAAAGTAACAAAGCAAAATCTCTGTCATTCATCCCCCCAACATGAAAAAACCTACCTTGACCTCTTCCCCTAAATCTTTTATCCTCCTGTTAATACTCTCTTAATCAGGAACCCCCAACATTCAACCTACTACAATTCACGGAGGTGCTATGCTGGTAATTCTTCACGGATGGAGCGATAATGCCGGTTCGTTCGGCTCCCTGGCTAAAAAACTTTCAAAACCGGCTCCCGACGGCATCGGCGCCGAGATCAAGGAGGTCCGGCTGGGCGACTACATCTCTCTCGACGACCGCGTCCGTTTCGACGATCTGGCCGACGCTCTGGCCCGGGCATGGGATGACCAGAACCTCCCGACCGATCCCCGCAGCGTGGATGCAATCGTCCACAGTACCGGCGGCCTCGTTTTGCGCCACTGGATGGTGCGGAATTTTTTACCCGGAGAGGCTCCCGTCAAACGCCTGCTGATGCTCGCTCCCGCAAATTTCGGCTCTCCGCTGGCTCATACCGGCCGCAGTTTTTTTGGCCGCGCCGTCAAAGGCTGGAAGGGAACCCGCCTCTTTGAAACAGGCAGGCATATCCTCAAAGGCCTCGAACTGGCCAGTCCTTTTACCTGGAACCTGGCTATGGCCGACCTGCTTGGTGAAGGGCGCTATTTTGGCCCCGGAGCGGTTCTCTGCACCGTCCTTACCGGCAACGCCGGCTTTAAGGGCATCGCCTCTATCGCCAACAAAGCGGGTTCCGACGGCGTGGTTCGTGTCGCATCTGCCAACCTGAACGCAAATAAACTCTCCCTCGATTTCTCTGATTTCCCGGATCAGTGGGTCCTCACTACCGATGAGGCCTCCCACAGCTCGGCCGCTTTCGGGATCATGGACCGCGAGGATCACTCTACCATCGCCGGCAAGAACCGCGGGCCGCGCAACAGGGAGACCTGGCCGTTTTTCCGTGATGCACTGCTGGTGGAGGATGAATCGTTCGAAACCTGGCAGCAGAAACTGCAGGCGCATAACGAGGCGGTATCAAAGGCCGCCGAACGCCGCCGCGGCTCCCATTCCGACAGCTATCAGAACCTGGTGGTGCAGGTGAGCGATACCCACGGACAACCCGTGCAGGACTACCTCATTGAGTTTTACATGAATGATGATCACTCGCGGCGCGACCAGGGCCTTACCCAGCGCCTGCAGGAGGAGGTGATCACCAATGTACACACCTGTTCGGAGGACGCCTCCAGCCGCGCCATGCTCATCAACTGCACCCGGCTCTACAAGCTTTTCAGCCGGGAGGGAGACCGCCTTAATATCAGCATCACCGCCTTCCCTGATATCAATATCAGGAAGAACCTCGTGGGATATAAAACCTACACGGATAACGATATCGGCTCGCTCTCCCTCTCGCGGGAGCAGCTCGCTTCTCTGTTTCGCCCCCATGCCACCACCCTGCTCTCGGTCAAAATCAGACGCTACCAGGATGAGAAGGTGTTCCGTTTCAGGAAGGTTTGACCAGCCGGTTTGGTCTCCTCCCGTGCTCCGCAGTTTTCCCTAAACCAGCCGTACGGTTCCCGTATCTGCCCGGCATGCGCACGGTGTTAGGCTCCTCTTTTTCGTCAATTTTTGTATCTTGTCTCTTAAAAATGAGGCGCGATTTGTCTCGGCCTGAATACCACAAACATTGAGCCTTTTGAACCATGAGCTACGAAGTAACCGATATCAAAACAGACATTATTGACGCGAGTCAGCATACGCCCGTTGTGCTCGATTTTTGGGCCGAATGGTGCGGACCCTGCCGTACGCTTGGCCCTGTGATTGAACGCCTGGCTTCCAAAGCGGGCAACCGCTGGAAACTGGTGAAAGTGGATCTGGAGAATCCCAATAACCAGTCGCTGGCGGCTCAGTTTCAGATCCGCAGTATCCCCGCCGTGCGGATGATCTTCCAGGGCAAACTGCTGGGCCAGTTCGACGGCGCACTGCCCGAACCGGAGATTAAGAAGTGGCTGGATGCCCACCTGCCGGAAGCCCCTCCCAGTGAAGAGGAGGCGCTTCGTGAGGATTTTGAAGAGGCGATTGCGGCCGGTGACCGGGATCGCGCACTCGCTATCGCAAGGAAACTGGCTGATGCCGAACCGGAGAGTGATGAACTGAAGGCGGAGCTCGCCCTGCAGCTGCTTCCCGCTCAGATCACCGAAGCAAAGGAGGTGATGGACTCGCTGAAAAATCCGGAAGCGTTCCTGCTTGAAAAGGAGATGCTGGATACCATCGTGCGCCTGGCCGGCATCAGTTCGGGGGATGTCCCGCTGCCGGGCAACGGACTCTCCATCCCCTACCGCGAGGCTGCCGTTCATCTGATGGAAGGCAGGTTCAGCGAGGCTGCCGAGGGCATGATCAACGTGTTGATGGCCGATCGCTCTTTTGAGGACGACGGCGCCCGCAAGGCGTGTGTGGCTCTGTTCCGCATCCTCGGTGAAAAGCATCCGGTGACCCGGGACTACCGCCGCCGTTTTTCGATGGCACTCTACTGAACTGCTTTACGGTCCGGCGGTGATCCCGCTGCCGGACAGGAAAGCATCCGCGTCATGGTGGCCCGGATGCCTGATTTCATCTCTGCATAGTGCGCTGATACGACCTCAAGATACCTTTCCACTCTTTCTGATCTCTCTGACTGATGACTCACTCCCATCCCGCCGTCGCCCTGCTTACCGATCCCCGTTTTACCGGCGAGGCGGCGCCCGGCGACTGGTACCACCGGCAGATCCTGGATGATGATGCGCTGCTGCAGAAGGCTCTCACCGCCCGCGAACTTCCATCGGTACGCCTCAGCTGGGATGATCCCGATGCCGACTGGTCCGCATTCAGGGCTCTGGTGTTTCGTACCACTTGGGACTATTTCGAACGCTTTGCAGAGTTTTCGGCCTGGTTTGAGCGGGTTCGTACGCAAACGATCCTGATCAATCCCCCCGATGCCCTCTCCTGGAATATGCACAAGGGCTATCTGCAGGAGCTGCAGCAGAAGGGTGTTCCCGTGGTACCAGTGAGGATGATTCCTGCCGGATCGTCCCGCCCGCTGGCTTCCCTGCTTTCAGAGGCAGGCTGGGGGGAGGCGGTCATTAAACCGGCGGTCTCCGGCGGAGCGCGTCTGACATACCGAATTCGTCCCTCGAACGCCGCGGAGGTGGAACAGCTCCTGAAACCCCATCTGGCCCGTGAGGATTTTCTGCTTCAGCCCTTTATGCCCGATATCCTGACCACCGGCGAGGACTCCCTGATGGTACTCAACGGGGAGGTGACCCATGCCGTGCGGAAGGTGGCCAAACCGGGCGACTACCGTGTGCAGGATGATCATGGCGGAACTGTCCATCCCCATACCGCCACTCCGGAGCAGGTACAGCTGGCACTTGATACCGTTCAGGCGTGTGGTTTCAGCCTTGCCTATGCGCGGGTGGATATGGTTGCCGGTCCCGGCGGTGCCCCCCTGCTGATGGAGCTGGAGATTATAGAGCCGGAACTCTGGCTGCGGGTGCATCCCCCCTCAGCCGACCCCTTCGCCGACGCAATTCAGGGGAGAATTGGTAGCTGATATGTTTTGTCCTGAAGGGGCAACTCTCAAAGCAATATTTTTCTTTGTTACTTTTGTCTTGATGACATGGGGATGAGTAATAGAAATGTTTCCTTGTTACTTTTGCCTTGATGACATGGGGATGAGTAATAGA
>REDA01000048.1 GCA_007693745.1 Balneolaceae bacterium
ACGGTCGCTGAACTCCAGCGACCCCTCATTGTGAAACAGAAAATTGCGCACGGGGAAAGAGCTCATCTGATCCATCAGATTCATAATCACATTCTGTTCACCTGCCGCGATACGCTCTCTGATCAGCTCGGGTCTGGCGATGAAATCGATGTAGTCCTGATCCAGCAGATCCTTATAGATCCCGTTAGTGATATAGAGATCATTGTATCCGTTGTGGTCAAAATCTGCCATCAGTACAGCCCAGCTCCACTCCGTGGCGTAGGTATTGGAGAAGCGACCTGTCTCAACCCAGTCGGCTCCGGTGTGAATCTGTGTTGTATTCCGGGTAAATTTATGATGAAATCCCCTCTCAACCAGATCCTGATAATCGTCCCAGGATCCAATCGTCATTTTTGATTTGAGCCGTTCCTCATTCATAGGCAGCATGTCCAGAACATAGATATCGGGCCAGCCGTTATTATTCAGATCAGCGATGTCGGATCCCATAGAACTGTAGCTCATGCTTCGGATGCGGTCTTCCAACACTTCAGTGAATGTCCCGTCACAATGATTCATGTAGAGGTAGTCTCTTTCGAAAAAATCGTTGGCGATATAGAGATCGGGGCACCCGTTTTTATTCAGATCTGAGACGGCAGCACTCAGTCCAAAGCTTATGATACTGCTATATAATCCAGCCTCCTCTGTGACATCAGTAAAATGATCCCCTTCGTTTCTGTAGAGCTTGCTCGCTCCAAGCGGGTCTGGTATGGTTCTCTGATCTGCTGTGACCCCATCAAAAGCACCCAAAGTGTGAAAAGAGTTTGCCACGAGATAGAGATCAAGCCTTCCGTTGCCATTGTAATCGAAGAAGACTCCGTGTGTGGAGAGATTGGAATCGGCGATACCCCACGTTTTTGCCTGTTCAGTGAATGTGCCGTCTCCATTGTTGATATAAAGCCGGTTATGCCGCTGTTCTCCCACGGGTTCGCCTGAAAGAGTCACGAAGATATCAAGTAATCCATTACCGTTTACATCGGCCAGACTCACTCCGGTTGACCAGTACCCATCCGATGAAAGGCCGGCCTGTTCGGTAATATCGTGAAAGCGATAATCACCAAGATTTTCATAGAGGCGGTTACTTGTCATGTTCCCCGTAAAAAAAAGATCGGGATACCCGTTACCGGTCAGATCGCCGGCAGCAACTCCGCCTCCGTTATAAAAATTGCGGAAGATGTACATATTGTACTCCTCTGTGGGGAACAGGTCATTTCTGAAATCGATGCCGGATTGATACGGATCAATGATTTCAAAAAGAGATACATCCTGATCCCGGCAGGATGAGATAAAAAACAGAAGGATGAAAAAGGGAAGTCGTTTTGCCATGGATGATAGGTTAAATCAATTTATGATATTCTAACAACTATTGCAGACGGAGAGCAACTAAGACCATATCGTATTCACCTGGCAGGAAGATGTAGTGAGAAGGCAAGAGTGAAAGGCATTTACAGGAATGAACTTACAGTGTTGCAGGAAAGCCGGCAACAGGTATGGACAGCCAATCTAACGTGAACGTGATCTTTATCTTTTTGTATAGATGACAACAGCTCCGTTGGATGCTCTCATTCCGTACATGGTCATAGCTTCTGAACCACGCATAATCTGAATGTAATCTACATCACGAAGTTCCACTGCGTTTTCTATATCACTGTAGGATGTACCAACGGGAGAGCCATCCAAAACAAACAATGGTGAATTATCACCCGATAAAGAAGATGCTCCCCTGAGCACCACACGGACTTCCCCTCCCCTTTCTGTGACCTGTACTCCGGAAAGGCGCATCAGATAATCCTTTAATGTGAGGTTGGGATTTTCAATCAGAAGAGTATCGATATCAGCCCCTCCCCTCTGTTGACCTGATGTAGCACAGGATGTGAATAACAGAGACAAACCAATGAGTGAGATAAGTAAAAAGGATCGAAATTTGAAAAGTATCATTGTCAGCTGTTTTAAATGTTTTAAGTAATCTATTAAAATCCCGTCATTTTTCCATTTGGAAAATGTAAAATGAAATCCCGGTGTTATAATTCAGAGCAAAAAAAAAGCACCCCGTAAGGAGTGCTTTTTTTATAGATAGTTATGAATGCTAACTTAATAACCAGGATTTTGTCTCAGGTTCGGGTTAGCATCGATCTGCGTCTGTGGAATTGGGAATACATTTCTGAATGACTGTGATACATCTTTTTCCCACCACGGATCGTTGAATCGAGTCGCTCCGCCAGCTACGCCGTCGAATCGAATCAGATCCTGACGTCTCCAGGCTTCGGTATAGAGTTCACGGCCACGCTCAGCGAGCAGGTTTTCTGCAGTAAGATTCGCAAAAGGTGCAACACCTGCACGTGCTCTGATCTGATTCACAAGATTGAGTGCTTCAGCATCTCCCGGATTGATTCTCCAGAGTGCTTCAGCTTTTGAAAGCAGAGCATCTGCATATCGGAATACCGGGAAATCGTTGTTCAGATCAGGGGTGGAACCCACCGCATACTCAAATTTTGCAAAACGGGCACCCGCTTCACGTGATGCTCCTGCAAGATCCCCAACCATTGCCAACTGAGGAATATCTACCTGAAGAGTCAGGTGGTGAGTCGGGCCAATATCTGTGTCAATCAGAGGAGCTCCTGAAAGAGCGAACTGCGGACCAACGAGTAGTCCTGATCTCTGGCCGTCACCTAATCTGACATCTCCTTCCTCGAAGGATCTGTAGAATTCGGCAAGTGTCGCGTAACCGTTCCATGGCTGCTGCTCAAAATCAAATGTTTCCTGATGGTTATAGTGCAGTGTCATGTGATGGAGGTTAAATCCACCGAGGAATACTTCATCATACGGGATCGCGAAAATGATTTCACTTGAGCCGCTGTTGCTGGAAGCAAAGGGTGCAAAATAGTCGGCCTCCAGATTGTAGTTACCGCTATTGATGACCGCATTAAACTGTGTCACAGCATCATTGTAGCGGGTTCCAACTCCGTAGGCTTCTGCATTGAGATAGAGTTTCCCGAGCAGAAAATGGGCAGCATCCTTATGCATTCTTCCGTAGGAGGCACGTGGATCCGGATTCAGATTGTTGATATTGTTCACAATCTCAGACTCAACGAAATTAAATACCTGAGTTCGTCCTGCCTGAAAATCAGGATTGTTTGGCGGATTTCCTTCAACGGAGGCAAAGTCATCGATAATTGGCACATTACCAAAAGAATCGAGGAGCCAGAAGTAGAAAAATGCACGCTGTACCCGCAGCTCAGAGATAAAATTCTGAGCAAGTTCAGCATCCAGAGATCCGTCATCACGAAGGGTTTCGAACTGGAGAATCAGCCGGCTGGTTGCGTTCACTCCCCTGAAAAGCTGATTCCAGGTGCCGTTGGTAGGCCCGTGATCCACACCATTGGTGTGCGCATGTGTTCTAAGCCATACTCCACCGTCAAACCAGTCAGTACCCCTTTGAGGAATTACTGCTTCATCAGAGGAAACCTCCTGCATAGACCAGAAACCGCCATGTCCACCCCAAAGGCCACCCATAACGGTATAGGCCTCACCGAGTGCAGCAATGAACTCCTCTTCACTTTCGAGGCTGTTCAAACTGTCCGGTGACTGTTCTGTCAGGTCAGTACAGGCGTTGCTGTACATGAGCACCAACAGAATGCCAAGTGTCAGTTTACTAAATATTTTAAAGTTCATAATCATTGGTTTTTAAAATTAAAATCCTATATCGATACCAAACACGAAAGATGTCTGTGTAAACCACTGATCTCTTCGTTCAATTCCCGGCGCCAGAGGATTTCCATTATCTTCAAAACGAACTTCGGGATCTACACCTGTGTAGTTGGTGATGGTCCAAAGGTTGTTTCCGGAAGCATAGAGCCTCATGTTACGCAGCGGTGAACCAGCTCTGAGATCGAATGTATATCCGATAGTCAGGTTTTCCAGTCTCATGAATGAAGCATCTTCCACGTAGAAACTTGAGAACTGCGGATCTTCACGAAGATCTGAGAGTTCCAGTGCCGTGGTGGTAACATTCCAGCCAAATGCAGTGTTCGGATTCTTGTAGAAGATATTGAAGCTGTTTGCCAGATCGTGGCCAAAAGCCCCTCTCCAGAACATGTTCAAATCCCAGTTCTTGTAGCGGATCGTGTTGTCGAATCCAAGCTGGAAGTCAGGCATACCATTACCAATCACCTGATCATCTGCCTCAGATGTTTCGGCTGATCGTACGATATCTCCATTGGCATTAAAGAAAAGCCACTCTCCGCTTGTACTGATACCTGCAAATCGCTTGCCCCACAATTCACCGATGGGTCGTCCTTCCTGCACACGGATCATCGGAGTGTTGTTCAAACCAGGTGAACCTACGTTTGAAATCAGCTGCCGATCACCAAATTGAAGATCCCCGCTTGAGAGCGATTCAAGGATGGTCTCCTGTGTAGAGAACGTGATACCGGTTCTCCAGGTAAAATCCTGCTTGTTCACAGCAAGGTAATCCAAAGCTGCTTCAAAACCTTTATTGGAGAGCTCACCGATATTCACCCACTGCTGCGGGAAAATGTTTGGCGGAACCGGTACGGTAAAGTTCAGCAGAAGATCGGATGTTACGTTCTGATAGTAGTCCAAAGAGCCGGAGAACCGGTCATTGAAAAACGCAAAATCAAGTCCAACGTTCCACTCTCTCTTCACTTCCCACTTAAGATCCGGATTTGGATTGCTTGCGGGAGCAAGGGCTGGAATAAAGTTACCGTCAACCAGGAAGTTGCCCTGTGTGTTGAATCTCAGTCTTGAGAGACCACTTGATGGGGCATCCTGTCCTGTTTCACCATAACTTGCACGAACTTTAAACTGATCTGCAAAAGGAATGTCAATGAGATTTGTCAACTCAGCTCCAACACTTACTGCGTAGAAGTCTCCCCACTTATTTCCGATACCAAACCGGGTTGAACCCTCACGACGGTAAGTTGCTGATGCAAAATAGGTGTTATCAATGGTAAAGTTTGCACGTCCAAAGAAAGCAACCAGTTTATTGGTATTTCTGTAGCTGAACATGCTTGCACGTCCGTCTGAAATATCACCGGAAAGCGAAAGGTTGTGGTATAGAGTAGCATCAGACGGGAAATTACCGGCTGTCGCACCCTGTCCCTGGAAAGCAAATTCCTGATAGGAGTAACCGGCCACGCTTTCAAGACGAACTGCAGAGAATGTCTGGCGGTAATTGGCAGTTGTTTCAAAAAGCTGATTTCTGCTCTCGTCACTTCTGCGGAATGCCAGTCCGTTACGTCCCATTCCGTCTCCCCAGTCGAGGTTTTTGGAGCGGTATTCTCCACGGAAGAAATCGGATTTTTCACGTGAATAGAACACAGCACCTGAGAGACCGTCAACGATATCAGAGAAATCATATTCACCGCGAAGGCTGAGGTTGATTCTGTTGAATTCGGTGTCAATTGTCTGAAGTTCGTTCATCGCAATTGGATTGTAACGGTCGAATCCGGTAATCTCACGAAATGTTCCATCAGCATTGAAAATCGGAGCCGTTGGATTGTGAGTGGTTGCATAGCGGAATACTGACGGGTTACCCACATCGGCCTGACGATCGGTGATCGAAAGAATACCTGTCAGCGTAAGCCTGTCATCAAGCGCTCTGTGCTGAAGATTCAGTCGGGTATTGAGCCGCTGACTGGTGGTTCCTTTCTGGATACCCTCAATGTCTCTGTAGGATCCTGACAGACGGTAAGAGGTCGTCGCGTTACCACCCGCTATTGCGAGGTTGTGAGAATGTGTATATGCATTCTGTGTAATCTCTTCCCACCAGTTGGTAGAAGCACCAAAATCACTAATGGTAAAACCGGCAGCCGGAAGCTGACGATACTGATCTGCTGTCATCATTTCCATTCTGTTGGCTACAATCGAAGAAGAAACCTGTCCGCTGTATGTTACAGACACTCCGCCTTCAGGAAGGGCGCCACCGGATTTTGTTGTAATCAGAATCACACCACTTGCACCCCTTGTTCCGTAAATAGCTGAGGCTGAGGCATCTTTCAGAACTTCGATGGATTCGATGTCTCTTGGATCCACTGAATCAAAACTTCCCCCAATAATTCCGTCAATAACCACCAACGGCTCTTTTTGGGCTCCAATGGTAGAGAGACCTCTTAAACGGATGTTAAATCCCTGTTCGGGGTCAGCGCCTGGTCGTGTAATAATCAAACCTGCCACCTTACCCTGAAGCAGTTGCTGGGCTTCATTGATATTTCCTGTGACAAACCGGTCTTCACTTACACTTGCAACCGCACTCGTGATCTCACGTCTGTCCTGAACGCCGTATCCAACAACCACAACATCTCCAAGCAATCTGACATCCGGCTGCATTTGGATATTAATTGAGGTTCGGCCATCAATCTCAACGTTCTGAGAGATGTAGCCAATAAAGGATACTGTAAGCACGTTAAGATTTTCAGGAACACGAATTGTAAATGTTCCATCCATACCTGTAACTGTACCGATCATGGCTCCGGTGAGTTCTTCCGAACCCTGAACCACGACACTTGCACCCGGCAATACCGATCCGTCCGTCGCATCGGTTACGGTACCTGTAACTTCTACCCTGTCTTGCGCATAAAGATTCATAAATGTAAAACTCAGTACCATTGCACTTAACAGGCTTGTTCTTAGAAAGAACCGGCCAAAAGATGCCAGGGTATCGGCAGACATGTATGAACGAATTACGGCAAGCAGTGGAAAAGATGTTTTCCGTAGCATCATACCATTCATAATTATTGTTTTTGGTTTTTGTTGTTTTGAGATTCAGTTTTTAAAAGAGAGACTATCATTTCAAACTGAATACTATTAAGGATATAATAAAAAAGCCCTTCCACAAAAAAAAGGGCTTCGTAAAAAAATGTAATCGCGCGTGCCGTTAGCACCATTTATCAGGGGTTGTATAGACATTTATTCATTTCAAAATCAGAAGGGTTTCTTAGTGTGTAAAATTTCCATTCTAAATCCCCTCTTTAATCGCACTAAACATTGATTTGAAAATTCAATCTACGGGAAGGATACAATAATGTTAAAGCCAATAGATAAAAATATATTATTATCTTTTTATCTAATTTTAATCAGCAAAACAAGATATTAACATGGAAACTAAATTTTTTTTTCAACTTGATCTGAATTTTGAGCGCTGATTTCAGACAATCTGTATTTCAGAAATAAATTGACAAAACTTCTGTCTGTTCTATACTCATTCCTTCTCTCTTCTCTCTCTCCTCTCCCGAATCAGTATATCCACAACGAGTGCGACGGGTCCCACCACAAACAGCGCATAGAACGGAGCATAAACAGCCTCTCCCAATCTGAAAAACATTTCCGTCATTGCAATGAGAAACGCAACAAGCATCTGCCCGTTTCTTGTTGAGACTGTGGTTTTGGGATCTGTAATCATGAAAAGCACAAACAACTGATACATCGGACCTGTAAGGGGAGCAATCTCCGCGAGAAAAAGATCTCCGGTTATGAGAGTACGGATCCATGCGAAGAAAATAAATGAGGCTACATATACTGCACAGATGTGAAACAGCCTGACTTTTGAGATCACAATGAGCCCAATCACCCAGATCATCCCCATGGCCCACATGTTGCTTCCCCACTGAACGCTCAGAACAGCCATACTGTCTGATGCGATCATAAGCATCACGACGATACCAAAATTGGTTGGATTCCAGAGGTGTGTATTCCGGAAACGAAACACATATTTGGATGCAATTGAAATCGCCGCAGTGAGCGCAAAAGGCCATAACATGGGTGATCGCACCAATATACCGGCACTGTTGCCGGAGATATAAGCGCTGGAGAGGTCACGCCATTTACCGGTTACAATCCGGTGAAAAACCAATTCCGTACCCATGGCTGCAACGAGTGCTATTGCAAATTTATTCCATCCGTCAAGTACGCCAAACGACAGATGAGCGGCAATAACAACACCGGAGATGAGCAGAGGCCCTATGAGGGTTTTGGGAATAATGAGATCTTTCAGCATGCTCTACTGCCCCAAACTCGCGATAGGTTCATCTGATTCGGTAATCCTGTGCAGCTGGTTTATACCCGGCTGATATACGGTCTGAATCCAACCGGAAGTCCACCGGATTTCAACTCTGTCCACATGATCACTGCTGCCCAGACCGAAATGAACCGGCCGCTGACTCTGAGAGCTGAAGGTGTCTCCGCCGCTGACATATTTTTTTGTGACGCGCTCACCGCTGTAGAGCAGAATAGTGGTACCGATTGCACTACGGTTACTTTTGGTTCCGGTCAGTTCAAAACTGATCCAGTTGTGCTGCGGATCTGCATGATTTTTGTAAACCGTCACTCCCTGGTTCTGACTGGCTATGACAAGATCAAGGGATCCGTCACCAAACAGATCCGCATAGGCGACAGACCGGCTGTCTTTACGCAACTCTCCCCCGACATTACGGGCAACTTCCTGAAATCGTCCCGCTCCGTCATTCATCCAGATCCTGTTAGCCTGATAACCGGAAAATGTGCGCCCGTTCATAGCCGGCCAGTTATTTGCATCAATAATCACATTTCGGTTTCCGCCTACAACTCTGGCATAATCGTACCAGTAGTCGGTATCCGGTGTATCAGAGACGTAGCCGTTTGCAACATAAAGATCCAGATACCCATTGTTATTCAAGTCCACAAATTTTCCGGCATAGGCCCAGTCGCCTATTTCAACCCCCATGCTTCCGGCAAGATTCCGGTATCTGGGCACCTGTTCCGTACCGCCTCTCCCCGGTACCCAGAGATTGTTTCCCTGCATCAGCACTCCGGCTTCTGATATATTGGTAATATAAATGGAATACAGACCCTGATTCAGTATGTCGCCGATCCCGACGCTCATTCCACTCTTGGGTACAAAACCGAGTCCCGCTTCCTGGCCTGTGTTAAAAAAGTATTCCCCTCCCATGTTGATGAAAATCTCATCTACTCCGTAATCGTTTGCAAGGATTATGTCCTGGTAACCGGAGTCGTTAAGATCGGCCGCTGCCGCTGCAAGTGTCCATCTTCTGGACGCGTGCAGACCAACCCTTTCGGATACATCTAAAAACGTGCCGTCACCCTGATTCTCAAAGAGATAGTTCAAGCCTCCGTTGGTTGCATACTCATAGCTGTCGGGCATCATCCGAGTATCGGAGAGATTGAACAGATCCACATCCTCATGGTAGTATCCTCCCACAAACAGATCCAGATACCCATTGTTGTTATAGTCGAGCCATACTGCGGTATTGGCATTGATGTGGGCCGGAAGACCGCTCCCTTCAGTAACCCGTGTAAAACCGGTTCCGTTTTCATTGCGGAAAAGTTCAGGCCTGCCCCACCGATACACAAAAAGATCTTCGAACCCGCTGTTGTTGTAATCTCCCCAGATGGCTCCCATCGAAGCTCCAAGGCCGGGTATATTCAGATCTGCCACTCCCATCTCTTCCGCTACATTCACAAATGTACCATCCCCATTGTTTTTGTAGAGTGAATTCAGGGTTCCGAACTCACTGCTGGTCAGATAGATATCCGGTAAACCGTTTCGGTTAAAGTCCACGATCGATACAGAAGCACCCACCGAGGAGATTTGTGGCAGGATGTGATGCAGTTTTTCATCCACAGTGGCCCTGCGATGGACATGCCTGAACCCTGCCTGCTCTGTAATCTCTTCCAGAAAAAAACCGTAGCGTTCAATCACCTCTTCCATATTTCCTGTGAAGAGAGGATTCATGATTTCATCGGCTTTCTTCATGGCAAAGGGTACCGATATCATAAGTACGAATAGAAGCGTAACTACAACTTGTTTCACTGGCAGCCTGCTCATTACGGTATCTGAATTATTCTGAGTATGAAAGCGCTTTGCAAACTAACGCAAACAAAACGGAAATAATATAATGAAGTGTTACTCCCCAAACCATTACGGATGTGTCACATAGATGGGAAAATCATCTTTCAGGCAGAATCCTGTTAACTCAATGTAAGAGAATGTGATGTTCTGACAGTGCCATTACCGGACATCGCATTTCGGGGAATGAGCCTGAAAACCAGACAGATCATCGGTTCTCAGGCAGAGAGCAGCGCCTGATTCAGATTTCATCCTGAAGGGAGTCGGGTTCATCATTTACCGGTTATCCGATTCCGCAACCCATTCAAACTGATGAAAATAAAAACGTCCGTTACGTATTTCAGCAATAAATGCCGGCGTGACATTATTCCAGGATCCATCCAGCCGAATTGTGCCTGTGATTCCCTGATAGGATTCAATCGATGTGATTTCATCCCTGACAAGGGCGCGGTTCAGTCCCGCTTTCCGGATGGATTCAATCAGTAATCTCGCTCCGTCGTACGCCTGCACTGCGAAACTGTTGGCCTCCGTCTGATATTTTTCCCGATAATTTCTGTAAAAAGCTTCCAGTTCAGAATTACCGCTTTCCGGATGAAAGGGATAGGCGGCAATCACCCCTTCGGCATGTTCACCGGCAAGTTGAAGAAAATGCCCGGATACGGCCTTATCGGAAGTGAAAACGGTCTGATTCATTCCCGATTCCCTCATCTGACGGATGATCTCAGCAATTTCATCAACTTCACCCCAGAGTACGACGGCCTCAGCCCCGGCAGCCTCGATTTTCTCCAGATAGGGTGAGAAATTTCGCTCCCCCGGCAGATAGACCTGTCGGATGACAAGCGGTGTGCCCAGCCTTCGGGCACCGTCCACAAATTCCCGGGTGCCTACTCTCGCGTAACGGTTGTTTGCTCTCAGCAGAGCCACCCTCGTATAGCCTCGAACATTGTATGCCTCATTGAGCAGAGCAAAATTGAATTGACGGTCATCCTGATTGGTTCGTATCACCCATGGAATGCGTGTGTCTGTGAGTGTAGGATCCGTGCTGCCTGTCGTAACCATGGGAAGCTCCAGTTTCAGGGCAACCCGAATGGCAACGTGGGTATTGTTTCCGTCAATGGACCCAATGGCTGCAAGCACTCCCATATCATCCAGACTTACCAGCTCATTACCCGAGGCACCCCAGAGTCCGAGATCGTTTCTGGCGATCACCTCAAACGGGATTCCCCGAAAGCCGCCCGCCCTGTTGGCCTCTTCAAATGCCATAAGAGCCCCGTTGAGCATATGCTGTCCATTCATAGAATAATACTCACTCGATCCATCCAGCGGAGCTATGAACCCAATTCTGACCACTTCTGGATTTACCGGAAAGGGGTATTCACGGGCCGCCCCCAGATAGGGATGCCGCTCTTCAAACCACCGGTAATTCGGTTCCATAAAGTTAAAGAATGGATAGATTTGTGCGGGCGTATTTGCAAAAGTATGACGAGGTGGTTCACTTTGTGTCTGAGCCCCGGCGAATTCTGCACGCACAGAGATGATCGCGCAGATGGCGCCAATCAGGAGTAACGGATACCGTGTTTTCATGGAGTGTTGACTGTTTGTTACCGGTTTTTACATATGGCTATCGCTTCTATTTCGACCAGCAGTGTTTCCCAGCAGAGTCTCGCCTGAATGCCGGTGCTGGCCGGTAGCGGATCCAGTTTCATCCAGTTGTAAAACTGTGTGCGAATCTGGTTGAAATCTTTGTAATCCCTCTCAATATCGCGCAAATAGCAGGAGGTTCTCACAATATCGTGCCAGCTCATATTCTCAGCCTGAAGAAGTTCGGTTATGTTTCTGAAGGTTCTCCAGCACTGTGCTCTGAAATCGCCTATATGCGCAGCCTGCCCCTCTTCATTCACACTGGCGGTTCCGGATATCATGAGAACCGTATAGGAACCCAGCTCCAGCCGGATCGCTCTTGAGAAAGAGGAAGGTCTCTCGTAATTGAATGCTTCATTCAGCACTCCGGGTGCCTGTACAGCTTTTTTTTCGATTGGAGGCCTCTCATCATGAAGCTCCGGAACTGTGTACCGGCTGATCTGATCATCCCCGGAAAGTATTCCAAGTTTTATCATCTCCTCCTTTTCATTTTCTGACATTCCTTTGACGCTTGCCGCTAACTGTATCATTTCACTCATTGTATTCTGTTTTTAATGGTTTTGTCATTGATTAAATAGTAATCAGAGAATGGACTCGTCCGCATAACCGGTTACCACTCCCCTGCTGAGGCCTCTGGAGGTAGCCACCCAGATCTCATCTCCGCGGATATCCATATTCCAGATAAAACCGTGTGAAATGGAGGTCTCTGTAGTGATTCTTCTTTGCCTGTCGCCGATAGTGATACGGGTTTCTCCCAAAGAAGACCCCTCTGCAGGATGATAGGTGACCCACACATTCCCATCGGAGGTATTGAGTCCGTCGTCGGTGGCCATATATCCGATACCGTATTTCGCCTTCACAGCATTTACAAAATTACTTGTGAGCGGACTGTTATGATCGAAAAAGCCCCACCATCGCTGTCCGTTGTACCGGCTGAGGCCGAAGTACGTGGAAACCCACAGAACCCCGTTATCGAATGCAACTCCGGTTGTTATATCATGCACAAGGCCGTCATCCGGAAAGAGTGAGATTTGAAAGTGACCGTCCGGATCCCGGTAAACCCTGAACTGATCCGTTTCATTGTTATACTCAACCACGCCACCGCCCCACGCTGCAATCCAGGCCTTCTCCCCGCCATAGGTTATTCCATAGGTCCATGGCTCATGCATTGGAGAAGTCTCTTCATTGAATATTTTCCACTGATTCGTGTAGGTATCAAACCGGTTCGCCCCTGCTGCGGTGGCGATCCAGGTGTATCGTTCATCAGCTTGCACTTCATACACCACATCATTCGCCAGACCGCTGTTAAACTGATCAAATCGCTCAAAAACCCCTGCCGACCAGCGGTTTAGTCCGCTCATCGTCCCGATCCATACATCGCCCGTGGACGCATTTACATCCAGTGAGATCACATTCCGGTGTGCCAGCCCGTCCTCCGGAGTGTAAATGGTCCATTTGCCGTTTTCAAGCACGGCAAGCCCCTGATCCGTTCCTACCAGAATTCTATCCTCATCAATTTTTACCGCATTGATTTTATTGGACGGCAGACCATCGTCCATTGTGTAAACCGTCCAGTCACCATAAATGGGCACGGCCGGAAACCGGAAATCTTTCTCTTCAGAATCAGGATTTATCACGCTTTTCGAATCCATCTCTGTCCCGGCTTTCTCCGAACCAGAATGAAGAGTGCCGGATCCGTCCGGCAGGTCACTCAAGCCGGTAATCATCATCAGGCTGATCAGAAGAGATGCTACCTTAACTCGTTTGGAATGGAATGTAGATTTCATATCGTTTCAGTATTGTTATTGATAGTATTTTGCACTGCCGATGGATAGAAGGTACTCAACCAAATCATTCAGCTGATCTTTTGTCATATCGTTGGCAACTCCATGCTCATCCTCATCATTGAATACAGTCCAGAGCTCTTCCAGCGTGTTGGCTCTGCCATCATGCAGATATGGAGCAGATTCATAAATGTTGTTGAGATGCGGAGTCAGAAAATCCTGATGGCTGTCTTTGTCGGTACCGGTACCGACATCATGCATCAAACGGTCGGTAAAATTTGGCGGCGGGTGACAGGTGATGCACTGGTCTCTGAGCGGAATGGCTTTTCCTGAATTTGTGGTTGTCCGCTCGAAAAGCTCCTTTCCTCTCTTTTGTGCCGGAGTAAGTTCACCGTTTTCAGTTCGGTACATGTTAGGCGGATGATCAATTCTGCTGGTCATGAACCCAACCAGCGCGTTAAGGTCATCGGGTGAAAAGACTTCCGTTCTGGTAATAAAAGTTGAAAAACGCATACCACACTGCATATAGATGCTTGTATTGCGCCCATTCCATTTAAACGGGGATGTATTGGAAAGCTCCCGCAATGTCTGAACATTGGAGAGATCTGTGCCGGGATAGTAGGCCATGTCGTACGTCAGGCCGTCTTCATGATTATCCGGGTGACAGGAATAGCAGCTGTACTGATTTTGAAATGTATGGGCAGCGTTGTTAAAAAACTGCTCTCCCCGCCGCAGGAATGCATTCTGATTTCCCTGTCCTACGACGATCTCACCGGTTTTTGCATAGGACTGAGTCTCATACAAGGAGATCCTGTCTGTAAGCCTCTCCGCCACAAAAAGAGTTTCACCATCTGCGGAGAGAAGCAACCCCTTGGGATTGGCTCCGGTTTCAATTCTTTCAATCACGTACCTTTGGCTTAGAAGGAGATCGTTTTCAGGTTCAATGATCACTCCTTCCCGTACATCTGCGATTACCTTTCGCACCTGATCCAGATCCAGGACTGATATTCTGTCAACCCCGGAGTGAGAGATGAACACTTTCTTTCCGTCGGGACTCACTTTTACATCGAATGGATCAGCGTAGTACGAATTCGGTTCATCCAGTGGCAGCTGAATCATCATTCCATCTTCAGGTGATATAACCCCGAGGGAAAATGTCATCATCCAGCCATGTTCAATTTTGACCGATGGAACAAGATTTTTAGGTTTTACAAGAGTAGTGAAAGCGAGATCCCCTTCCGGAGTAAAATCGATCCGCTCCATGATGTGTGATTCCATGAAAAACCGCCTTTCTCTCACACGCTGCGTCCCGGCATTAATCAGGGTTACTTCTGTTTTCGGGGGAGCTCGGTGTTCAGTAAGATGAGAACGCTGACTCACCACAATCACATGTTTCCCGTCGGGTGACAGCCCTATTCCAGTGGGATAATTGCCTGCTCGAAGCCGACGCATTTCCCGGCCTGAAGAAAGGTCCAGTACTGATACGTCTGAGGTATAGGTATTGGCTACATAGAGTAAATTTCTGTTTGAGTCGATTGCCAGGCCAGAAGGTCCGCCACCCGTTTCAAAGATTCCGGTTTCCTCTCTTGACTGCATATCAATTACAGAGACTGTATTGGACCACTGATTGGAAACATAAGCTGTTCTGTTATCCGCAGAAAGAACAACAGAGTGGGGTCTTTTGCCGACAGGAATCTCCTTCTCAAGCAGATAGTCTGAAAGCCTTGTGATAAAAAGTGAATTGGATTCCTGACCTGTAACCAGCAGATATTCACCGTCTGTTGTACCGGCCATGTTATAGGGCGATTTGTAGACGTCTTTATATCTGTCCACAAGAAAACCATCCCTCTGCATGTAGCCATGACAGGAGATGCATTTCATTCCTTCAATATGCCGTTCTCTCACTTCAGGGATCACGCCGATGGTGTAATAATCGTAATGATCCAAAGACCAGTTGTAGAATCTGTTGGCTGCAAGAAGCAGTATCAGACCCAATATCACCAGCAAAAGGGTTCGTTTTCTAATTCTCATCACCCGGGTAATTCGTTTTTAATAATCCGATATGATTCACATATTCGGCTCTGCCTGTACCAAACAGCTCTGCAGCCGGTTCATTTATGGCCAGGGGAACCTGGTTAGCTGGAGCGGTATACTGCCGCGGATTCCATCCCGCGAATCCTGATCGTTCTCCGGGCATGACCCAGAACCAATCTGTTGGTCCTTCAGTAATCCGTCCGTCAGAATCAATTTTGGAGAGCTGAATGGGACTGGCGGTATCCAGTTTGATATACAATGAGCCATCTGATGCCGGGGTAAGCAGGGTATCAGCTTTTGCCAGGCTTCGAACCAAAATCCGGAATTCAGCATTGCTCCCTTTATTTCGGCTGAGATATGAGGTGACCGGATCCACAATCACGGCGATTCCGTAATTCATGGAAGGATTGAGTGATGACGGCAATACTTTCGGAACTGACTGAACAGCCCCGGCGATGACAGGATCGGTGTAGTGATATCCGGGAGAATTCAGGTATAGATCAATGGATCCATCCTTCAGATTCAGTTTGTAAAGACCGATGGTTTCCGAATCTTCTTCCCTGTAGGAGATTAAGAGGTCTGACTCCTTGCCGGGGTGGAAAGAGTGAATAAATCCGTTTTCAGTTCGATAGTGAGTTACGGGCTCCTCAAAAGGGTTGCTGTAGGAAACTGACTGAACCGTTTTTGCACCTTCCTGGTCCACTTCTGAAGTTAAGAAAAGGATTTTCCCATCGCCGTTCTCCCGGACTCCTCCGTGAATTCTTTGATCTTCTGCGGCTGTGAAAAATCTCATATTTGCGGTTCCATCAGGCCTGATTGCTTTCACGACAGGGGATGTTTCAGAAGGGAAAACCTGTCTGCTCGTATAGATAATTCTCCCGTCAAGCAGCATCGATCCGGAGTGATCTGCAGACGGATGAAATGTGATGGGTTTGGTGTTTCCGCTTTCCGGATCCTGAATATAGAGTGTGGATCCGCTTCCCATGGATGGATGCTCCCAGATACAGCTGTAACCAATTCGCTGATCCGGTAAAAAAAAGGGATCGAAACAGTTGGTTTCAGGGCCGGAAAGTTCCTTAAGCCCCCTGCCGTTAGTACGGATCATGAATATCTGCCAGTTTGAGTATTCCGTTCTTTTCGCTGCAAATATAACGGATGTTTTGTCGGTTGACAGGTAGGGTGAATTCGCGGAGTAGAGTTTATCGGAAAGGATACGGGGCGAAACAGAAGGATTTTTGGAATTTAAAACCACAATATCTGACATGCCGCGAACCGAATTCATATCGGGCAGCCCGGAAACCGGGACAAGCTCTGAGGCCTGGGTACGAACGACAATGACTGTTCCATCGTCGAGAGCCTTATCCCCGCGGAGTAAAAAGAAAAACAACAGGGCAATCATAGCCATGGCTGAAAAAATAACTAAGGGCATATGTCGCTTCATCCCTTTCACTCCTCTTCAATGGTAAGAATTTGATTGGCGGAGATATTTTCAAGGATCTGAACAGCACCTGATGGCCATTTCACCTCAATGAGATCGATCACATTATGTTCTGCCAGTCCAAAATGGAGCCTCGGATCATTTTGTGAAAGATAATGCCCCCCACCCGTCTTCTGGGCAACCTGTGTAATACCACCAGCCGTTACACTGACCGAGGCGCCAATGCCGTCCCGGTTGCTTCGGGTACCAATAAGATCGACAAGCAGCCAGTGGTTCTCTTTGGCCGTATCATTTCTCAGCAGTACGGAAGCTTCATTCAGGTTCACGATGAAAATATCCAGATCCCCGTCGTTGTCGTAATCACCGATACAGGCGCCTCTGCCAACCCTGGCCTGTGAAAAATAGCTGCCCAGCTCAGCAGATATTTCAGTGAAAGACCCGTCGCCGTTATTTCGAAACAGCTGATCTTCCTGACCGTAGGTATGTTTCAGTTCACCATTGGTAATAAAGAGGTCTCTCAGCGTGTTGTTGTTATAATCGATAAAAGAGGCTGCCCACCCCACGTGCTGGCCGCTTGCCATGGCAATCCCTGATTGGAAGGAGACATCGCTGAAAAGCAGCCCTCCCCTGTTCTGATACAGAGAATTATAGGTGTCATCTGTCACAAACAGATCGATATCCCCGTTCCCTGTATAGTCACCGAAGCTGAAGGCCATACTGGCTGTCGCTTCCCCTCCTCTGTTAAAGGCGATACCTGCTCTCACAGCGATATCCGTAAAACTCTCCCCCTGATTATTTTTAAAGAGATAATTCGGCATCGCATCATTGGCTACAAATATCTCCGGGTATCCGTCACCATCAATATCAATCGACCCGACACCCATCGCTCTTCCCTCAGGCCGATAAAGTCCCATTTCAACGGTTACATCAGTGAAGGTGCCGTCCCCGTTGTTTCGGTAAAGCCTGTCGGGTTGGCCCCGAAAATTCAGCGGACCCGGATAACCGTCAGGCGCATAGGCAAGATTCAGGTTGGGATTAAACTCCACATAGTTGGCCACATAAAGATCCAGCAGGCCATTTCGGTTATAATCCAGCCAGACAGCTCCTGCGCTGCTCTCATTCCCTGCAACTCCTGCCCGTTCGGTGACGTCGGTGAACGTACCGTCGCCATTATTGCGAAAGAGGGTATTCGGCCCGTAATTACTTACATAAATATCGGGAAAGCCGTCGTTATCAAAGTCGCCGACCGTAACCGCCATTGAATAGGAAAGATCTCCTGTACGGCTCTGCTGAGTGCGATCCGCAAACCGGCCGTTACCAAGATTTTCATAGAGCACATTACCGCTGATCAGGCTGCTTCTCTCGCCTGAACTCAGCACATCATGATGAATGCCGTTGGCGATGTAGAGGTCCATCAGTCCATTTTGGTTATAATCGAAAAAGACACACCCCCCGCCAACGGATTCGATAACGTTAGTCAAATAATCGTCACCCATATTGTGTTCGAAGGAAATACCTGCGGCCACAGTGATATCCTTGAACAGATCTCCCTCCTCGCCAGGAAGCTGATGCGAAAAATTCTCACTCACCTGACTCAAGGATTCATTGTCGTTATTACACGCCACCGCCGTAAAAAAAAGAAGACTGAGATAAAGCAGAGGAGTAAAACAGAATGGATATCGGTTCACAATCGTATGGGTTTCATTCATGAAGCTGCAACGGGCAATAAATCATTTTACATTTCGTATCCGGTTGTTTTGTATCCCGATCAACATCGGATCCTTATTAATGAAATTGTGTGCTATTTAAGACCCTGTTATCCATTTACAGGAATTTTAGATATTAAACTCTAATTAAGATATGTAAAAATTTGAAACGGATTCAACACAATTGAGAGAGTGAAGTCAAGCTCAGGATTTCCCCTAATAATCTGTAGAAAACAGCGGATTACCATCGCTGCTATTCACGCGGAAACAGCCACGCTTCCGTGCCATTGCAGAGATGTGGTGATGTTTTTGAATCACCCATTGTTTCAAAACGCACTACCCCGGAAGCCCCCTTCCGTATTTGTAAATCCGAGAGATAGTTCCGTATCCCATCTCTGCTGTTACCTCCGTAGGCAGCCGCTTCTCCGAGCAGAATCACAGCATCAAATACAAATGCAGTGTGAACACCCGGAGTGTATCCATACTCTGAAGTAAATGCATCGTTAAAATTCCGTAGTGGACCGGAATCTGTGATTTGCGGACAGATAAAAAAATCGGGTTTGATGGCTTCGGTTTTAAAAGCGCCTGTCTGACTGGACAGAAAGGATCCGTTTGCTATGAATGGCAGGTTCAATCCGGCTTGTGAAGCGAGTTTATAGACAGTCTCAAAAAATGTTTTGTCTCCTAAAACAAGAATGGCTTCAGCTCTCGCTATTTCAGCGTCTCTTTTAAGTTCAGCACTGTTCAAAGACTTGGAGTCAGTGATCTCAGTAATGGAAAGGTGACTCGGATTTCTGCGAAAATGGTTTTTAAAATGGGTAGAAGCAGCACGGTCATCAAATCGCGAACCGGTGAATAACAGTACGGAAGTAAAATTCATCTGATTCAGTAAAAAATCTGCAATCGTTTCCGCCTGCTGCCTGTCGGATGGGAAATTTCGGAAAAAAAAAGGGATATTGACTTCAGACAGCGTAGCATCTGCCGCTCTGGTCTCCAGATAGACTACGTGCGATTTTGCGATGGCCATCTGTGTCAGGTGTGCATTTTCTCCATCCAGTGCACCGGCTATCGCCAATACCTCTTCATCAAAAATCAGCTCTACAGACTGCCTTGAGGCAGAACCCCAATCTCCCTCACCTGTTCGGACTGAAAGGTGGAACTGATACGGCTCTGATGCAAATTTTTGATTGAGTTGAGTCACCGCCAGCCTGGCAGCATCAACTGCCTGGCGCGAAAGGAGATCTTTCTCAGGATCTGATGAAACCATCAAGCCAATTTTGTGAATCTCCTTATCTGAAAATTGTCCTGAAAAGTTAAAGGGAGCCGAAGAACCCAATGCAGCGGCTGACCAAAACCACAGAATCATAATTGAACAGTTCATAGATCTCACCTGCAGAGCACTTTATTACTCCTTCATTTTCTACGTGGTGTCTAAACCACAATTCGTTGCAATAGAATCTGATATATCTTTTGTTTCAGTTTTTTGAGTTACGGACTCTCAAAAAGGAGTGCGTTGCGGAATACATGCGACGTGATGTATCGGGTATGGTACTCGATCCAATCGTCACGATGCCTCTGAAACACAGGATCATTCTGCAGGGAACCACCCCTGCTGTAATCGTAATCAGCCATACCATGATATGGAAGCGGTAATACCGTAGCTGAAGCCTCCGTGTTGTAATCACCATCTTTCACCCAGCCGTCCGAGACAAAGATAAAGCTGCGGGTGTAACCTTCTGCAGGATCAGGGAGCGCCTCAAAATGCAGCACCATTTCATCTCCCGCGTTCATAATCACATAGCGGTCATCGATCTCCCTGAGCAGTTCGGATACGTCCCCGAACCGGGTATGAAACCCTTCCAAATCTCTCCATCGCTGAGCAGTACTCGAAATGTAGTGATAGTCGGGAAGTTTGGGAGATATTGAATCTGCACGGCTCCATTCAGAAAACCCTCTGTACCTCAGATCCATCTTTACCGGCTCAAGCGCCAGTTCGGTAAAAAGATCGTTTTCCGCTTGCCTGGCCTGTAGTATGGAATCCCAGTAGATCTCAGCCGATGTCGTGAGTCTGACTTTACGATCGTTCCTGTGGGGAAAAGCGTTATCCAGTTCCAGCAATACCGTTTTCAGTTTTCCTGCAGGCCATCCGAAATTATCATTCAGTATTATCCAGCCACCCTCACCGTCTGAAACTTCCACTGTCATAAATGAAGGCGGATTGAAGGATCCCTGACTCAGAGCCAGATTGATTGAGCTGTCGGTCGGCCGCAACCAACCGTGCATGACAAGATATTCAGGTACAGATTGTTCCTGATCATTCAGTGTGATGATAACCGAATGTTCTTCGACCAGCCCCTGATATGCTGTTTTTTCAAACGGGGCGATATAACGGCTGTTCTGCTCGGAGACAATTTCGGTCAGGTCGTTGCCCCACTGATCCTCTACACTTTTTACCGGTACCGGAGTCTTCATGATGCGCGTGGAAAGATCCGGTCCGGGAAAGACAAACCTCTCATCCACAAATACCTCCGTGCCTTCCGGATGATCTACTGCTATCAGCTCTACAAAATCAAAGAAATGGGTTTCCCACAACTCTGCTGTAATCCTGACATCATAGACGCCATCCACAGGCTGAAGTCTGTTACCGGGTATTCTCACCCTGTCGAAGGTCTGAATGACACCTGCTGTTTCCTGTGCATTTATTCGCAACCCGAGCGGCGACCTCCAGAGTGCATCGGTTATGAAATGAATTTCTTCTCCGTCATTGGTAAAAAGCCAGGGGCAGGAGCCTTTTAAAATCTGTTCATTAAATATGGTTGCGCCCATCCCCAGTTCCGCAAACTCAGTCTGAACCGAGCCGTTTGGCCAGATAATCCGCAGCATTTCTGCTTCTTCATATTCACCCAGACCGAAATGCACTATAGGTGAAGAGATTATCTGTTTCTGATAGAGAAGACCCGACCGGACCTCCATCTCCCCTCCTATTCCAAAAGAGTTGATCCGCTGATCACCCAGTTCACCTGAGGCTCTGGCCCTAATCAGCCGCGCAAAGTAGTTTTTTGTCCCCTCATTCTTGAGCTGTATGGGCTCCAGATCCTGAGATACCCTCAGCAAGTCAAGGCGATCGTTACCATCTACATCAAAAATATTTACAATTCCGCCGGGCAGTTCATGCTCATACCGGATCAAATTTCTTTTTTCATCTCCCAGCCATAGTGTCGAGTGTTCCGGAGTGCTCAGAATCAGATCGAGGGCTCCGTTATTGTCAAGATCAGCAACAAAGAGCTGAGCGTTCTCATAATCCGATAAACCTTGTCCGTTTTGATAAAGTGTATGATTTGTCCATTCACCGCTGAAAGCAGATATAAAATGTGAGTGGATGCTGCCGGAACCGGAAGCCGTAATAATTTCAAACCGGCCATCTGCATTTTGATCTGCTGCAGCAAATGCCACTGTCTGATCAGTCAATTTCAGTCCATCTGAAAAATCACCTCCCCTAAAATTTTTGAAGGTGATCACCTCCCCTGCACTGGTAAGCATGGTGGCATCAGGTGCACCGTCACCATCAAGATCGGCCCAGAGAAAATCCCTTACATTCTCTATTCCCCTGAATGGCCGTACATCTGTGAATGTACCATCGCCATTGTTTCTGAGAACAAGTGGAGGCCCGTCAACCGGAGCCAGAAGAAGGTCCAGGTCTCCATCCATTTCGATGTCAAAAGCCCAGACTCCGTAATAATTCCCCTGTATTACTGAAGAACCAAGACCCAACTGGCTGGTTACATCTGTAAACGTGAGATCCTCCCCAGTGGCATAAAGCCTGAATCCGTCGGTGCCGGCAAAAGCGAGATCGTTCTGGAAATCATAATTGTAATCAATTTCAGTTCCGGCTGACGGCGGTAATGGCCGATCCGTATCACCCGGAAAAACGAGTTGTGTCCGTTCATTAATTACAACTTTACCGTCAGTAACAGAGATCGGAAAGGGAGGAGAGTCTTCAAGAAGTGTTACACCCCGAAGCCATGAAGCCCTGTCTTCAGCGATATCGAGAGGCAGCTGTGGAAAGGTAATTTCAAGATCCGGAGCGGCCACTGTCACTTCCGGAAGCGGTAAAACCAGGAATTCGGGGATAAGAAAACCGAGATCGGTCGGCGGCAGTTCAACGAGAAGCAGATCATTGCGAAATGAATTGACGGATTGGAGCGTATTTCTTAAAAATGAAAGCTCCAGTGTTAGTTCAGTGAATGAACCCTCCTCGAACACCTCTTCAACCAGTGAAAATTGTTCTCTGTTCTCCTCATCCCACCGTTCTGAAAGCCCTCTGAGAAGGTTCAGGAATCTTTCAGCAGTTTCAAAATCACCGGTTTTGGCTGCAAATCGGGTAGCTTCCAGCAAAACCGCCTGATTCTCGGGTTCAAGCAGTATCAACCCTTCATAAATAGATGAAATTTCAGAAGCGTGAGTGCGGTCATCTTCTCTTTCCAGTTCCTGCGCGAGAGCAAACTGCATGCGCAGGTGAGCAGGATCGCTTCCGATACCCTCTCTTAAGTAGCTGATGGATGATTCCGTATCTCCACGCATACTTTGTACTATACTGCTGAGATACAGAATATCCGGATGCTCCGGCAGTATCGTTCTTGCCCTCTCCAGTCGGTCAACCGCCAGATCGTAGTTGCCCTGTCTCATTGCCATCACTCCAAGATTGGCCCAGGCTGCGGCTTCTTCCGGAAAAGCCTGAGCCACATCATTCATTTTATTGAAGGCAAACCTTGCTTCATCTGTCTGCGCGGCCCCAAGGCTTACATAGAAATCGGATACCGCCTGACGATATTGATCTGTTTCTGAGAGTTCTGCAGGTTCCTGAGATCTGCAGCTCGAAAGCAGAATAAGCAGGGGAAGTAAAACAAAGATCCCGTTGATGATTCTTCTGTTCCATGCAGGGGTATTGGGTATGGATTTCTTTGACATGTTCTATTTTGAATGTTGTAATGTTTGGCAAACAGCCTGTATCTCACCAGTCTGTTAATTCCTTAATTCGAAAAAAAGCGGTGTATCATTATTGCGGGCAACTACAATACCGTGATCTCCCGTTGAACGCTGATAGGAATGTATGGATCTCGATTCTCCTCTCACAAGAAACCCGCTTTCCGAAAAACTCTTCGCTGTGAAATTACCGGCTCCGTCATTCTTCAGAAGAAGACCGTAACCAGCGTCCTGCCGTCCTCCGATACCCGGTCTCACATCAAACAGGTTTCCGGTGAGGAGCAGGTCATTATTTCCGGAGCCGGTTACATCCATGGCAAGAATATCCATAACCGGAAAAAGCTGTGCTTCAAAGGGGAGATAACTGATTTCAAAGCTGCCATCGCCCGTATTTATCAATACCAGTGACCGGAGTTCATTGATCTCTTTCTTTAGTGAGGAGCTGAGCAGGGAAGGCTCAAAGATCTGATTCAGGTTTCGGGATGCAAAATCAGCGTAACTCCTTACTTTCTGCCTCAGATTGGTTACCTGAGCCATGAGTTCATCGAGTTGATCAAAGGGCTTTTCAATGCCGTTCACAAAATAGGAAAGTACCGGTGCGGTTTGACCATTCTGATCAAAATCGTTTATATACAGATGCATTGGACTTTCCCTGGTTGCCTTCAGACGGGAGTTGATACCAAAATTACCCAGGATGATATCGGGATAACCGTTACCGGTCAGATCAGAAACCGTAACACTCTGCCAAAGCCCATTCAGTTTTGGAAAACCGCGGTCAGTTTCAACGGAGTTGAATTTTCCGCCCATATTTTCGAAATACCTGACAGGCATCCATTCTCCAGCGACAACCAGATCCGGAAGCTCTTTTCCGGGCTGAAAAACCCACTGTGCTGAAGTAACATTCCCGAGGGTTTCAATCTGAGGTGCAACCCCCTCCGTAACATCTTCAAACACACCCAGGCCATTGTTTTCAAGTATAAAACTTCTCGGGCCAATCCCGTAACGCCATGGGATGGAATGTCCGCCGACGAACAGATCCAGATAGCCGTTCCCGTTAAAGTCGGCAGCCCTGACTACAGAACCGTTTACTGCAAATTCCGGAATACTGTTCATTGATTTTCTAAACTGACCCTCACCCGTGTTGATATAAAGCCGATCCAGAAGTTCGGTGGCCTCACCTGTGTATTCATTACCGCCACTCACCACGTAGAGGTCCGGCAGTCCATTCCCCGTTGCATCAAAGAATAGTGCATCGACATCTTCACTTCTGCGGTCATAAAAGAAATCGGGCTGTTCAGATTCAAGAAATGTTCCGTCTTCCTGCTGCAAGAAAAGTTTCCCCGGAAAATCCCTGGCTCCTCCCATATATAAATCATACAAACCATTGCCATTCACATCAGCAACTGCCAGTGCAGGACCTTTTGTTGATAATTTGTAGGGCATCAGTGGTTCGCGGGAGAAATCATCAAACGTATTTTCACGATGCCGGTGGGGAAAATTCACCATGTCTGACAGATCTGCAAGCAGTGCCGGAATTTCTCGTGAATGCAATCTGTCGTAATCAAATAGTTCCTCAGCATCCGATTGTAAAAGTGTAATCTGTTGATTGACTTCCAGATCGCGGAGTACTTCATAGCGATCGTCCGGCCAGATGACCAGCAGAGAATCAATCAGATCTGTTGCCCCCAGTCCAAAATGGAGCCGGTGCTCAACGGCCGACTGAAAGCCCCTGACAGGCATCTGCTCTCTGTACTTTAGTTCATCCCCGTGGTATAGAAATACCTTGGTTCCGATACCCGTACTGTTTTCATTGTCACCCTTTAGCTGGATGGTCAGGTAATTACCCAAAAGTTCTTCAGGGAAATTGTTTTTATAAATAAAAGCGGGTTCGTTGATGTTGCTGACCACAAGATCAAGTCTTCCATTGTTGTTTAAGTCTGCATATACCGCTCCAGAGGAGAATGAGGGCAGTGAAAGACCCCATTCGGATGCTACATTCCTGAACTGCAGGGTTCCGTCATTCCTGTACATATGATTGGCAACGAGTACATCCGGCAGATCCCGGATCAGTTCATACTCTCTCCGGCTGAGTTCATCCCCCTGATGCTGTTGTCTTAGCCGATTGAGAGCTGAAACATAGTCAAGATCATTCGGCCGGTGAGGCATTCCGTTTGTGATAAAAATATCCTTAAACCCGTTGTTGCTGAAATCGGCCAGCAGTGCCGCCCAGCTCCAGTCTGTTTTGGGTATTCCGGATGCGAATGCCATTTCACTAAACAGAGGGGTACCATCCTCACTGTTTCCAAGGTTTATCTGGAGTGTATTACGGTTATTTTTTTCTCCAAAACCAAAACTCCTTTTCGTGTTGTAGAGCAGCGGCACATCGGGCCCGCCGGATCTCATATATACCTCATGGTCAAATGGCATCATGTCGAGGGATACAATATCCATACGTCCACTGTTATTGAGATCTCCCACATCATTACCCATGGAAGAGTTACTGGTATGGCCAACCATCTCATAGAGCCTTTCAGTAAACGTTCCATCACCGTTGTTGATGTAGAAATAATCATCTTCATGAAAATCGTTTCCAATATAAATATCAGGATAACCATTCTGATTGATGTCGGTAATAGCCAGCCCCAGGCCGTAACCGAGTGCACTGCTGTAGATGCCGGCTTCTGCGGTCACATCAGTAAAAAAGTCACCATCATTACGGAAAAGGCGGTCACCTGCCTTTAAATCAACTCTCTCTCTCAGTAATGAAGCTTCACCATATGTGAATTCGCTGTGAAAAGAGTGGTTGAGCAGAAAAAGATCCAGGCGGCCATTTTTGTTGTAATCGAAAAAAGCTGCCTGAGTGGAGTATCCTTCAAAATCGATCCCGTAATCCGCGGCCATCTCCGTGAAGGTCATATCACCATTGTTGATAAAGAGCTGATTTCTTCCCCTTTTATTGAGATAATTTACCCGGCTCACGTAGATATCCAGATATCCGCTCCCGTTTACATCAGCCATGGTAACACCGGTTGACCAGCTCTCCGGGTCGTTAATAATTCCGGCACTTTCCGTGACATCTTCAAACCTGAAGTCACCGAGATTTTGATAGAGACGATTATCGGTCATGTTCCCGACAAAGAAGAGGTCAGGAAGTCCGTTGTTATTGAGATCTCCTGCTGCCACTCCTCCTCCGTCATAGAAATAGAGATAGTTTCGGATGTTAAACTCCGGGGTGCTGACGAGATCGTTGGAGAAATGGATTCCCGTTTCAGAAGGGGCAAGCATCAGGAACGGAGTATCCTCCGCTTTGGAGCAACCGAGGAGATAACCGGCTGATAAAACCAGAAGAAGGTAAAGTATATATTTTTTAAGTTTCATGCCTTAACCGGAAAATGGTATTCAATGTTATCGATTTCCTGTAAATCATCATCTGCAGGCACCTCCTCAGGTAACATTACTGACAAGCCTGCTGTTCTCTTTTAAAACGGATTAATTCATTCTCCTGCGGAGAGAGATAGACAAATGAGACATCCACTCCCTGCATAAAATGGGGCCTCCAGAGAGTACATGGAATCCTGCTCTCAGCCATGGCCATCAGGGAATCTGATTGTTCCTGATTCAGATCCTCTGCTGTTTCAAAGCCACGAATGGAGTAGTAGTAAAACAAACCCTCTTGCCTTAACGATAAACTGTCAAAATAGGTATCGTTATCAACTCTTTGAGGTAATACTGCATTCATACCTTCCACAAATTCCGTTAGTGCCTGATCGGACAGATGAGAAGCTGGCTGAACTTCAGCCTCTTTCTCCGAACAAGCTGTGATCAGAAGAAAAACGATAAATAGAGGACTCAGATTATTCATTGGATTGTTTTTTAGTTAAATCGGATGATCAAAGTTCAGACCTGTAAAACACCTGTTTTAAACTGCGGGATCACCGGATTACAATTGGCATATTCAATAGCTCGTGCGATCTTCTCTCTTGTCTGCTCCGGAGTGATGATGGAATCGACCCAAAGCCGGGCTGCGGCATAGCGCACATCCGTCTGCCTTTCATAACGTTCACTGATCCCCGATAAAAGCGACTGATACTCCTCCTCTGTAACCTGTTCACCTCTCTTTTCAAGAGCGGAAACCTGTATCTGTGCGAGTACTTTTGCCGCCTGTGCCCCGCCCATCACTGCAATTTTTGCTGAGGGCCAGGCATAGATAAATCTTGGATCATAGGCCTTCCCGCACATCGCATAATTACCGGCTCCGTAACTGTTCCCGATAATCACGGTAAACTTAGGAACCGTGGAATTGGCCACAGCATTTACCATCTTTGCTCCATCTTTTATGATCCCGCCATGCTCACTTCGCTTTCCGATCATAAATCCGGTTACGTCCTGTAAAAAAAGGAGCGGGATTTTTTTTTGATTGCAATTCATGATAAATCGGGCTGCTTTATCTGCGCTGTCTGAGTAGATGACTCCCCCGATCTGCATTTCACCCTGCCGCGTCTTTACTATCTTGCGCTGATTTGCAACAATTCCAACACTCCAGCCATCAATTCGGGCATATGCTGTGATGAGTGTCTTTCCATACCCTTTTTTATATTCAGTAATTGTTCCCGCATCAGCAATCGACTTGATAAGCAGGGATGTATCAAAAGGACGGGTTCTGTCTTCCGGAAAGCTGGCTATGGCATCCGCCGCCGCAACTTCAGGCTCCGCTGAATCAATCCTGTTGAATCCGGCTGATGAAACCGGTCCCAGCTGACCAATCAGTTTGCGAATTGTATCGAGGCACTCTTCATCACTTTCCATGACATAATCCGTCACGCCGCTGATTTCACTGTGCGTAGTGGCTCCGCCAAGAAGCTCATTGTCTACTTGTTCACCAATGGCAGCTTTTACCAGATAACTGCCCGCGAGGAATACCGATCCGGTACCTTTTACAATCAGTGCTTCATCGCTCATGATAGGAAGATAGGCACCTCCGGCAACACAGCTTCCCATGATAGCCGCAATCTGCGGTATGCCCATCGCACTGATTTTTGCATTGTTTCTGAAAATTCGGCCAAAATGTTCCTTATCCGGAAAGATCTCATCCTGCATTGGCAGAAATACACCCGCCGAATCTACCAGATAGATCAATGGAAGGTGATTCTCCATGGCAATTTCCTGCGCCCTGAGATTTTTTTTGGCTGTCATTGGAAACCAGGCACCGGCCTTTACTGTCGCATCATTGGCAATAATCATGCAGTTTCGTCCCGATACTTTGCCGACACCGGTGATCACACCTGCTGAGGGGCATCCTCCCTCCTCTTCATACATGTCATAAGCAGCCCACAGGCCAATCTCATCAAAAACTGAATCCCGGTCCAGAAGAGTGCTGATCCTCTCACGTGCGGTCAGCTTGCCCTTATTTCGCTCCTTCTCAGCTTTGTCAGCACCACCCCCGGCTCTTATCAACTCTTCCTGAGTACGAAGCGATGAAAGTATCTCTTCAAGCCAGCCATCTTTCATAGCGAAATTTATTAAGTTTCAGTTTCATGGAATTGATAATAGAGTCTCTGTTGTTACCGTTTATCAATGATTCCCGCAGACGACAATTAATACAATAACTTACAAAAAATTATGTACAGACTCTTATCTCTTGCTCTGATTTTCCTGTTTATCGGGCTGATCGATTCCGACGCCCAGCGGAGGCAAACAAGTTACGAATCTCTTTTGCAGCGAACAGACCAGCCTTCCTCTTATATTGACCATGTTCTTTTGCCTGAGCGTGACGGCACCACGAACGCAGCCTTCATCTTCCGGCTGGATCACGATCTGATCGCTTTTCTCAGGAAAAGGGACAATATGAGAGCTCCCTCCCCCGGGATGGAGTTTTTTGCTCCGCTTCGAATGGGACTGGAAATTTTCGAGGGCACCCGTCCCGAGTCAAGGAGAGAGTCCCGATCTTCTGTCTCTGTTTTCAGAGAGACATGGCAGGACACCGTCTGGGTTGAGACGTTTGAAGAAACCAAATCCAGATTTAATCATGTGGAGGGTTTGTTAAAAACAACTCTTGCCCCTGGTGATTATCACTATTCGCTTCAGCTGAGCCGCGGCGGGTCTGTAAGGGAACAATCCTCCAGCTTGCGCAACTTAAAGATTCATCCGAAAGATGGGGAGACGGGCCGGGAGATGATACTGCTCAGTTCACTGGAAGAAAATGAAAATGGTAGCTTCGCAGAACTCCTGAACTTTGGCAGCAGCGTACTCTATGGTCAGAATTATACCGTTTTAATCAGTCTTCCGGATACACTTTTTAACAGTGAGGAGACAAATTTTTATCTCGACATCCACCGGCAGGCCATGCCTGGCGACGGTGAAGAGTGGAATCTGCGCCAAATGATTGAACTTACCAACGATCATCTTATCCGTATCTCCAATCCTGAATTTTCGGAAGATAAAAATCGTATCGGTTTTTCCTTTACCCACGAGGACGATGGAGCACTTTTTGCTGCCATTGAGGTACCGAACAGTGAGCTTGAAAACAGCCGGTTCAGGCTCTCTCTGATGCGGGATGATGCTGAAGAACCCCTCTCCAGACGAATCGTCAACTCTCAGTGGCTGGATATGCCGGTCAGCCTCTACAATCTTGACGTTGCCATCGACATGATGCGGTTTATTCTCACTGATGAACAGCTCAGAGAGATGAAATCGGGCTCATCTGCTGCCAGGGAATCTAAATTCCGCCAATTCTGGAAGGAGAGAGATCCAACCCCGGATACAGAGTTTAATGAACTCCTTGCCGAATATTTCAGGCGGATTGATCATGCATATGCACGGTTTACCACGTTTCAGAATCCTGGTTTTGATACCGATCAGGGGCGGGCTTACATCATATACGGCCCTCCTCTAAGAACAGAGCGGCGTCTCCCGGCGAATGCTCCTGCCAGAGAATTGTGGGAATACCCGGGAAGAACTCTGATCTTTGAAGCCACGACCGGTTTCGGTGATTTCCGGCTGATCTCTGAGAATTAAATGTACCATCTTACTGAGAAGACAGAACAAATTTGCCCTCTTCAGCTGATATTCTGATCTTAAGGGTGATACGTACGATACGTTCCAATACTTTTTTTTCACTGAACCCTGGATCAGATCATAATTGAGGCATGCAGGAAAAAGCCAAAAGCATTTTTTTATCTCTTCTCGAATTTGTTGACCCATCAACCGGAATGCCGGGTATTCTGCGGTGGAACAGTGAAAAGAGAGTCTGCTCGTTTTATGAACAATCCTTTAAGATTGGAACTGACAGGCAGATTCATGTAATCGGTTCCGGCAAGGCAGCACCTACGATGGCTGCCGCTGCTGAACAGATTTTTTCCGACGACCTGACCGGAGGGATTGTCATAGGTCCACCGGATTCCAAAGCCGGGCTGAATCGTATCAAGCTTCTGCAAGGCACTCACCCGCTTCCCGATGAGAAGAGTGTGGAAGCAACGGAGCAGCTTTTGAATTACATTGAAGATATCCCGGATGGTTCATTTGTTTTCAATCTGTTGTCGGGGGGAACCTCTGCCCTTCTCTGCAAACCGTCTGATCCTGTAACTCTGCAGGATCTTCAGCAGATCTATTCACTGCTGCTTGAATGCGGTGCATCCATACAAGAGATCAACACAGTCAGAAAGACCTTATCCGATGTCAAGGGAGGAAAACTGCTGCAGAGGCTTAAGGGGAAAACGGTGATCGACGTAGTGATATCGGATGTACCGGATGATGACCTCGAAGCGATTGGAAGCGGGCCGACCACGGCTCAGACAATCTCTTTCGATGAAGCCATATCCGTTGCAAAGAAATATGGACTGGACCGGAAAATCCCTGAAAAGGTTTGGAGTTATCTGCTTAAGAAGAGAGAAGAGGAATTGAAAGGATCTGAAAAACAGAGCACAAAGGAGATCCCGGATCACTTTAGTCATATCATCTCTTCAGCATTAAGTGTGGCGTCCGAAGCGGAAATAATGTTCGGTAAACAGGGATTTGAAACCTTTTTGGTAAAACCTGTATGGACCGGATTGATTGATGATTTTGAAGAACATATCTGGGATACCTTTCAAAAAGTTTTAAAGAACCGTAAGTCCGGCACCCCTCTTGTTCTCATCTTCTTTGGTGAATGTACCGTGAATATTAAAGGTGACGGAAAGGGAGGCAGAAACCAGGAATTGGCTCTGAGAATGGCACTCAGACTTCGGGAACTCAGTAATTCCACCATCTTCTTAAGTGCCGGAACAGACGGTATCGACGGGCCAACGGATGTAGCGGGAGCTCTGGTTGACAACCAAACCATCGACAAAGCGATCGCAAAAGGTATCGACCCATATCCCTATCTTTCCAATAATGACAGCTACCACTTTTTCCGGAAGGCCGGGGGACACATCCGGACAGGCCCAACGGGAAATAACGTAATGGATCTTCAGTTTTTGATCTCCGTGTAACTAAACTGGATGGATAGACCTGCTTCAGACAACGTATAAATTGATTCATGTATATAGATCACCCCGCATCATTTACTGATTACTATGAACTGACCATGGCTCAGGGTTATTTTAAATCAGGTGTTCACCATCGAACAGCGAGCTTCGACTATTTTTTCAGAAAAGTACCTTTTAATGGCGGTTATGTCGTTTTTGCAGGTTTGAAAGAACTGATCGACACCATCCAGCATCTCAAATACAGTGAAGGTGAAATTGACTACCTGATCCGGGAGGGTTTTTCAGAAGACTTTATCAGCTATCTGAGAACTTTTCAGTTTAAGGGAACGATCTATTCCGTGCGTGAAGGAGAAATTGTGTTTCCAAACGAACCGGTACTCAGGGTTGAGGGAAATCTGCTCGAAACCCAGTTGATTGAAACTCTGCTGCTCAACATCCTGAACTTCCAGTCTCTCATTGCGACCAAAGCATCCCGAATTAAATATGCAGCCGGTGATGAGTGTACAGTTCTCGATTTCGGATTGCGAAGAGCTCAGGGGCTGGCCGGAATCCATGCCACAAGAGCTGCCATTATTGGCGGACTCGACGGAACGTCTAATGTTTATTCTGCCCAGCGGTTTTCGATACCTGCCGGCGGAACCATGGCGCACTCCTGGATTCAAACCTTCGAAGATGAGCTTACGGCTTTCAGAACCTATGCTGAAATCTATCCCGACTCAACCCACTTGCTGGTGGATACGTACAACACTCTTGGGAGTGGCGTCCCCAATGCCATAACCGTTGCCCGCGAACTCAGAGCCAAGGGACATGAACTCAAGGGAATCCGGCTGGACAGCGGTGACCTTGCCTACCTCTCGAAACAAGCAAGGGGGATATTAGATGAAGCAGGTTTCGCTAATGTGAAAATAGCTGCTTCCAATCAGCTTGATGAACGGGTTATTACAAGTTTGAAAATTCAGCAGGCTCCCATCGACATCTACGGTGTTGGAACCCGGCTGGTTACAGGTGATGAGACACCGGCTCTGGATGGTGTGTATAAACTGGGGTCAATTTCCGGAAAGCCGACTCTGAAAATTTCAGAGAATATTGAAAAAATCACTTTGCCCGGAAACAAAAAAATCTTCAGGTATTTTAATGAAGACGGAACATTTTACGGGGATGCGATCCTTCTGAAGGATGAAACAGATATTGAGCGCTTTCATCACCCAACGTTTCCCGCCAAACAGAGTCCGGTTAAGGATCAGAGACATGAAAAAATATTGACAAAGGTGATTGACAAGGGAAACCAGACCTTTGAAATCCCTTTGGTTAAGGAAATTTCTGAGTATAAAAAACAGAGATTTAAATTACTTCAGGACGAATACAAACGATTTGACAATCCCCATATTTACAAAGTGGGTATCAGTACACGCTTGCTGAAGACAAGAGACAACCTGATGAACAAGTTAAAAATGTGAATTTATGAAAGCACTTCTTCTCATTGATATTCAGAACGATTTTTGTCCCGGTGGCGCACTGGCTGTCCCTCAGGGGGATCAGATTATCCCGGTCGTGAACAGATTGATTTCACACTTTGATTGTGTGGTCACAACTCAGGACTGGCATACAGCGAATCACTCTTCCTTTGCCTCATCCCATGATGGTAAAAGTGAATATGAAACAGTAAAAATGGAGTACGGAGAGCAGGTACTCTGGCCGGATCACTGTATTCAGGGAACATCAGGAGCGGATTTTCATCCTGATTTGTCAACCGGAAAAGCTCAACTGGTAATCCGGAAAGGTTTCAGAAAGACTATCGATTCGTATTCAGCATTTTTTGAGAATGATAAAAGAACCGCTACCGGCCTTAACGGTTATCTTCAGGAGCGTGGGGTACAGGATCTTTATGTTTCAGGACTTGCCACTGATTTCTGTGTAAAATGGTCGGTTTTGGATGGCGTACGTTTGAATTATTCTCTTTTTGTTATTGAAGATGCTGTAAGAGGTATCGATCTGAACGGTTCCGTGGAACAGGCCTGGGCTGAAATGACCGGCTCGGGAGCCAGACGGATTCACTCCGATTCCATAACCGGATGAGAGAAACACTGACAGTTGACCTGATTATCCTGGGAGCCGGATTCGCGGGTCTTGCCGCCGCCGATGCAGTCCGGAGCAAAGGTTACACCTGTCTGATTGTGGATATTGATCAACCGGGATCAGGCGCATCGGGCGCTCCGGGAGTACTGGTTAATCCGGCGGCAGGAAGAAGAGCCCGGATGACATGGAAATCTCAGGAGTGTTTGAATTTTTTGCTTCCATTCATCAAAGCTGTTGAAGATTTTACCGGAGAAAAAGTGTGTGAGCACAACGGAGTATTTCGTCCGGCACTTACGGAAAAAATTGCTGAAGATTTCAAAAGATCACCTTCCAAATACGCATGGCCGGATGGTTGGATTGAATGGCTGGAACCGGATCAATCCAGAAACAGATTCCCTTTTCTGGGTCCGAATTTTGGGGGACTATTCATTCGTCCGGCTCTTTCACTTCGGGGATATGAATTCTGCACTCTTGCTGCAAGATATCTGCAGCAGCTTGGTGCAGAAGTGAGGAGAGTGAAAGAGTATGAACTAAAATACAGTGAAACAGGCTGGACGTTGTTCAATGCTGATTGTGAGTTCTCCGCCCCCTTTCTGCTTGATTGCACGGGCTTGCATCAGGTACACTCTCCCTTCTGGGAAAAGCTTCATCTGCACGCAGTTAAGGGTCAGGCTGCCACATTTCAGTTTCCCTTCGCACTCCCATTCAGCGAATCCCTATCAAGTCTCGGTTACATGGCCAAACTGCCCGGATGTGATCATAAACTCACGGTTGGAAGTACCTATGAGCACCATTTCCAAAATCTGAAACCCGATTCCTACGGTTTGCAGTATCTGGAAAACAGACTGGAGAACACCCTCCCCGGTTATTCAACCCGCTATTCATCTGTCGAGCAGTGGGCCTCCTGCCGTATCACCACTCCGGATAAAATGCCGGTCGCTGGCCCTCATGGAGATCTTCCCGGACTTTATATCATCGGAGGACTGGGTTCTAAAGGTCTGCTAATGAGCCGATATCTGGGTGAACTGGTTGTAAATCACATTTTTAATGATGAAGTTCTTGAACCCGAAATCTGTACAAGCCGGTTTCAAACTGCTGACGGGTCAGATCAGGAACCATTTCCCCGCAGGGATTAACCAGAACAGAAGAGTTTCACTTATGTCTCCTCTATTTCTCATTAGCCTTACCGTCGGCAGTATCATTTTGCTGCTGTTACTCATCATCGTTTTCCGAATACAGGCATTTATCTCTCTGCTGCTCGTCAGTTTTTTGGTAGCAGTAGCAGCAGGGATACCGGTAACGGAAATCACAGATGTGATCCGTGAAGGAATGGGTGGAATTCTCGGATACATTGCCGTGGTGATCGGAATTGGTACCATGATCGGAGAGATACTGCGTGTTTCGGGTGGAGCAGGTCAGATTGCGTCAACCCTTATCCGTTCATTCGGGGAGAAAAAAGCCCCCTGGGCACTATCGCTGATCGGATTGATTGTTGCGATCCCTGTTTTTTTTGAAGTGGCACTTATTCTCTTTATTCCCCTCGTCTATGATCTGACAAGACGAACCGGCAGGTCCATACTCTATTACGGCATCCCTCTTGCCGCAGGTATTGCCGTAGCGCACGCCTTTATACCTCCTACTCCGGGACCTGTTGCAGTGGCAGCACTGATTGGTGCAGATCTCGGATGGGTCATCCTGATTGGTTTGATAGCCGGTATTCCTTCAGTGATTACCGGTGGAATATTTTTCGGGAAATTTATTGCCGGCAAAATCCACGCTGGCGTTCCCGAACATATGATCCAGCAGCTGAGCATGAACAATAACCCGGATCAGAGAAGTATTCCCGGTTTTGGTATTTCTGTGATGATTATTATCATTCCGCTGGCTTTGATACTGCTTAATACCGCTTCCGGAGTTCTGTTTGGGGCCGATTCTCAGTTTGCAGGCTGGATGTCTTTTATCGGGCATCCGTTTACAGCCCTTCTGATCGCATCACTCCTTGCGTTCTATTTTTTGGGAACCCGGCTTGGTTTTACAAGAGATCAGGTTCAGGAGGTTGCTACCAAATCGATGCAACCCGTTGGAATGATCATACTGCTGACCGGAGCCGGAGGAGTCTTTGGCAGGGTACTGGTAACCGCCGGGGTGGGTGATGTACTCGTAGAGATAATGGCTGCAAGCAGCCTGCCTGTGGTTCTCTTCGCATTTCTGATTTCATCAGCAATCCGGGTAGCACAGGGGTCTGCTACAGTGGCGATGGTTACTTCTGCAGGGCTCATTGCACCAATTATTGAGGTTGCAGGCTATTCAGCCCCCATAGCAGGGTGCGTCACTATCGCCATCGCATGCGGAGCAACCGTCCTCTCCCATGTTAACGATTCAGGATTCTGGCTTGTAAAAGAGTTTATGGGGCTTACAGAAAAAGAGACGCTTCTCTCATGGACTGTTATGGAAACCATTATTGGCGTGACTGGAGTTTCGATCGTTCTTCTGCTCTCTCTCTTTCTCTAAATCAAATCTGCTCCCATGTCACTATCCGGTATTGTCCACCTTTGATGAGTGAATGTGACACAGAGTCACAAAAAAAGGCGTCTCCGTCTATTCAGAAACGCCTTTGGCGGAGGGGGAGGGATTCGAACCCTCGGTACCTTTTTCAAGGTACACACGCTTTCCAGGCGAGCCCGTTCGACCGCTCCGGCACCCCTCCTTCAGAAGAACATCAAGATATCAGTTTATCAAACTGAAAACAATTCAGAATAGTCCTCAATAATTAAATCTCTGCCGTGTATAGGCCTTCACTCTTTCTCCATCCTGTCGGGCAGGCCGAAATCTCCACTGCATTGCAGCGGTAAGTACTGCATCCATAAGGCCGTACTGCACAAAATGAAGCCCCTCAAAAGTGCCATCATCATTGTAAAGCCTGATTTCCATGATGGTAACTTCCTCAACTTCTCCATTCTCATCCACCAAAAAATTGACAATCATTTCAAGCTTTCCCTTGATATCCTCCGGAACTTCCTCCGGTGCACTGGCTTCAACAATTCTGACTACCGTCGGGGGAATTTGAGGATTTCTCACAACTCTTGCCTCAGTTCCGGTGATGCCGGAACCGAAACCCGGATCCAGAAGGGGCAAATCCGGCAGATTGAGATCAACATCAAATTCGATTTCGATTTCAATGATTTCATCATCCGGAACCGGATTGGGGATTTGTGGGCGTGGAGGTGGTGGCGGGGATGTTTGCTGGCGGGTGATCTGGATATCGTCCAGAATTACGATCTCCTGCTCAACAACTTCAAACACAAGGGATGGCTGATAATCTGACTCCGGCCATAACCGGATCAACAGAATGAACAATAGCTGAACCACAGCGATAGCAAACAGAATCAGATGTCTGTATGAGTGATCAGTGAGTCGTCTGTTTTGCTGATTTTGCATCTTGTAAAGGTAATACTTTTCTTCATTTCAAAGTGACAACAATACGGACCGGCCGTTTGGTTTCCTGATAAAAATTTTGGACTGTCTCCTCTATTCCTGCTGATACAGAATGTTTAGATCAGAAAACGGTTGCAATGTGATATAACATCCTGAAAACACTTTCCCGGAAGGCTGATGCTTCTCTAACGCACGATTAACACGTAACATATCAGGATTCGAAACAACTTTGCCCTTTTAATTGTTCATCGGGTGCTTTGAAAAACGGTTCTTTTGTCCAATATCTTCGTTGTCGCAACTTTAAAATCCTCACGGTTGGCAAACAGGCTGCGGTTTTAAAGTGGCTTCCGCCTTGATTCTGTGCAAAACTCCTGGTTTTTCAAAGCCCCCTCATTGCGAGTCGTATAAAACCATCTGCTTTTTCAAGTTTCTCTCTTGCCTCAACAGCACTCAAACCCTTTAACGCCATCAGAAGTGCGGTCTTAACATGGCGATCAGATTCTTCAAGAAATCGCATCGATTCTTCATATGAGCAACCGGAGAGCATCATCACAATCCGTTTTGCTCTCTCTTCCAGTTTTTTATTGGTCAACTGAAGATCAACCATCACATTTTCAAACACTTTCCCCATTCGAATCATGGAGGCCGTGGTCAGCATATTCAACACCATTTTTTGAGCAGTACCGCTCTTCATTCGCGTGCTGCCCGTAACCACCTCCGGCCCAACAGGGATGTCGATCATAAACTCTGGCTTCAGCTTGACCTGATCTGCTGAGACTGTGGTTACCATAATGGTAGCGCAGCCTCGTTTCATTGCTTCTTTAAGGACTCCGTGAACATACGGCGTTCTTCCGCTTGCTGCGATTCCGACTATCGTGTCATGTTCTGTAACATGGAGTTTTTCAAGCTCCAGAGCTCCCTGTGTTTCACTATCCTCAGCCTTTTCCTGAGCCCTGAACATGGCAACTTCGCCTCCTGCAATAAATCCTGCGATGAGCTCCGGGTCGGTACCAAACGTAGGGGGGCATTCAACAGCATCCAGAACGCCCAGTCTTCCGCTTGTACCTGCTCCAAAATAGAGGAGTCGCCCTCCCCTCTTGAAATTTTCAACAATACGATCAACCGCGAGAGCGATAACATCAAGTTTCTGCTCAACTGCATGAGCAACCGTTTTATCCTGCTCATTGATCACTGCAACAATTTTCCGGCTGTCAGCCAGGTCAATGTCAAACGAATCAGGATTTCGCTGCTCCGTTTGAAGTTTTTTAAGTTCTGAAAATAATTCTATGTCTGCTTTCAATACTATCGTCTGCGTTTTTGCCACCAACCATTAGACGGACTCGTCATTCGGATGGGTGTCGGATTATCTGATTTGGAATTTTCATTCTTTAGGAGTGCTGCCAACGCAGAAACAAGATTTTCATTCTCAACCTGCGTGGCACGTTTCATCGGAAAATATTCCTCTACGAAGTGAGTTGTGTAGTTTCCGGAAATAAAAGCCGGATGCTTCATTGCAAAAATACAAAATGGAATCGTGGTTTTTACACCCGTGATCTCATACTCTTCGAGGGCTCTGATCATTCGGTTTCTTGCAATTTCCCGGGTATTTCCAAAAGTACAAAGCTTTGAAATCATCGGATCGTAATAGATCTCAATAGCATTGCCCTCTTCAACTCCGGAATCAACTCTAACACCCGGCCCGGCAGGGATGCGGTGCCGCTCCAGAATACCGGTACCGGGCATGAAATTATCATCCGGGTCTTCTGCATAGATTCTGCACTCAATAGCATGGCCGGTTGCCCGGATCTCATCCTGTGTAAACGGCAGTTTCTTTCCTTCAGCGATATCGATCTGAAGAGCAACCAGATCCATACCTGTAATCAGTTCTGTAACCGGATGCTCGACCTGCAGCCTCGTATTCATTTCTAAAAAATAGAAATTGCGATCTTTATCGACCAGAAATTCGATTGTACCGGCACCGGAATACCCGCAGCTTCGGGTAGCTGCGATGGCAGCTGCAGCCATTCTCTGCCTTAAATCTTCAGTAAGAATAGCTGAAGGAGATTCCTCAATTACTTTTTGGTGTCTTCTCTGAACTGAACATTCACGTTCGAAAAGATGGACGATATTGCCATGGTCATCAGCAAATATCTGAAATTCAATATGCCTTGGTTCTTCCAGATACTTTTCGACAAATACACGGTCATCCCCAAAAGAACTGCCTGCCTCTGACCTCGCAGCCCGGAACCCCGATTCAAAATCCTCTTTAAACCGGACAATTCGCATTCCTTTTCCCCCACCACCGGCAGCGGCTTTAATAAGAACCGGAAACCCGATCGATTCAGCTGTATGTATTGCCTCACCGAGATCTGCCACAGCATGATCATTCCCCGGGGGACACGGGACATTTGCAGCCGCCATTAATTCCCTGGCTTTGGTTTTATCTCCCATCAGTTCAATTGCGGCGGGCGGTGGACCGATGAACTTGATTCCGTGATTTGCACAAAGTGAGGCGAATCCGGCATTTTCACTTAAAAAGCCATAACCGGGGTGGATTGCATCTGCACCGGTTTTCAGAGCAGCCTGAATGATCAGATCCATAACAAGATAGCTCCCGGCGGAGGCGGGTTCACCAATACAAACAGACTCATCCGCTGCAATCACATGAGGTGCAGTGCGATCTGCGGCAGAATAGACGGCTACAGTAGAGATACCTCTCTCTTTGCATGTTCTGATGATTCTAAGGGCAATTTCACCTCTGTTTGCGATCAGAATCTTTTCTATCATTGCCATTAAATCAGAATAGATTGTCCTTCAGCATTCTGGGGATGAGATTCCACATATCATCGGCATTCTCATTCCATACATAGTGCTCATGCTCGATAAATTTCAGCCACAAAATATCGCTCATTTTCGTAGTATCATCTTTGGATGAATCGTTCAGATAATTAATCAGACGAATATCGACAGCACTGATCATCTTGAGTAATTTTTCATCATTAAGATTCGGAATAAACTCAACAGGATTGTTGAAATAAACGTTGTCATCCACAAGGTCATCAAGATGGCATCGAATATCATAATATCCGCAAAGACTCACTACTTTCTGAAAATTGGTCGGATACTTCAGTGCCATAAGAAGTGCAAAGTAAGCTCCAAATGCTGCTCCTGCAGTGATAATATATGGATTTGAATTTTCCTCGGAAATAAATGGAAGCAATTCATCCATGATGTAAGACTGGTAATGAGTAAAACGCAAAACCCGTGACAGCGGATCGATCTCATTATTCAGAAATGAATCCTGTGCCACACTGTCAATGCAAAAAAACTGGTTATATCCCTCATCAACCTGTTCACTAAGATAGGACATCGCACCCTGTTCTTCCCACTCTTTATAGTTTCCGTGAGCTGAAGGAAACAATATTACCGGAGTTCCCTCTGTTCCGTAAATCAGCAGATCCATATCTTTTCCAAGACTCGGACTTTGCCAGGTTTTATATCTCTTCTTCATGATAATCCTCCCCTATTCATATTTAAGAAAAATCGATCCCTAAATGTAATATAGAGAAAAATGTGAGAATTGAAAGACATTTCAGTCTGTAAACTGAATCAGGAGTTTACTTCGGTAAATGAAATGAAGACCGCGGTACCAGTGCTGAAATAACATGCAGCCTCATGAAGAAAAATCAGGGGCTTCTCACCCTAACTGCATGATCGCCTTCGGAAGAATGGAAAGCTTTTCACCGGAACTGAGATAAGCTCTCTGATGATACACGTTGTACCCGCTCTCTTCTATCTTGTTAAGGATCCGGCTGTAGTTTTCTCTGGCAAGGAGAACAGGCAACCTGCTATCCTTGTGCAGCATACTGATGCCCCTGTCGGCTCTGTTGTAGAACATTCTTGCTCTCTCAATCTGAAACCGGATCAGGGAGTTAAATCTCTCACTCGGTTCTTTACACAAAATCTCTTCTTCTGTCACATCAAACCTGACAAGGTCCTCTTTTGGCAAGTAGATCCTGTTGCGGTCAATATCTTCACCAACATCTCTCAGAATATTTGTGAGCTGCATTGCAATCCCCAGATCTACAGCATAACCGAGTGCATCCTTGTTATCATACCCAAACACCTCACTGGTCATAAGTCCCACAACTGAGGCTACTTTATAGGAGTAATCATACAGCTCATCAAAGGTCTGATATCTGTTTTTGACAAGATCGGACCGCACACCCTCGAGAAGTGCAAGAGGTAACTCAACCGGAATCTTGTGTCTGTTTAAAACATCAGAGAAAGCGTAAAGAATCGGATTATCGGTTTCAAAGCCTTGAAATGTACTGATCAGTTTCACTTTGAACATTTCAAGTTTGTCAAGCAATTCAGTGCTGCTTAACTTTTCCTTTCGTATGAGATCTTCCCCCTCATCTACCAGATCATCCAGATAGCGGCAAAGGCCATAGATTGCAAAAATGCTTCTTTGCTTGTGGTTGGGCAGAAATCGGGTAGCCATATAGAATGTCTTGGCATGATTCCTTGTAATTATTCTGCAATCAGAATACGCAGCTCTGAGCCTGTGCTCTTTCACTTCAGTAATGACACCCTGATGAAACGAAGTTTTCTCGTAAAGTGGCCTGAAATAACTATAGGGTATTCTAAGCAGATTTGACATCACCTGAACGCTTTATTTACTCACAAAATGGTATTTATTCACAAAATCGTTCCTGAGTTTCATTGAATTAACGGAAATTTTATAAAAAATAGTGATTTGTTATTTAAATTAAGCTTTCTTGCTCTTATTACATGAAAAATCTTTATTATTGAAGGAATTTAATAAGTTACACAGGATAAACTTTTTTCTGCATTAATCTAAGTACTCTGGAGAGAACATAAAATTTACTTAGCACAAACCCTATGAAATCCAGAAATAAAAAAATTACAATTTATGAGGTGGCCAGCAGAGCTGGTGTAGCCATTTCTACAGTTTCCAGGGTGTTGAATAACTCACCCAATGTCTCCCAAAGAACGAAGGACCTGGTCAATGAAGCGATTTTGGAGTTAAATTTCAGGCCACAGGTAAGCGCGAGAAAACTGGCAAGCAGGGAACCTCAGATGCTTGCTATTGCGGTACCTTCTTTTACGACCCCCTATTATACTGAAGTACTTAAGGGAGTGAAAGATGAGATCCAGGAGATGGATCTCGATATTGTGATCTACAATACAGGGTCAAAAAATCCAACAGAGGGGATTGAGAATTTTTTTAACAGAGGTACTGCGGATGCAGTCATCACAATCAGCATTGATATCACCGAAACAGTTCATCAGCAACTGCTTTCATCTGAAATACCCATTGTTTTGATCGGAAGTTCACACCCGGAATACAATTATTTCGATCTTAACAACAGAAAAGGCGGATTTCTTGCAGGTGAGCATCTGATCAAGATGGGATACCACCGTCTTGGTATGATAAAACCAAATATCCGCACCAAACCCTCCTTCGAACGGGAGCAGGGCTTTCTTGAAGCCCTGCATGAATTCCGCATTCCCGTTGAGCAAAAGTTTTTCGTAACCGGTGAAAGCCAAAAACATGCCGGTTTTACCGAAGAAGCCGGTTACGAAGCTATCTTTGAATATGACAAAATGGATGATTTTCCAGAGGCAATTTTCTGCTCCAATGACACACAAGCCATTGGAGCCTACCATGCACTTTCAAAGCTTGGAATGAAGGTGCCCGATGATATCGGCCTGATCGGATATGATAATATTAAATTCACCAAATACCTGGATCTCTCTACAATTGATCAGAAGATGTATATCGTGGGGGTTACAGGTATGAAGAGACTGGCAGAGATGATTCGGACAGATACCGATACGATTGTCCAGGACAGAATTGATCCTGTTCTTGTTGCAAGAAATTCTACCAGAAAGAAGTAGAGGCGACCAGAGTTTATGGATCAGAAAACCGCACTTGAGTTTTGTGTAACACGAACAGCAGTACCGGGTTATACTGACGTTTACTACGGAAAAGTCAGAGATATCTATACACTTGGTGAAAATATTCTTGCCATTGTTGTAACAGACCGTATATCAGCTTTCGATCACATCATGAAGGAGGCCATCCCCTTTAAGGGACAGATTTTGAATCAGCTCTCCCGGTTTTCGTTTCATGCTGTAAATGATATCATCCCGACACATCTTCTTGATGTTCCGCATCCCAATGTGATGATTGTGAAAAAATGTGAACCCCTTCCAGTTGAAATTGTGATCAGAGGTTATCTGACCGGTCACGCCTGGCGTGTTTACAAAAACGGGGGCAGGGTACTTTGTGGTGTACAGCTGCCCGACGGACTCAAAGAGCATCAGAGACTCCCCGAGCCCATACTCACACCGGCTACTAAAGCGAAAAGTGGTCATGATGAAGACATTTCAGAGGCTGAGATTATCAGGAATGGTATTGTTGACAGCCATAGATGGCAACAGGTCAGAGAGGCAGCATTCCGGCTTTTTGAAAGGGGAACGGAAATTGCAAAAAAACAGGGGCTCATACTTGTAGATACCAAATATGAAATGGGAATTTATGAGAACCAGCTTACACTGATCGACGAAGTTCACACATCGGATTCATCGCGCTATTTCTATCTCCAGGGATATGAGGCAAGGCAGGAGATGAATCAGCCTCAAAAACAGCTTTCCAAAGAGTTTCTGCGGGAATGGCTTATGGAAAAGGGATTCTCAGGGAAAGAAGGTGAGAACCTGCCATCACTGCCGGATTCATTTCGATGGAGTATTTATCAGCGTTACAAGGAGCTTTATCAGACACTGACCGGTACTGATTTTCACCCCGTTACTGAAAAGGATCTGAATGCAAAACTGGCCGTGATTTTTTCCAATTACATTTAAGATCAGATCAGCTGTCGACAAGAAAATTACAACCACGCAATTCCGAGCCCTTCCATCTTCCCAGCACTTTAAACTCACCCTTGTCATTCATCACTCCTCTGTCGTCAGTAAGTATGAACGAGCAGGAATAGAAATTGGCAAGGTCAATAATTCCTATTTTCCCTTCTTCCCCCGGCTCACAGATCCGGAATGGATTTTCGGCATCTCTTACTGTAACCATTACCCAGGGTGGTGCCTCGAACCACTCCCCGGAAATCGCGTACATTTGACTTAACAATTCACACATTCCGTATTCCGAGTGAATCTGTTTTGCCGGAATGTCGAATCCATGAGAAAGAACGCTTCTCAATTCACTTCTTGTAATCTCTCTTCTGTATGTTTTCATACCTCCTGTCTCAATCATATGCGAAGTCCGCGGCAATGTGAATGATTCAGATTCAATCAGATCAAGAAGTCCGAATGCAGCGCCAAACAGTATGGGTGTTTTGCCCCTGTCTGCAATATTCTTAATGGATTGAATGGCCTTTTGAATCTCATTCATCCTGATAAACGCTGAAACCTGATCCGGATCACTGTGGATCAGGTACTCGGCCATATAAATAAGTGATGAACTCTCATTCTCGCTGTAACCGGGAAGCAGGAATAAAACAGAATATCTCTCTTCCGGAAAATAACGGTTAAAAGTGATGTGTGCTGAAGTCTTGTATAACTGAGCATCCTGTACAAAATGCCTGCTTCTGGGGATTCCTGCAGTACCGCTGCTCTTGAAGCAGAGCGAAGGGGTTGTTTCAGTGCTCTTGACAACGTGGTCCCGGAATGCCCGGATCGGCAAGAGCGGAATATCGGTCGGCTGTAATTCCAATGACTCTGAAATGCCCAGAGTTTTCACAAAATCACGATACATCCGATTATTGTGAAACTGAAACCTGAACACGTGACCCGTTTTTTCGGAAAAAGTGAATTTGTCAGAAAATATTGATTCCGGAAAGTCTGTCATGTAGATTCATTACTGCAGGAAAAACAGTCTGCTTTCTAAATTGAAAGTTATGTCAAAATCTCTGCAATCCTTTGAAGCCAATATCTTTCCGATAATAGAGATTCTCAAATGAGATTTTATGAATTTCTGAATAGGCATGATCAATGGCCTCCTTCAGTGTGGCTCCGGAACCCACAACATTCAATACTCTTCCACCGGATGTGATCAGCCTGTTATCTTTTTCTTCCACTCCGGCATGGAAGATCAGAAGTGATGGATCCACGCTATCCAACCCGCTTATCTCAAGCCCTTTTTGGTAACTGCCCGGATAACCCCCGCTGGCCAAAACCACACAGCAGCGGTAGACGGAATCAACCTGAATCGTTTTTTCATCCAGAGTCTGCTGTGTAGTGCTGAGCATCAGATCCAGAAGATCGTTATTGAGTGATGGCAGAATTACCTGGCATTCGGGGTCTCCCAGGCGGCAGTTGTATTCAATTACTTTTGGCCCATTCCCGGTGATAATTAAACCCACATAGAGTACACCAGAATAGGCAGCTTCCTCAAGCTGCATACCGGTAATTGTGGGATTGATGATTTTTTCCTTAATCTCCTGCAGTACTTCATCACTCACTACAGGTGCCGGAGAATAGCATCCCATTCCTCCTGTATTGGGCCCTGTGTCGCCCTCCCCTGCTCTTTTGTGATCCTGGGCGTTGTGAAGAATGTGAAATGTGTGACCATCCGAAAGAACAAATACTGAAGCCTCTTCACCCTGCAGAAATTCCTCCACCACAAGCCGGCTGGCGGCAGCTGAGAGAACCGGATCTTTTTTTATGGCAATAAGCTGCTGTTTCACTTCTTCCTCAGAGTAGCAGATAAATACCCCTTTCCCGGATGCGAGACCGTCGGCTTTAAGGACAACCGGGTAAATATCACGAAGCTGTATAAATTTTAAAGCATCATCGTAATCAGACGCAGCAAAAACCTCATAGTCGGCAGTCGGAATATCGTATTTTACCATAAAGTTCTTTGCGAACTCCTTGCTTCCTTCAAGAAGAGCCGCTTTTCGGCCCGGGCCAAACACAGGGATATCCTTTTTCTCAAGAAAATCCTTGATCCCTTCAACGAGTGGCTTTTCAGGCCCCACCACCACTAACTCTATGTCATGTTCTTCTGTAAATTTTGCGACTGCTTCAAAATCAAGCAGATCAATATTTACATTGATACCATATTGCCTGGTCCCGGTATTACCGGGGGCAATATAGAGTGTATCCAACTTTTCAGATTGACTTAATTTCCAGGCAATGGCGTGTTCTCTTCCGCCATTGCCCAGTAACAGAACATTGTATTTCATAAAGTTTTAGATTGATTCCGCAGCTGAAAGAATCTCGCTGAAACTGTCAGCTTTTAAACTTGCTCCGCCGATCAGTCCTCCATCCACATCTGGTCTTGAGAGCAGATCAGCTGCATTATCTGGTTTCATGCTGCCACCATAGAGTATTCTGATTTTTTCAGCAACTTCACTGCCAAAATGCTCATTCAGTAACGTCCGGATATATTGATGCATATCCTGAGCCTGTTCCGGTGTTGCTGTCTCCCCGGTTCCAATAGCCCATACGGGTTCATACGCAACGACAAACTGATCAGAAACATCTCCACTCAAGGTATTCAGAACCGCATTCATCTGCTCTTTTACAACCTCTTTGTAGGTTCCTGCTTTTCTTTCAGAAAGTACTTCTCCAACACACACGATGGCCTTTAGGCCATCATTAATTACCTTCTTCGCTTTTTCGGCTACGAGATCACTGCTTTCATGGAAATACTCTCTTCGTTCAGAATGACCTACAATTACATATTCACAGCCTGTCTCTTTCAGCATGTCAGTACTCACCTCCCCTGTGAATGCTCCGTTATCTTCGGTATGTACATTTTGTGCACCTGTCTTGAACGCACTATTTCCGAAAGCGGCTGCTACAGCCGGGATCGATACAAAAGGGGGACAAATGAGTGCCTCTGCCTGAAAAGATTTCCCCTCCCATGCCGCAACCAGTTCGGTTGCAATTTTTGAAGCTTCAGATGGTCCGGCATTCATCTTCCAGTTTCCGGCTATTAAAAATGTTCTCTTCATAATTCTCTGATTTTATTGATTTGTTATTTGTTGCAGGCCGCGCACAATATCATCATATTCGTTTCCAATATACCTTCTGACAATATTTCCGTCTCTGTCTATCAGAAATCGGGTAGGTACGCGGGTTAAATTTAACGCATTCAAAATGGTTTCCGGATCGAATGAACCGGGTTCAGCAATTTTCCACTGCATATTTCTTTCCGAGAAAAAGGCATTTATCATCAGTTCATTCGCCGCAAGGGGAATCGTGACTACTTCAAGACCGAAATTTTTATATAACTGATAAATTGCAACGGTCCTGTCGTATTGCTGCTGATACAACAGGTTATCCAGTCTCGTGATCTCTATAAGTAAAGGGTTTCCGGTCAGATCCGATGTAGTGACATAATCGCCATTGATGACCCGAAAGGAAATCGGAGGAAACGGATTTCCCGGAGCAAGGAACTCGAGATCAAATCGTGTATTTTCGGCCCAATCCATAGCCACAGGATTATCACCAAACTCATTTGTAAACCGATTGAGCAGTTGGTCAGCCTCAACAATCCGGCTGCTGTCATAAAGCAATTCGATCATCTGTACATCAATTTCAATACGATTCAATTCGCCTGTGGACTCATTTCTCAGCATAATCAGATAGTCCAGTGCAGCGTCAAGTCCCTCCGATTCGGCTACATATTCGATAAGTACACCTCTCGTCTCATTTGAGAGTGATCCGCTTCGGTTTCTGAACTCTTCCGCCCGTTCAAGCATTTGGGCATCGTTCCAATCCCTCAGGATTGAGACCGCCATTTCACCTGCAACTCTGCCTGCATAGCTTCCCGGATACTCCTCATACAATTCCCAGTAGATATCACTCCATTTTTCAATTTCAGCCTGAATACTGTCCGCAGATGAGATCGCCCCGGCATTAATGAAATTCACAACCCTGTTGAATCCGCGATCCACTCTTTCATAGATCTCAAGTACATCATGCTCCCTTGAGCTGATTTCAACAGTGCCTGAAACATTCGGCAGTACAGCCTGCACTGAAAGTGTGTCATTTTTTGAGAAAATGACATTCAGAATACCAAATACATTCTGATTCCGGCTGATAATCAACGGGTAAAAATCAGATTCCGAAAAGCGGGCGGTTCCGCTGAAAGAACCTGAAGTATCGGTAACGGCAACGAAAAGTGTATCCGTGATCCCGTCTCTGTTTACTATTGTGGACAAGATCTGAATGCCGCTGAAATCGCCACTTCGGTCAAGTTGAGAATCCACTGTAATCACACCCTGTATTATGGTCGTGTAATCGGGATCTTCCCTGTCACCTGCACAGGACCATAAAAAGAGAACAAGCAGAGCTGAAATAATTATTCTGAAAGGCATAGGGTGTCAGAAATGAGATAAAATTAAAATTTAATCATTTTCAAGTTCATGCATCAACAGATCTTTAACCTGTTTGGGATTGGCTTTTCCTCCCGATTGTTTCATAACCTGGCCCACAAAGAAACCCATCAGCGCTTTTTTTCCGTCCCTGTATCGTTGTACTTCATCAGGGTTATTTTCCAGAATTTGTTTGATGATCGGTTCAATAAATGCGTTTTCCGATACCTGAATCAAATTGAGTGCTTCCGCAAGCTCTGCTGCACTCTTTCCGGAAGTAATCATTTCATTGAAAATAGTCTGCATAGCAGAAGAATTGATCCTGTCCTCAATTTTTAGGGAAATGAGACCGGCAAGTGCCCCTGGTGTGACTGAAAACTCCTGTATCGGCAGATTCTTCTCGTTCAGAACACGCAGCACCTCCGTCAAAATCAGATTGGCGACAGCTTTGGGTTCATTCAGAATTGACAGCACATCTTCGAAATAATCTGCAAGTAACCGGCTCTCTGTAAGCGTTTCAGCATCACTCTCACTCAAACCCAGGTCATGAACCATTCTTTTCCTTCTCATATCCGGAAGTTCCGGCAACTCTGCTTGTACCTGACTCATGAATGCCTGGGTGATCACGATCGGAGGAAGATCCGGTTCGGGAAAATAACGGTAGTCGTGAGCCTCCTCCTTGGACCGCATTTTGCGGGTTTCCAGTTTAGCCGGATCCCAGAGCAGTGTCTGCTGTACAACTTCACCACCAGATTCCACAAGTTCAATCTGACGCTCAATCTCGTAGCTGATAGCCCTTTCAACATTTCTGAAAGAGTTCATATTCTTTAATTCAGTCCTGGTACCGAACTCTTTCTGTCCTCTCGGCCTGATTGAGACGTTTGCATCGCAACGAAGACTGCCCTCCTCCATATTTCCGTCGCAGATTTCAAGATACTGCACAATCTGTCTGATTTTCTTAAGATAGGCGTAAGCCTCCTGGGGTGTTCTCAAATCGGGTTCCGACACAATTTCAATCAGGGGTGTGCCTGCGCGATTGAGATCAATGAGTGTATGATAAGGATCCTGATCATGAATCGATTTTCCGGCATCCTCTTCCATATGTATTCGCGTAATACCGATTCGCTTATCATACTCATCCAGTTCGATAACAATCTCTCCGCCATAACAGATCGGTGTCTCAAACTGGGAGATCTGATACCCTTTCGGAAGGTCGGGATAAAAATAGTTTTTTCTTGCAAAGATAGATTTTTCAGAAACCGAACATCCAGTTGCAAGACCCATTCGCACTGTATAGCGTACAAGATTTTCATTCAGAACCGGAAGCGTTCCGGGATGTCCGAGGCAGAGAGGGGTAACCTGGGTATTGGGCGCACCGCCATAATCCGGAGAGACTGCAGCAAATGCCTTGGTTTGCGTTAGCAGCTGTGCATGGACCTCAAGTCCGATTACAGCTTCATATTTTTCACTAGAAATTGTTGACATAAATCTAATTTTTCAAACATCAGAACTGTGTAAAGATAACAAAGTAAACAGAGAAAGATACAGTGAATATGGCGTCTGTTTGAATCAAATCCTCAAATTTACTTTGAGATGCCAAAGCAGGCTTTCAAGGCGCTGTTCAGTTTCATATTTTAAAGCATGAATCCAGTCATTGCCATTACGATGGGCGACTACAACGGGATTGGTCCGGAAGTTGCTGCCAAATCACTGCTGAAAATTGATACTAAAGCTTCAACACCCGTATGGATAGGCACACCTTCAGTTCTGGATAAGGTGATAGCACAGTATGGTCTCCCGCTCTTATATCATCTGGCCTCAGATATTTACGATATTAAAGAGCAACATGTAAATCTGCTGCCTCTGCAATCCGGGCATCAGGAAGCAGTGATTAGTTACGGCACCGTTTCCGGTTTGGCAGGCGCCCTGGCCATGAAAAGTATCGAGTTTACTACAGAGTTATGCATGAACCGTACTGTCTCAGCAATGGTCACTTCACCGATCTCAAAAGAGGCTCTCTCTCTTGCCTCCTGCAGGTTTCCGGGACATACTGAATACCTCGCAAGCCTTACCGGAAGCAAAGAGGTCCTCATGATCCTGACCTCCGACCGGCTCACCGTTGCACTTTGTACAATTCACCTGCCTTTAAAAAATGTTGCCGGGCAGATCACCGATGAAGTACTGACCCGGAATCTGACTCTGTTTATGAACAGTTTAAAAAAAGATTTAGGCATTGAATCACCAACTATAGCGGTTCTGGCTTTGAACCCCCACGCCGGAGACGGCGGGATTCTCGGAACCGAAGAGACCGATTTGATTCGGCCGGCTCTTCAAAAACTTAATGATAAGGCAACTCGCTTTGAGGGCCCCTTCCCTGCCGATGGTTTCTTCGCATCTGCTGCATATGAAAACTATGACGGAATTTTTGCCATGTATCATGATCAGGGCCTGATTCCTTTTAAAATGCTCAGTTTTGGCGGTGGTGTTAACTTCACAGCCGGGCTTCCCATCATCCGGACATCGCCGGATCATGGAACTGCTTTTGGAATAGCCGGTAAGGGAACCGCAGACTCTTCTTCTTTCCTGGAAGCTTATCACCTTGCGCTGAAGATGGTTCTTAACAGAAACAGTTTCCATCAATAGAAACGTACTCCATGAGCTCTGAGACAGAAACACTTCCCTACTCCGTATTAGCCGATATCTATGATCAGGTGATGTCTGACGTAGATTATGAGACCTGGGCAGACTATCTGGATGAAATTATTCTGACGCACCATCCGAATGCTCTGTCACTTCTTGAGCTTGCCTGCGGAACCGGAAACATTGCCCTTACACTGGAAGAACTGGACCAATACAACATCAAGGCAACAGACCTGTCTGAATCCATGATACGGGTAGCAAAAACGAAAGGAGTTCAAATTTCTTCAGCCGTTGACTTTCAGGTTATGGATTTTTTAGAGCCGGACATTCATGAATCCTTCGATGTTATTTACATGACATTTGACAGTCTTAATTATCTGCATAAAGAGCAGGAAATTCTTCGTTTGCACGATAATGCAAAACGATTACTTAACAGAGACGGTATATTTATTTATGACTTCACAACACCCCGTAACTCCCGTAAAGCCATACAGTTTCTGAACTATGAAAACAGAACTCTGGAAAACGGCATCAGATTCAGCCGAAACAGTACCTATGATGCGAAATTAAGGGTACACAGCAACGAATTTCTTATCGAAAAAGAGAGTACATTTAACCGGACTGAGATCTATCGGGAGGTACACCTTCAGAAAATATACACCCTCGGTCAGATCACTGAAATGATCAGAAAAACAGAGTTTACAATTTTGGATGCATATAATAGTTTTACCCTGGAACCCGCAACGGATTTGAGCCTCAGGGTAACAATGGTACTGCAATGACCGGGGATACGATGATGAACAGCGCAAAAGTTATTGAACTGAGTAACGTTTCCGTCTCATTTTCACGTAATGAGGTTCTGAAGGAAGTCAATTTTCAACTTGAAACCGGTGAATTCTGCTATGTAATAGGGAAAACCGGTGCGGGAAAAAGTTCTTTTTTGAAACTCTTGTACCGGGATCTTCTTCCGGATAACGGCCTGGTTTACGTGGCCGGTTATGAGGTATCGAATCTGCCTGACAAGCAGGTACCCTTTCTGAGGAGACGAATTGGTGTGGTTTTTCAGGATTTTCAGCTGCTGCCCGACCGAAATGTTTTCGACAACATCGCCTTTGCCCTTCAGGTAACCGGTAACAGTAAATCATTCATCAAGCAGCGCGTTCTTGAGGTTTTAGGTCTGGTGGGATTAAGTCACCGCAGAAACGGCATGCCGGATGACTTGTCGGGCGGGGAAAAACAGAGAGTGGTTATAGCCAGGGCTCTTGCAAACGAACCGAGACTGCTGCTTGCGGATGAACCCACCGGTAACCTGGATCCTGAGGTAAGCGGATCCATCATTGAGCTGCTGCAGCAAATTAACAACAGGGGAATGGCAGTTCTGATGGTTACTCACGATTTTGATATGATTCGAAAGTATCCGTGCAGAACTGTGAGGATTGCCGATGGCAAACTGGATGAAGTGAACATCCATTCCAGAACCATCAGATAAGATCCTTTCCCCCTTTTGCTGATCCGGTTATTTTTTGGGACCAGATGAATTCCGGTGGATGAACAGTGAAGCCAGATAAAACGCCCTTAAAATCCGAACGGGTATTTGTTTATGTAAACCCTCAATTCGAACAGGAAGAAGGTTTTAACAGAAACTATTCACCAATTCCGTATAACTGTTGTGTGATGCAGTGAATGCTTCCCTGGCCCCATACAAGGTCACTGCACTCAATTCCAACAACATCCCGGTCGGGGAAAAAGGTCGAAAACAGATCCAGCGCATCAGTGTCAGTATCCGGATCATACAGAGGTACAAGTACTACCCCATTGGCCAGGTAAAAATTGGCGTAACTTGCGGGTACATGTTCTGAACCGTCTGCAGTTGTGCCCTCAATTTTTGTGGAGGGCAGCGGCAGTGTCACAATATTGAGAGGGTTTCCGTCCAGATCCGTTGCCGATTGAAGAATCTCCAGATTTTCCTTCAGCGCTGCATAGTTGATATCATCAGGATCTTCGCAGATCATAGTCAGAACCGTATTTTTATTCAGAAACCTGGAAAGGTCATCAATGTGCCCGTCTGTATCATCACCTTCCAGACCATTTTTCAGCCAGATGATTTTTTCCGCTCCAAGGTATTGCTGAAGCCTGCTGAATATCTCCTCCCGGGAGAGATGAGGGTTACGGTTTCTGTTCAGTAAAACAGCTTCGGTGGTGAGAAACAGCCCCTCACCATTGGTATCTATGCTGCCTCCCTCAAGAATCATCTGCGGCCGGAATAACGGGAGATGATAAGCAGAAGCGATGAAAGCGGGTAAGGCATTATCTGCATCATAGGGAGGGTATTTTCCGCCCCAGGCATTATACTCCCAATCGGTTACTGCATAGCTAATTTCCCCGTTCTGTTCACGCCTGATAAAAATAGGGCCACAATCTCTTGCCCAGACATCATTCAGCGGGATGTCAAAAATCCGGATTTCATCCGGATCAATGTCTTTTGTACGAAGCAGTCCAACAACTTCGGACCGGGGTACGTCCGGGGACTTGAACAGTAATATGGGTTCATATCGATGCAGGGCTTCTATGAGATTAAGATAGACTTCACGAACCTTGGCAAGTCGCACGCCCGGCCAGGAATGACGGTTTGAGGGCCAGTGCAACTGAGTCGCTGAATGCATTTCCCACTCAGCAGGCATCCTGAAGCCCAAATCATAGGGTTTCTGCTCTGTCATAGGTAAAGAGTTTATATCATTTTTAAAAAAATAAAGATAAATAAATTTCCAGATTGGTTGACCACTCTGGTTTAAATCAGATCATTTCGGTTCATCCCTGAAAAAGCTTCTTTATGTTTACAGCTTCGTGAGATATATTCTTAGCTTCCGGGATAAATCACATTTTAAACTGATGATTCACGAACCTTCACTGTTTCCCAACACCGCTGGCTGGATAGAAGTCATTTGTGGCGGAATGTTCAGCGGCAAGACCGAAGAACTGATTCGAAGAGCCAAAAGAGCGCACATTGCCGGCCAGGAAATCATTATCGTGAAACCCTCTCTCGATAACAGATACAGTGAATCAGACGTTGTTTCACACAATGAAACCGCTATGCCCGGCTTAACGGTGGATACTGCAGATCAGATCATCCTGCTGACCTCTTCGGCCAAAGTAGTTTGTATTGACGAGGCGCAGTTTTTTGATGAACGAATCGTGGAAGTAGCCAACCAGCTTGCCAATGAAGGAAAACGTGTGATTATTGCAGGGCTCGACATGGACTATCTGGGCCGTCCATTCGGACCCATGCCCCTGCTGCTGGCAATTGCAGAGCATGTAACCAAATTACATGCGATTTGTGCTGAAAGTGGAATGCCAGCCAATTTTTCACAGCGCATAACCCCGGCTGAAGAGCAGATTCTGGTGGGTGAAAAAGAAGCTTACGAACCCAGGGCAAGACACTGCTTTCGTCCTCCACTCGATCAAAAACGTGGGAAACCCATTCGTCCGCTAACCTGGAACAACTCAAAACAATCAATTAACAGAGACTAACACAATGGAACTATTTCGGGGCATAATCGGGATGATTGCAATTATTGGAATTGCTCTTGCTTTCAGTAATAACAGGCGCATGGTAAACTGGAGGCTGGTGGGCACCGGGCTTGGAATTCAGTTCATTCTTGCCATTTTCATCCTCAAGGGAAATGATATGGCTTCCTTCTGGGGGCCACTGGGCTGGCCAAAGGCTTTTTTCAGCTGGGTCTCCAGCTTTTTTGTGGTTGTGCTCGATTTCACAACAGCCGGTGCCGAATTTATTTTTGGAGACCTGGCTAAAAGTCCGGGTATGGAGGGAAGTATCGGTCACTTTTTTGCTTTTCAGGTATTGCCAACCATTGTCTTCTTTGCCTCTCTGACTGCTCTTTTGTATCACTACGGAATACTTCAAAAAGTTGTCGATTTTATGTCGAGAGGAATGCAGAAACTGATGGGGACATCAGGGGCTGAATCACTCTCTGTTGTGGCGAATATCTTTGTCGGACAAACTGAATCACCGCTCGTGATCAAACCCTATATTAACAACATGACCCGTTCTGAAATCCTCACGGTTATGACAGGCGGAATGGCTACCATAGCAGGTGGTGTGATGGCTGCTTACGTTCAAATGCTCGGTAACGCCTATTCCATTGCGCAGGGAGTATCACTGGATGTGGGGCGGCTTATGTTTGCAGAACAGTTACTGGGCGCAAGCCTCATGGCTGCGCCTGCTGCTCTGGTTATCGCAAAAATCATCTATCCTGAGGTGGAAGAGCCCGTTACGAAAGGCAACGTGAAAATGAGTGTGGAAAAAACCGATGCCAACGGAATTGATGCCGCCGCCAGCGGAGCAGGCGTCGGACTCAAACTCGCAGCCAATGTAGGTGCAATGCTGCTCGCATTTATCGCACTTCTTGCCATGGGGAATTACTTCCTTTTTGAGATTGGTGAGCTTACCGGACTGAACCGGGCATTTCCAAATTTTGAACTGACTATTGAGTCTCTTCTCGGCTGGATCATTGCACCCGTTGCTTTTATCGTTGGAGTGCCATGGCAGGATGCGGTGAATATGGGCTCTTTGCTGGGCACGAAGGTTGTGTTGAATGAATTTGTCGCCTATTTGCAGCTTGCAGATATGGTTGAACAGGGTTTACTCACCCCAAAAACGATTACCATGGCCACATTTGCCCTCTGTGGGTTTGCAAATTTCTCATCTATTGCAATTCAGATCGGAGGGATCGGAGGACTAGCCCCCTCTAAGAAATCTCAACTCGCAAGCTTCGGGCTTCTTGCTGTACTTGCAGGATCGCTTGCCAACTTAATGACTGCTACTATTGCAGGAATGCTATTTTAATTCATCCGGGACTTTATGGTGTATTCTATGATTCAACGATCAGCAATCTCTGTCACACTGTCTGTTTTCCTTCTCTTTTTGATTTATTCCTGTTCCGGACCGGTGAAAGATGATTCTCAGACTGTGATAGCAAGTATTGGGAACTCACAGCTCACTTTGGAACAGGCTTTTACAGAGATTCCCGAATTTATTCTCCGGGAAGATACTCTCACCGCTTTACAAATGTTTATGAATCAGTGGATTGAGAGAGAAGTGGCAGCTGAACATGCCAGAAGAACAGGGATTCACAGAACCTCTGGATTCAGGGACCGGGTTTATCAGCTGGAGCGGGAACTTATGGTTCAGTTCCTCAAGGAAATCATTCTTTCGAATAATAAAAATGAAATCAGTGTAAGTGTGGAAGAGGCTCAGAACTACTACATGACTTACAGGGATCAGTTCACTTTCGATGAACCCTACCTGCGGTTCAGGCTGATCTCAGCAAAAACCAGAACAGAAGCTGAAAATGCCAACAGAGAACTTATTTCAGGTCAGGAGTGGGAGGAGATTCTGAATCGTTACAGCGTGAATCCGGACCTTCAGTTACAACATTCCATGCAGTTCTGGCCCTACTCTTTGGCAGCATCTGAGATCCCTCCACTTCAACAGAATCTTAGAACGATGGGGATTACGGAACGCTCACCTGTTATTTATCACGACGGACTTTTCCACCTTGCCCAGGTGATGGAGATACGAACAGAGGGTGAATATCCCGATCTTGAATGGCTGATCCCACAGATTCAGGAATGGCTGAGCCTGGAGAAATCGAGAAGAATTATAAATGCTTATTTACGAAATCTGTATCTTCAGGCCGAAGTAAATAATGAAATAGACCGCTTATCCGTTACCGAAATTGAAAATCTCATATCGAAATAAAAAAAATTGATGTTTTTGAAAAAATTTCTGCTCTTCACCTTACTCGTTCTACAGGGCTCAGCTGCACTGCTTTATGCTCAGGCACAAATGCGTACAACAGACAGAATCATCGCGATCGTCAATGACCGGATTATTCTCAAGTCGGACGTTGATGGCGAAGTGCTGAACTTTCTAAGGCAAACGGAACTGGATGGAAGCAACATTGAGTTCTCAGAAGACCTGTGGTACAGCGCCCTGCAGAGCATGGTTGATAATTATGTTCTCCTTGAAAAAGCTGTTATCGATTCTGTTGTGGTGAGTGATGATCTGGTAAACCGCAATATGGATCAGAGAATCAACCAGTTGATCAGACAGGCAGGAAGTGAAAGAGCGCTTGAGGAAGCCTTTGGTCAGAGTCTGATTCAGATACGAGCTGATTTCAGGGAACAGTTCAGAGAACAGATGATCGCTCAGCAGGTCCAGCAAATAAAGATGAACAGCATCTCCATCACCCGGCCTGAGGTTGAGGAATTTTTTAATCAGATTCCCGAAGAATCTATACCTCTGATTCCTGAACAGATCTCTCTGTCTCAGATTGTGATTATCCCCCCACCTCTTGAAGATGCCCGCAGTGACGCCAGAGGCAGAGCTGCGGCACTGCGTGATTCCGTGACCACCTACGGGAAGAATTTTGAAGAGATGGCCCGTCTTTACAGCGAAGATGTATCCGCCCCCCGAGGCGGGCTTCTTCCAATGATGCCTCTTGACGATCTGGTAGCAACCTATTCGGCGGCCGCAGCCGCACTTGAACCCGGCGCAATCTCTGAGGTGGTCGAAACAAGGTTTGGATTCCATGTAATTCGGCTCAATGAAAGAAGAGGCGACAATATCGAAACAAATCATATTCTGATTAGGGTAGATGAATCGCTTATCGATGAAGAGTATGCAATCAATAAACTCATTGCGATTCGTGACAGTGTCCTCGTGCACGGTAAATCATTCGCCGACATGGCTCGCCTCCATTCAGAAGATGAGGACAGCAAACCATTTGGCGGTCGAATTCTCAATCCGAGAACGGGGAGCAGAATTCTTCAGCTCGATCAGCTTGAGCCGGCTCTCTACCGTATTGCCCTTCTGCTGGATGAACCCGGACAAATTTCTGAACCCAGAGCCTACAACCCAACCAGAAATGACGTGAACCGGGCCTTTCGCATAGTACGTCTCGACAGACATATTCCTGAGCACATGGCGAATCTTAAGGATGATTACGATCAGATCCGGGAGTTTGCACTGCAACAAAAAATTGGAATCGAAATGAGCCGGTGGATCGAAGAGCTCAGAGAGGAAATTTACGTGGAATTTATGATCGAAATCCCCGAATCATTCGCATCCGGTCAGGAAGATGACTTCAATGTATTACCCTGAGTCTGATGACAGATCCAATACCTACAGATCCCATACCTGCAGATCCGAAAGAAGCGGCTGCTTTTTTCAGCAGTTCATACAACAGCATCAAACAGGAAATATCCAAAATCGTTGTGGGGCAGCATGAGGTAATTGACCAGCTTTTACTTTCACTTTTTTCCAGGGGTCACTGTGTACTTGTAGGAGTTCCGGGTCTGGCTAAAACCCTGCTGATTCAAACGCTCGCACGTACTTTGAATCTCACTTTCAGCAGGATCCAGTTCACGCCAGACCTTATGCCGGGTGATATCACCGGCACTGAAGTGATCGAAGATGACAAGCAGACCGGCAGGAAAAGTTTCAAATTTATAAAAGGGCCGATCTTTGCCAATATCGTTCTTGCGGATGAAATTAACAGAACCCCGCCCAAAACCCAGGCCGCTCTTCTCGAAGGAATGCAGGAGTACAATGTGACAGCCAGCGGGCAGACCTTTAAACTTGAAGAGCCTTTCTTCGTACTCGCTACTCAAAACCCCATCGAGCAGGAAGGAACCTACCCCCTGCCGGAGGCACAGCTCGACAGATTCATGTACAGTATCTGGCTGGATTATCCGGGGCTTGAGGATGAAAAAGAGATTGTGAGACAGACAACATCTCCAAGAAGCGTGGAAATCAAATCCATTTTGGAAAAACATCAGATTATGTCCATTCAAAAAATGATTCGAGATGTACCCGTTCCTGAAAATGTTCTGCATGCATCCGTAAAACTGATTCAGCAAACCCGGCCCAATACTCCTGAATCAAGCGATTATATTGATAAATACCTCAGTTGGGGAGCCGGGCCAAGAGCTTCACAATACCTGATACTTGGAGCCAAAACCAGAGCTCTGTCCCAGGGCCGCTACAATGTAGAGCTCGAAGATATCAAAACACTTGCAGTACCCGTACTCAGACACAGAATCGTGGCAAACTACGCTGCCGAAGCAGAAGGGCTAAAAACAGAAGATATTATCCGAAATCTACTCAGCAACATTTAACCGGCCAATTGGATGACTCGGCTTTTATTCTATGGATTCAGTCCGGTTCTTCCTGTCGTACTGATCCTCTTTTTGCTGATCACAGGTCTTTTTTCTGCATGGTGGAGCTACCGCGATAATATCAAAGAAGAACGTAATTTCGGATTTATCGTACTACTTCTCCTGAGGTCCCTGACGTTTCTTTCTCTTGCACTTCTTCTGTTTAATCCATATCTCATTGTGGAAGACAAAGAGAATTTACTCCCACAGGTATCCTTCTACATCGACAATAGCCAAAGCATGACTATTGAAAGGGGTAACTATAAGGGAGAGAGTGAGTACAGTGAGATTATCGGGAATATTTTTAGCATCACGCAGGATCAGTTCACACTCCGCCCCTATATATTTGATGAGTCTGTCAGAGACACAGTGCCCGATTTTTCAGGAAATGCTACAAATCTGAATCTCGTGATGGAACACATCAGGGAGCATTCATCCGGTCTGGCTGCCGTAATTTTACTTACTGACGGGATTCCCACGATTGGTCGCAATCCGCTCTTTACTGCTCAACATCTTTCTGTGCCTGCTGTGGTATTTGCCGCCGGAGACACCACAGATGTAAAAGATATTGCACTGACCGATGTCACCTATAATCCTCTCTCTTATATAAACACACGGCAGACCGTTTCTGTTGAGATTCTCCATGAGGGCTTTTCTGAACAGACGGCAACACTCAATCTCATTCAGAATGGTGAAATCAGAGAAAGCAGACAGCTCGACTTCACTACTGAACGCGGCAGTATCATGCAGCAGTTTTTTCTCGAATTCGAAGATCCGGGTTTTTATGAGTTTGAATTTAACATTCCTGCACTTGAAGGGGAATTAACTGAATTGAATAACTCTTCCGCTTTCACTATCGAAGTACTCGATAATAAAACCAAGATCCATTCTGTTGCTTTTGAAGTACATCCCGATGTCAGTACAATCAGAAGGATCATCTCTTCCGACATTCAAAATGAGCTTATTGTCACAAATTATTTGTCCGACAGTCAAATTACAGGTCCAAACCCACTGACCGGTTCCGTGGATCCGGATTTATTAATTCTGCACGGACTTCCCGAACAGAACAGCGAAATCAGTGAATGGATTTTCACCAGAGAGATCCCGATACTCTATTTTTCATTGCCTCTCTCCTTTTATCGCCAGGAGAACCGGCAGCTGAGTAATTTATTGGGGTATTTTTCAGATTCTGTTCGCAATCCCTCTTTTTTTGAAATTGAAAGGAATTCGGTTTCAGAATCCCATCCGGTTCTTGAAAACCTTGAACTGCCTGCACGCTTCCCCCGCCTGAATGGTTTTTCCGCAAACTATCGTCTCTCACCGCTATCTGTTCCATTGATGAACCTGACAGCAGAGAGAGTGCAAACAGAACAGGCAGTCTTGATCCTGAATGAAACACCAAACCACAAATCAGCCTCTGTAACCACGTACGGATGGAACAGGTATGCCAGGGATAGTGATCCCGTAACAAGGACCTTCTTCACACAGCTGTTGACCAACCTTGTTTCATGGACAGCCGCACCTTCGGATGACAGAAATCTGATCCTTACCCCACAGCGTGATCATTTCGCCGAGACTGATAATGTACTCATCAGGGCTGCTCTGTTTAATGATCTTGCCGAACCGGAGGAGGACGCTTTGATTCAAATCAGGGTTTTCCAGGGGGAGGAGTCAGATCCGGTACAGCAGTACAGAATGAGCCACCTCAGGGATGAATTCTACGAAGTCTCATTGGGTACTTTTCCACAGGGTATCTACCGTATTGTCGCAGAAGCCCTGAAAAATGATCGGGTGACAGCGACGGAAGAAAGCAGATTCCATGTTGCATCCTCCAACTCTGAATTCATCAATACCCGAAGAAATGATGAATTAATGAGGCAGATTGCTGAAATGACCGACGGAATCTTTATTTCAGATGGAACTTTGGATGAAATGATTGGTTTTTTGGAGACCGTAACTGCCAACTACTCTTCTGAAGTGTCACGTTACTACTCTCATCTCCATCGTAATCTGATCTGGTTTTTTATAGTACTACTCCTGTTGAGTGCAGAATGGTTCATCAGAAAGAGGATGTCACTGCAGTGATCAGCTCTTCCTGGTTACCAGCAGCACAACCAAACCCACAATCACCGCTATACTTACAATCAAGAGTATAAACATCAGATTGGATATGGGAGCAGCAGCTTCACCCCAGCTGCTCAACTTGACATCGACAGCTGCAATATCGGAGTGAGTCAGTATATTACCGGCAATAATCAGATCTCCCCAGTTTGCTTTCACCGTAGTATTCCAGAAATCACTGAAGTTCCTGTATTTCCCGTAATCCTCTTCCCTGTTGCTTTCCAGACTGATTTCGTACGCTGCATCAATATATTCATGTAATGAACGATTCAGTTCCGAAGAGTTGGTAAATGGCGAAAGTCTGATAGACCGATCATAAAACTCCTGCTGCAGGAGGCTCCATACATTGTTGTCGACCGACGCAAGCCAGGCGGCAAGCATGTTGTCAATTTCTGTTCTCGCTTGCCGGGAACGTTCAGTCTCAAACGTTCTGGTTAACTGCTCTCCGATTCGGCTCCAAACATCAGAAAAATATCCATGCTGCGCTCTCATGGAGACATAATCCGGAAGTGAAAGACCCGATCTGTTGTTCGAAAGTTCGATATAGTCTGAAATAATACTTTTTAAAATTTCAACCGGGTTATCCTGAAGCCTGTCCGCTGCAACCGATAACTCCGACCGCTCGGCCGAATCCATATTTTGATATCTGTTGATCAGTTCCTCCAGAAAATCCGCTACAAAGAGATCCCTTGATTCAAGATTCTGTCTGTACTGCCTGATTAATGCGGCCTGTCTGCTCTCACTGGCCGATGAACGCTCAATATTTTGCTGAAGAGTGGATATTTCACTGTTTAACTGATTGATTCGGCTTCTGAACAGATCCGTTTCTGCTATAAGACCTTCAATTCGGCTATTCAACTGATCCACTACGGATAGCGACTGGTTTTTCACCATAATGCGATCACGAAGAGAGTTTACTCTCTCTTCGAACGTAACCGGATAAAGTGCCGCCGTAATAAGGGTTCGGTGATCGGAATACCTGGATTCAAATGACGATATCTCCAGTTCGATTTCACGCAAAGCACCCATATCGATCACTTGATCAATCTCAGTTGAAATTCTATGGAAATCATTGTTGAAATTTTCAAGTAATTGAAAATCGGATGTCTGAGCATGCACGCTCAACCCACTCAAAAGAGTGAAAAAACTTAATAGAAGTAATCGTATCCGGGGTGATCTCTTTTTAATATTCATAATCTCTGTCTGATTTGAATTTACACTTCACTAAGATTGAATGTACGTCCGTTCGAGGTGTCTACAAGTTCTATGTAACTCCCCCGCTGATTGAACGCAGGCTGCTGTAAAACATCGCCGGGGATCGCTATCCGGTTCATCAGTTTCAGCGAACCCTGCTCTGGTGTAAATTGATACACAGAACTAAATCCGGCTGCAGTCAGATAATAGAGTCCGGCCTGATCTCTGATCAGCCTGATTTCCTGTACACCCTCAACCCCCTCTCTGAGCAGAATCCCGGAAATAGTGAATCGGAGAGCATATCTCTGATCGTGTACCTCATTATTGCTGTCGGGAACCAGAACACTTTCCAGAGGTTGTGCGTAATCAACATTTTCAATGATAAGTGAACTGCCGCAGCCTGATAGAATCAATAGTAAAGTAATTGCGGATATGGTGCTTAACTGTCTTTTCATTTTAATGTCCCTGATTTCGTTTTGCCTGTTTAGTATGCCACGATTGCTGCAAGATGCGGGTACTTAGGAAAATGATTATTTAATTCGATCGCTTTGTGTCTGGAAAACCGGAATCCGGCGAACTGATGCTCAGTTTTCTGATGCACACCCTCGAAGAATCAAACAATAATCGCTATTTTCTCAAGGCACCCATATTAAATTAGATTTGTAATCAGCAAATTTGTTTCAAACATGGTACTGCATTTAATTTAACAATTTTTCATGCCAATGTTTAATTCTGAACCGGATTCCCTATTTTCGGAACATCACCATTACATGACTCAGGCATTCAGATTGGCAGAAGAGGCTAGCCGTAACCGGGAAATCCCCGTCGGAGCGGTAGTAGTACAGAACGGGCGAATTATTGGCAGAGGACATAATCAGACAGAGATGCTGAAGGATCCTACAGCACATGCCGAAATGCTGGCGATTTCATCCGCTTGTGCTACCATTGACAATAAATACCTGACAGGCTGCACGCTCTACGTTACCCTGGAGCCCTGCTCCATGTGTGCCGGAGCCATCATACTGGCTAAAATCAAAAGAGTGGTTTTTGGCGCGCTGGATGAAAAAGCCGGCGCCTGCGGTACCTTACTGCATATTGCCGGAAATAAACTGCTGAATCACAGGCCGGAAATCATTCAGGGTGTTATGGAGGCCGATTCAAGACAGCTGCTTCAGGATTTTTTCAAAGACAAAAGATAACTCACAGCTGAAGAGGGGTAAAGGTCTCGGGTATCTTTTCCGCCACTGGAACAAAGATGTTTTCAACGGCTTTTTGCAATTCCTCACCCAGCATTTTTCGATCCCGGTTGACCAGTGGATGAGAACCAAAGCGGACCTCTACAATCACTTTTCGGTTTTTACCGGCGTTATAGATGTGACTGAGCAGATGCACTCCTCCCCACCAGCAGACAGATTTGTATGCCGGTACATCGGTCTCTGTCGTTTCATAACGGATGGATGAATAGGTTACCCCTCTCCCATGTTGGGCTGAGTCATCCAGTAATGAATTTCGGAACCGCATTACACCCAATCCCGGAGAAGTGGTCCCCTCAGGAAAAAAAAGTACTCCCTGCCAGGGATTGATCTGTTTCGTAATTTCCTCATTTACACGGTGTATATCGTTTTTTTTTCGTCTGTCTATGAAAACAATTCCCAGACTGTGCGCCATGTAACCGATCAATGGCCAGTTCCTTACTTCGCTTTTTGAGATAAATGTTGTCTCAAGAACTGCAGAGTAGACCGGTATATCCATGTAGCTCAGATGATTACTTACATGTAAAAAAGGTGGTTCAGGCACAGGACCCTCTACCTGCAGTTTCATGTTATAAAGACATAAAACACTTTTTCCCCAGAGTTTCATCGACTGATTCCTCCAGGTCTCAAATCGCTTGTTTCTGATACGCACGAGCGGGAGGCCGCCAATGTAGATCAGGTACCAGCCAAGGGTCAGCACCGGAAAGAGGAGTGTACGGAAGAGTGCAAAAGAGTGTCGAATCATTTTAATCCATCGTCAGAATGACTGTATAAACAGAATCGTTTCATACCGTCCTGATCTTCAGCGGCAGGATAGTGTCATGAAACCTTGCGGAACCGAATTTTGTTATCACAGCACAAATGAATCCGGGAAGAATGAAAGATAAATGATGGTCGTCTGATTACAAATTCAGATATTGGAAATCTTCTTCTTATTTTAGGTCTCTTTCATTATATCTGTCTTCAACTGCAACAACCTAAAGTTTCAAAGTGCTCTCCACTAAAACATATCATCTCTCTCCGGACAAAGACTGGGTGGTCTTTATCCATGGAGCGGGTGGCTCATCTTCGATCTGGTTCAGGCAGATCAAACCCTATACAGAAGAATTCAACGTCCTTCTGGTGGATTTAAGAGGTCATGGTAAATCGAGGGAAATGAGTACGATGAAAGCGTACTACAAAGAGAAGTACACATTCAAGACTGTGAGCAGGGATGTATTGGAAACACTTAGTGAAAACGGAATTAAACAGGCTCACTTTGTAGGCGTTTCCCTTGGTACTATTCTGATACGTACCATTGCAGATATGGAACCCGACAGGGTTCTCTCGGCTGTGATGTGCGGAGCAATCACCCGTATGAACATCCGGTCAAGAATCCTGGTGTGGCTGGGTCACACATTCAAAAGGCTCGTACCCTTTATGTGGCTTTATAAGCTTTTTGCATGGGTGATCATGCCTAAAAGCAATCATGAGGAGTCCAGACATCTCTTTGTGAGAGATGCAAAAAATCTCGCAAAGAAGGAGTTTCTTAAATGGTTCCGGCTTACATACGAGGTAAATCCACTGCTCAGATATTTTACGGAGAAAGAGATGGGTGCCCCTACCCTGTACGTAATGGGGGAAGAAGACCACATGTTTTTACCACCTGTGAAAAAGATGGTTGCGGATTTTCAGCACTCATGGCTTGAAATCGTTAAAGGCAGTGGCCATGTTGTGAATGTGGACAAACCCGAAGAATTCAATCAAATTTCGATTGCTTTTTTAAAATCGCACCAAAGCCGACTTCAGCAAACGGCATAATCGTCTCCCGGCAGAACCAGGCTCAATACCCTGTTTCTGATCTTCAAATAAAATCATAAAAGGTTTTTTCATCACTGTTTTTTTCGAGATATTTCAGGATTAAAGATTTATGCAGAAACATTCCATGATAATACCTGTTGCGAGTGATCACGCCGGCTTCGAAGCCAAAAGGCAAGTTATTGAAATTTTGGAACAAATGGGGCATCTTCCTGTTGATTTTGGAACACACTCTCCGGAATCGGTGGATTATCCCGACTTTGCAGTACTTGTTGCCAAAAAAGTAAATGATGAAGAGAATCCGAATGGGATCCTGATATGCGGAAGCGGTCAGGGAATGTGCATCGCCGCGAATAAGTATCCAAATGTAAGAGCAGCACTGGTTTACAGCGAAAAATCTGCAAGGCTGTCGAGGCAGCATAATGACGCGAATATTCTCTGCCTTCCGGGAAAGGAACTGGACAGGCAGCAGCTTCAGGAAATTGTGAAAGTATGGCTCGACACCGATTTTGAGGGGGGGCGGCATCAAAGGCGTGTTGAGAAAATCCGATTTATTAATGACAAGTAACTTCTGATGAACAGATTAAAATCCACCGATCCCGAGCTTTACCATTTTATTGAAGAAGAGACAGAACGTCAAAATCTTAATTTTGAGCTGATTGCGTCTGAGAACTTCGCATCTGTGTCTACCATCGAAGCAATGGGAACGGTTCTGACCAACAAATATGCGGAAGGATATCCCGGGAAGAGATATTACGGCGGCTGTGAGCATGTTGATAAGGTGGAAAACCTTGCCAGGGAAAGGGCGAAAAGGCTTTTCGGTGCTGATTGGGTGAATGTGCAGCCCCATTCCGGTGCTTCCGCCAATGCAGCAGTCTACCTGGCCTATATGAAACCCGGCGATACACTGCTGGGGCTCGACCTTGCTCACGGCGGTCACCTTACTCACGGATCACCTGTTAATTTTTCCGGGATCACCTATAACGCACAGTTTTATGGTGTGGATCGCGAAACAGGGCGTATCGATCTGAATAAAGTGCGCGAGATCGCCCGGGAAGTGCAGCCCCGAATGATCTCTATCGGAGCCAGCGCCTATACCCGCGATTTTGATTATCAGGCGTTCAGGGATATCGCTGACGAAGTGGGAGCATTCCTCTGGATGGATATGGCCCACACTGCCGGACTCATCGCAGCAGATGAATTAAATGATCCCCTGCCGTATGCCGATGTTGTGACAACCACAACGCATAAAACACTCAGAGGGCCGCGGGGAGGAATGATACTTGTCGGCCGGGATCACGAAAACCGGCTTGGCATTACCGCACCCAAATCCGGCAGAGTCAAAATGATCAGTGAAGTACTTGACTCTGCAATATTCCCCGGAACTCAGGGAGGCCCGTTGATGCACGTGATTGCCGCCAAAGCTGTTGCATTTGGCGAGGCACTTCAGCCCGGATTCAAGGAGTATCAGCAGCAGGTGAAAAGAAATGCGAAACAGATGGCATCGGAGTTTATGAACAGAGGCTACAATCTTGTGAGCGGTGGCACAGACAACCACTTAATCCTTGTAGATCTGAGAAATAAAAATCTGACAGGAAAAGTTGCTGAGGAAGCTCTCGACCTTGCCGGAATTACCGTGAATAAAAACATGGTTCCTTTTGATGATCAAAGTCCGTTTGTCACTTCCGGTATCCGGATCGGCACCCCGGCCCTCACCACAAGGGGATTTAATGAGAGTGAGTTTACGGAAGTAGTTCGGCTCATTGACAAAGTTCTTCAAAAACCTGATGATGAAAAACGGATACTCTCCGTTAAGTCTGAAGTACAGGAGATGTGTAAACGATTTCCACTCTATGATCTGGCATCCGTATCGTAACTTCTCAGACCACAATTCATTTACAGGATCCAATTAAACCATGAGCATGAGGTTGCAGAAGCAGAATGAGTGATCTTACAGGACGGCCCAAGCGCAGTATAATGGGGTCCATACTACCGAAGGCAACTCCTCCGGCTGAAGACCCGACAACTTCCATGTCCTTTTTGGATCACCTTGAAGAGCTTCGCTGGAGAATTCTGAAAGGCCTGATCGCCGTCTTTGCCGGAGTGATTGTCGCCTTTATCTTCAGAGATTTTTTTATTCAGCAGTTTATTCTGGGTCCGGCAAGTAAGGATTTTTTTATGTATCAGATCATGCCGATCAATGCAGTAGATCTCTCACTGATTTCCAGAAGGCTACCCGGTCAGTTCTTTACATATTGGGGCACTCTAATTATCATTGGAGGAATCATCGGTTCTCCTTTCTTGGTCTATCAGATCTGGGCGTTTATCGAACCCGCACTGCAATCTACTGAGAAGATAAAAACGGTACTGAATGCCCTGTTCATAAATTTCTTTTTCCTGCTGGGTATCTCTTTTGGCTATCTTATTCTCGTTCCTTTTGCAGTTCAGTTTTTTACGCAGTTTATCATCTCTGATATCATCAGCAATGAGTTTGATATCAACGAATATTTTGTGTCTGTTGCTTTGTGGACTCTCGCCTGTGGGGTTATTTTTCAGATACCTGTGATCAGCTGGTTCCTTTCCAAGGTAGGATTAATCACACCCGAAGGAATGAAAATCTACCGAAGACATGCCATTGTCGGAGCAATGATCCTGTCAGCTTTTTTAACACCACCGGATCCTGTTTCACAGATCATGATTGCACTTCCTCTGATACTTCTGTATCAGTTTTCAATATTTTTAAGCAGAATTGCTTTAAAACAGCGTAAAAAGGAGATGGAAGCGGCATTTGCAGATGATTAATCCCACAAACCACCGGATATCATTTCAATGAATATTTTTCTTGAAAATAAGCACTATCTTTAAGCGTTAAGGAATTCTATCTGAAATTTTTTTAAAATGAAAAGATCTAAAAAACTACTTTTACTGCCATTTTTTTTAGCTGCAGCCTGGCTGGGCGGGTGCGAATCTACTGATCCGTTTTCAATACCACCCCCGGATTTTTCTACAGTTCCTGATCCAACACCAATCAGCGGGATCGAACCCGTGGAGATTGAGAATGGGATTTTAGCTTACGTACATGAAGAGGGTTTCGGCCCCTATTTTGTAACAGCAAGGGATGATGTATCACTCTATATGACGCTGCGAACAGATGATGGAGAAATTATTTACAGTACATTTGCAAACTCAAGAACAGAACCGGTACTTTTATCTGTACGGGAATCAGGCAGACTGCAGAATGTGTTCCAGTTTTCAATCCTGCAGTCGTTTACCCCGGGATTAAAAGCCAGCCTGCTTGGTATGAAAACAGGTGAAAAAACAACCTTTCAGGTATCCCCTGAAATGGGGTATCAAAGTGCACCTTCGGGTTCATCAACGGCCATGTTCAGGGAGAATACACTCTACTACGAAATACAGATTTCAAGGATTTTCCCGGATTAACGAGTACCGGTAATTCTGATCTCTATCGGGCAACGGTTTTTTTACAGGCGTTTCTAATTCTCTGAATACCGGCTCTGTAAGTACACCCTGCCCACTCTTAATGTCAGATTGGTGAGAATTTCATGGACATTGGTTTCGGTCGTCTCAGCCCAGTCATGGGCATTCCATCCCCCGCCACCCAACAGATGAACCTCACTTTTCACCGGCAGTTTTTTATTACCGAGGAAAATCATCATCATGTCCATTGTAACACGCCCGACCTGCGGATAGTATTCCCCATCAATCCAAACCATGAGCCTGTTGCTGAGCGTTCTCGGCACACCGTCGCCATACCCAACGGGCAGTGTAGCCAGATAACCCTCTTCAGGTGCCTTCCATGTTGAACCGTAACTTACAGATGTGCCTTTCTTTATACGGCGGACCTGAGCCAGTTCGGTAGTCCATTTCAAAACCGGCTTCAGCCAGCTGTAGCGGGTTGATCCGGAACTGTATCCGAGCATACCCAAACCGGTTCTCACCATATCAAAATGGTCAAGATCCGGATAGTTGACCACTGCACCGGTGTTACTCATGTGCACCAGCGGGATTTCACTAAAGTGACTTAAAACAGATCTGAATCTTTCATGCTGCTCAGCAACGGCAGCAGAACCCGGGTCGTCAGCTGTAGCAAAGTGTGAATAGATACCTCTGCACAAGAGCCTCTGATTCACAACAGCCATTCGTCTGACCTCTTCTGCATCCTCCGGAAAGAATCCCAGACGACCCATTCCGGTATCAAAATTCAGATGGTAGGAAGTGCCGTCCATCAGAGTGGAAAAGTGGCTGAGATCAGAAACAGAAGCCGTCAGGCCGTGCGTCTGGTATGCTGCAGCCGTTTCATAACCGGGTGCCGCGAAAACAAGAATTGGTTTCCTGATACCGCTCATTCGCAGTTGTATGCCTTCATCCACACTGGCTACAGCATACCAGTCGGTATTCTCTTCAATCGCTTTGGATATCTGCGGCGCTCCATGACTATAGGCATCACATTTTACAACAGACAGAATTTTTTTTCCTGCGGATCTGGATCTTATCTCTTTCAGATTTAGAACGGCACTGTCAAGATTTATCTCCGCAATGGAGGAAGGGAAACTAATTTTCATCACGACCTTGCAAAACGTTTTTTTCTCTTTTTCAAAATAACCTGCGCCGCATTGTAGCCTGCAGCACCAAATACACCTCCGCCTGGGTGACATGAAGCACTGGAGAGATAGAGGTTTTGGACCGGGGTTTCGTAACGGCTTAATTCGGGAAGTGGTCTGAACATGAACATCTGGTCAAAATTCATCTCAACGTGCATTACATTGCCTCTGAGAAGTCCGTGCTTTCGTTCAATGTCCAATGGTGACTGTATATACCAGTCGATGAGTTTCCCTTTCATGTTTGGGGCATACTTTTCCACAACAGAGTAGATTTTCTCCGCTTCCCTCTCCCTGATGTCATCCCATTTCTCTCCGTTGGAGAGTTCATACGGATGCCACTGAGCCCAGGCAAACAGTGTGTGTTTCCCGTCTCTGGCCACATCAGGATCAATTTTAGAGAAAGTCATTGCCAAAACAGCAGGCTCTTCCGGCGGGTTGCCTTTAATATAATCGGAAATCGCACGGTTCATATAACCGACCGAAGGTGCCAGCAGCTGCATACCGTTATGAATCAGGGGATCGGACGGTGCAGCACTGTATTCCGGAAGCTCCTCCACTGCACACCGTATCACCATACCAAAGCCATTGCCAACCTGAATATTCTCTACCTTACGGATCATCTCCCCTGAAAGATGTTCCATCCCTACCAGTTTGAGCATTGTAGTCTGCACGTGAATATTTGAGACAACCAAATCCGCACCATAATAGGTATCCCCTTCCGTAACAAGCCCCTTTGCCACACCATCTTCAATGTGAATTCTTTTCACCGGACTCTCAGGTATCACTTCACCGCCATGCGCTTCAATATAATTCTTCATCGCCTGAGTAAGCATGCCACTCCCTCCTCTCGGATGTTTGGCTCCGCTGTGGTGCAGCATTGATTGCCAACCCACAAAATCTCCGGTCGCCGACTGATCCGGTAACGGACCCGACTGAGCAGCAAACCAGATCAGGGCTGATTTCAGATAGGGACTGTCGAACGCTTTGTCCACCACACTACCATAGCTTCCGAGGATCTTCTGCAGACCATCGAGCTGCTCCCCTTTTTTAAACATGGATCCATCACGAATCTGTCCCTTGGCCATCTCCATGAAGATATTTTTGCCCGTTGGCGGAACCATAAACGCTTTCAGTACTCCCTTGTTAATACGCTCCCAGAACCCGATAAACTCGCGGTAGTTTTTCACATCAGATGGAGAAACCTTCGCGATCGATTCAAGTGTCTGCTCCAGGTCTTTGTGAAAATGAATAACTCCCTTCCTGTCAGGAAGCGGATAGCTCATGAACGGATCCATGTCGATGTAACTGAGCCCGTACTTTGTGAGCTCCAGCTCCTCAATGATTCCTGTCTGATGAATCATAATGTGCACGGATGAGCCCACATCCATTCTGAATCCATGGGGATTCTGTTCCGTTTGAAACATCGTTTCTGTACACACAGCACCGCCAATGGTATCTCTTTTTTCAAGTACTCCAACTTTGTACCCCGCTTTTGCGAGATAACAGGCGGTGATCAGACCGTTATGCCCCGATCCTGCAACGAGTGCATCAAACTTTTTCATAGGCGTGTTTTTCCAAGTTTCTGAAAGAATAACATCCGGCTGAATCTCATTCAGTGTACCGGATTATTGCCGGGTTACTTGTTCATGGAGATCAGAAACTCTTCGTTCGTGCGGGTTCCCTTCATCTTGTCGAGCAGAAACTCCATAGCCTCACTTGCATTGTGATTATTCAGATAACGCCGGAGCAGAACAACTTTTTCTCTCTCCTCATCCGATACAATCAGTTCCTCTCTTCTGGTCCCGCTCTTGAATACATCAATGGCGGGAAATATTCTTCTCTCGGCAAGCCTTCGGTCAAGAACAAGTTCCATGTTGCCGGTACCTTTAAACTCTTCAAAGATAACATCATCCATCCTTGAACCTGTCTCCACGAGAGCCGTAGCCATGATGCTCAGGCTCCCGCCGTTCTCAATGTTTCTTGCGGAACTGAACAGTTGCCGCGGTGCTTTAAGCGCCTCTGAGTCCACACCCCCTGTCATTGTCCGGCCGGAGTTACCCGAAGAAACATTGTACGCCCTGGCAAGCCGGGTGATGGAATCGAGTAAGAGAAGCACATCATGCCCGCTTTCAACCAGCCGTTTCGCTTTTTCAAAAACGATTTCGGAGAGTCCCACATGATTTTCCGGCTTTTCATCAAAAGTAGATGCAACCACCTCAGCATTTTTAACAGTTCGCTGCATTTCCGTCACCTCTTCCGGTCGCTCATCCACAAGAAGGATGATAATTTTCGTCTCCGGATGATTCCTGCTTACTGCATTGGCTACATTCCGCAATATGGTGGTTTTACCGGTCTTGGGCTGGGCAACGATCAGCCCGCGTTGTCCTTTTCCAATCGGAGTAAAAAGATCCATAATTCGGGTGGAATATTCCGCAAAGCTATTTTCCAGCTTAAAACGCTCTTCCGGATAGATCGGGAGCAGATCCTCGAAATCCTGCCGGTTGTCCATGTCTTTTGGAATTTTTCCATTAACACCCTCAACACGAAGCAGGGCAAAATATCTCTCACCCACTTTCGGAGGCCTGATGATACCGATCACGCTGTCTCCCTGCTTAAGTCTGAACCGCTTGATTTGCGATGGGGATACGTAAATATCGTCCGGACTTGCCTTGTAAAAATAGTTTACCGATCTGAGAAAGCCGTAGCCATCGGGAAGAATCTCCAGTGTTCCTTCATTGAGCAGGAATTTGCCCATTTGCGGCATGATCTCTGCGAGCCGGCCATCCAGAGTATCTGCATCTGATTCCGGCAGGGCATTGCTCACATGCTTTTTCGGCTGCTTTCGATTGGGAAACCTGTTCTTTTGATTCTGCTTTGGCTTTCCCGTTCTGGGTGGGTCAATATCATAACTCTGAATGTGATCCTGTTCTCCATAGACCGAATCATGAGCAGCTTTCAAAGGCTCTTCACCACCGGTATCCACCTCAGCGGACACTTTTTCTTTCTCAATTCGGTTTTCAGATGCCTGCTTTGTTGCCACATCTGTAATCCGGTCAATAATCGCCTGTTTCTTTAAAGCGGTTACCCCCTTCAGTCCCAGAGCTTTTGCGATCAGCTTGAGATCTTGTAATTTTTTATTTCTCAATGAATCCAGATCTGTGAAATCCGGTTTATCGGGTTGATTCTCCGACATAATGATTGTTTATTCAAATGTTGTTTATTTCAGAGCAGAATATAACCCCGTTCGTAGTAAGATTGACGGGTATCACGTCTGTTTAGAGAGCGGAAGTTTGTTCAGGAAGCTGAAATGGAATGAATCCATTCTCTGACTATAGAGTAAAAGTAAAGACTTCCACTAAAAATAACTAATTTTGTGTCAATTTCAGCCAATAACTCTTTCTGTGTCCTGTTCAGTATTTTCCCGTTCGGGAAGTAGCTCAGCATTTCAGCTTCTCCGGCGGCCCGTTCGGATGCCATCGGCCAGAGCCAGACCTGATCGAAAGCCTGCCACTTCTCAGCTAAAGAGTGATTCAGCTTATCGCTCATGAAACTCAATATCACCGTCCACTCCTCCAGATCCGTCAGACGCTGCATCTGACGGATCACTGCTTCCGTGGCTGCCGGGTTATGCGCTCCGTCAAAAAACCATCTCTGATGCTGCGATAACCTTTCAAATGCGGCTGTTGACGGAAAACGGCTGTCAAGTTTTCGGAACCCATCCGCAATGGCCTCCTTTTCTAAAGGAAGAGAACTCTGCAGCAGCTTCAGACTCTTAGCGGCAAGCAAAGCGTTTTGATAATTAATTTGAGTGGTATTCTTTCCGAGGGCGTTCTTAATACTCTGTACATCTGTTTCAATGCAGGCATCACTTCTGTCAAAAGAGCTGTCAGTTATGGTGAAGAATGGCGATGAATTCTTCTCCGCCACCTTTTTTATCACTTCTTCAGCTTCGGGTGGCAGAATACCGGTAATCACAGGTTTTTTGTTCTTGATGATCCCGGCTTTTTCTGCTGAAATCAGCTCAATTGTATTGCCCAGAACGTCTGTATGATCCAGTGAAATTGAGGTAACCACAGAGAGTTCGGGATCAATCACATTGGTTGCATCAAGGCGTCCGCCAAGTCCCGTTTCAATGACAGCAACATCCGCATTCATCTTCCTGAAATACCAGAATGCAATAGCCGTTGTCAGTTCAAAAAAAGTGTAGTTAAAACTCAGAATATGATCTCCGGCCAAGTCAAAGAATTGAGGCAGCATTGAACTCTCCATGGATTCCGAATTCAGGCGAAATCGCTCATTCAGATCGATCAAATGTGGGGATGTATATAATCCGGTCCTGTACCCTGCACTCTGATATACAGAGGCAAGCATACGGCACACCGTTCCTTTTCCGTTGGTACCGGCTACATGAATCGTCTTGTATTGAAGCTGTGGATTCCCCAATACCTCACAGAAGCGCGCCATTCTCTCCAGATTAAAATTTGCGGCGGCGACTCCGGCATCACTGAATTTCGGAATGGATAAGAGCCATGTTTCTATCCCCTTGGCGGTTGAGAAATCAGGCGGTATCCGTTTTTCCATCTGTACCATAACTATTCTTGAACCAGAGAGTTCAGAAGTTTCGTGAGGCCTTCGTCCTCCGGAAAAAACCTGCTGCCAACTTGTTTAACCGGCCTTACTCCGGCAATGCTGTTTGTTACCCAGACGGTATCGGCATCCATCAGCACATCAGGGTCTGCCTCTGTCTCAACGACCGAATAGCTGCAGCGAAGGCCATTGAGCAGTTTATTACGGATGATTCCAGGCAGAATGTTACAACTTCGGGAGGGTGTGTAAAACACATTTTCTTTTTTCCAGAAAATATTGGCTATGGAGGTCTCCGCTACAGCTCCCATATCTGAAAGCAGAATTCCATCATCATAACCCGACTCTTCTGCTATTCGAAATGCTTCTCTGTAATGCAGCATATTGCTCAGCTTCAGACAGGCTGGCCTTGCCTTCGAAGATATGGTCGAAACCGTTGTGAAGGTGAGACTCAGCGGTTCACGGGAAGAAACTGCGGGAGCCGCTTCACCGAACAGAAGATGACCCGCTTCCTTTTCAGATCTGTAACCGGAAGTCTCCAGCAAGGAGTACTGTAGCCGGACTCTGCCCCTGCCCTTCTCCAATCCATTTCTCCGGATCAGTTGATGCAGCGAATCCTGAATCGCGTGGCTCTCAGGCAAAGCATTTCTCTGAGTACGCAGATAGTCAATACCCCGGAAAAACCGCTCAAAATGATCATCTGCATGCTGGATACGCCCGTCAATTGCCAACATCGTTTCAAAACAACCCGCACCGTAGAAAAGTCCGGCCGAAACAGCAGGGATCACGGCCTCTTCTGCCTTCAGAAGAGTGCCGTTCAACAGAATATAACGGTTTTTATCACTCATCCCGCCCGGTGAAAAAATCATTCAACATGTTCCTGAGCGCCAGGGTATCCCCTCCCACCTGATAGCGGGCAAGCGCTCCCGCCTGATCCAGGAGGATTTGAGACGGCATCCCGGGCACCAGAAGAGACTGGTAAAACTCCGTCCCTTCAACGTGGTGAAAGGAAAAGTTCTGTTCATCAATGTAAGTACTGATCAGTGTACTGTCGTCTCTCACTGCTGCAGCGATGACGACCAGGTCAGGGTACTGGTCACGATTCAGCTCCAGAAAAGCCCCCACATCCTGAGACAGGCCCGACCATGTTGACCAAAAATGAACTAGTACGGGTTTTCCCCTGAACTCCTCTACAGAAAGTGAATCAGGTCGGTCGAAGGATTGAAATTTGAGTCCGGAGAAATCTGCCTGGCCGAGTCGCTTTTCATAATCAGAAATGCGGCTAAAGGAGTGTCGAATCGAGAAAAAGGTGATCGCAAGTAAACCGATAAGGCCACAGATAATGATAAAGCGGTTGAAATATTTGGGATCAAGTCTCATGGAATTGTTGCTGAACAGTTGGGTTTCATTTCAGGGTGACCAATCACTCACTGCCGCTCATATCTGCGTCCACATCGTTCACAAAATAGACACTCAGAGCAGCAATAATCATCGCACCCCCACCAAGCATCAGTGAAAATATAGCCTCTCCGTCAAACCAGTTTCGTGTGATAAAGCCAAGCATACTCGCCGCAATAATCTGGGGAATAACAATGAAAAAATTAAAAATACCCATGTAGAGACCCATCTTTTTGGCAGGGAGAGAACCCGCCAGAATTGCGTAGGGCATAGAGAGGATACTTGCCCATGCAAAACCGATTCCCACCATGGGCAGAAGAAGTAATGCCGGATTACTGAAAAAGTAGATGCTGATCAGGCTGCATCCTCCGGTTAAAAGGGCAATGGAATGTACAGCTTTACGGCTGGTTCGCCTGGCCAGTGGTGCCAGGCCAAAAGCGATGACGGCGGCAAACCCGTTGTAAATGGCAAACAGAATTCCAACCCAGTCGGCTCCTTCATTGTACAGAGCAGTGGTAGGATCAGTCGCTCCATAGATATGGGAGGTAACGGCAGCCGTAGTATAGATCCACATGGCAAAAAGGGAAAACCATGAAAAAAACTGGACAAAAGCGAGTTGTATCATCGTTTTTGGCATAGTGAGAAAATCGTGTGCCACTACAACGAGACCCTGCTCGATTTTTCCCGATTTTTGCAATATGCCGGCGAGCAGTGTGATCAGGCCGATCAGCAACACACCAATGGTAAGAATGTAGAGTTCAAAGTCTTGCTGCCCGGTAAAAACTGCAAAAGAAAGCAGCAGACCAGCTGCAGAAACACTTAGTCCAAATCGTATTTTCTTTTCTCCTCCTCCCGGCTCAATCGGAATATCTCTTTTGGCTTCTTCGGGATCCTCGAGAAGCTGATTTTCATACGCTTCAAACGCTTCCAGTTCTTCCGGAGAATACTCTCTGGAACGCAGCACAGTCCAGAGAACAGCCAGAAAAAAAACGGCCGCACCGGCATAAAAAGAGAGTTTGACCGAGGGAGGAATCACTCCCTCCGGTGCTGTATTGGCAATACCGAGCCAGTTGGTCATAACCCATGGCAGTGCAGATGCCACCACGGCTCCGGTACCGATGAAAAAGCTCTGCATGGCAAACCCTTTGGTTCGCTGTTCGGAAGGCAGCATATCCCCAACATAAGCCCTGAAGGGTTCCATGGAGACATTTATGGAGGCGTCCAGGATCCATAACATACCGGCAGCCACCCAGAGCAGGGGCGAATTTGGCATGATCACAAGTGACGCAGATGCAAGAATAGCACCCCATAAAAAATAGGGCCTTCGACGACCCAGCCGGGTCCAGGTCCTGTCGCTGAAATAGCCCACGATCGGTTGAACCACAAGACCGGTTACAGGCGCTGCAAGCCACAGCAGTGGAATCGTATCAATGTTTGCACCCAGTGTCTCAAAGATTCGGCTTACATTTGCGTTTTGAAGCGCAAACCCAAACTGAATTCCCAGAAATCCAAAACTCATATTCCAGATTTGCCAGAAGGAGAGCCTCGGTCGGGGTGATGGGGTTCTGTTCATCAGTTGTGCCTGTTTTTAATGGCTCATATAGACTCTTTCAAGAAGCATAAACCGGTTCGCTGGGATTGTAACTACAGGACCGACATCGATCCCGGATTTTTCAAAGACATCTGTCCAGCTGCCACTGTGCCCTTCCGTAAAAGTGAAGGTGACTTCCTGATCCGAAAAGTTCAGTATCGACATCACCTGCTCATGATGCCCAATTCTTTTAAAGGCAAAAATGGCGTCGTCCCTGTCGGTGGACATTTTTTTGTATCTGCCGCCAATTTCACCGTTAAATAGCGCCTGATTTCTTGTGTTAAGATCCAGCAGTGTGGTGTAAAAGTCCTGATACCGAAATCCTTCCCACTGAACTTCATCCTTTTCAAAGAACTCAAGCCGCTGGTTCAAACCCGCTTCCTGTCCGTTGTAAATCAGAGGCATTCCCCAGATCGTGGCAGAAAGTACCGCGAAGTTTAGAAAATTGTCTCCATAGAGCTCCACATCTCCCCCCTGCCATGAGTTTTCATCATGATTGGTGGTAAAAAACATCCGGTAGTCCCTGTTGTGGAACCGTTCAAAATTTCGCTCCATTACTTCATCCAGCCTTGAAAGATCCGCTCTGCCGGCTCCAATATCCCGAATTGCCTGCGCATACTCCCAGGCGTAGCTCATGTCGAAGGCGAGGTGAATTTCTGGCTCCTCCGCCTCCGCAAGCATAAACATCGGCTTGTGCTCCTCCAGCCTGGTTCGTGCCTGAATCCAGAACTCAATGGGAAGCATGTAGGCCACATCAGCCCTGAAACCGTCAATGTCATACTCCCGCACCCAGTAGTCCATGGCATCCGTCATCGCCTTCCACAGCTCCGTATTGTTGACATCCAGTTGAATCACATCCTCCCAATCGGGCACCGGCGGAAAGAAATTGCCCTCCTCATCCGTCATGTAAAACTCCGGATTGGTTTCAGTCCATACCGCATCCCAGGCGGTGTGATTGGCAACCCAGTCCATAATCACTTTCATCCCGTGCTGATGCGCTTTATCCACCAGCGCCCTGAAATCTTCTTTCGTTCCAAATTCCGGATTGATCCCGGTGAAGTCTTTCACACTGTAGTAACTGCCCAGCGTCCCCTTTCGGTTCACTTCACCGATGGGATGTACCGGCATCAGCCAGAGAATTCTCACACCCATTTCCTGAAGGCGGGGAATATCAGCCATAAACGCACGGAATGTTCCCTCCGGCGTAAACTGGCGTATATTCACCTCATAGATATTGGCATTTACCGCCCATTCAGGCACAAGAAACTGTTGCTGCTCTGTTTCGGAAACTGAATGGTGATGGGCATGGTGGTCGTGTTCCCCGCAAGAATTGAAGAGAAACAAGGAGATGAGTGTGAGTGATAATGTAAAGCGAGCAAACATATGTTAATTTCTCTGATTTTTGGTAGTTATTGTGATGAATGATATCAGATGGCCCAGGCTCTTCCGATCTCCTTAAATGGTACACATCCTTCGTAGTAGCCGGGTACTGGCAGATACCTCAGAACCTGTGTGGCACCCTCTTCAGAAGTAAAGAATCCGATGAGTACCAGCTCCTTGAACATCAGGAAAAACGGCGGACCCTCCCGATGCTCGGATCTGACTGCCTCTCTGTTGATTGCAGAGGTGTACCTAAGTTTCTCCTCCGGAGAGAGTTCCGTAAACGATGATCCAGTATCATGAATGCACTTCTCTGCGAAGGAGTCCAGTCCGTTTAAAAACAGTTCCCTCTGTTGACCGGAGTAGAATTCTGCAACCATTGTCTCAATAAATCCCGGAACGCCTGCATCCAGTGCACCCGGAGTATCCGTTTTGGGAAGGATCGTTTCAGATAATGCCTGTGTCATTGCCGCCTGAACCGGATTAAACAGCGACGCTGACCAGCTCCCCCCCTTCGGTGTACAGCCGTTGATCACGCCCAGCAGAGTCGGAGCAAACACTGCCCCGCCAAGAAGTGCTGCTGTTCGTTTAATTGCTTCCCTTCTTTCCATTTTTACGTATAAAATTTAAAATTCAGAATATTCTTCAGGTCCGCAGTCTACCGGGGGCTTTGAAAAACCAGGAGTTTTGTTCAGGATCAAGGCGGAAGCAACTTTAAAACCGCAGTGCATTAGCCAACCGTGAGGATTTTAAAGTTACGACAACGATGATATTGGATAAAAGAACAGTTTTTCAAAGCCTCCTACTGATAATATTAAAAAGCCTGTTAAAATAAGAATAATTTTAGACAAGGCCGGTTTTACAGCTACGTAAACGAAATCTGTAAAAGCAAAAAAGTTCCGGCATCATTCAGGCTGCTTCTTTATATTTTTTAATGTACTACTGCATCCACCGGGTTTAGTATTCGGTCAAAAGAGACTTAACATCCAATCCGCTCTGACTCTTATGGGGAAAAAATTTAAAACTCTCAGTTTCGGTGAATTATTGTGGGACGTGTTCCCGGGTTACAAAACACCAGGCGGATCACCGGCCAATATCGCTTATCATCTTCACATACTTGGCAATGAATCGCACCTTCTTACCCGTGTTGGCAGCGATCGGGCTGGCGAAGAACTTATCCGTTTTATTGAGACCAAGGGACTGCGTACCG
>REDA01000087.1 GCA_007693745.1 Balneolaceae bacterium
GGATCTGCTCAGGAGACATTAACAAGTATAAATATCATTGACTATGAGATCTCTTATTCTATTGCTGGCTCTCCTCTTTTTGCCGGGCAACTACTTTTCTGGATCACTGGTGCAGTTATTCAACCAACGAAGTGACAATAAACTGGAATGCTCCCATGGTTTATCTTTCGGGGGCACTCGAGTATTTCAGTAAAAATTAACCTGTAAATCCTCAGAACATCTTTTTTAACCATTTATTCACTTTCTTATATCAAATTCACGTTTTTTAGTTTTTTTGCCAATCGTAGTTGCCGAAGCTCTGTTTTGGCACTATTATGAAAGAATAACAAACATTTAAATCTTTAATTCTACCTGCATGAAGAGCGTACAAACATTTCTGACTGAACATAAACTATCAAGCAAACATATTGACATTCCTCAGGTTGTGGATGACTTTGTCTCTGAAATGACGGAAGGTCTCGGTACGGGTGAAAGTTCACTGAGAATGATTCCAACCTACATCGAAGCTGACAATGAGTTCCTGATTGAAGTACCGGTTGTGGCGATCGATGCCGGCGGGACCAACTTCAGGGTTGCAAATGTTCGTTTTAACAGCAGCGGTGCACTGGAAATTACCAACCTGGAGCATGCCAAAATGCCCGGACTGAAGGGGGAGATATCCAGAGAGGAGTTTTTTAACGAAATGGCAGGTTATGTGAAAAAACATGTAGAAGGATGCGACCGGATCGGATTCTGCTTCTCATACGCGACTGAGATTTATCCAAACAAGGATGGGAAACTCATCAAATTCAGTAAAGAAGTACAGGCTCCGGAAGTGGAAGGAGAGATGATCGGAGCCAACCTCCTGAAAGCACTCGGTACACCCGACAAGGAGATTGTTCTGCTGAACGACACTGTGGCTACTCTGCTTGCAGGGAAATCGGAAGCGTATGGAAAAGAGTATGATTCCTATATCGGCTACATTCTCGGAACCGGAACCAATACCTGCTACATTGAAAAGAACGCCAACATCACAAAGAATAAAGATCTCGGTTCGGCCGGAAGTATGATCATCAATATCGAATCGGGGAATTTCAGCAAGGCACCCAGAACCGCCATTGATGTTGAATTTGATAATACCACCGCAAATCCGGGCCAGTATACCTTTGAAAAGATGTTCTCCGGCGGTTACTTTGGCGGACTCTGCCTGCAGGCTCTGAAAACAGCCGCTGCGGAGGGGGTTTTTACGGAAGCAACGGCTTCGAATATCGAATCTCTTAACCAGCTCAGCGCTGAAGAGGCCAATTTGTATGTAACAGATGGCGATAACAGAGGCCCGCTGAACGAAATTCCGGCCACACCTCAGGATCATCAGAGCTGTGAACGTATCATTAACTCACTGATTGAGAGAAGTGCAAGCCTTGTGGCTGCGAATATCGCTGCGGTAATCCTGAAAACAGAAAAAGGAAAAGCTTCTGATAAACCGATTCTCATAACCGTAGAGGGGACTACATTCTACCGAATGCACCAGCTGAAGTCTGAGTTTGAATCCCAACTCGCCTCGTTTTTGTCAGGTGACAAAAAACGGTACTACGAGTTTACCGAAGTGAAGCAGTCGAGCCTTGTTGGAGCCGCACTCGCCGCCCTGATTGACTAAACCTCTGAACTCACAAAACGATCCGAATCGGTTCCACTGATCCGGAACAGTTTTGAAAGAATGACCAGCCCGGTGATCCCCTCACCGGGCTTTTTTTATATGAATTACAACTGCTATCTTCAACTGAAGATCTGATAACAGCTGTTCATCCCATTAACCAATTTCAGAATATGCGATCTCAAACCTTTTCCGCTCTCCTGATCCTATGGCTTATTACCGGCCTGCAGGCCCTCAGCGCAAACCCCGTTCAGGATATTGAGGGAGCATCCGCTCACTGGGTGTCTGAATCGATCATCGTATGGGATGCAGGAGAGGACGCAGTCGCATTTGAGATTCGGTACAGTAACGCCGCAGATATCACTGTCAATGATGGATCTGTGAAGGGAGGAGTGAGTATTCCTCTGGAACCAACCGAAACTCTTCCGGCTCTATTTGAAAATCGCTTCCGGCATCTTGCAGAGTTACCGGCTTTTACGCACAGCTCAACGCGGGATGAATTGGCGAAAGCTGTTCAGGGTCAGTTGATCGCAATTGCCTATGATGCTCATGGATCCGTAACAGCTGCTGCAAGGGTTCAGTTTCCGGGCCTGCTGGATGACCTGTTCTTCTATAGTGGATCACTCGGGCCGCTCTATCACGACGAAGGTATCCAACTTAAAGTGTGGGCACCAACGGCCAGAGAGCTGACGCTCAGGTTATTTGATCAGGATAAAAACCTGCTCGATACCATTGGCCCGGACAGCGGAATGAGTGAGAAGGGGGTATGGACATTTTCCGGCCCGCCAGAATGGGATCGTCTCTTCTACAGATTCGATGTCACCGTCTATCATCCGCTCACGAATCGTACAGAGCAGTATGAAGTGACCGATCCCTATTCCGTGAGCCTCTCCACCGACAGCGAATTCAGTCAGTTTGCCGATCTGGCAGGCGACCCCGACCTTAAACCTGAAGGATGGGATTCGATGCAAAAAGTGCAGAAGCATCCGGTTGATATTACGATTTATGAGGCTCATGTACGGGATTTCAGCATGTTTGATGACTCTGTGCCGGCGGAACACAGGGGTAAATACCTGGCTTTTACTTACAACGGCAAGGATGGGCGCAGCCTTTCAAACGGGATGAATCACCTTCAGAAACTATCGGATGCCGGCCTGACCCATCTCCATCTTCTCCCCGTGAATGATATTGCTTCGGTGATCGAGGACAAAAACAGAAGAGTGGATATCACAGATCCCTGCAGCCGTATCTTCGATGTGGTTGGCCACGACTCTCTTGAGGGTGTTTGCGATGACCAGGGAGACCGGATCATTCTGGATCTTTTTGAGGAGCTCGCTAAAGAAGATCCCGTTACACAGGCCATACAGTTTCCCTACTCGGAGCCGGGCAGAATGGAGGGGATGGCCCGTTTTGATGGATTCAACTGGGGGTACGATCCGTTTCATTTTAATGCTCCGGAAGGCAGCTATGCTACAGAACCGGATGGCACCGCCCGAATTATGGAACTTCGAAAAATGGTTCAGGCGCTCTATCAGTCCGGCCTCTATACCGTGATTGATGTTGTGTATAATCACACATTCGCTTCCGGTACCTCCTCCTTTTCCGTGCTGGACCGATTGGTTCCCGGTTATTACCACCGCTATAATGCAGACACCGGAGTGATCGAGACCTCCACCTGCTGCGATAACACGGCAGCAGAGCATAAGATGATGGAAAAACTGCTGATCGATTCCGTTCTGCTCTGGGCGCAGCAGTACAAGATCGACTCCTTCCGGTTCGATTTAATGGGTCACCATCCAAGATATGTGATGGAGAACCTTCTGGATTCTCTTGCAAAGCTCACTCCTGAAGAGCACGGAGTGGACGGAGCCAACCTCTACATCTACGGTGAAGGGTGGAATTTCGGGGAAGTGGCAGACAACCGGATCTTCGAACAGGCCACACAGTTCAATATGGGAGGCACCGGTATCGGGAACTTCAACGACAGAATCAGGGATGCCATAAAAGGTGGTTTCTACTCCTGGAGCGGCCGCCATCAGGGTTTCACAACCGGGCAGTATCTCTTCCCGAATGAAGATTTTACCGGGCGTGATGAGGAGAATCTTGCAGATCTGCTGGCCCAGGCCGATCGCATCCGGGTGGGTATGGCCGGCAATCTTTCTACGTATCCCTACATCAATCGCTTTGGTGAGACTGTAACCGGAGCCAACGAATATATCGGATATACAGTGGATCCCCGGGAGACCATCAACTATATCGACAAACACGATAATGAAACACTCTGGGATAATAATCAGGTAAAAATACCGATGGAGATGGATCTGGATTCCAGAGTGCGAATTCACCTGCTGGCCAATGCATTTTTGAATTATGGCCAGGGAATTCCTTTCTATCAGATGGGATCTGACTTTCTGCGCTCTAAATCGCTCGACCGAAACAGCTTCGATTCGGGCGACTGGTTCAACCGGGTGGATTTTACCATGGAGACGCATAACTGGGCAACAGGACTGCCGCCTGCATGGGATAACCGCGATCGCTGGGACGAGATGGAGATGTTCATGACACTGCCGGGAATTAAACCCGGAAGAGAAGAGATGGAATGGGCTTCAGAAGTCTTTCGGGAGCAGCTTCAGGTTCGTTACAGCAGTCCGCTGTTCCGGCTCCGCTCAGCCGACGAGATTCGCAACAGGGTACGGTTTCTGAATACAGGGCCTGATCAGGTTCCCGGGCTCATTGTCATGACGATTTCAGACGGCCAGTGTGCAGGTGAATCCCTGGATCCGAGTTATGAGGGAATCATGGTTCTGTTTAATGCCGACCGGGACGAACAATCTTTTCATCATGGACTCGATGGGTTATCGCTGCATCCGATCCTGCAATCCGGCAGGGATGAATCGTTGAGATCGCTTCGGGTCGGTAACGGCACGGTGACCCTTCCGGCACACTCGGCCGTTGTGCTGGTTCGTGAGGAAGGAAGCGGGGCAGAGGTTGCGTTCCCCTGTAATTTGTAAACTTCACCAGGAACGTTTCGTACTACTATGAACAGAATAGCAGATCAGATACATCGTGATTAAAGAGTGTACACTCCGGGTACTTCCGGAAGTTGCTGCCAATGCGGAGGAGCTTACATCCGTTACAGCTAAAAAACTGGGACTGGGCCGGAACGAGATTACTAACGTTGAAATCCTGAGGCGGTCTGTGGATGCAAGACAGAAGCAGGCCTACATCAATCTCAAGGTCAGGGTCTGGGCCGGAGAACCTTTCCGGGAGGAGGCAATCACATTACCCGACTACAAATATGTAGAGAATCAGGAAGAGGTGCTGATTGTGGGGATGGGTCCTGCCGGACTCTTCGCGGCACTTCGCCTGATTGAGCTGGGCATGAAGCCGGTAATTCTGGAAAGGGGCAAGGATGTCAAGAGGCGCATTAAAGATCTGAAGGGGATCAATGTAAACCACATTGTGAATGAAGACTCCAACTACTGTTTTGGAGAGGGTGGAGCCGGCACCTATTCTGACGGGAAACTCTATACGAGATCTAAAAAACGCGGCGATACCGATCGCATTCTGAAACTTCTTGTGGGATTTGGTGCCGTTCGGGATATTCTGGTAGATGCACATCCTCACATCGGCACGAATAAGCTGCCGCCGATTATCGCCGCCATGAGGCAGTGTATTCTGGATCATGGGGGAGCCATTCATTTTGATACAAGAGTGACGGATATTTTGCTGGAGGGTGATAAAATAAAAGGTGTGCGTACCCAAAAAGGCGAACTGTTCAGCTCAGACCATCTGATTCTCGCAACGGGACATTCCGCAAGGGATATTTTTGAACTGCTGCATCGGAAAGAGATCGAGATTGAGTGCAAGCCGCTGGCGATAGGAGTGAGGGTAGAACACACCCAGGCGCTGATCGACTCCATTCAGTACAAATGTGAAACCAGGGGAGAGTATCTGCCACCCTCGCCCTACTCCATCTCAAAACAGGTGAACGGAAGGGGGGTCTATTCATTCTGTATGTGTCCGGGAGGGGTCATCGCCCCCTGTGCCACAAGTCCTGGAGAAATCGTAACCAACGGCTGGTCATCCTCCAGAAGAGCGCGATCTACTGCCAACTCAGGCATTGTTGTTGAACTGCGAATGGAAGATTTCGCACCCTATGCAGACCAGGGGCCACTGGCTGCCATCGCATTTCAGAAGAGTATTGAGAAGAGGGCATGGGAATTTGGAGGAAGAACACAAACAGCTCCAGCACAGCGGCTTATGGATTTTGTTTCAGATACCTTGTCAACCGATTTACCGGATACATCCTACGCTCCCGGGATCCGCCCGGTACGCCTGAGTGAGGTGCTTCCGGCTTTCATCAATGAAGCGCTGGTTCACGGATTCAAAAAGTTTGATCAGTCCATGCGCGGATATCTAACCAACGAGGCTGTTGTACATGCACCGGAGAGCAGAACCTCATCGCCGGTACGAATTCCGCGCGACCCGAAAACCTTTCAGCATGTGAGGATCCGGGGACTCTATCCCTGCGGAGAAGGAGCGGGCTATGCCGGCGGGATCGTCTCTGCGGCGATGGATGGAGAGAAATGTGCGGAGGCTGTTGTGGGTGGTATGGTCAGGTCGAAATAGCCAATAGTGAAACTAAAATAAAGAATATTATTTGGTGGCTATTGCGGTTGATTCCAAGCAGATCGGCTATTTTCCGGTTGGATATTCCTTTGTGTTTGAGCTGTAAAAGTTGTCTGAGATCCATAATGTCGATTCGTTTTGCTGCCATGATTTTTTCCTGGCAGTGTACTGATCATTATGGAAAGTGGCATAGCTTGCTCCGCTCATCTTTTCCCCGCGAAGCGAATTGGCTGGCATAGCTTGCTCCGC
>REDA01000089.1 GCA_007693745.1 Balneolaceae bacterium
TGCTTCTCGCACCCGGTGCACATTTCTATCGTGTAAATCTGGAATTTACCAATCTAACACCTTCTTTCATCCAGGAAGTGAGGCCACAAAACTATTTTTATGCCCACCCTGTGATTCGGGAAGGCCATACTAACCGCGGACAACTCCTTGGCGCTGCAATCGGACCCGGTTCGAACAGCCAGTTTCTGAGTATCGACTCCTATCAGGAGTGGGGCCGTTTTGGTTTTTTCGGAAGACGCCTGGCAGATAACAATCACTTCCATTTTCTGTTCGACCGCTCCCTGAACCGCTCTGAGGTATTTCGGCAGGGGTACGGCGATTACTGGCGGCATCGTACCGACCTCACTCTTGGCGTCCGCGCACTCTACAGCAACAGTTCTTTTGTTCTTACTTCAGAACTTTCATGGACAAAATTGTTCAATTACGGGCGCTTTGATTACGGTCGGTTCGGGGGATTGAATATTGCAAATTTTGAACCTTATGATCGCACAAATATCCATGTCGCGATAGGATTGAAATATCTTTTCAATTCACCATAAATCTGCAGCTGCGTATCGAAAACCTTCCAAGTCTGTTCTTTATCCCTCTATCTTCATTGTTACATTTTAAATTTCTGTCGTTTAGAAATTTCAATGCGGTTTTAAATTGGTTTCGGTTTGGCTCTTGTTCAAATCTGCCCGTTTTCTGAAAGTTTACGAATCATTTTAAACCATTTTTTTCATTCGAATTCCCTATTTTGGGCTTCTTTAAAACAGAGAAACTTTCTGCATGAGCCTTAAACCGAAAATCTGCTCCAATTGTGTGATGGATACAACCGATTCACGGATTGTATTTGACCAAAATGGGGTTTGTGACCACTGCAATACCTTCCACAGTGCTATTGAACCTAACTGGAACACCGGCGAAAAGGGGCGCGGGGAGATGGAGAGGGTGGTCAGTAAGATTAAACAGGCAGGTAAGGGTCGGGATTTTGACTGTATTATTGGCATGAGCGGGGGTTTTGACAGTTCTTATCTTACCTATCTGGCCGCTGTTGAACTCGGTCTCAGACCCCTTGTTTTTCATGTAGACACCGGCTGGAATACTCAGCATGCGGTCAATAATATTGAACAGCTGGTTGATAAATTGAATCTGGATCTCTTTACCCATGTGATTCCCTGGGAGGAGATGAAGGATTTGCAGCTTGCATTTTTTAAATCGGGTGTGCCTCATTTGGATGTGCCGCAGGATCACGCCATTTTTGCAACCATGTACCGGTTTGCCGCCAAGTATAAAGTACGATACATCTTCACCGGCGGAAATTACTCAACCGAATGTGTACGGAATCCGCTTGAATGGATGTACTATCAGTCCGATTCTGTTCAGCTTCGCGACATCCACCGTCGGTTTGGTTCAGCACCTCTGAGGGAGTTCCCTGTTACCAACATCCTCTGGCACAAGGTTTGGCTGCCTTATGTACGCCGTATTCGCGTATTCCGGGCGCTCGATTATATGCACTACAACAAAGAAGAGGCTAAAGAACTCCTTATCAGGGAGTACGGTTGGCAACCTTACCCCCAAAAGCATTTTGAGTCGAGATTTACCCGTTTCTATGAGAGCTACTGGCTGTTTGAACGTTTCGGATTCGATGTAAGAAAAGTCCAGTTTTCGAGTCTGATTCTGACTGGGCAGATGAGTCGGGAGGAGGCATTGGAACAGCTGAAAAAGCTGCCTTACGATAAGGAAACGATTCACCTTGAATTTGAATATATTGCCAACAAGCTGGGAATCACGCCCGAAGAACTCCGTTCCTATTTCACCATGCCTCTCAGATCATTCAGTGATTACCGGTCTCAGGAGTCTGTCTATAAGCTCGGGGCAAGCGTTATGCGAACCATTGGGCTTGAGCGCGGAGGAAAAAGGTGATTGCTATCGTCAACTACGGTCTTGGTAACATACGCGCATTTGCAAATGTTTTAAAACAGCTGAATGTACCTCATCTGATCGCTGAAACCAGAGAGGATCTTTTGAAGGCGCATAAACTGATATTGCCCGGAGTGGGTGCTTTTGATCACGCTATGGGATTGCTAAGTCTTTCCGGAATGCGTGAAACCCTGGATGAACTCGTTCTGGAAAAGCGATTGCCCGTTCTTGGTATTTGTGTGGGTATGCAACTTCTTGCGGAATCGAGTGAAGAGGGGGAGCTTCCGGGCCTTGGCTGGATTCCGGGCCGTGTGAATAAACTGCATACTGAAAATATATCCGGAAAGACCAAACTACCCCATATGGGATGGAATCTGGTCTGCCCGGAACGTGATCACTCACTTTTTAATGATCTGCCATACGAAGCCAGATTTTATTTTCTGCACTCTTATTATTTTGAATGCGCTGACCCTTTTCACTCTATAGCTACTACCGGTTATGGAACCTCTTTTTCAAGCGCTGTTTCCGCCGGGAACATTCATGGAGTACAGTTCCACCCGGAAAAGAGTCATGAAAACGGGATACTGATCCTTAAAAACTTTTCTGAACTGAACTGATGCTTGCACCACGAATCATCCCCTGCCTGCTTGTGAAAAATAAGGGACTGGTCAAAACCATCTCCTTTGATCAGCCAACCTATGTAGGCGACCCCCTCAATGCTGTCCGAATTTTTAACGAGAAAAAAGTGGATGAACTGATGGTACTCGATATTGACGCTTCGGCTCTGAATCGTGAACCGGACTACAGGATGATTGAACATCTTGCCATGGAGTGCCGAATGCCTCTCTGTTACGGTGGCGGAATTAAAACAGTGGAACAGGCAGAACGTATCTTCGCACTGGGTGTAGAAAAAATTGCGATCAGTTCAGCCGCTGTTGATGAACCGGATTTTATTGCTGAACTTGCTGCCAGAGTGGGAAACCAGAGCGTGATTGTGGTGCTCGATGTTAAGAAACGCCGTTTCGGATACGGGTATGAAATCCGAACTCATAACGCCTCGCGTAAAAGTAACCGGTCGCTCACCGATTTTATTCGGTTGGCTGAAACGAAGGGAGCCGGAGAAATTGTAGTAAATTCGATCGACAGGGATGGTACCATGAAAGGGTACGACTTGAAACTGGCCGGTTTGGTTCGTGATCTCACCACACTGCCTATTACAATCTTGGGCGGCGCAGGTTCTCTGAACCATCTTGGAGACCTGATCTCCGCGCATGGCATCATCGGATGTGCCGCCGGAAGCCTTTTCGTCTTCAAAGGGAAGTACCGTGCAGTTCTGATTAGCTATCCGCCTGAAATAAAAAAAATTGAACTGCTAAACTCTTTTATTTCCAACAGCTGAACTTGTCTGTTTTTCTGTTCAGGGATGAAAATTATGAAAAAAATCCTTCCTTTTAACGAACAGAGTTATAAGCTTCATGCAGACCATTTCAAGGATTATGCCGGAACGGGTGAACTTGCTGATCATGCAAAAAGCTGGATGCGATCGGATACCGTAGATGCCTGGCGCCATCAGCGAATGTACAGATTGTTGGATCCCATTCTGCAATATGATCCCGGCTCTTCATGGCTCACAGTGGGTGACGGCAGGTTTGGAAAGGATGCAAAGGAAATTGAGAAAAGAGGCGGGGTGGCACTCGCAACTGATATTTCTGAACATTTACTCGCTGAGGCGAAATCGATCGGTTATATCAAAAACTACCGCATAGAAAACGCCGAAAGTCTCTCTTTTGAGAATGACTCGTTTGATTACGTGTTTTGCAAGGAGTCCTTTCATCACTTCCCGCGGCCTATGATTGCGCTGTATGAAATGCTCAGAGTTAGCAGAAAAGGGGTGATTCTTATTGAACCCAATGATCCGCTTGCAGACAAGGGGCTCTCTTCCCTCCTTTTTAATGGAATCAAGAACGCCGTGAAGTCTCTTTTGGGAAGAAAGATGGAGTCTCATTTTTTTGAGCCCAGCGGAAATTACGTTTATACCCTTTCTGAACCGGAAATTGAAAAAGCAGCCATCGGACTTGGTCTGCAATGGATAGCCTCTTTTAGGTTGAATGACTCGTACGTGAAAGGTGCCGAGTATGAGATGTTAAGTGAAAACGGTCCGCTGCAAAAAAGAGTAAACCGTACAATTAGGAGGAAAAATGTCCTTTCTGCTGCCGGATTAATGCCATATGAGATGATTGCCACTGTTCTTTTTAAGGAGAAGCCTTCTAAAGAGTTGATTGCTATACTCAGTGATCACGGCTACAAAATTTCTGAACTGCCGGTAAATCCTTATATCAATTCCTGACCAGGCCAAAAACAAGCTTGAATCCTTAAGCTTGAGTTCTTCTTTTGGAAAATCAGCAATCCATTTTCTTTTGCTGCAATTTTCCGAATCCTTGGAAAAACATTCTTCCTCCCCTAAATTCTCTTCAAGTTTCGTTATATTCGCTCCTGTTTATAAAGTTCGCAATAAAATTTCCGCTGCAAGACACTGGATAAAAGTCCGGTTTTTGAACGATAACTATCTGTACGCATGGGCTGTAACCTATGAAATTTTTTGACACTGTCCGCTGGCCTTTTATACTGATATTCTATCCTATGATCGTGTTAACAGGATTTATATTCGGATCCGCAGACCTCTCTTTTAAATCACAGGGTCTGTTGATTTCTGAACATCTTGATAGTGAAGTGATGGATAAATTCAAGAGAGATAAAGCCCATCTGGATTCGTTTGTTTTAATCTTGAGCAGCAACTATGAGGGCCATGAAATCAATGACCCGTCTCAATGGTTTTCGAATTTTGATTTTACCATCTCCGGCCTGACGAAATCTTCGGGTACTTCAGGGACAGATTGTTCTGATTTTGATCTCCGTTTACTTCGAAAACGGGCTTCTGCAAGTCTGTGGTACTACCCTGAACTCTTTTCAAATCACCATGAACTACCCACACAGCTTTCACATGAGAAAATAGAAGCAGCAGAGGAAGCACGCTATCCGAATACAATTCTGTTCTTTCCCGCCGGAAATCCTGATCGGCCGGTTGAGATTGTTCAGTGTGAACAGTATTTAATTTTTATTCAGCCTGCGGTTTAATCATGGCGGCGATTACAGATATCTACATTGGTTCTTTTATTGCTGTTCAGCTCTTGTTCATTGCCGGATATATGCTCAACAGATACTGTTTGACTGACCTGGACAGAGGTTATCACTTCATCCTTGCTCTTCCTGTCGGTGTTCTGCTATGGGGAATCATCTGGTCTGTCGCATCTTTAATCCATTTCGACTATCTGTTCGGATTTGGAAGTTTACTAAATCAGTTCTCTCTCCTGGCCTTTCTCTTTACAGCCATTTCTCTCTCGGTTTTGAGTATTTACAGCCTCCCGCTTCAGCGGCAGGAACTGATCCACATTGGCCTCTGGTCGGGTACCATTTTGTTTCTATCCCTACTTTTTTTAGTCAACAGCTATATTGTCATTTCAGGGGATTCTTATGTATTTATGAACTGGGCACAGGATCCGCTTGTAACACTCCGACGTGGATTCCCGCTGATCCTTCTCTCAATTGCCAATCTCTCTTCCTTGATCAGTACCGACTACTATCTTTTTATTATTCACCCACTGATTTTTCTGAGCCTTACTTTACTGATTGGACAAGTTTCGCTTTCATTAATCAGCAAGTATCTCCATACTTTTAAGGCAGATTTTGTCTATCCCCTCCTCCTTCTTTTCCTGTTTATTTTTGCCATGAACCCAATGATGTATATGAACATGATCTACATTAATGGCCATGTTCTTTTCACCATCTCTTATCTTGCCATCTTTGCAATCATTCTTCTAAGTAAAACCTTCTCTCCCGGAAAGATCCTTTACATTGCACTGTTATCATTAAGTGTTACGATGTTGAGAATGGAAGGCTTTTTAATGCTTCTGCCACTCTTTGCAATTACCCTTTTTGGCAGAGACAGAAGAGTGAATTTCAAGTTACTTAGTGCCGTCCTGGGATTCTCTGTTCTCTACCTGAGCAACCTGATTTTCCATTTCTGGGACTCCGGGTTTGTACACGGAGCTCAATATCTCATTATGATCTTGCTGGCCGTACTCCTGACACTGCTTCTGACCAATCGTTTTCTTTCTCTGAAGGTACAACAACATCATTTCTGGATGGTCTTGCTGCTCCTTTCCCTCTCTCTTTATTTGGTTATGGTATTGATAAAGCCAGGGCATATGCTTGAAAGCCTTACTGTATTTCTCCGGAATCTGGCTACACCGGGAACCTGGGGGGCACTTATTGTTATTCCCTCTTTTTTAATGAGCGCATTGTTGATATATCGTTTCAAAAATGGTTTAAAAATCAGGGATCATGACCTTTTACTTTTCCTCTTTCTAATCTCTGTTCTTATTATTCTGATGCTCGGTTTTTTCAGACAACCATACCGGCCGGGTCGTTTTGACTCTGCAAACAGAATGCTTTTTCATTTCTTACCTTTTCTCGTGATTTGGGTTACGGTGGAATTGAACAGAGT
>REDA01000011.1 GCA_007693745.1 Balneolaceae bacterium
GTATATTTCTCCCGTTTGCTCATCTCCTTCTGGGGGATCACAGCCCTGTAGATAAAAACACCGGAGATCATATAACTCACGGAATTAATTATGAATACGGTATCCGTCCCAAGAGCTGATGTTGCAAAACCGCCGATCGCCATTCCTGTTGTAAAGATGATACTCCAGGATGCTGCTGAGAGAATATTGGCATTTACAAGTTCCTCCGGTGTGGTAACATTGGGAATGGATGATGTTTTTGCCGGCTCAAAGATTGCAGAAAAAACCATCTGGAGCGCGGTGATCACATAAGCCAGCCAGAGCTGGTCCACAGATATGATCAGGATGAAACCCAGTACAAGAAGACCGCGCGCCAGATCACTCATGATCATCAAACGCCGACGGTTGAACCGGTCTGTAATGAACCCGGCCAAAGGTGAAGAGAAAGCCAGGCTCAGCATTTTCACCACAATGATAAGCCCCAGTAAAAATTCGGAACCGCTATACTTTTGAATCAGCGCATAAACCGCAAGCAGTCCAAACCAGTCACCGAAATTTGAGATAATCTGAGCAATCCACAGCCGGCGGAAATTGTGATTTCCGCGAATCAGTTTACTGTAGGGTGCAATTTTTTGAATCAATGCGATTATTTACTGAGAGTTTTATCCCCAGGTTGAAAGAATGAAAACTCCCTGTCTCCGTTTGCAGGCGCTGTTCATTTGATCCGATAGCTTACAGATAGAAGCATCCCTGATCTCAACAACAAACTTTCTTTTTTGGTTCACCGGAGCCCCGTCGACCCAAATCCACCGGTTCCTCTCTCTGTGTCAGGCAGTTCGTCGGCTTCTGTAACAGATACCTGAAGCTGCGGAGATACGACCATCTGGGCAATTCGATCTCCATACTCAATCCGGAAAGGCTTATCACCTAAATTTACTGCCAGTACTTTTATCTCGCCCCTGTAATCAGAATCGATCGTTCCTGGGGAGTTTAGCATTGTGATACCATGTTTGAAAGCAAGCCCGCTTCGCGGGCGGATCTGAGCCTCATAACCGGAAGGAATCGCCATCATCAGGCCGGTGGGGACCAACTCCCTCTGGCCCGGCTGAAGTGTGATCGGATCGGTATTGGCAGCCCGGAGATCCATACCCGCCGACTGATGTGTCGCATAGCACGGAAGCGGAAGATCCCTGCCATGCTCCAGCCTTTGAAAAACAATGCTAACTCTCTGCGTTTCGCTCATAGGATATCAGTCTTACCTTTACATTTCCGAAGATCACCCTCACATGCGCCTCCACGGGAATCCGAAGCTCATCACTTGAAAACCATGCCCTGAAACTGCCTCTGAAACCAAAAGGTCCGTTGATATCCGCGACTCCCTCACTCCTGTAAACAGGAATCTCATCTTCAAAGGCATCATAGCTTCTAAACTCAATTTCCGTGCTGTTATCCGCTCTCACATATCCCTTCTCATTTTCAATAAAAGCCGGCATGGCATACGACTGATCCGTACCCGCGAAAAGCCTTGAAAAGAAGAAAATGATATCGCCGCCACTGGCAGGTTCTTCTATAGGAAGAGAAGATTGGTACTCTCCGTACTCATAAAAGTGAACCATTCCATTGCTCCGGTCGAATACAATCCGGACGCGGTCATAATCGTCATCATGGATATCATCCCGCCAGAATACATGGCTGAAGAGCCAGTCATCGTTATATTGAAACAGATTTTCGTAATTCACATAACGGTTACCCGCAAGAATATTTCTTCGGTTCGATCGGATTGCAGTCCTGAGGTGATAAGCTTTTTCACCCTGATATGTGGAATCCGGAAGAAGCTGCACATCGATCCAGCCCAGTGTCATGAAACCGTAGGTAACCTCATAGGTAAAGCGTTCCCGGGCATCAATCATCTGTTCCATTGTGGGCGGATCACTTCCATTGTAGGTCAGAAGAGACTGGGCTTCCAGAACCGGGACAGCAAAGGCAAGTATAACTAAAGCCTTAGTCAGAAATAAACTCTTCAAAAGCATCCTCATCGTATCCTACAATCATAGCTTCATCCCTGACAAGTACCGGCCTTTTGATCATCGACTGATTCTCAAACAGAAGATTTGTCAATTCATCATCCGGCAGTTCACTTTCACTCAGTCCAAGATTGCGCCAGGTGGTACCCCGTCTGTTTACCAGAACATCCAGACCAATACGGTACACAAATTCATCCAGCTCCTCCCGTGTCAGAGGCTCCTTTTTGAGATCAAAAAAAATGTACTCGACCTCTTTCTCCTTCAGCCACTGAAGTGTATCTCTGATTTTATTGCAGTTTTTTATTCCGTAAACTTGTATCATGATTTAACTTCTTTTACCATATTTAATCACGTTTAGGGTCAATTATTTTCATGTTCCCAAAACTACCAATTTTTTTACTGACCTGTTTCACTCTTTTCTTCTTTTTCAGTTCCTGCAGTCAGAATGAAGATCAACGGAAATTTGAGCGAGCCGCGTTCAGTGAACCTTCCGGTTTTACACGCACTAATGCAAATGGTCAGGTGATCAGTGAAGATCCGGATGACTGGAGGATTTCTCCTTTCTTTCAGGGATTGATTGAGATTTCCTCTTATCCGGCTCCAAATCCTGTATTGTCAAACGACCGTATTATCATGAATCTGCTTGCCACCGGTGTCGAACCTGTCTCCGGAATAATCCTCTATGTCTATTACCGCCCAAACAGTATTAAAGTCATCCCGGTTGATGAACGCTCTCCCCTGCCGCCAGGTCTTGTTACCATCAACCTGAACCCTCTTGAAATTGCGGAATTTATTGAACAACCTGCGGGTCTGTACAGAATTATACTACTCGACAGGAATGAAAATGTGATTACCTATGGAGACATCAAAATAGAGTAATCCACCTTTCACATGGTTATTATGGCAGGATATAAGCTCTCTCCTTCAGAAAAAACGATCTTAAGGGAACTCATTTTCCCGGAAAGCTTTGAGAACATCGTCTCAGGTACAGGCTATCCCTATGGAGTGATTCGTGACGATCTCATCCAGCTGATCAATCATGGATTCATTGAGGTTGCCAGCAATACTGAATCGCAAAAAAAATCTTTTTTTGATTCTGATCATATTCATCTGTTTTCTTACAAAGCAACCGGACTTGGACTAAAAAAAATTGAACACCAATGAAATTTGAATGTCGTTCCGGAGATCTGGTTCATTCTGTAACGCTGAATGAGAAGGAGCAGATCGTCGAATCGGGCGGTCAGGAATACCCGTTTGAAATTATTGAAAAATCGAAACAGCGGCTTTTGGTTCGTTCGGGAACAAAACTCTTCCTGCTGAATAATATTGAGACAGACCGGAATCGGATCTCATTTACATTCAATGGCAAGACCTGTGTAAGAGAAGTGAAGGATGAACTGGATCTTCTTCTGGACAAATTTGGGTTCTCAGCACACAGCAGAGCTTCTGAGGGAACCATACTTGCGCCAATGCCCGGAAAAATTATTCGCTTAATGGCAAAAGAAGGTGAATATATGGAGGCAGGACAACCATTGATCATACTGGAAGCCATGAAAATGGAAAACGAACTAAAAACACCTGTCGGGGGAGTGCTTTCTGCCCTCCATGTAACCACAGGAGAAACCGTTGAAAAGAATCAGCCATTAGCAGAGATAAAATCACGTGGATAAATTTATTATAACGGGCCCGACAGCCCTGAGGGGTGAAATCAGCATCAGTGGCTCGAAAAATGCAGCGCTGCCACTCATGGCAGCTGCATTATTGGGGGAGACACCCTCAACACTGACCTTAATTCCCAGATTAAAAGATATTTTAACTTTTTCTGAGGTGATTCGCGAAACGGGCACTGCAATTGATTTCATGGAGCAGAACAATTCCATGCTCATTGATCCCTCCACCCTGAGCCGAAACGAGGCACCCTATGAGCTTGTTCGAAGAATGAGGGCATCCTTTTATATGCTGGGAGCACTTCTTGGCAGATCCGGAAATGCAAGAATTTCGCTGCCAGGGGGCTGTGCCTGGGGACCCAGACCGGTTGACCTTCATCTGAAAGGGTTTGAAAGTATGGGCGTAAAGATTGATCTGGATACAGGCTACGTCTCTGCAGCCCTTCCCTCAGAAACTTTGGAAGGGGGCGAATTTACACTGAACCCAAGCAGCGTGGGTGCGACGGTAAATCTGATTCTTGGTGCAGTGAAGAGAACTCGACGCTTTGTGCTGAAAAATGCCGCCCGCGAACCTGATGTGGTACTTCTGTGCAGAATGCTTGTAAAAATGGGCGCTGATATTGAAGGGATCGGCACCGGCACCCTTGTGATCCGAAAGGTGGATAAGCTTGACGGGGTCACCTTTTCCAACGACCCCGATCGCATAGAAACCGGCACCTACATGATTGCCGCCGCAATGCACCCTGACTCAGAAATCACCCTAACCGGATGCAAACCCGAAGATCTCGGTGAATTTCCCGGATGGTTTATAAAAACCGGGGCTGAGTTAGAGATCATCGGAAGCACAATCCGGGTAAAAGCACCTGAAGTGATCCGGCCTGTTTCGGTCAAAACCAAAATTTATCCCGGATTTCCTACCGATCTGCAGGCTCAGTGGGCAACACTTATGACTCAGGCAGAAGGATCCAGCACTGTAACCGACAGTGTCTATTTCGACCGGTTTAGTTATGTTCCGGAACTGAACCGGCTGGGCGGCAAGCTTCGGGTTAAAAACAACAGCGTTACCATAGATGGGAGATCCAGACTCCAGGGAGCCGCCGTAATGAGTACAGATCTCAGAGCCAGTGTAAGCCTGGTAAATGCTGCCATGTGCGCTCACGGTCAGTCTGAGATCCTGCGGGTTTACCACCTGGACCGCGGATATGAACAACTCGAAAAAAAATTAAATCGTGCCGGTGCTTCCATCCTTCGGGTAAAGGATTAGCATACTGCCATCACCTTTTTTTTCTACATCTTAAATAATTGAATTCTTTGTTGTATATTGCTCTATCATTAAAAAATTGTGCGAAGCATCGAGAACTAAATGTATATTACTGATTTTATTAGCATATCATTGCACAAAGTACAACTATTTTTTTATGTCGTGATCTCCGTACTGAAAGCAGATCACGGCAAATGCAAACCTGTGCAACGAACCGAATTTGGCTCTGCACCGGTCACCAATCACAAGAATTCTAACAAGAAGGAATTCCGCACCCACATTGCCCGCCGAAATCTCTGTGCCCGTTTGATTTTTTCAACATGTCCGGGAGAGATATTTTTTAATAATGCCAAAAGGGTCCGGGAATTACTCATGAAATTTCATTTTTTACATGAAAAACCAGATTATAATTCACTCATCCGGCAAACAGACCCGGGTAGCACTTTTAGAAAATGGGGAGTTAGCCCAGTTATTTATAGAATCTGACGAAAATCAGAGAACAGTAGGCAACATCTATCTTGCCAGGGTACATAAAGTGATGAGTGGTATCCGGGCTGCTTTTATCGATCTCGGGATGGAGAAAGATGCATTTCTTCACTTTTCCGATGCGGGCGATCATCTCGGTTCCTACATCATGATGTTAAATGGGGAGAAGAGTGTTCCTTCCCAGGCCAGGGATCAGTTAAAGAATTTCAATAAACTTTCCAACAGTGAGAAGCAGGTACTGGCTGGAAAAATGCTTAAGAACGACCAGAACCTGCTTGTGCAGATCGTAAAAGAACCGATCGGGTCAAAAGGCCCGAGAGTCTCTACGGATATCACCATTGCCGGCCGGTTCCTGGTACTCATCCCCATGGGTGAATACATTGCCATCTCGAAAAAAATCAACAATGGCAAGGAGCGGCGCAGACTAAAAAGTACCGTTGGCAGCATGCTTCCGGAAGGGTTTGGGGTGATCGTCCGAACCGTGGCACAGGGACAGGATAAAGAGGCGATCGAAGAGGATATGCGTACCGTTCTGAAAAAGTGGGAACGAATCCTGAATAAACTCGAAACTGCAAAACCACCCTCGCTCCTCTACAAAGATCTTGATATTACTGAGAGCCTTATACGCGATCTTTTCGCCAAACACTACGACAGAGTACTGATTGATGATTATCAGCTCTATAAATCGATCAAAAGTTTTGTCTCGTCGATAGCACCGAAAATGCTTCCTGCAGTTCAGCTTTACAAGGGCAAAGACCACATATTCGACCATGTCAACATCGGGCAGGATGTGAATTCCATCTTCAGCCCAAGAGTCAGGATGCAGTCCGGCGGCTACCTGATCTTTGAGCAGACTGAAGCGATGTATGTAGTGGATGTAAACTCCGGACCCTATGCCGCAAAGGAAAAGCAGGAAGATAACTCACTGAAAACCAATCTTGAAGCAGCACGAGAGATAGCCAAACAGCTGCGTTTACGCGATATCGGCGGGATTATCGTCGTTGATTTTATCGATCTAAAGGACAATAAAAACCGTAAAAAGATTTACGACGAACTCAGAAAAGAGTTCAAAAAAGATCAGGCGAAAACCAATGTTATCGGAATGAGTGATTTCGGACTCATTCAGATCACCCGTCAGCGAATACGGCCCAGTGTGGTAAACTCCGTTTCCAAAGTCTGTCCGATGTGCGGCGGAACCGGAACTGTCGTGAGTCAGGACACGATTATCACCGATCTCGAAAGCTGGATCAGCAAATTTAAATACAGTACTGAGTACCGGGCTGTTGATATCTACGTGAATCCCTACCTGAGATCCTTCCTCTGCAAGGGACTTTTTACCCAACAACTTAAGTGGATGATCCGATACAAAATGCGTATTTCATTTGTAGCAGATGAAACGATCTCACTCAATGAATTTAAAGCAACGCTTACCGGTTCTGAACTGGACATTACCGATGCAGTATTGCAGGGACATCCACTCGATGAAATCCTGAAGGCTCATGAAAACCTGCAGCCAAACGACATTCCGGTGAGAGGGAAAGATCCCGCCGCACTGGACTACTACAGCCGGGAAGAGAAAAACGGGAAACCGAAAAGTTCAAATCAGCGGCCACCCAGGCCCCAAAGGCCTAAACGCGCGCCTCAAGGCTGATTTTACCGGAAATTTCTATCAAGTATTGCTTAACGAACATGAATAGTTTAAAACATTTACATGCAACAACCGTTGTAGGCATCATTCATAACGGAGAAGCTGCAATGGGGGGAGACGGCCAGGCGACACTCGACAAAACGGTAATGAAATCTACTGTGAATAAAATTCGTAAATTGAACGGCGGGAAAATATTAGCCGGTTTTGCGGGCTCTACGGCCGATGCCTTTACCCTGTTTGAAAAATTTGATGAAAAGCTGAATGCCTATAACAACAATCTGCAGCGTGCTGCCGTTGAGTTGGCCAAAGAGTGGAGAAAAGATAAATTTCTTCAGAAACTACAGGCTCTGCTTGTGGTGATGGATAAAGATCAGTCACTTCTGATATCCGGCCAGGGCGATGTGATCGAGCCGGATGATCACATTCTTGCCATCGGAAGCGGAGGGTCATTTGCTTTGTCAGCTGCAAGGGCTCTCAAGGAGAATGCCCCTCACCTTTCTGCGAAAGAGATCGTCGAAAAATCACTCCACATAGCCGCAGATATCTGTATCTACACAAACCATAATCTTACCATCTTAGACATCCAGTAGCAGTATGAAACGTATTCAGCAGCAGAATCTGACTCCACGACAGATTGTACAGGAACTCGATAAATACATTATCGGGCAAAAGCAGGCTAAACGTTCGGTTGCCATTGCTCTCAGAAACCGATGGCGAAGACTGAAATCGGATCCTGAAATCCGCGATGAAATCATCCCGAATAATATCCTGATGATCGGACCGACCGGAGTCGGAAAAACTGAGATTGCCAGACGCCTTGCCAAACTTGCAGGTGCTCCGTTTGTAAAGGTGGAAGCTTCAAAATTTACCGAAGTCGGATATGTAGGACGCGATGTTGAATCGATGATCCGGGATCTGACCGACCTGGCGCTGAATATGGTAAAGCTGGAGATGCAGGAACGGGTAAAAGAGAAAGCAGCTGCAATTGTTGAAGAAAAAATTCTGGATATCCTGATCCCACCGGTTCGGAAAACTTCCTCGCAAAAGGGGCCGGTTTCGGTTTCCCTCAGCAGCGACAATGACTTCAACCCTGAAAATGCGTCAGACAGGGAACTCAATGAAAGAACCAGAGAACGATTCAGGGATAAATTGAAAAATGGTGAGCTGGAGGAGCGGAAAATCGAAATTGAAGTCGATTCACGCAAAACCCCGATGATGCAGGTTTTTGGTCCACAGGGAATGGAAGAGATGGGTGTCAACCTGCAGGATATGCTGGGTAACCTGACCCGCGGAGGAAGAAAGTCGAAGCGGACACTGCCTGTCAGTGAAGCGCGTAAGGTGATGATCGAAACAGAAGCGGAAAAACTGATTGATCACGATGCGGCCGCTCAGGAAGCACTTGAGCGGGTGCAGAATCAGGGTATTGTTTTTATCGATGAGATAGACAAAGTGGCAAGCGACTCCGGCAGTAGCCGTGGCGGCGCCGATGTCAGCCGGCAGGGTGTTCAGAGAGATCTTTTACCAATTGTTGAGGGCAGCACCGTGAATACCAAGCATGGAATTGTAAAGACGGATCACATTTTGTTTATCGGATCCGGTGCATTCCACGTCTCAAAACCGTCTGACCTTATTCCCGAACTTCAGGGGCGATTTCCAATCCGCGTGGAACTGGATTCACTTACTGAACATGACTTTTATGAAATCCTCACCAAACCAAGAAATGCACTGACCAAACAATATCAGGCGATGCTGGCCTCTGAGGGTGTGAACGTCCATTTCAAGGAAGAGGCCCTGCTCGAAATAGCAAAAATTGCCGCTGAAGTAAACCAGCAGGTTGAAAATATCGGAGCCAGAAGATTACATACGATCTTATCCTCCCTCCTGGAGGAGCTTCTGTTTGCTGTACCGGATGATATTGGAAGCGGTGAAGTGACCGTTGATAAGGAATATGTCCATAAACAACTCGATGGACTGGTAAAGGATAAGGATCTGAGCCATTACATACTCTGAACCTGAATCCTTGCTATTTTCAACATTTAACACCATTTTCAAAAAAAATTGAAACGGAACTTCTCATTTCGTGTTTACATGAAATGGATTATGCTGTTCATTGTTACTATACTTCAGGATCAGCTCCAGCGTTAGATTGAAAACCAGACCCTACAGAATATGTCTTTAAAAAAGTTTGCAATACCCCAACTGGTAATTCTGCTGTTACTCTCAGCCATCTGGATTGCCGGTGCCGATGATATCTTCGTCAAAAACGGATACCATCAGGATAATTTGCACAAATACCTGCAAGTGCAGCGCAGGGTGCTTGACAATTACTTTGGCGAAACAGATCTGAACACACTTTACAAGAGAAGTATTGCCGGTCTGGTAAAATCGATCACCGAAGAAAACCCCGCTCTCGCAGGCACGCCGCTTGACACAACACAAATCACCGCAGTGCAGAATTTCAGAGATTCTTACAATCGGTTTGAGGAGGCATATCTCTTCACCGCGAACAATTTCCCGGAAACAGACATGAGCAAGGCCGTGGAACTGGCTATTAAAGAGATGCTCTCCACATTAGACCCCCACTCCGTGTACATCGAACCGGAAGACAGTGAGCGAATACAGGAGCAATTTGCCGGTCGATTTCAGGGAATCGGAATTCAGTTCAATATCATTCAGGATACCATAACCGTGATCACCCCCATTTCCGGCGGACCCAGTGATCAGCTCGGAATCATGTCGGGAGACAGGATTATTACGATCGATGATACCAGCGCAGTAGGCTACACAAATGAAGATGTACTCAGGCGGCTTCGCGGGGAAAAGGGCACCTCAGTAAATGTTGAAATCATGCGGCCCCGAAATCCGAATATCATGAGATTTTCCATCGTTCGGGATGATATTCCCCTTACCACTGTGGATACTCACTACATGATTGATGAGAAAACCGGATATATAAAAATCAACCGTTTTGCAGCTACCACCCACGAAGAATTTCTTGCCTCTGCTTCTGATCTCGCACGTCAGGGTATGGAACGGTTTATTCTGGATCTCAGGAACAATCCCGGCGGATACCTGACGCAGGCAATCGCAATTTCTGAAGAGTTTTTCCCAAGGGGAACAAAAATTGTCTCCACCAGAAGCCGGCATGCCCGCTTCAATCAAAATGTGGAGTCGCGAAGGGATGGTTTACTTAAAGACATTCCCGTGATCGTTCTGGTTAATGAGGGATCTGCATCTGCAAGCGAGATTGTAAGTGGTGCCATACAGGATCACGATCGCGGATTGATTGTCGGAAGGCGGACTTTTGGAAAGGGGCTGGTTCAGCAGCAGTATGAACTTATTGACAACTCCAATATCCGGGTCACAATTTCCCGCTACTATACCCCTTCCGGTCGCCTCATACAAAAACCTTTTGAGGGAAGCAGTGAAGATTATGCATTTGAGATCCGGCACCGTACAGCAGATGCTGTAATGGATGCACGGGAGTTCAGGGATCAGGTTCCCGATTCACTGCACTACAGAACCACTGCCGGACGGGAAATTTTTGGCGGAGGCGGAATTGTGCCGGATGTTATTGTACAGGAAGATACCACTGCCAATTATTATCTCTTTAATTTCATGGTTATCAACAGGGTCGATTTCGATTTTGTGCGTAATTATCTCGATGAAGGTGGCGAGGAATTCCGCGATATATGGGCAGATCGGTTTCAGGAATTCCGTACCGGCTTCACTTTTAATGACTATGATTCAGATCATCTGAAAAAAATGATGACCGATGCCGGGATGATTCTGACGGATGAAGGGGATGAAATTGAAATTGAAAATGATCAGTTCAGGGTACCCCAATCTGTCTATGATGAACTGATCCCCCTGAATTTTAGCCGCCTCAAGGCAGAACTGGCCCGTCAGGTCTGGGGAAATGAGTACTTCTTTCAGATTTCAAACGATTACTTTAATGAATCGCTCATACAGGCAATGTATCTTTGGGAGGAAGCAGAAGCACTCGAACTGCTGGTGCAGCGACGTACTCAGGAAGAGTCTGTGATCATTCGCTGATTAGCGCCCCCGCAACGCCGGGTCACTTTCTCTACCGCCAAAGAAGCGGAACAGGCTCAGGAATTAATTATGGCGTGTTAACAACGGTTTCTGAACCGGTCACACATCACAGCCGCAGCCGTTTCAGTACGCAATCTGTTTGCGCCCAGTGAGATAAAACCGGCATCCCTGCTTTTTAAATAGTTCCTCTCAGCTTCAGATAATCCTCCTTCCGGACCAACGACAAGAGTAAAATTTTCACTCTGAGTAACAGAATAGCAGCCATCAAAACCGGAAATTGTCTCATCTGCAGCAATAAGTACAGCAGTCTCATCACCCTGCTCAACTGCCTGTTTCAGGTTTTTGAAATGGGAAATGACAGGTAACCAGCATGAAAGAGACTGCTTCATCGCCGAAAGGGCTGCAGACTCCAGTCTGTCAATCCGTAAACCCGCTTTCTCGCTGTGATCACCGTGAAACAGATAAATCCGGTCGGCACCTATCTCCGTCACTTTCTCAACCGCATATTCCAGCCGATCTCTTTTTCTGATCATACCGATGCACATCGTGATTGAGGGTGATCTCTTCTGTTTCGTCTCTCTGGAGAGAATAGTGACACGGGTCGAATCACTTCGGGCAGAAATAATTGAACCCTGAAACAGATTTCCGGATCCATCTGTTACCTGAACCAGATCTCCCTGGCGATGCCTAAGAACCTTTACCAGATGGCTGGATTCCTGTCCCTCGATCAGAAGTTCCTTCTCCCCGACCCGGTCAGGCGGTGTAAAGAAAAGATTCATCTGCCTACTCAGGATCTATCCCTTTCCCGGGTATAAAGGAAGTCTGGCCATTCAAAAGCATCTTCTTCACATAGGGAAAACAGAGTTTACATTTTGTGCTGCTGAGCTTCTGCTCCTGCAGCTCTTCAATCGTGGTCAGTCCCCTTGCCCGGGCTTCCTCCAGCAGCTTCGCGAACGGGATATCATGGCAAATACAGCGGTCAACCGGCATATCACGTCTGTTTGAACTGCTTTCCGAGTTTCAATCCCTGCCCCTGGTAATTACTTTGAATACCCGATCCGTAAACAAACTCGGGAATCTCGGAATTGGGCTCAAACTTCATGCTGCAAAACGTCTGTCCGTGCTCGATCAGGAAGGGCACATCATGAGATCGGACCTCCAGTACAGCCCTGGCTCCCTGATCCTCCACAGTTCCGCCAAACCCGCTGTCAAAAAATCCGGCATAGTGTGTTCTCAGCTCACCCGATCCTGTGTCATAAGCAATCATTTCAGCTGCCAGATGCCTGGGGATCCTGCATCTCTCTTTCGAAGCAAAAATATAGAAGGCTTCCGGTTCAAGGATAATGTGATCATCCCCTCCTGCGTGGATCGGTTCCCAGAAATCTGCCACCTCGTAATGGTTTAGCTTCGACAAATCGATCAGATCCCGATGCTTTTTGGCTTTATATCCGACCACATCACCCGGCTCTCCCTTTAAATGAACACTGAGAAAGAGACCGTTGTTCACATTCACTTTATCCATGGCAAGAGGCTCTCCATCCTCATCAAAAAGAAGCGGATCACTTCCATGGGTTCGGAGGATATCCTGATCACTCAGTACCGTAAAACCGTGGCGGACACGCAGCTGATTCAGCCGCTGGCCGGTCTCCACTTTCACCGGAAACGATTTTGGCACCACCTCAAGATAGAGCTTACCCTGATATCCCTGTTCAATCTCTTCAAACCTCTGGGAATAATCTGTAATGACCCTGGTAAAAATATCCAGCCTTCCGGTAGTGCTTTTTGGATTTGCCCTTGCGGTAAGATTCTCATCTGCAATAAGCCTGAAGCCGGATTCGGTTTTGCCGTTAAAGAGACTCTTTTGGGACGGATAGTGTGAAACCGGCAGACTAAGCTCTTCAAGCAGTGGTATGATGTAAACACAGTTGGGCTCAAGTACTGCTCCCTCTCTGATGGAAAATGTGTATTGATGCAGTTTGTCGATCTTCTCCTTGACGGTCTCTCCTTCCGGCAGGAAACTGCTCCTTACCCTGTATGCCGTCTCTCCGAGCCTCAGATCGATTGAATTTGGTTGAAACTGATTATCCTGAATGGGATATTCTTCAGATGCAGATATGATACCTGCTTCGGCCAGTATCCGTAATTTTTGAACCGGAAGGATACCTTTCGTTCGAAGAATCACCTCGTTTGCCGTTACGCTCATTCTTTAGGGTTAAATTCGGTGATGAATTTACAAAAAATTATACTTACTGTTTCCTTGAAATCCGGTGTTTTAAAACTCACAGGAGAGAGTCAGTAAAAACGACCGCTATTGCTCACAAATGCAACCCGTTTGCTGTCGGGCGACCAGCTCGGAACATTAATAGTACCCTGACCTCCATAGAGATATGCAACAATTCGTGGTTCTCCTCCATCTGCCGGCATCATCCTGAGTGTTACATGCTTATAGAAGGGGTGATCTCCCGACTCCACATCCGTTCCGTAGCTGAGAAAGAGTATCTTTCTCCCATCGGGCGAAATGTGCGGGAACCAGTCATTAAAGTTCTCATCAAATGTGACCCGGGTCTGTTCAGAACCATCAGGTTTCATCCTCCAGATCTGCATGGCTCCGCTCCGGTTAGAGTTGAAGTAGATGTAACTGCCATCGGGAGTGTACTCAGAACCGTCATCGAGAAAGGGGGTATCCGTTAACTGTGTCTCTTCCATGGTCCCGATATCGGCAATATAGATATCATATTTACCATTTCTCCATCCGGTGAACGTGACAAAACGATTATCCGGAGAGATTCCATGCAGAAAAGCATGCCCCAGTCCCGTTCCGGTTACCTGCTGCGGCTCATCACTTCCATCCACCGGCAATACATAAATAGTGGATTGATTGTTGTCTTCTGCCACATGATGACTGATTGCGAGCAGTGAGCCATCTATAGAAATTACATGATCATTATTATTACTGATCGCAAATCCGGTATTTAAGTAGGTGATTCTCCCCGTATCCAAATGATAGTTATAGAGATATCCGTTTGAATTATAAATCAGCCTCTTTCCGTCAACCGTCCAGTTCGGTGCCTGCACCGAATGCTCCGAGTCAAAAAGAATGGTTCTCATGCCGCTTTCCACATCCAGAACCTCCATCCTGCTGCCAAGATATTGCTGGTACTGCACGGCATCCTCCGGCATCGGTTTTACAATCCTTACATTCCTGAAAACGGCTGAAGCCGGTATTTCAGGACTTCCGCCGCTGACAAACAGCCCGGCATGCAGCTCATTCCTGAGTACCGCTTCACTCTCCGCAACAAGCACCAGTGGCTCACCAAACCGGGCAGCCCTGAACCTGAACCGGCCATTCACCCGCTCAACTTCAATCACATCCGGATTCAGATCTGCCGTTGTTTCAGTATTACTGTCTCCGCCTTTTGAATTCCGGCTCACCAGAGACATTGTTCCATTTGAACCAACTGCCATTGAGATCATCCCGGAGTCGTCACTGATTGTGTTCCGTACCGCAAGCCCGAATGTCCCCCTCCCCGGAATATCAGGATCCGAATGGAGCTCCGCCCTCAGAATAAAATCTCCCTGAACTGCTTTCCAGGCGAAAAAATAATCATCTCTCCCTGTCTCCCCGGCAACTCCCGCCCCGGTGGCAGTAAGTGTGTAGAGCTGCAGGGACTCATCATACTGCAGCAAACCGTCAGTGACCTGGGATTGAAGATCCAGTGCATTGTCAAACTGGCCATACGGGTTCATGCTGAATCTCTCCCCCTCAGAGTTGCAAGAAGCCATCAGAAATGTAGTACAGATCAGGAATAATTTGCATCGGTGTCCCATTGAGTCAGATTTGGTTTACAGGCTGATCTTCATAATACAAAGCCCGACTCCATAAAAAAAGTAAAAGACGCTTGTCTGAGCAGTTATTTGATTGCCTTCTTTTTAAAAAATCCGTATTCATGATAGTCCTTTAAAAAAACATCAATCAATCATCTTCAGAAGACATGGTAAATAGAATATTGGTATTTACACTGCTGCTTTTCTCCATTTCAGCGATCCGGCCGGGCCAAAGCACCACTGCTCCGGAATTCATTGCGGAGTCGCTTTACGCTGATGAGAATACCCCGGTTTCCGACAGAGTAAAGGAGCTGGTTGATCACTTTCAAAGACAGAACCTTGATCTTGAATCACTGCTTGAGGATTCACGGTTTGAGCTCTATGACGGTATTGGGGACCGGTTCCGGAATTCAGCAGAACGGCGTGTTCCGGACCTCGAGGAGTACAAAAGAATTCTCGGTTTTAACGATAAGCGAAATCGTATTGTCGGATTCATGAATGATCACTCCGCATATTTCGCGAGAGCGGAAGAGGAGTATCAGATTCCGGCAACCGTCATCGCAGCCATCATTGGTGTTGAATCGGATTACGGGAGAAATATCGGGAGATTTAATCCGCTGAATGTGTATGTTTCGATGTACCATGAAAACTACCGCGCCGATTTCGCCAAAGCTCAGCTTGAGGAACTGCTGAAATTTACATCCCGGTTGAATATCGATGTTTTTTCTCTGAAATCAAGCTATGCCGGTGCCATGTCGTTTGCTCAGTTCATCCCCTATTCGGTGAATCGCTGGTGGGTGGGTGACGATCTGTTCAGTATGGAGAACAACATTCTCTCCATTGCAAATTATCTTGCCCATTTTAAGGGGATTACCGGAACGATTGAGGGAGCGGTATTCAGGTACAACCCCAGTTCCCTCTACCGCGATGCTGTAATGGCACTTTCCCATGAGGCTGAACTGCTCCTGCAAGGAACTCAGTAACCATCTTCCAGTAAATCGGAATATAATATTATGGAGCAGTCTTTATCATCATCATTCACAATTGGGTTTCTTGGAGCCGGTCAGCTGGCCAGAATGTCGGCTTTGCAGGCTTTTCGTTTTGGCCTGCAGGTGGCTGTCTTCTCGGATCGGAAAGAAGATGAACCCACACAGTTTTTAACGCCCTTTTCATATTCCGGATCCTACAGCGATGTGGATTCAATGCTTGAATTCGCGGATAAATGCGATGTCATCACACTCGAAAATGAGTTCATCGATTCCGGGGTTCTCAAAGAACTTGAACTCAGGTCGGGCACTCCTGTTTATCCCTCACCGGAAAGTTTTGCGCTGATAGAAGACAAGCTGATTGAAAAGCAGACATTTGAAAAAGCAGGAATCCCGGTTACCCCCTATCGGAAAATCACGGCGGTGTCCGATCTTATTTCGTTTGGCAAAGAGCATGGATGGCCCTGCCTGATCAAATCATCCAAGGGAGGATACGACGGGTACGGGAACAAGACGGTACGGAGCGCTGATTCTGCTGAGGAAGCGTTCCGTCAGCTTGGCGGAGATCAGGGACATACGCTCATAGCAGAGGCTTATGTTCGTTTCACACACGAACTCGCCGTTCAGGTAGCCAGAAACCAAACAGGCCATGTTGTCTATCCCTGTTGTGAAACGGTTCAGAAAAACCATATCTGCGTCGCTGTAAAGAGCCCGGCGCCTGTTACATCCGCACAGCAGGAAAGGGCAAGAGAGCTTGCACTCAAGGCAACCGGGGCCATTGACGGAACCGGTCTTTTTGCCTTTGAATTTTTCCTGACAGCAAACGGAGATATTTTACTGAATGAATCCGCTCCGCGACCGCACAACTCTGGTCATTACACGATTGAGGGCTGTGTTACCTCACAGTTTGAAAATCATGTGCGCGCTGTTTGCGGTATGGCACTCGGCAGCAGTGAACTGATCAGACCTGCTGCTGTGATGATTAATCTTTTGGGAACCCATCATCGTGCATCCCGGATAGAGAACAGCGGGAAAGCCGTGATGGAACCGGACGGGCATCTTCACTCCTATGGAAAGCTTATCAGCAAAAAGGGAAGAAAAATGGCTCACTATACTCTTCTTGGCGACGAAGTGGAGAAAACTTACAGCCGCGCACTTCAGCTCACGGAAGAGATCGCGATCTGAATCAGGCGCATCTGAACCCCGGTTTAGATAGACGGATTCCTGAACAGCGGAACTGAATGATTAACCGGTAATTTTCCTGATCACTGCCCGTGAAATGAATCGCACTTTTTCTGATAAAGGAAACCGGCTCAGATTTGTTTTTACGATTCCCTTTGTGAAACGTGTGGCTTTACTGTAGTCGATGGCGATATCCGCGATCACCGGTTTCCCGCTCGCTGAAGCGTAGAGTGCCATCTCAATTGCTTTGCGAATCTGACTGTTCTCATCCAGTCGGATATATTCAGCACCTGTAGCCAGAGCCATACCCTCAAAGTTCACCTTGCCGAGCTGCGTGCACACTTTGCGGTTATAGGGAATTTTTTGCCCCTGGGATATCTGGGAGAGCTCTCCGTCGTTGAAAATGAAAATCACAACACCTGCATTCATTTTTACTGCAGTAAGTAACTCCATTCCCGTCATGAGAAATGCCCCATCCCCGCAAATACCCACAACCTGCTTTCCCGGATTTCCGATCCTGGCGCCAATTGCAGCCGGCACACAGTAACCCATGCAGTTAAAATCGGTTGGCGAGATAAACTGCCCGCTGTTTCTGATCTCCATCAGCTCTGCCGTCAGGAATGTGTGATTCCCGTCATCTGCCACTACTATTGCATCATCCCCGAGCTGTTTCCTCAGTTCACTGAAAAATAGCCACGGATTTACTCTCTTTTCACCCACCTCATGTTCCCACTCATCCCTGTACTTTTTTTTTCCGGCGGCGATTATATTTTCAGTCTCTTTCCTCCTGCTCTCCTGTTGAACATCTTTGAGTTCATGCAGCAGTGAGGCCACAACCTCTGATGCATCCCCGTGCAGCGTAACCGAAGCTGGATAGTTACGGTGAAATACCTCCTCATTGATATCGGCATGGATCAGATTCTCCGGAACATTCATGCCGAAACTTCCTGTGGCAATTTCTCCGAACCTGACTCCCACAGCAAACAGCAGGTCACAATTGCGAAATGCCTCTTCAGCTGCCGGTACAGCATAGTCACCAAACCCCATGCCGGCATGAAGCGGGTGGTTTCCCGGAAATACCCCCAGTCCCTGAAGCGAAGTAGCCACAGGTGCTCCCAGTTTTTCTGCCAGCTGAATTAAGGATGCGACAGCATCACGAGCACCCCATCCGGCCAGAATACCCGGTTTTTTGGCCCTGGAAAGAAACTTTACGGCTTTCGCCATAGATGATGGATCTGCCACGGGTACCACTCTTTTCGGTGTGTAGACGGGCAAAGTCTCAACCTCACCAAGAAAAAGCTGGAGATTTACCGGGATTTCAACACAAACAGGACCCGGTTCTCCGGTTACTGCCGTCTGAAATGCGCTGAAAATGACGGGTACAATTTCTTCGTGCGTCTCCACTTTCACACTCTTCTTGGTAATCCCGGCAAGCATGGCATGCTGATCCATATCATGAAGCTGATAGGAACGACCGCTGTCGGTGCGGATTCCACCGGTAATGACCAGCATGGGAATACCCGCCAGGTAAGCCTCGCCGATTCCGCTCATAGCGTGCGTCAGGCCGGCAGCAGGCACAATCACCATACACCCGGTCTGCTCTGTAGTGCGGCTGACAGCATCGGCCATGAACGCGCCTCCCCCTTCATGTGTCACAAGAACAGGGGTAATCTGATCCGATTTGTTCAGTTCATCATAGATCTCTGTGTTGTGCACACCCGGGATCCCGAATGTATAGCGAACACCAAGCTGTTCCAGAGCATATACCGTAAGCCAGGCACCGGTTTTTTTCATTTCAATTCACTCATTATGTTTTAGGGTACGTACCAACCATCTGCAGTAAACGGGGGTCGGATGAACCGAAGATCTCTTTTCCGGATAAGCAGAGGTTTTTTTTGAATATCAAGTTCATTTACAATCGTGTTTACTCACCACTCCGGTTCCCTTCCGGCAGCTGCCCTGCCCGCGATTCTTCCGGTAAGGATGCATCCACCAAGGAAGGTACCCTCGAGCGATCGGAGCCCGTGAATCCCTCCTCCTCCAAAACCGGCTGCTTCACCCGCTGCGTATAGTCCCCCAACAGTACTTCCTGATTCTGACAGGACCTGCGACTGCAGATCTGTCTGGATTCCGCCAAGGCTTTTCCTTGCAAGAATAAACTCCCGAATGGCAACCAAGGGGTACGCTTTCGTATCGTCAATCTTCTGATTTATACAGGTCCGGAGCCGGTCTCCTGCGAACTGCCTCAGATGATCAATACGCCTGAGCTGATCATCATTCCTGAACTTCCTCCCACGGGCGATATTCTCATCAAATTCTCTAACACCCATCTCAAGCCGGTCGGCGTTCACACTCTGATCACCCTGAAGATCATTCATCTTACCCGCAAGTTCACGAACGGATCCTGCGGTGACGATGTCACTGCTTTCACCTAACAGTCTGTCGGCCAGTTCACGGTTTCCAAAGAGAAGCGTGTGTGCAATTTTCAGTTTCTTTTTATCACGAAATGCAGTCATATACTCCGAACCCGAGACGGCCAGCTCTCTTTTCATGATCTTATAGTTTAGCACCTGCCAGGAATAACCGCCCGGCTGCCGGGTTATCTGCTCAACCAGATAGCGTGTATCGTAAGCCGTGATGAGGGGCAGCGGCCCGATTCGGTCCCCGTGGGCGTTCACCCATAGCGCTGTTTTTGGCGGTATCAGGCTCAGTCCGTGATTCGGTTTCCGTGGATTGGGATGATGAATACCGGCGGCGTAGTGAAACTGTTTTTCCATATGGGTCAGGTTTCCGCCGGCTTCCTTGACAAGTTCATGTACTTCGCCGTTTGCATACTGATGGGAACCGGTAAGCATTTTTTCCGGGGGCTTACCCCACGGTTTGTACCAATTTTTCCTGACCACATCAAGATCTCCGCAAATCCCTCCGGCGGCCACAATCACATTTCCCGAACTGACTTCAAATTCGCTTCTGTTCTTCTCATCGATTCCACTGCAACCCGTAACACGTCCATTTTGCACACTCAGCCCATTCACACGGTGATTGAACAGAACCGTGAGCAATGCGCTGTTCCTGTGCCCTTCCAGGCCTGCAATCAGCGCTTTCATCAATCCATCACCCGTACCCCAGGCGATATGCCATCTTGGCACGGAATTGCCCGGTTGAAAAAGGCCTCTCTCCGGCCAGTTTACCATAGCCAGAAAAGAGACTCCCCGTTTTTTAAGCCAGTGATAGATCCATTCAAGAGAGTGGTTTGTGTAAAACTCAGCCCATTTTCGAGGCCAAACGGCACTCTTTTCAAATTCAGCAAAAGAACACCAGTCACGAAATGCGAGATCCGGAGAATCCCGAATACCCATCCTCTTCTGCTCCGGAGTCCCGACCATACAGATTCCTCCAAAAGACCAGCGGGCAAGTCCGCCAAATTCCTCCGGCTTGTCACGATCAAGCAGAAGCACACGCTTCCCGGCGTCGAGCAGTTCGATGGCTGCACAGATACCTGCCAGTCCGGCACCAACAATCACTGTATCCGTATGGTACTTATTGTTTTGCAACATCAATACTCTCATTTTTTATTTCTTTTTTCACCCCGCAGATGCAAAATAGAACGCGTGTCCGGATCTACGTTGCCATAGAGTAAAAAAATGGTAATCACCTCAATGAAAGCCATGGAATAGATAAAGATGATGGAGCGAATCAGAAAGGTAGTATCAAAAAAGAATGAGGCTAAAACACCAAAAAAAACCAGTACTCCACATAGTCTGCTCAGATGAGTATGCAGAAACAGAATTCTTCCAAGCTTGAGGTGTGAAACGAATACAGATGCACCGAAAATGATAAACATGGCCAGCAGATACACATAATTTGGTTGCAGGTACTCCGGAAAAAGATAAAAGAGAAAGAAAGCAGCAGAAATATAGTAGGCGACATCAGCTACGGCATCAAGCATCGATCCGAATTCAGACACCTGGTTCCATCTCCTGGCCAGTAAACCGTCAAAATAGTCGGTCAGACCCAGATAGATGAACCAGAGAATGAACCAGGCCTGATTCTCGAAATTAATGAAAACAAACAGCAGCGGTACTCCAAGAAGCCTGGAGAGAGAGAGAATGTTTGGGATGTTGAGTGATGCGTCTTTTAGTTTCATAATCAATGAATTTTAAGATCAATCCTGTCATCTTTCTCTGTAATTATCTGAATTGAGGCAGTTACAGGCATTCGGGTAATCAAGGCTCAGGGGCTTCAAACAACGGAAGTTATGGTTGGGCAGAGTGTGTTGAGACTGTAAAAAAACTGCAGTTTTTAAAAACTGAATGAAGATTCGGTCTTTACACCAATGCAGTAATCGTGTAAAAATGGTCTCTTTGAAGCCCCATCTTATCAATCTAAATAAAATTGAGAATACGGAGAAGCTTTTCGCGCAAATAAATCACAAAAGAGAGCGCACCATTAAGAAGGATTTTACTATTTTTAAGTAAAACGAGGAACAAATAAACCTGTATGTCTGATCAACCACTTATCGGCGTTGTAATGGGAAGCGACAGTGACTGGGCTGTAATGAAGGAGGCTGCTGAAACATTGACATCTTTCGGAGTTGCTTTTGAAAAACGTGTGGTCTCTGCCCACAGAACGCCTGAGCTGATGGCGCAGTATGGTTCTGAGGCTGAAAAGAGAGGGCTCAAGGTTATTATCGCCGGTGCGGGAGGAGCTGCTCACTTGCCCGGGATGCTGGCCTCCTACACAACGCTTCCTGTAGTGGGAGTACCTGTGAAGACCACAGCTCTGGGAGGAGTCGACAGCCTCTACTCTATCGTTCAAATGCCCAATGGTGTTCCGGTGGCAACCGTTGCCATCAACAAGGCTGTGAATGCAGCGCTGCTTGCAATCAGGATTTTAAGTCTTTCTGATACTCAGTTATCCCAAAAACTTAAAGAATACCGGAAGATTATGGCAGCGGAATCGGTCGAAAAAACCAGGAACCTTCTCTGATAAGCGAACTCTGTCACCTGTATCAACATGCATAAATCACTATTTTTTATATCTTCTCTGAGTTTATCCCTGCTCTTTCTCTTTTCGGGTTGCAGCGGTGAAACAGATAAAACCGTGACAGATTTTGAGTTGGAGCATGGAATCGGACCTGTAAATGAGGTGATCACCCTGAATGAGATCAACCCTGAGCTTGCACAGAGAGGAAAAATGATTTATGACAACCTCTGCATTGCCTGTCATCAGATGGATGCCGTTGTTACTGCTCCCAGACTGCGAAATACGGCAAATAACAGAAGTGCTGCATTTATTCTTAATTACATTTTAAACCCGGAAGAGATGTCGCAGCGTCATCCGGTGGGCCGGCAGCTCGCCGGTGAGTATCCGGGTGTAAAATCCAGGCTGGGCATTGAAATGGAGGATGCACTTGCCGTGCTGGAGTATCTTCGTCTGGCAGCCAAAGGAGAAACAGACTAACGGCTCTAAATCCGGATTTTCATGGCAGCCAGTTCCAGTAATAAAAATAAAATTACGAATATCGTCATTCTGATTTTTCTGATCGTGTTTATCTCATTCAGAGTCAGTACCGCCTGCAATCAGATAAAAAAAGAGGGCAGTTCCGATGTCCGGAGTTTATCCTGCAGTCCGGATCAAATAAATTCCCTGCAGTTGACGGATTGTTCATTCTGCCCAAAATACCGCATTGGCTACTGAGCTGCCCGGTTATACTCTATCACACGTCTGTAGGCCTCCAGTACGGCAGAAGAGGTTTTCATGGGTAGTGCTTCACTCACGTCCTTCACGGCTCTGGTTGCGTTTTCTGGAGAAAAAGGCATTGCAACGAGCTTCAGCGCCGGTACATCGCCACCTGTATCACCGATGTAGGCTACTTCACTGAGACCCACAGACTGAGAATCAGCAAGCATTTTTATTCCTCTGCCTTTGTTGTTACCGGGTAGCAGAATATTTACGGACACATCGGTAATGTGTACCTCAAGATTCGAATTCCGTCTTTCTAATTCCTCCAATACAAGGGGATGAATCCTGTCGATCACACTCTTTTGATGAGCCACAATCCCTGCATCCATCATTTTGGAGAACTCCAGCCCTGCCAGAGGAAATTGCGGCAGTATCACCTTTCTGATCCACTCTTTAAATTCGGTTATCGGTTTTAAAGCCCTTTCTTCGTCATCAAGTACTGTTTCAACCCGGTTTCCTTCCCAGTGGTACATCGCAGCACTCTCAAAAACAAACGGAATCCTTACATCAAGCCACTGTGAAACAGCCTCAGCATAGGGATGGGGGCGGCCGGTACAGACCGTAAGTGGCGGGATCAGAGAGTCTGTCCGGCTCTGAATATTCAGTCTTCGGATCTCAGAAATAGTCTCCCAGTCAGGCGTTTTAAATGGATAGGAAATACATCCATCCAGATCCGTAACAAATAATTTAATCATAACTGTTGTCCCTGATCATCTTTGAATTGGTTTATCTTTTTAGCGCGATTCAGATGATCCGGGAAAAACAGGGAGATCATAAAAAAGAGAAGACCTGCCAGCAGAAGCAACTGATACTGATTTTTATAATCTGCAAATTCCTGAGTTGAGAACTCTCCCCTTTCGAGTTCATCCAGCTTTGAAAAGAAGGGTTCAATGGTGTCACTTCCCGATCGGATTTCATAATACTCTCCGCCGCCGCTATTCGCAATCCGCCTCATGGTATCGGAAGCCAGACGGGTGGTTACCACATTTCCGGACCGGTCTCTGTGATAGCCGGTCAGATTGCCACCTGCGCCGTAGAGCGGGATCGGTACCCCTTCAGCCGTACCTATTCCAGCAGAAAAGAGAACCACACCTGAAGCGATCAGTCGATTCATTTCTGATTGAAAATCGGGACCGTGATTTTCGCCATCCGCAATAAACAGAAGTACGTTTGAGGCCTGGCTCTGAGTTTCAACCGATTCAAAGCTTTCGATAGCTTTACGCATGGCAGCTCTGAAATTTGTTCCGCTGCTTGGCATCTGATCTGTATTCGTGATATCAAGTAACATCCGGAATGCCGCGTAATCCGTTGTAAACGGGACCTGTACAAATGCTTCATCTGTAAAAACAATCAGCCCGATGCGATCTCCCTGCAGGCGGTTTATCAGTCTGTTGATTTCAAACTTTGCTTTTTGGATCCTGCTCGGCGCTACATCTTCAGCATTCATACTGCGTGAAAGATCCAGAGCGATCATCAGATTAAGTCCGCGTCTTTCAACTTCCCTCACCTCTACCCCAATTTTGGGTCCTGCAAGTGCAACGATAAAAAGAAGTGCAGCAATCAGCAGTGATAGAAGGCGTATTTTGTCACCAGTTTCCCAGTAATTGTTAACCAGAATTTCAGAAAGGCGGTCGTCAAAAAGTGCCGCACGTTTCCTGAGGCTGTATCTCCTGTAGCCGTAATGAAAAAGGGCCAGCAGGGGCAGCAGTAACAAAAACCACAAATATTCACTGTTCTCCCAGGTCATTTCACTCTTATCTGGATTTTCATTCCGTTTCCTGTGTGGCAATGCATCATTTCCGTAAGAAGATGTTCATTTTCGGGTATAGCTCAATCCCATTTCGGGGCAAAAGGCGGATTGACCATCCTTCTCTCTTTTTCCAGGGCATCAATGGCTTCGAAGTGTTCGTCAGAAAGTTCGAAGTCGTAAATATCCATATTGTCCTTCAGGTGCTCCCCAGAGCCTGCCTTCGGAATCACAACCACATTCTCCTGTTCGATAAGCCATCGAAGTGCAACCTGAGCGGCGCTTTTTCCATACTCCTTTCCAATCGATACCAACAGCTCGTTTTGCATCACTGAACCCTGTGCCAGCGGGCTGTATGCAGTTACGAGAAAATCGTGATCATAACTGTAGTCGAGAAGGCCAAACTGCCCCAGGAAGGGATGGTACTCAACCTGATTGGTGAAAATGGGGACCCGGTGCTCTTCAATCACCTGTATGGTCATGGAGAGTGGAAAGTTACTGACACCGATGTTCATCACTTTTCCCTGATCCCTGAGAATCATCATCGCTTCGAGAGTTTGCATCAGCGGTTCCTGCTGATTTGGCCAGTGAATGAGCAGCAGGTCCAGATAGGAAGTTTTCAGGCTTTTTAAACTCTCTTCTGTACTCTGAAGAACGGAATCATGATCCAGGTTTGTGTGCCACAGTTTAGTGGTAATAAACAGATCTTCCCTATCCACACCGCTCTGTTTGACAGCATCGCCTATTTCCTCTTCATTTTGATAAATCTGAGCAGTATCAATATGCCGATATCCCAGAGCCAGGGCATCTGATACCACTTTCTTGCACTCTTTGCCGTACAGTTTGTACGTTCCCAGTCCTATTTCAGGAATATCTGTCTCCTGAGCTGTCTTGTGTAACATGAAATAAATCTATGGTGTGGTTAATTATTAAAAGATGATGGTTTTTAACCGCTGTAAGATCTCCAGGAATCTGCTAATCTCAAAAAAGGATCTGCTGCTCTGATCTTTGCGGACACGATCATTTGATCAGTGTGATTTTTCTGGTCAGGATTCTGCCACCGGTCTCCAGCTGAACAATATAAATTCCGCTGGGGCTGCTGGAGGCGTCCCAAACAACAGAGTGGTCTCCGGATCGAAGGGTCTCATCAATAAGGAGAGCTACCTGCTGTCCCACGATATTAATTACACCCAAACGAACCATTCTCTCTTCCGGCAGTGAAAATGAGATCGTAGTTGCGGGGTTAAACGGATTGGGGTAGTTCGGATAGAGTTCCACGCTTCCGGAACTGACCTGTTCTGACACCTCAGAAACTACCTGATTCAGAGGTTCCAGTTTCAGTATAAATCGGTTTCTTAATGAGGGGGGCTGACTATGCAGGCCGCGAACGGATGTTTCATCACGGGTTTCTTCCGGTTCACTGCTGTAGCGGAAGCGGATACTGTTTTCATCCCTCATATTTACCGTGACGCCGGTCGTTAAGTCTTCCAGAGTAAGTGTCCAGTTTTCATTGAACTGCCCGGGTAAATTCCATGACAGGAGTGCCACTCCTGAAGTTCCGGCTCCGGGTTTAAACCCTACCCCGATCTGTTTCGCAGTTTCGGATGGAATGTGAACAAATGAATTCGCACTGAAGGATGCTTCAGGCAGTGTAAGATAGAGCAGGTCTCTTTGGGGAAATGAATAGCCCTGTACAAAATGGCCGTCAACAACCGGAAGGTCGAAACGTTCATTCCTGAATCGATCCTGTTCAGTAAAGCCGATTAGAACTTCGTCCGCCAGCATTCTGTTGCTTTCGGTACCGGTGTAGAGCTGCAGAGAGAGTCTTTGAGGGATCTCTATGGTCTGGAGAGTTCCGGTTTCCAGTGATAGCCGGGTGCCGTCATGACTCCCCCGGTTGTAAATTACCGGACTCCAGTCATTCACATCAGGCCTCTGTTCATCGCGGAATGTGAATCGCTTTTGCGATTCATCCCATGCAAGTACAATTGGAGCGAGCTGGCGGTTCCTGCTGTCGGCAAGATTCATGATATCTGCGCTTCCTGGGCCGGTAAGGGATGCAATTGCAAAAGAGTCGCGGTAACCGCTCATGGCCACCCCACTTCCGGGTTGATTCGCAGAGTTTCCTTCCGCAATGATTGTGACCGGTTCGTTGCCTGTCTTGTAGAGTGCCACCGGCTGATGAGCTCTGATTCTGTCTGGCCTTATCCTTCTCCCTTCCAGATCAAACCATTCAAGTGAGGGATTCGGATTAAACCGCTCCGGCAGCAGCCCCGGGGGGGAAATGAGATACCATCCCTGTTCAGTTACTTGCTTTCTGTAGAAAGGAATTGTGGATCCGAAGGAGCCGGGAGAACCCATCAGATTGCCATAAAAGCTCTCTTCTGCCGGAGAGAGATTCTGCAAAGAAGAATAGCCATTCCTCTCTGCAAGTACAGCTCTCTGAAGCTCCTTTGATACACCAGGCTCTGAGGCTTCAAACAGAGAACCGGCAATGATTCTGCCATTTTGAATAAATTCCACGCTTCCACCATTCTCAGTGAGGAAATCTCCTTCATACAGGTAAAATGCACTCACATCGGGCAATTCGCTGATGTCCCGGTTGGAGAATACCGCAAGTTCGTAAGCCGGAATCTCCATCTCCCGTTCAATCACCATCGAGCCTGCAGACGTAACCATCTCAACACCTTTAAGAGAGAGCGGTTCTGCCGAAGGGTTAAACAGTTCAACATATTCGAAAGTTTCTCCATCCACCCGAAAGGAAGGGAAGATTTCAGTGATAATAAATGAACCTCTTGAAATTTGAGATGCAGATTGTCTGTGCGGAATCACGTCCACACGCTGAAGAAAAAGCGGGAGATTCCTCTGTACCTGATCACCTGCCACAGACTCAAAAACCCACTGAAGTTCAATTTGGTCACCCCTCCTTAAATAGATGTCCTCAATCTTGATCTGCGTTGAAAAAGAACTCCACTCATCGCCGGCTGCTGACAGGGAAACTGCTGCTGATGAAATCTGGCTGCCCGCCAGGGATACCCAGCTCCTGTCGTTAACCCTGTATCTCAGTGAAAGGGTGAAGTTATTTAATCCCTGTTCAGTTGAGTAGATAAAGTCAAAAGCTGTGTCAAGCCCGCCAATTCCGAAACCGGTATCATTCGTCAGATCCAACGTAAAAAAAGCACTCCGGCCATCCGCCTCACTCAGAATCACACCGGGACTTACAAACAAATCTTCTGCGTCCAGATAATAGGACTCGCCGGCTGAAGGTATCGCATCGGGATTATAGGGAAGCCACCGCTGAAGGCCGGATTCCTCTTCGGAATTGAGCAGAACAACCCGGACATCCTCCCTGCTTATCCCGGAAGCTGTAAAACGAACAACCAGTGGCTGATCATCTGATATGATCAACTGGGCATACAATTCAGATCCCTTCTCCGGCAGGAAGAAAAGCAAGGTAAAAAAAGCGGTAAGAATAAGAGTGAATTGTAACCGTTTTTGCATAGGCAACTGGAATCCGGCATAATTTTTTTCCTACATAGAAAAATGCTCAATTCTAATCAGATTTGCCAATTAAATTGAGGTTAATTGCTTGAGATTTTCAATCTTTTCCAGGCTTTTTTCAGCAACCCTTGGAATGGATCTGTTGTTAAGTTCAGAAATCGCTCTGTAGGTAGCTATCGCCTGTTCCACATTTCCAAGTTTTTCATGAATTTCGGCTTTTCTGTAGAGGAAAATGACATTTTCGGGCAGAGCCTGAGTGAGTTTATCCGCGAAGAAGAGCGCTTCTTCATATCTCTCCTCCTTTCCATACAGATACATCAGCATCATCCAGGCATCATTTCGGAGATAACTATCTGTCTCTGCTGCTTTTTTTAATTCCTCGAACCCATCTTCGATATCAGCCCTCAGTCCCACCATATTGGATGCCCATCGCATACCGCTCGGGATACTTCCAACCATGTAGTAGAACATTCCCCTGCCAATCCGCGCATCTGGCCTTGCCGAATCCATGGAGAGCAGTTTTCTGGTGTAATTGAAACCGGTAAGTCCGCTGCTCAGAGCAATCCTGTGCCGGTTTTCACCCGCAGCCACAAGCCCCCTGTAACCGTGCAGCCCACTGAGCATCAGTACCATTGTTGTATCATTGGGAGAAGCACGAAGCGCCTGCTGACTCAGCTGAACAGCAATTTCGGATGATTCAAGAAACCTGTCGGCATTTTCCGATGAAGCCTCAATAAAAAAATACTCCATAAAGGGCTTCATCGACTCAAAAAAATAGGGCCTCGGATCATCCGGATGCTCCTGCTTCATCCATTCAAAAATCTCGGATGAGCCCACCCAATCGGTATTGTAGTAGAGCCTGATGGCTTCGTCCAGTTTCTCTTCATAAGAAACCGCTTCATTGTTATTGAGGTTGCTGCCATGCCCGGGCAGAGGCAAAATGAGTAATAAAAAGCAGAGTACAGTCATTGAATAATTGGTTGCCGGCCTGATTCTTTCTGGAGATGAAACGCAATCTCCGGAGAAATGTTTCATCATCTACACATTTTCTGACTCATCATCAAAATGCAGAGCCCCAAGTTTTCCCTCACTGTATGCCACTGCCACGCATACGGCTGCATCTCCCGTCACGTTCACAGCAGTACGAACCATATCGAGTATCCGGTCGATCCCGAGAATGAGTGCAATACCCTCAACGGGAACATTCACGGATTGCAGTACAATCACAAGCATGATGATCCCGGCTCCCGGAACTCCTGCTGCTCCAATTGAAGCTGCGGTTGCTGTCAGTACGATCGTCAGCTGCTGGGCGATTGTTAAATCCATACCGAGAGCCTGGGCAATAAACACCGCGGCTACAGCCTGATAAAGGCTCGTTCCGTCCATATTGATAGTAGCCCCGACCGGCAGCACAAAACTGGATACTTCATCACTCACACCCAGGTTTTTTTCAACTCTTTCCATGGTTACCGGAAGGGTTGCAAGGCTGGAGCTGGTACTAAAGCCAAGGAGAATGGCAGGCTGTATCGCCTTGAAGAAATCCCGCAGCTTCATTTTGCTGAAGAGCTTGAAAAGGGATGAATAGACAATAAGCACATGGAGGAGAAGTCCGATTACAACTGCCAGTCCGTACCAGGCAAGAGCCCTTAGCAGAAGCAGTGCCTGTCCAAGATTGTCACCGGCCAGATCAACAATAACAGCAGCCATCAGAGCAAACACACCATAGGGCGCTGTTTTCATGATCAGATCCACGATTTTGATAATTACATCATTCAGTGAATCAAAAAAGAGAATCACCGGCTCTCCTTTTTGTGCCGGTATATTCACCAGCCCGACACCCAACAGTATTGCTACAAATACAATCTGCAGCATATTGGAATTATTAGAGGCAGCCTGAAAGAAATTTTGCGGGACCATATCTGCAAAAAACTCGAGGATATTCCTCTCTGCCAGCTGATCAGCAGCTGCCCCGCTTGCATCAGCCCGTTCACCGTAGCTCTCAATTAAGGCTGCGCGGGTCTCATCAGGCAGCGTGGCACCCGGTTGCATTACATTCACAATAGTCAGTCCTATTGTGACAGCCAGAAATGTGGTTACCAGATAAATCCCGACAGTCTTTCCCCCCATTTTTGAAAGACGCGTCATGTCATTCAGGCTGGCAACCCCTACCACCAGCGAGCAGAGTACAAGGGGCACGGCAATCAGGCGCAACAGATCGATAAAAATCGTTCCGAGAGGCCGGATATAGGATCCTGTAAATTCCGTCAACCCGATGAAGCTGGCAAAAAGCCCCCACAACAATCCCAGAATGAGACCCAATAAAATTTTCCAGTGAAGTTTTTTATACCATTTCATGATAGAATGAGTTTTGTCAGAATTAACGCCAGGATTGAACTGACACCGGCGGAGGACCAGTTCACAAGGCTGTTGGCAAAAGCTGAATAGTTCCCGCTGAAGTCCCCCGGAATTTTTAAAGCTGGTTTTTTTTCAGATATCAATGCCCCCAGATAAGAATCCAGTACCGCTCCAAAAAAACCGAAAAACAGCACAAGAAACAGGAGCAGCAGAGGACTCGGAAGACCCGAAAACAGAATAGTCACTGAGATGAGCAAACTGCCGGCTGCTGCAGAAACGGTTCCTTTGAGGCTAACACCCCCGTCACTGCCCGGTCTCACCGGAATCAGGGATATGATATTCACAGTTTTTCCGGGCTTGACTGTCCCGATCTCCGTTGACCAGGTATCAGCACAGGCCACTGCAACTGAGACGAAAGATGCCAGGAGAAAAGAGGGCTCAGAGGTTAGAAACCAGCCAATTGCAAAGACGATTGTCCAAAAACCGTTGGCCAGAATCTGATAGCCATCCCTGCGGTTCACCCGGTAAATACGACGCGATAAATTGCCCCTCTTTTGCTCTCTGCTCAACCTGCTTCGTCTCGACAAGAGATTACTTGTCACAAAAAAGAGAACACTTGCCACCGCAAGCCAGAAACCGCCCAAACCGAATATGATGGTTCCATAAATCACAACCGCCTTAATGGCATCCAGTGTAATCCAGTTGCCAAAGAAAGAGATATAGGAGGCCAGCAGAGCCAGCAGTAAGCCCGTCAGAATCCGAACATGATCACTCTCGCTTCCCTCCAGAACAAACAGGTAGATTACTGCAAAGATAAGTACATAATTTACGAGCCTGTACACAACCTTTACTCCGGATTCTGAGGTGAGAAGGCTGTTTTATGATCACTCCGCCGAAGAATCGCGAAAATAATTACAATATACCCTGCAAGAATTACAACAGGAGAGATATAAAGTGAGATTAAGCCATAAACTTCATTCTCGATCCTCATCGCCGTAAAACCTGCAATAATGAATACGATCCCGATTCCGAGCAGCCGGTAATTGGCAGAAGTGAAGATCATGGGTTCCTTCTCTGTTCTTTTTTTTGCAGTTTTTTTTACTTGCATGGTACCGGGGCGTAGTATAGGTTTTATTTGGTAAACTCATTGCTTAAGTTATTTAATTATTTGAAAACAGAAAAAGGGAATCATTTAATCCGTCGTTTTTTATGAGGCTCGTACTCGCATCTTCCAGTCCCAGGAGAGCATCTCTGCTCAAACAGATCGGGCTCAGTTTTATTACAGATCCGGCCGCCATAAATGAGGAGATTTCAGGGTGGCAAAAACCCTCGGAACTCGCTTTGGAACTGGCAGTTATGAAGGGTAGAGCCGTTGCAGGCAGAAATCCGGATTCACTTGTCATAGCGGCCGATACGGTTGTATGGCTGAAGAACCAGCTGCTGGGAAAACCGTCCGATGCTACTCAGGCTGCAGATATGCTGAACCGGCTGAGTGGCAATACCCATTCTGTCTTCACAGGGGTTTACGTTGCCAAAACAGACGGAACAGGAGTTCCGGAGTCAGATTTTTCTTTCTTTGAGAGAACAAAAGTTACATTTTCAACGTTAAGTGATGGTGAAATAGACGCTTATATTTCAGTCGCAAAACCGTACGATAAAGCAGGGTCATATGGAATACAGGACGATTTGGGTTCACTGTTTGTCAGTAAAATTGAAGGAGATTACTACAATGTGGTTGGTTTCCCTCTTAACTCATTTTATCAAAATCTGAGAAAATGGATGCCTGCTGTTCACCATCTGTTATTCCCCGCCGGTTCATGAAATTTTTCGCTGTCTCACTTTTTTTTATCCTGTTTTCTGTCCACGGCATCGCTTCCGCCCAGATTGCTGATTACCAGCGTGCAACCCAGTTTATGCAGGAACACCGTTATGAAGAAGCTCTTCCCATTCTCGAAAAACTGTATCATGAGAACAGAAGGTCTCTGGTTCTCTTTGACAGCTATATCAACTGTCTGGTAAGCCTGCGAAAATATGACCGGGCAGAAGTTCTTGTATCAGAACAGATTGAACAGGGTCCTTTTGCGGTGCAGGCCACTCTTAAGCTCGCCGAAATACTTCACATCTCCGGCAAACCGGATGAAGCCCTCACTGTATGGTATGACCTCGCAGAGCAGAATCCCTTAAATATTCAGCTGATTTTCACGATTGCAAATTCACTCATTAACCGCCAGGAGTTTGAGGCAGCCATCGATCTTTACAAATCAGCGAGAGAAAAGATGCGCGACCCGACCATTTTTTTGAATGAACTGGGTAATGTTTACATGCTTGCCGGGAGGTTTGAAGAGTCGGTCAATGAATATTATTCGCTGATTATTGATTCTCCCGATCAAATAAGCCTGGTTCAGCAGCGCTTCTTCAGGATGAGAGATCAGCAACTGTATGAAATTGCAGCTTTTGAACTTGAGGATCGTCTGATTGATATGCACTACACGCATCCGGCATACTCTTCCATGGCACAGCTTCTTACATGGCTTCTGCTCGAAACGGAACAGTACCGCAGGGCTTTTCTGTTTTCGCGTAATTATGAGACTCAAACGCCTTTTACGATCTACTCTCTCTTTTCCCTGGCCACTCAGCTGAGATCTGCCGGACAATTCGAACTTGCAGCGGATGCCATGGAGTTCTACCTGAATGACGGCAATGAAGCGATCCGAAACAGAGCCAGGGAGGATCTGTCAACTATCTACATCGACTGGGCTGAATATCTGAGACGCCACAATCTGGGAACGAATGAGCAGCTCAATACCCTGAACCGGAAGGCCGCAGATCTGAAAATTCAACTTCTGGAATCATCTCCCGGTTATGGCAGGGCCGACAGGGTTCTGGGAACACTTGTCGATCTGCTCACCGATGAGCAGAAAAATTCCGTTCATGCACAAAAATGGGTGGACAGGATGAGACACTACCCTGTTGTCTCTGAGTCGGAGTGGCTCCCCTACAGTGAGGGGAAAATTGCCCTCTTCAACGGAGAGTTTTCTTCTGCCAGGCAATTCTTTACCCGTGCCAGCAGAATCTCTCAAAATCAAACTTTTGAAGAGCGCACCCGCTATCTGCTCAGTCTTGCAGATTTTTATGCGGGAGATTACGATTTTTCTCTTATCCAGTTGCGATCCATCGAACGAAGAAGCACCTCTTTTTATGCCAATGATGCCATTGAGCTTGGTCTCTGGATTCAGAATGGTCTGCGTGCAGATACAACACGTGCACTGATGGATACAATCAGTGAAAGCTTCTTCCTGATTCACACCGGTAATTACCACCAGGCGGTTGAAAAACTTGCTCCGATCTACTCGCAAATCAGAACCCCTCTGGTTCAGAGTGTGCTGATCAGGCTTAACAGTGAACTCCCTGATGAATGGGTACCATTCAGGCTGCTCCTGACTGATTATGCACTATCCGCTCAAATGCAGTCTCCCCACCGGGAAAGACTTTTATGGGACAGAGTCCGGCTTCTTCAGGCTTCTGTTTCATTCCCGATGAGTGAATTCGCCTCCGTTGTACCGGATTCCTACTCCTTTTTGCTGAATGAGAATCGGTCATCATTCCTGCAAAAAAAGCCCTCGGATGAAGATTATATTTCTGCACTCGAAGATCTTCTCATGGAGTTTCCGGATGGGTTTTACGCGCCGTTTGTCAGAGAGCGACTGGCGCAACCAGTCACTTTATCCCCTGAATTATGAAACTCTTTCTGCTTCTGCTCACTCTTTTCATCACAACAGATCTTAAGGCCACAGACAGGGTGCTTATTCCCATGGATGGCACTCAAAGCAATCACCTGAAAGCGTATGGCATCATCTTTAACCATGTTTCTGAGGGTGAAACAGGAATGTGGCTGCTCAATTACAGGGGCGGCAGTTTTCTTACAACCAACCGAAACGATATTGTCAGAAAAAGCAGGATCCGCAATGTCCGGATAGAAGTGATCAGTGAATCAGAAGCCGATGCAATCATCAGGGAAGTGGAACAGCCGAATGTAAACATGGCGGCCATAAATCTGGAAACCATCCCGAAAATTGCTGTCTACTCTCCGCCACAGGCACTTCCATGGGACGATGCCGTCACGCTGGCACTCGACTATGCAGAAATTCCATACGATACGATTTATGATGTGGAAGTCCTTTCGGGTGCACTTGAAAATTACGACTGGCTGCATCTTCATCATGAAGATTTCACCGGCCAGTTTGGCAAGTTCTGGTCAATGTACAGGAATGCACCCTGGTACATTGCAAGAGTACGATCACTTGAACAGATGGCAAACGACCTCGGGTTCAACAAAGTGAGTGAGTTGAAATTGAGTGTGGTTCACGAAATCCGGGACTTTGTCTCTAACGGAGGATTTATGTTTGCAATGTGCTCTGCCACCGATACATTTGACATCGCTCTCGCAGCCGATGGTCTCGATATTGTTCCCTCCGAAATTGACGGAGATCCTGTGGATCCCAATGTGAATCAGAGGCTTAATTTCAGCAACACATTCGCGTTTGAAAACTTCGAAGTGATAACAGATCCCTACATCTACGAACATGCAACGATCGATATTGAGGTCGATCTGGATCGCATCAGTGAATCCCTCGACTTTTTTACACTTTTCGAGTTTTCAGCAAAGTGGGATCCGGTTCCCGCAATGCTCACGCAAAACCATGTAAGCAGCATCCGCGGGTTCTACGGACAGGCCACCGCATTCAAAAAAGAGACGATTAAGAGCACGGTGGTTATCCTGGGTGAATCGCCGGGAAGAGATCAGGCAAAATATCTGCATGGGAATTATGGCGAAGGCACTTTTACATTCTATGGCGGACACGATCCGGAAGATTACACGCACAGGGTGGGCGATCCTCCCACCGATCTCAGCCTGCATCCCAACAGCCCAGGATACCGGTTGATACTCAATAATATTCTCTTCCCTGCTGCCGAGAGAAAAAAAAGGCAAACCTGATCCATACCATGAAACCATCCGACAGTTTTGAAGAATTTATAGAACTGATTTCAGTGCTCCGAAAAGAGTGTCCCTGGGATCGGAAACAGACCCACGAATCGATTCGAAACAACCTGATTGAGGAGGCCTATGAGGCTGTGGATGCCATCGATGAAAAGAACATGGATGAGCTCAGCCGGGAACTTGGAGATCTTCTGCTTCATATTGTTTTCCAGAGCCAGATCGCTTCCGAAACAGAATCTTTTACCATCCGGGATGTGATTTACAACATCTCGGAAAAGCTTATCCGCAGGCACCCTCATGTTTTTGCAAACAGTGAAGTGAAAAATGACAGACAGGTTGCCACAAACTGGGAAACCATAAAACTAAAAGAGGGGAAAGATTCGGTCCTGGACGGTCTCCCAAAGCATCTTCCGGAATTGATTAAGGCACAAAGAATGCAGGAGAAAGCTGCAAATGTCGGTTTCGACTGGGCAGAATGGCAGCTGGCATGGGAAAAACTGAACGAAGAGATTGATGAGTGGCGGGTCTCTGTCAAAGAACAGTCTGAAACCGAGCAGGCAGAGGAATTCGGGGATCTTCTCTTCAGCCTCATCAATGTAGGGCGGCTTCTGAATATAAATGCCAATGATGCCCTGAAACAGGCCAGTAAAAAATTTGAACAGCGCTTTAAGTTTATCGAATCCAGGCTCAGGGATCATGGTAAAAAAATCACTGAATCAAACCTTCAGGAGATGGACAGCTACTGGAACGAGGCTAAAAAGAACGGGTTGTAGCCTGATCCCGATTTCAAAAGCCAACTTTTTAAGCTAAAACTGGTAAAAGCGCTTCTATATTGATGACTCATTTCTTATTTTTCTAACCTGATCAGGAGTATGGGGTTAAGCCTTTTTGGCTTACTTACAACAGAATGAATAAAGCAGATCTTTTGTTCCTTCGATCACATATCATAAACAACAGTAAAAATTCAGAACATAATGGCGGACCATTTACAGAACATTGATCTATCCGAATATCCTTACATCAACAGAGGCCTTGAGGGAATTGTAGCATTTTCAACTACCAAAAGTTTTATTGACGGGGCGAAGGGTGAACTTATCTACTCCGGATATAATATCGACACACTTGCGGAAAATGCCACATTTGAAGAGGTTTGTTTTCTCCTCTGGAATGATCGGCTTCCAGATGCCGGGGAACTGAACGAACTGAACAGCAGGCTTCAGGCTGAAAGAGAACTGCCGGAGGTAGTCTTAAATTACATTCGCAACACCGATAAAAATTCGGAACCGATGGCTGTTCTGAGAACAGCCGTTTCCATGCTGCAGGATTTTCAGCCGGCAGATGCGGTTGATACGGATCACGCAATAGCCATGACAGCTAAAATGCCAACCATTATCGCTGCTTTCGACAGAGTAAGGAACGGGCTGGACGTAGTGGCTCCGGTAAAAAAAGGAAGTACGGCATTCAACTTTCTCTACATGCTCAATGGTGAGGAGCCGGGAACTGCGTCGGAGAGAACCATGGACCTCTGCCTGGTACTCCATGCAGAGCATGGAATGAATGCATCTACATTTACATGCAGGGCTGTCTGTTCAACAGAATCCGAGATTTTTTCAGCTGTAACCGCGGCGATCGGTTCGCTGAAAGGCCCTCTTCACGGGGGAGCCAACACCGCAGTTATGAATACCCTCCTCAAACTGAAGGATGATCAGGGTGAAGGTGCAGATCCGGTAGCATTCACTCTCTCAAAACTCGAGAAAAAGGAAAAAATCATGGGTTTTGGTCACAGAGTGTACAAGGTGCTCGATCCAAGGGCAACACACCTCAGGAAAATGTCCAAATCACTCTCTGATGAAACAGGGCATGAATATCTCTACAACTGGTCGGAAGCCATGGTCAAAACCATGAAAGAGGAGAAGAATATTGACCCGAATGTCGATTTCTTCTCTGCAACAGTCTATTATTCACTTGGTATCGTGCCGGATCTTTACACCTGTATTTTTGCAATGAGCAGGATTTCCGGGTGGACTGCACACTTTTTCGAGCAGAAAGAGAACAACAGGCTGATCAGGCCCAGAGCACTCTATGTGGCAGAAAAGAATAAGCCCTGGATACCAGCTGAAAAGAGATAAAGGATCCTCTGTAATCAAAATCAAAAAAAAACCCGCATTTGTACATGCGGGTTTTTTTATATCTGCTTTTTCAGTAATTACATCACCTCGCCTGCCGGCGTGTACGCCATATCAAAAGCATCTGCCACATATTTGTACACAATTTTCCCGTCAGCTATATTCAGGCCCATCTTCAGCTCAGGATCTTCGTTCAGAGCTCTTTTCCAGCCCTTGTTCGCAATCTGAACTGCATAGGGAAGAGTCACGTTGGTCAATCCAAGTGTGGAAGTGTAGGGAACAGCGCCCGGCATATTCGCCACACAGTAGTGAACAACATCATCTATGATATAGATAGGGTCATCGTGAGTTGTCGGTTTTGAAGTCTCAAAGCAACCACCCTGATCAATCGCTACATCCACCATAACCGTACCCGGTCTCATCAGCGAAAGCATATCCCTGCGAATGAGACTGGGTGCTTTTGCTCCCGGAATCAATACCGCACCAATCACAAGATCTGTGTGAGGCAGAAGTGCCCGGATATTGCCTTCCGTAGAGTAGAGTGTACGCACATTTTTTGGCATCACATCATCAAGGTAACGCAATCTTGGAATATTCAGATCCAGAATCACAGTATTGGCTCCCATTCCCGCGGCAATCTTGGCCGCATTAACACCAACAATACCCCCACCCAGTACAATTACGTTTGCAGGAGGTACTCCGGGTATTCCGCCCATTAATACCCCCCGGCCTCCGGTAGCCTTTTCAAGATACTTTGCTCCCTCCTGCGCAGCCATGCGCCCGGCAACCTCACTCATGGGTACGAGAAGCGGGAGTGAACCGTCTTTTTTTTCCACCGTTTCATAAGCAATTGCAATGGCACCGGACTCCTGAACTGCTTCTGTCAGCTCCCTGCTTGCAGCAAAATGGAAATAGGTAAAAATAATCTGCCCTCTTCGCATTCGGGGGTATTCCACTGCAACCGGTTCCTTTACCTTCATAATCATCTCCGAACTGCTCCATACTTCCTCAGCAGAAGAGACCATCTCCGCTCCATTCTCTACATACATCTCGTCTGAAAAACCGCTTCCGAGTCCGGCACCACTTTCCACAAGTACTTTGTGTCCGTTTCGCCTGAATTGAAGAACACCACCGGGTTGCAATGAAACCCTGTTTTCGTGCGTTTTAATCTCTTTTGGAACTCCAATAATCATAGTGATAAAATCTTAGTTTGATGGTTGGCAGATCTGATAAAGTTACCAAAGTTCTTGCAAATATCTGAATATAAAGAACTCTTAACGACGCTTTTCAAACCGGCAATCAACTTCCACTGCATCGATTAAAAACCGAATTTTAACTTCAAATCCGGGAAAATTTCTCTACCTTTCAACTACTTGTTTTCCCAGATAATGTGACACAGACGATGATCTCCAAAGAGGTACTTAAAAAAATCCGAAAACTTGAAATCCGAACCAAGGGTTTGGTTAATAACATCTTTGGTGGTGAATACCAGTCTGCGTTCAAGGGTCGCGGAATGGAATTTTCGGAAGTGAGAGAGTACGCCTTTGGAGATGACATCAGGCAGATCGACTGGAATGTTACAGCACGAAACAGAACTCCGTTTATAAAAATTTTTGAGGAAGAGAGAGAACAGACATTGATGCTCTGCGTGGACATCTCCCCAAGCGGTTTTTTTGGCAGCAGATCCCAGACGAAAATGGAACTTTCCATCGAGATCTGTGCTGTACTTGCATTCAGTGCAATCAAAAATGGCGATAAAGTCGGGCTTGTTCTTTTCAGCGACACAATTGAGAAGGTGGTTCCTCCCAAGAAAGGCCGGACCCATGTGCTTCGGCTGATCAGAGAACTCTACACTACTGCTCCAAAAGGAACTCAGACATCTCTTTCAGAAGCCCTGAAATATGTCAACCGATTGCTGAACCGGAGATCTATCGTGGTTCTGGCTTCAGACTTCCAGGACAGTGATTTTCAGAAGCAGCATCGGATTACAGCGCGTAAACATGATCTGGTTAACATCGTAATCAACGACTCCCTGGAAGACGAACTGCCGGATGTGGGAATCATCTCTCTTCGCGATGCTGAAACCGGTGCCATGTCTCTGCTGAATACCTCATCATCACGGGTCAGGGAAGTTTACAAAAACCGGGTGAGTCTGCGAAAAGCCGCACTCGAAAATTACTTTCTGAGCGGGAAAATGGATTCTATTCACATCTATACCAATCAGCCCTACGTGCGACCCCTGGTTAACTTTTTCCAGCGCCGAATTCAGAGAAGGTAGATACCTTACAGCTGCTTAACGGGCAGCAAGAATATCCCTCTCGTCATACCCCTGAAGCATGCGTGCCAATCTTCTGGTTTCCGCAAGAAACAGATCCATTGAATCTCCACTCACTCCTTCTGAAGGGGGGAAATCGTAGGTTACCGAATTAATCGGTGTATTATTTTTATAAAGCCTGTAACAGAGATGGGGACCCGTAGCCAGACCCGTCTGACCAACATATCCGATCACCTGTCCCTGTTTCACTTCCACACCGGCACGGATCCCCGGGCCGAAGCGGCTCAGGTGGAGATAGGCCGTTCTGTACACACTGTTATGACGAATCTGAACAATATTTCCATTCCCGCCCCTGTACTGAGCCTCTGTAATTACCCCGTCGCCGGCAGCAAGAATTGGAGTGCCCGTCGGTGCCGCATAATCGGTTCCGTAATGCGGCCGTCTCTGATTCAGAATCGGATGCAGGCGGCTGTGTGAAAAACCGGAACTGATCCTCGGGTTGTATTCAAACGGTACCCTCATCATTTGCCGGCGTAAACTGTTCCCTTCCTCGTCAAAATATCCATCCTGAATCCCATTATCGTAGTAAAAAGCCTTGCGAAGATTCCCTCTGTGGGAAAACTCTGCCGCCAGTATCCTGCCGATCCCGATATACTCTCCGTCCACATATCTGTTTTCATACACAGCATTAAATGCATCCCCGGGATGAAGTCCGTAAAAATCAATCGTCCATGCATAGATGTTTGCAAGTTCAACCACCAGTCTTTGGGAAACTCCTTTTGCGGAAATCGCATTTGCGAGTGAACTGTTGATCACTCCCGATACATTCGCGATTCTTGTCTCTACCGGGATAGTCCCGTTTTCTATTTCTACTCCATCAGCCCATGATATTGTGGTATAATCTGTGGAACTTCGTCTCCAGACAAATGCCAATGCCTCATCACTTTTAAAATAAACGCGGTACGACTGACCCGGTATCATCCTGTTCAGGTTTACTGCTCCCCGTGCGGTTACCTGAATCTGATGAATCTGTTCCGGTGATACACCATGCCTGCTCAAAATGACGTAAAGTGACTCGTTGCGGTTAATGCGATCGTCCACTACCGTAAAAAGACTCTTTTCCATACCGTAGAGATCTGTCGCGGGAACAGGAATAATCTCACTCACTTCATGAAGATATATTTTCTCTTCCCCTTCAAAAGACAAAACACTTTTTTGATTTGCAAAAACAGTGATGAGCAGCGCGAGCAGAGTGATCGTGATACCGGTTGCAATTCGGATCATAAACTGTTGATTAAATTTATTTTTTGTCTGCGGATGATCTATTTTTGATAAAATAACAGGTTTATATCACTTTTCATAACATCCAATTTAAAAGAAAACAAGAGAAAAAACGTTTCAGCCTTAGTATCTTTACCGACTGCTGCCGGGCAGGCAATCCATATTAATTTCGTCATTTTTGAGACTCATAACCTTCTATATTCACGTTTTTCTGTTACTTTTGCTGATAAACCCGGCCGTGATGGGACAGCATCTGCATACCTATGTCGATACTGACTCTCTCAAAGCCGGTGACATTCTCACGTACACCCTGGTGCTGGACGGTGCATACAGTTCGGTTCAGTTTCCCGGTGAGAGCTCGTTTGAATCAGAATTTGAATTTCTTTCCAGAGAGAGGTTTCAGATTTCACAACAGCGAGACAGCCTTGTGTACAGGCTTCAGTTTTTTGGTACTGAGCCGGTTACAATCGGGAGGAAAGTGGTACAGCTTCAGTATGCAGGCAGAGATACAGTGCTCTATTCAACACCCGTTTCGCTTGCCTTTAGCTCTCTTCTCACCGAAGAAGATGCCGAATTCCGGCCTTTGAAGCCCATATTTGAATTTGCCCGAAACTGGCTTCCGCTTCTCCTGGTTCTTCTTCTGCTTGCTCTCCTTTTCTATTATCTGGCAGTTAAATTCAGAAATCGAGAGTCGGAGAAACACCCGGAGGAACCGGTTAAGGAACCGGTTCTTTTTCTCGACCCGCTGGATCAGCTCAAGGAGACTGTCAGCCTGCTGAAAGGAAACAACAGGCCAGGATCTTTCGTGGAGTTTGAACAGTTTTATATCGAACTGGGAGATGCAATACGCCTCTATCTCAAGCGCGTTTACCGGATCAATGCTCTCGAGATGACCACAAGAGAGATTATCGACAGTCTGAGGGCTGAGCTTGCCTCCTCCGACATTATCACGATCACCCGCAAGGTTCTTCAGGAAGCCGATATGGTTAAATTTGCCAATTTTCTTCCCGGAGAGGAACTCGCCCATGAAGCCTTAAAAAAAGCGGATCAGTTTGTGGGTACCGTATCTGTAACCGATTATGAACGAATCAGATACATGAAGTACCAGCATGAACAGTCGCAACAAACAGTAACCGGGAGGACATCTGAACATGAGGCCTGAACTGATTTATATCTGGGCTGATCCCGGCTATCTCTGGCTGCTCACCCTGATCCCTCTCTATCTTGCCTACAGGGTCTGGATCTCTCTCTCCAGAAGAGTATCCTCACTCACTTTTTCATCTTCAATAGACCTGAAGTCGCTTCCCTTTGACCCACTCTCCTACCTGCCTTTGCTTACTCCGCTCCTGTACAGTTTCGCAGCAGCCTTTATCATTCTCGCACTGGCCAGACCCCAAAATGAAAATGCAACGGTTGAAAGACTGTCCGAGGGAATTGACATTATGATCAGTATTGATATCTCCTCCTCAATGCTTGCGGAAGATATCAAACCCAACAGGCTGATTGCTGCCAAAGATGTGGCAGCAGAGTTTATCAGACAGCGCAACAGTGACAGAATCGGAATTAATGTCTTTGCAAGAGAGAGTTTTACGGTGGTTCCTCCTACACTGGATCACCTGCTTGTTCTTCGTCTTCTCGAAACCGTGGACCTGGGTATGGTCCGGGACGGCACAGCTATAGGCATGGGAATTGCCACATCCCTCAACCGGCTGAGAGACAGTAACGCCGAAAGCAGAGTCCTGATCCTTCTTACCGACGGCATGAACAACTCCGGTGAAATTGATCCGGTTACTGCCGGTGAAATGGCAGCCGCACTCGGAGTCAAGATTTACAGTATCGGAATCGGCAGCAGGGGAACAGCTCCCTACCCAATAGATGACCCCATCTTCGGGCGCAGATATCAAAATGTTGAAGTGAATATCGATGAAGAGATGCTCATTCAGATCTCGGGAGCTACCGGGGGGCAATACCGGAGAGCTACCGACCTGGATGAACTTATTGAGATCTACCGGGAAATCGATTCCCTCGAACAGAGTGTGATTGATGAAATCATCTACCTCGATCGTGAAGATCTTTATATGAACTACCTTATATGGGCACTCTCTTTCCTTTTTATTGCATGGCTGAATGAACGCTATCTCGCAAGATCCCCGGTACTGGCCGGTTATCACTGATTAACCTCTTTTATTTTATGCTTCCTGAAATAAGTAAAGCGATCCTATCCTCCCTCCCCCTTACTGACCTCGAGGAGACAATCAGCCGGGGAGATAACGTACTTCTGAAAGGATTTACCGGATCTTCGGCTCATTTTCTGCTGCAATTTTTAAATCATGAGAAAAAAACGATCCTTATCGTAACTCCGGAATTTGAGAAAGCAACGGCAATTGCATCCGATCTTGAAGTACTTGGAGCGACTGAGGTCTTTCTCTTTCCGCCAACCAGAATCAAACCGTACGACAAGGAGAAAATATCCGATCTTTCCGTACTTGTACAGCGCTCGGAAGTGCTGGAAAAGATGAACGACGGCAAAGCCTCTCTCATTGTCGCTTCAGCCGATGCCATCGCTGAGAAACTTGTCCCTGCCAAACAGTTCTATGACGATTCCATTTCCCTGAAAAAAGGAGAGCAGATCTCACCGGAACAACTCACAACAAAACTGACGGATCAGGGTTACTCAGCTGCACGTTTCGTGGATGAACCCGGGGAATTTGCACTCAGGGGAGGTATTCTGGATATCTTTCCTTTTTCCGGGGAGTATCCGGTACGCTTTGAATTTTTTGGCGATGAGATCGACTCTATCCGGGAATTTGACCCCGATTCGCAGCGAAGTATCGCATTTCTGAATGAAACAAGACTGGTACCCAATGCCACCCTTTCTTCAGAATCGAACAAGGAGAGCATCCTTAACTATATGCCGGAACATTCTGTGATTGCAATCGAGAATTCTGATCTTGTTTTATCTGAAATCGATTCCATCTATACAGACGCATTTGCATCCTATCAAACAGCGGAAAAAACGGGCCATCTCTCTCCCGATCATCATTTTCTCACACCGGATGAATGGACAGATGCCATTTCAGAATTTGGCACGATACTCTTTGGTGCCTTTACCAACAGCGCCGGTTCAGCAGCCACAGTCTCTCTGAGGTCCTCCCCTCATCCCTCATTTAACGGCAATTTCAAACTGCTCAGGGATTTTATCCAGGGTGAAAGCAGAAAGAAGAACGATACCATCATCCTCTGTCAGCATGCCGCACAGAGAGAACGTTTTACTGAACTGCTGGGAGATTCTGATGGCTCTTTCCGCTACCGGGTGCTGATGCACACTCTTCATGAGGGATTCCTGCTGCCGGATCACAATCTCTCCATCCTTACTGATCATCAGATTTTCAACCGCTACCACCGGCCCAAGGTTCGACGAAAACGGTTGCGGGGCGGCATCTCTTTCAAGGAACTGAAGGAGCTCAGCTTTGGCGACTATGTGGTTCATGTCGATTACGGCATTGGAAAATTTGCAGGATTTAAAAAGATTGAAGTCAGGGGTGCCGTTCAGGAGGCTGCTGTTGTACGCTATAAAGACGATTCTATCCTTTATGTAAATGTCTCGAGCCTTCACAAACTGCAGAAGTATTCCGGAAAAGAGGGAAGCCAGCCGCGGATTACCAGGCTGGGCTCGGGTGAATGGGCACGAAAAAAAGCGGCCACAAAGAAAAAGGTTAAGGACATTGCAAGAGATCTGATCGAACTCTATGCAAAGCGAAAGGCACAGAAAGCGTATGAATTTGACCCCGACACCTCCTGGCAGACAGAGATGGAAGCCCGGTTTGAGTTTGAGGAGACCCCCGATCAGATGACAGCCATAGAGGCTGTGAAAAGGGATATGGAATCACAACAGCCGATGGACAGGCTGGTTTGCGGAGACGTGGGCTTTGGAAAAACGGAAGTTGCCGTACGGGCCGCTTTCAAGGCTGTGATGAATCAGAAGCAGGTGGCCCTTCTGGTCCCTACCACCATCCTTGCAGACCAGCACTTTAAAACATTCACTGAACGGATGAGAGATTTCCCCGTACATGTGGATGTGATTTCCCGGTTCCGGAGTCAGGCCGAGCAGAAGGCGATCATCCAGCGTACCGAAGAGGGGAAAACGGATATCCTGATCGGCACGCACAGACTGCTCTCGAAGGATGTGAAATTCAGGGATCTCGGACTCATGATCATCGACGAGGAACAGCGTTTCGGGGTCGCCATGAAGGAGAAGCTGAAAACCTACAGGGCAACGATGGATGTGCTCACGCTTACAGCTACACCCATTCCGCGAACCCTGCAGTTCTCCCTGATGGGCGCCAGAGACCTGAGTATTATCAACACCCCGCCCCTTAACCGGCAGCCCGTCTATACCGAAATACACAGTTTTGACACCGCCCTCATCCGTGATGCCATTATTGAAGAGGTTTCCAGGGGGGGACAGGTCTTCTTTATCCACAACAGGGTGAAGAATATCGAAGAGGTGGGCGATATGATCCGTGAACTGGTTCCCGACATCCGGGTTCGGTTTGCACACGGTCAGATGCAGCCTGTGAAACTCGAAAAAATTATTCAGGATTTCTATCTCAACAAATTTGATGTCCTCGTATCAACCAATATCGTAGAGAACGGGATCGACATCGCCAATGCCAACACCATCATTATCAACAATGCCAACCAGTTTGGGCTCTCCGAACTGCACCAGCTCAGAGGACGTGTGGGCCGATCGAACAGAAAAGCGTTCTGCTACCTGATCACCCCTCAAATCAGTACACTCACCCCGGAAGCCCGCAAAAGACTCACCGCTTTGGAGGAGTTCTCCGACCTGGGCTCCGGATTCAGTATCGCAATGAGAGATCTCGACATCAGAGGAGCCGGCGATATTCTGGGAGCCGAACAGAGCGGCTATATTTCTGACATCGGCTTTGAACTATATACAAAAATACTGGACGACGCTGTGAGGGAACTGAAAGAGAGTGAATACAGCTCACTTTTCAAACACGAACCCGCATCTGCGGAAAGACCCGATACGAAAGTGGAGTTTGATGAGTCAGCTTATCTGGATGATCAGTATATCTCTGACAGCGTGGAAAGACTGAATCTCTACAGGCGTCTTTCAGCGCTCAGAACGCAGGATGAAATCACTGAGTGGCAGGAGGAACTGACCGATCGATTCGGGCCCCTTCCCGATCACGGGACACACCTCATTACAGCAGCCCGGATCAAACTGGAAGCCTCTTCCCTCTACTTCACCAAAGTGACCATCCGCTCAGGGCGTATGTGGCTGGTCTGCCCGGGCAGTTCAACAGCTGCAGCAGAAGCCTTCTTCGGGAACGGCCTCTTTCAGGAAGTTGTGCAGCAGATCCAGTCAACCGGCATGAATACCGTAAAGGTGGTTCAGAAACAGGAGCAGATCACTCTGGTGATCGATCAGATAGATTCACCTGACTCTGCATTCAGTCTGCTGAAAAGCCTGACCGGTTTTATTTCAGAAAAAGAGGAAACTGCTGTATGATTCTCACCCTTAAACAGGCCTCTGAACTGCTCCTTTCCGGTGAGGTTGTTGCCATACCTACCGAAACTGTTTACGGCCTGGCAGCCGACGCGTTCAACCCGCTTGCAGTGGAGAAAATTTTCCTCACCAAAGGCAGACCGTCAGACAATCCACTGATCGTGCACATCTGTTCCCTGGATCAGCTAGCAGAGCTTACCCCGGCAATCCCCGCATCAGCCCGTACTCTTGCCGAGGCTTTCTGGCCGGGGCCGCTTACCCTGGTGATCGGCAAGAGACCCGAAGTGCCCGACATCGTGACCGGCGGGCTCCCCACAGTTGCCGTACGGATGCCGGATCATCCGCTGACGCTGGCCCTGATTCGCCTGACAGGCCCCCTGACTGCCCCCAGCGCCAATCGCTCCGGTACTCCCAGCCCTACACGCCCCTCTCATATAGCTGATGATTACAACAGTTCTGTGGATATACTCGACGGAGGGGAATGTAAAATTGGTATAGAATCTACCGTACTGGACCTCACCTCAAAACCGGTAAAAATTCTGAGGCCGGGCGCCATCACGGCGGAGATGATCCAGCACAAAACCGGCATTGAAACAATGTACACTCCTGATGATCAGAAAGACCTGAACAAAAGTCCCGGCACCCGATACACACACTATAAACCCAAAGCAACCGTACGATGGATCAGCAGAATACCCGGGCAGTTTAAAGAGAGTGCCTACTATCTGCTTCATTCAGATACCCCCGGGGATTCAGAAGGATCAGAAAATGTCATTTCATTCAGCGGAGATTTTTCTTTATTCGCACAAAAACTCTATGATCACTTCCGCACTGCCGACTGGCTTGGATGCAGTGAAATTATCATTGAAGACCTTCCCCCGGATCAATTCCACCCCCTTCTTCCTGCACTTCGCGACAGAATATCAAAAGCTTCCGGCGGCGAACAGAGTGATTATGCCAGGGGCACTCAGGATTAGATATACTCAATAATATCTGTTGCTTGAAGTCTTCCAGAAAAACCGGTAAACAGCTCTGAATTTACTCTCAGAAAAATGGATGTCCCGGATTTGATCATTTTTTTTCAAAAAAAACAAACGATCCGATTCATGTTTCATGTTAACTCCACAGTTACATACATGAGAAAAACATAAACAAACATTCATTCCTATGATATCACTAAATTTAAGCAGACTTCTGCTTCTATTCATTATACCCCTCTTTTCACTGACCATGCTGAATGCCTGCAGTGATGACAACGACGTAGCCATCGTGGATCCGGGAACACCCGATCCGGAACCCGAACCCGAAGATGAGTTCAATCTTGTAGAGCTCGCCCAGAGCGATGACCGCTTCACTGTTCTCGTAGATCTTCTTGTACGGGCGGAACTGGTTGAGGCACTCTCCGGTGATACAGAACTAACCGTTTTTGCCCCAACCAATGATGCATTTGAAGCACTGGGTGTAGATCCTGCCGATCTGGACGACGGACTTCTGTTCAACATCCTCATGTTCCACGTTACCGCCGGTAAAATCCTCTCAGGTGATCTGGGACCGGGCACTGATTTTGGACCAAGCGGGGCTGTTGAGATGCTCAACGGAGAAAAAGCACTGGTACAGGCACTTGAGGGTGTTGTTTTGAACGGCAAGGCGAATGTAGTGGTGCCCGACCTCGAAGCGACCAACGGTGTGATTCACGCCATTGACGATGTGCTTCTTCCTGCGGCAGCGAGAGAAGAACTCGGCCTTCAGAATCTTGTGGATATTGCCCGCGCTGATGAGGAACTGAGTACACTCGTGAGCATCGCTGAGGAACTCGGACTGGAAGTAAACCTGAAATATCTGCCAAACTACACCGCATTTGCACCCACCAATGCAGCATTTGAAGCTATTTCAGACGTATTGGCTGGCATCCCTGAATCAGCAAGAGCTGCTACATTGACCGGTATCCTGGTTTACCATGTTCTCCAGCTCCCTGACGGACCGGTTCCTTCTACCACTGTTGTGGCTGAAGCACCATTTACAGCCCCAACCTTAGCTCTGGAAGAGCCGATTTACTTAACCGTGAATGACGGAAATGTGTTTGTCAACAGAACCGCGCAGGTTATTGATGCAGACATCGAAGCAACGAACGGAATTATCCACAAGATTGACGGAGTACTTCTCCCTAATCTGGCTGGTCCGGTGACCGGTGTGGTTTCCAAGAATTTCAACCTCTCTACCCTGCTTGGATTTGTCGCTCAGCGACCTGATGTATTGGGTCTGCTCGCTTCAGAACGAGGACAAAATGAAGAATTCACAGTTTTTGCTCCTACCAACGAGGCTTTTAAAGAAGCACTGGCAGCTTTTCCCGATCTCACGGACGAGCAGATTACTGAAATACTGACTTATCATGTAGTTGTGGGCCCAAGGGTACTCTCCACCATGCTTGAGGATGGGGCTGAGGTTGAAACATTCCAGGGTGAGAATATCACCGTATCGATCACTGATGATGGTGTATTTATTAACGAATCAGAAGTGGATCTGGACAATGTAGATCTCGAGGCCAATAATGGAGTAGTACACATCATTAACTCCGTTCTTGTACCGCCATCATTTCTCGAGTGATCTTTACGAAGTGATGATTACTGATTCCCTTGGAAAATAATTAGTTCCAAAAAAGGCAGCCGCGGTTCAGGGCTGCCTTTTTTATTTCAGAAGAAAAACCCGCAGCTGGAAGCGGATCCGGTGATTTACTTCGTATTCTGTATATTAATCTCTCACCCGCAGTTATCCCCATTTGTCATGTCTCATCCAATCCTCTGACAAACACACTTCCTGAGCACTCTCAGACGCAGACCTCTTCCTCTGAAGCGTACTATGAAAAGATAGCAGATCCTTACCAGGTCCACCGGTAGAGCCGTGAACTTCTCTGCACCCAGTGGGTTTTGTCCGGATAGCGGATTCTCATGCTGACCAATGGCCAGAAGAGGCGGCTGTAGATGCGTGAAGGGTAAATATACTCCGAAATCCCTGTTGATTTTTGAATCTCACCCTCGCCATGCAGAATCAAATCCCCCAGAAAGCGCTGATAAAAGGGGCCGTTGTCAATCACCCTGCCTAACTGCAGAAACGCTTCAAAACCGTCGCTGCTGAAAGAGATCTGACGTGCCGATTTCAGTCCGAATAGCGAAAGCTGCTCATCCCCCATCCGGATTCCCCCCTGAAACGGAATCACTTTACCCGCATCTTTAAGAAGCCAGGCTTTCATCTCCCACTCCCGGTTCTCGAGCATCAGATAGTAAATAAATGTAGCATCCGGGAGATGGTACCTGCCCCAGTACCACTCACGGAAACTCTCTTTCATCGGTTCTGAACCGCAGTTGTGATCGTGATACCCAATCCCGTTAAAATCGATGATTTGAGAGTGATAACCAGTGATTTTCAGGCTTCCCCGCACCTCCCCTTTTGGCATCACAAGGTTCCAGGCATGATCCCCGCCCGTACTCTCAGAGTCCGGTTGAATCTGCTCAGGCAGTGGCAGTTCAGAATCAAAACAGAGTTCACCGATCAGACGGTCGCCATTTGCAAGCGTGTGATCCAGAGAAAGGGTATAGGCCATTTTCAGTCCATCCAGCACTCCGCTGAAACGGCTGTTACCCATCTTTGCTTCCGGGTGATTCGCCGAAAACCCTGCCTCATTCCGGTTGAACTCCTCAAAGGCATAAAAAAGTGGTTTCGCTTCGTGATATACCGAAATGCTGATCGCGGGAAAATCAGACGCCTCGGGAGCACCGGTTCCCTGCAGTTTCCTGATGTATCTGCTCGAAAAAGGATTGCCGTCATAGAAAATGATCACGACAGAGTAACCATCCACCGATATTGCATCAAAATACCACCACTCATAGCTGCCCGGGGTCTCTTTTGCGGTTTGCACATCTTTGTGAAAATCTGATAGGATTCGCATACCTTACCTGAATGATCCTTCTTTGTATGGGGTTTGTTCAAAGATAATGAAATCCTGATTGAGTGCGACATCTGTGAGTACATTCCTCCTTTTTTTTGCCGTTGTTTACCTTCTGATCACATCAGCAGTACTGCTTCGAAACCGTTTTGAACTTACCCCCCTCTCTTCCGAAAAAAATATACCGGATGAGCAACCGCTTGTTTCCGTCTGCATCCCCGCCAGAAATGAAGAGAGAACCCTTGGGAAGCTGCTTCAATCACTTACACTTCAGGATTACCCTCATTTCGAGGTTCTGGTGCTTGATGACCATTCGGAGGATCGTACTGCTGAGGTGATTCAGAATTATAAGGATGCATTCGGACCCCGGCTAATACATCTTAATGGAACAGAAAAGCCGGACTCGTGGCTGGGAAAGCCCTGGGCTTGTCAGCAGCTTGGAGAGGCTGCAAGCGGTGAAATTCTGCTCTTTCTGGATGCCGATACGTTACTGGAGAAAAGCGCCGTAAGCCGCGTGGCAGCTTCCTTTGAAAACCATCCGGTCTCGATGATCACGGTATGGCCCCGCCAGATCCTTAAGACCTTTTGGGAAAATTCAGTTCTGCCTCTTGTCTATTATGCACTGCTCACGCTCCTGCCTGCAATCTATGTGTTCCGTGATCCGCGTTGGATGCCGCGGAGTATGGCCCGTTTCTTCCGGGGATCCTTTGCCGCGGCAAACGGGCAATGCATTGCCTTTCGGACAGATGTTTACAGAGAGATCGGAGGTCACCACTCCGTACACGATAAAATTGTGGAAGATGTAGAGCTGGCCCGTTCCTTAAAAACATCGGGTTACAGGATAAGGATGTTCCAGGGATGCGGAACCGTCTCCTGCCGCATGTACACCAGTGAGAAAGAGATGTTTGCCGGCTTCAGGAAAAATTTCCTTGCGGGTTTTGGCTATTCCATACCCCTGTTTGTAACAGGTTCGATTCTTCATCTGATCGTCTTCATCTTTCCCTTTCTGATGCTCTTTACAGCGCTCCTTAACGGCAGTACTGCCGATCTCTGGCTCTCTGTTGCAGCTGTTTCGCTGATATTTATTCACAGGTTCATGCTTTCTCTCTGGTTTCAGTGGGATCCTCTCTACAGTCTGCTGCACCCCATCGGTGTGTTATGGTTTCAGCGGCTTGGAATCAGGGTCCTTGCAGACTACCTGTCCGGAAAAAAAGTGGAATGGAAAGGCAGAAAAGTCTGAATTTGTTATCTCACAGTTTCTTTTGTGAAGAAGAGGTTGCATATTACAGGCAGATGGAAGAACTGATTGCCAAATATTTGCAATTTCAGAAAATTGAGAGAAATGCATCGAAGCACACCCTGAGCTCCTATGGGCGTGACTTGCGACAGCTGATGGAGTTTGCTTCGGCAGAGCTGCAGACCGAATGTGATCTGCTCAGCGCAGAATCGATAGACCGGCTTCTGATACGGCTTTGGTTGGGTGAACTTTCTGAACAGGGGCTAAAACGAAGTACAATAGCGAGAAAAGTTGCAGCTGTACGCTCCTTCTTTAAGTATCTGTACAGCCGCGGCTTCATTGGGAAAAATCCGGCCCAGCTGCTGATCATTCCGAAAAAAGAGAAGCGGCTGCCCAAGACTGTCTCCGCATCGGAAATGGATGAGATGATGAATTTGTGTGATCTGACGGATCCCTCTCAGGTTCAGGACCGTGCCATACTTGAACTTTTCTATTCTACCGGAATCAGGCTCAGTGAACTCACCTCACTGAATGTGACCGATCTCAATCTGACACAACATCTGGTCACGGTTTTTGGAAAGGGCAGAAAAGAGCGGTCGGTACCCCTGGGGGCCAGAGCTTCAGAAGCATTGAAAAATCAACTGATAAACCGGAACAAACTTCTCACAGGGAAGAGTGATGCAGACGCAAAAAAGGCACTCTTCCTCAGCTCCTCCGGGCAACGGATCTACCCCAGAAAAGTACAGAGACTTGTACAAAGTTATCTGATCAGAGTCAGTGAAGTGACCCAAAAGAGTCCGCACACGCTCCGGCACAGTTTTGCGACACACCTGCTCGACGCAGGAGCCGATATTCGGATCATCAAGGAATTTCTTGGTCATTCGAGCCTTGCATCTACCCAGATTTACACGCATACAAGCGTTGAACGCCTGAAACAAGTTTACAAACAAGCCCATCCCAGGGCTGATCATTAATCAACAGGAGGAAACATGAAAACCACATTCACTGCAAGACATTTTCAATCCAGTCCGGAACTTAAGGAGTTCTGTCTGAGTTCAGTCGAAAAGCTCGAACAGTTTTTTGATAAAATCATCGTATGTGATATTATCCTTCGTCCGGGACAAAATGACGAAAATCCCGCAATTGCCGAACTGAATGTTAAGGTACCCAAAACTCTTCTCAACATCTCTGAAGAGGCACCCAACTACGAACAGGCCATTGGAAACGCAGTGGATAATGCCATACGACAACTTCGGAAGTACAAAACAAAGCACTACGAGCAATTCTGATGAACCAGACCTGCTGTTAACATTTGTATGAAAGCAGCAGGTTTTTTAAAAAAAAAAGGGCCAGCACATGTCCATCTACGATAAAGAGGCAATCCCCATCAGGGAATATATCACCGTTGAAACCCTTGTCCGTCAGCTTGAAGAGAGAATCCAGTTCAGATTAACACCCTGCACGGATATCACCACTTCAAAAAACAAACGAATCACCGAGGCAGACCTTCACAGGCCCGGTCTGGCACTTGCCGGGTATGTGGATCTCTTTACGCATCAGAGGGTACAGGTGATAGGAAACACGGAGTGCAACTTCCTGGAGAACCTGACAAAAGAGGAATGTTACTCTACCTTTGACAGGATACTTCAGTTTGATATTCCGGTGATTTTCCTGACTGACAATAACAGCCTCGATCCATCCGTATTGGAACTGGCCGGTAAAAGGGGGGTTCCCGTTTACCGCACAGAAACAGAGACCACGAAGTTTATGTTTTTACTCCGCGACTTTCTGGAAGATTATTTTGCTGTACAGACGATGCTTCACGGTTCCATGGTAGATGTGTACGGAATCGGAATACTCATCAGTGGTAAATCGGGTCTTGGTAAAAGTGAGGTGGCTCTGGATCTTCTTGAACGCGGCCACCGGCTGGTATCAGACGACGTGGTGATGCTCACCAAAAAATCCAATGTGCTTATTGCTTCCGCTACAGAAATGAATAAACATTTCATGGAGATCAGGGGGCTTGGAATTGTGGATGTGATGTCGATGTTCGGGATCAGGGCAGTGAGATATCAAAAACGGCTGGAAGTGGTGCTGGAATTATCTCTCTGGGAAGACGCAGCCAAAATCAACCGGACAGGCCTCGATCACGATACTGTAAAAATACTCGGCACAACCATCCCGCTGATTCACCTGCCGATTACTCCAGGTAAAAATATCACCGTAATTGCAGAGGTGATCGCGATGAATTACCTTCTGAAACACTACGGTTACGACGCTGCCAAAGCGTTTCAGGCAAAAATCAAAAAGCATATCGCCAATAAAAAAAACCATACCGATATGCCGCGCAGAGCCATAGAGTATTTTGAAGGAGACTTTGAATAGAGAAAGAGATGCTTTTTTTCTTTGGAAAAGAAGCAGTATCTTAACCTAACTGCGTACATAAAATTAATGTATGTCCAAAGCTAACAACCACTATTACTACGACGAAGAGCAGTGCCAGTTTGTACCTCTTGAGTACAATACCAGGAAAAAGCTTCTGAATGCTCTCTCCTTCTGGTTGATTAATGGTCTGGTTCTTGCCATTGCCGGACTCGCTGTTCTTTCAAACATTGCCGGAACGCCGGCTGAAATTGCCCTGAAAGATGAGAACAGGGTGCTCATCGAGCAGTTACAGCGTACAGAATCTGCGATTTCCAAACTGGAAAAAAATCTCACTTCCATCGCAGAGATGGACAATCAGATGTACCGTGTAATTTTAGGCATGGAACCCTTGTCTGACGACATTCGCGCTGCGGGAACAGGCGGTTCGGATCCCTACTCTCATTTTGATTTTTACAGCCTGGATGCTTCTGAAATCCTGAGGAACACGGCAGCCCGGATCGATCAGCTGGAACGGCGGATTGGTATCCAGAAGATCTCTTTTGAAGAGATTAAAAATTACTACAACCTGAATCAGGAAAGATTAATCAATATGCCGGCGATCAGGCCGGTTAACGGACCCATTACCAGTGGCTTTGGAATGAGAAGACATCCCATTCTGCGCTATATGGCCATGCATGAAGGCGTTGATTTCAGAGCTGAAATCGGTACGGAAGTGTTTGCAACGGGTAATGGTACCATCCTTTTTGCCGGAAGAAACGGTGCCTACGGGATTTCACTTGAGATTGATCACGGATTTGGAATTGTGACCCGTTATGCCCATCTCTCCGCATTTGCATCCGGGATCTCTGTCGGTGATACTGTTGAAAGAGGTCAGATGATCGCTTATTCAGGGAACTCCGGAAGATCTTCAGGACCTCACCTGCACTATGAAGTGCTGGTCAACGGACGTGCTCAGGATCCGATTCATTTCATGATCGCTGACATCACCCCTGAGGAATATCTAATATTCAAAAGGGAGAATACCATTTCTAGTGAAACGGAGATCACACAGCTCCTGATATCTGCAGACTAACCACTCTTTCCTGCGATCATAACAGGGAAGAGTCAGGTGCAATTCCAGCCCATCAGCTGACCACCTTGAAGTACTCCCCATTTGTTGGATCACTGATTAAGGATTCTTGGTTTGAATTTAAGCTGCACGGTGTAATTCAGCTGCACTCGACCTTAAAACCCTGTTTTCGAACCGTGTGAATATACTTGAAATCTGTGTGCTCCCGGAGTTTCTTTCTTAAATAGCTGACGTAAACATTGATGAAGTTGGTTTGAGTATTGAAACCGATACCCCATACATTTTCAGCCAGTTCCTCTTGTGAAATTGCACGGCCTTTGTTCTTGATCAGATAAACAAGAAGGTTAAACTCACTGTTGGTCAGATCCACTTCTGAATTTCGAACCAACACTTTGCGATGAATCATATCAATCCGAAGTTCATTACAGCGTATCTCAACATTTTCATCATTCCCTTTGGTACGGCGGATAATCGCTTCAACCCTCGCCAGAAGTTCCTCAATGCTGAAGGGTTTCGTGAGATAATCATCGGCACCGGCATTGAGATTTCTGACTTTAACATCAGTATCATGATCCGCTGAAAGGATCAGTACAGGAGTTTTGATTCCCTGATCCCGGATCCCCTCACAAATATCATATCCATTACCATCGGGAAGCCGGAGATCGAGAATAATCAGATCATATTCCTGAGTGATGGCCTTCGTTTTTCCCTCTTTTGCCGTATCTGCTTCCTCAATCACTGCACCATGATGCTCCAAGGCCTTCTTAACAAGAAGGCGTATTGTTGGATCATCTTCTACAGCCAGAATTCGGATATCATTAAATTTTCCCATGGCGGTAAACATTTATCTGTTTAAGACATTCTTCAGGTCAACATATTCTTTATCCGGACTTTTTTTATAGCCTCTGGATTTCATCCAGCTCCCGATTTCATCCAATACTACTGTGTTGAATTCGTGTCCCTGATTCAGTAATCTGAATTCCGAACGAACTCCCCTGCTTTTTAACGTTTCAATTTCACGTCGCTGATTCTCAAACGATACCGTTTCGTCATCCCTTCCGTGAAGAGCGAGTACATCCATATGAGAGAGATTTTTCCACCTCTCCTCACTCATCACCTCTGTTTTAATGCGTGCACCTGAAACAATCAGCTGGTTTACATGTTTCCATCGGGTCAATGCAAAATAACCGGCAAGATATCCACCCATTGAATACCCGATAACGCACATTTTTTCGACCTGAATAAATTTAATCAGATTATCAATAATCTCCTGAATAAACTCTGATGAGAGTTCAAGTGACTTAATAAACTGCTTTCTTCTGCCATCATACAAGTACCAAGCACGCCCCCAGTTTGAGACAGTTTTAGATAGTGAAGGGTCAAAGACCGGATAGGGGCCCTGAATAAAAAGATGATAGGCTTCGAATGAAAAAAGCGGCTCACATTTTTTTTTGAATTTCTTCTCATTGCCACCAAAACCGTGCAGATAGAGAATCAGAGGCTTTTTTATCCCCTTTCTTCCCGATTCCATCAACGTATAGGGTACCTCAATTTTGAAAGATCTTTTACCGGAAGCCAGTACTTCCGGTGATACTTTATCCTGCGTCATACAACGGGAAAATTTAAACTTCGTTTCTGACAAATTTTTATCACAGACCAGAAACATCTTTGGTGCTGAAGCCATCAGCAACTGCTGATCAGGAGACCTCAAAAAACCCGGTTTCTGCGGGGTTAAATGAGTTTAATAATAGAATTATCTGTCTCTTACTGTTTTGTTAACAAAAGCTAATATAGATGATACTGATTAATTGAGAATAGTTAAGGAATAAATTACAAATAATCTACTTTTTTTAAACATAGCCCATGAGGCGGCGCTGTGAAAATTTTCAGTCCGGATGAATCCCCCTCCATTGCAGCACGGAATGCGTCAAGAGATTCCTCCCCTGATGCAACCCGCAGCATGGTTCCCGCAAGTCTCCGCACCATCTGCCTTAAAAACCTGTTACCGCAAATCTGAAACCGGTAACCTGCCTCCCACTCATCCCAGGCAGAGTATGAGAGATCACAAACCGTTGTCTGATGGGCATCTTCCGAAGGAATGCAAAAGTGACGAAAATCGTGAACCCCCGCGAGCAGATCTGCACATTCGTTCAAGAGTACCGGATTAAAATTCCGGCCCGGATACCAGGCAACTCTTCGCAGAAGCGGCGAAGTGTGATTTAAAAGAAGGTATTCATAGGTTCTGGTTCCGGCATCGAAGCGGGCATGAAATTCCCGGCTCACTTTCTCAATCTTTTTCAATGCCATATCTTCCGGCAACAGGCCTCTCATCGCACTCAAAACTCTTTCAGGATTCGGCTTGCCGGGCAGATCAGCATGGGCCGTCTGATTCTCGGCGTGTACACCCGAATCCGTACGTCCCTGACCCACTACATCAATCGTGTCCTGATAAAACAGGGAGAGAGCTTTTTCCAATTCACCTTCTACTGTACGCTGATCCGGCTGTTTTTGCCAGCCGTGAAAGTCAGTGCCATCATATTCTACTGTTAGTTTATATCTCTGCATGATCCGATTTTAACTTTAAAAATGCAGTGTAAGCTTTGCCAAAGCTCCCGCCTCTCCTGTCTCATTGATCAGAGGTTGAAATCTCACTTCTGCGGTTCTGCCGCTCTCTTTCGTTTGCCTGTATGCACTCAAGGCACTCGAAACCCTGTTGAGAGCCATCATACCGATCAGGGCAGGAATCTGATTGAGAAGGCGGTCACGATCCGACCTGAGCCTGTTGAACTGCTCCCGGTCCCTGCTGCTCTGCCACTGCCAGTTATTCTCATCTGTGGGTACAATAAGACGGTGCCAGTTCCTGCTTCTGAGCTGATACTCATTAAATTCCTCCAGAGAGTTAAACTGCCCTACAGCCAGCCGGAACGCTCTTCCCCTGGTTGTAAGATCAATTCCCGAACGGAGTCTTACAAGTGTCAGGTAGTTATCTTCCAGAGTGTGGCTTCTGATCCGGATTCCAACAAGAGCAGACAGAAGAAGTGCCTCTGAAACGAGATGTACGGCTCCCCTCTGGTTGGAGGCCTGCTGGGAATAGAGGTGACCCCAGCCCGGCAGAATCATTGATCTGGCAAAAGCCTGAAGAGGCTCCGATGGTGACTGAGCCTGGATCACAATGCCCGGTAACAAAGAGAATAAAACGGTAAGAGGGATGATTTGCCTTAATCGCTTCATATGAATATTCTCATCGATTTTCTATTCAAAACGATACTGCTGCCAAAACCTCAGTCTGAAGAGCAGATCACAGCAGATCCGTCTCCTTTAAAATCGGATCAGAAACAAGAACAGACAAAAGTTTCAATAGTGAATATAAAAAAAGCGGCTTCAAAAGTTGAAGCCGCTCTCTGTTACAGTGTGTAATTGAAGAAAAAATTACTCCTCTTCTTTTGGCAGCAGTGCCTTTCTGGAAAGCCTTAATTTTCCGCCATGCTCTACTTTCAGCAGCTTCACTTCAATTTCGTCACCAACAGCGATCACATCTTCAACGCGTTTTACATGACCATGTTCGAGTTCAGAAATGTGGAGTAAACCCTCTTTACCGGGTACAATCTCTACAAAAGCACCATACTCCTTAATCGCCTTCACAGTGCCTTTATACACGGTGCCCTCGTCCAGATCGCCCGCTATAGCCTGAATACGTTTTTTTGCATTCTCAGCTTTTTCGAGGCTGTCTGCAGAGATAGTGATCTGTCCTTTACCCTGTGCATCTTCTTCAATCCAGATTTCCGTATCGGTCTCTTTTTGAAGAGTCTGAATCACTTTGCCGCCCGGACCAATTACGGCACCGATATTGTCGCCGTCGATGGTCATGCGGATAAACTGAGGTGCAAAAGGAGAAAGTGTTTCTCTCGTTTCAGAAATGGTTTCTGCCATTTTATCGAGAATGTGAAGACGGCCGGTATGCGCCTGTTCAAGTGCTTTTTCAATCATTTCGAAACTGATCCCTTTCACCTTCATATCCATTTGTGTGGCGGTGATACCATCTGCGGTACCGGCTGTTTTGAAGTCCATGTCGCCCATGAAATCTTCCTCACCCTGGATATCGGAGAGAACTACAGCATTATTTTCACCCAAAATCATTCCCATTGCAATTCCGGCAACAGGTTTTGGTATCGGCACACCGGCATCCATCATTGCCAGGGATCCGCCACAAACGGAAGCCATGGAAGAAGAGCCGTTGGACTCGGTGATGTCTGATCTCACACGGATCACATAGCCAAAATCGTCAAAGTCGGGAAGAACCATTTTCAGCGCGCGCTCTGCAAGATGGCCATGCCCGATCTCACGGCGGCCGGGTCCTCTCATAAAGCCTGCTTCACCCACGCAGTACGGAGGGAAGTTGTAATGCAGCATAAAGGTTTGATCCCCCTCGTAAAAGAGTGTATCCACACTCTGAGCATCACGTTTGGTTCCCAGTGCCACAGAGATGAGAGCCTGTGTTTCTCCTCTCGAAAAGATCGCGGAACCGTGAACACGCGGGAGGTAGCCTACCTGTGTCCAGATCGGCCTGATCTCTTCAGGTGTACGGCCGTCAATTCGTTTTTTCTTCTCAAGAATCCTGTTTCTTACGGCATCCTTTACCAGATCACCGAAAATCGAAGAAATTTCGCTGCCTGCCTCTTCATACGCTTCATCAGCGGTGATCGCCTCCTTAATTTCGGTCTTGAGATCCCGGAGTTTGCCGTTAAAATCTTCTTTACCGAGCCCCTCTTCAAGTATCTGGTCAATTTTATTACCGGTAAGGGCTGCAACTTTCTCTTTCAGCTCTGTATTGCCTTCCGGTGCAGTAAATTCTCTTTTTTCAAGTCCGAATTCCTTTCTGAGCTCATCCTGAAATTCACAGAGCTTTACAATCGCCTTGTGTCCTTCCTTAACAGCATCCAGCATCTCTTTTTCGCTGATCTCCTTCATTTCACCTTCAATCATCAGCACGCTGTCTGCAGTACCTGCCACAATCATATCCATGTCACTCTTTTTGAGCTCATCGACTGTGGGGTTGATCACGAACTCTCCGTCAATCCGGCCAACTTTCACCTGAGCCATCGGCCCGTCGAAAGGAATATCTGAAAGGTGAATCGAAGCGGAGGCGCCGAAACCGCCAAGCACATCGGCCTGGTTTTGACCGTCAGATGAGAAGACCTGGCAGATCACCTGTGTCTCGTTATAATATCCATACGGGAAGAGTGGCCGCAGGCTTCTGTCTATAAGCCTGCTTGCAAGTGTTTCTCCGTCAGAAGGCCGGCCTTCCCTTTTCATAAAGCCGCCCGGAAATTTACCCGCGGCTGTAAAACTCTCTCTTAAATCTACGACAAGCGGGAAAAAGTCCTGCCCCGGCTTGGATTCTTTAGCACTTACAACAGTACAGAGTACCATTGTATCACCCATTCTTACCATTACTGCACCATCCGCCAATTTGGCGATGCGACCGGTTTCTACCGATATTGTTTTACCCGGTGCAAATTCTACACTTCTGAAATCTTCTTTCATATCTTTTTTTTCTGTCTTTTATTTCGTCAATTATCCTTTTATGGAAGCAAATCGAACAGCAACCCTTCCCGAATTGAAAAAGTGCTGAGGATAAAAAAAAGGCACGTTGAATTTTCGTGCCTCTGAGAGATGCTTTATTTACGAATACCCAGCTCCTTAATCAGAGAGCGGTATTTTTCAATATCTTTTTTCATCAGGTAGTTCAGCAATCTTCGCCTTTTACCTACCATCATCAGCAGACCCCTGCGGCTTGCATGGTCTTTTTTATTCTCCTTCAGATGCTCTGTCATATCCTTGATACGGGCTGTCATGATCGCAATCTGAGCTTCGGTTGAGCCGGAATTCGCTTCTGCTCCACCAAAATTGGAGATTATTTCTTTTTTCTGTTCTTTTGTTATACTCATGTTAATAATCGGTATTCTGTCAATTTAAATATAGCAAGTTAAAATAAGCTTATTCTACCTGTTTTGCAATATCAGGTCGAATCTTATTCAGGATTTCCAGTGAGTCGATGCGGTCACGTTCCAGCTGATTCACAAGCGCTTCTACTCCCTCAAATTTCATTTCATCTCTGATTCTCCCGGCAAACTGCACCTGAATCTCTCTTCCATAGAGATTTTGACTGAAATCAAAGATGTGTACTTCCAGCGAATAGCCGCTCTGTTCAAATGTGGGTCTGTCTCCGATGTTCATCATCGCCGGAAAGTACTCACCGTTTATCCTGGCCCACACTGCATAGACACCATTCAGCGGTATCACCTTACTGGGGTGATGGGGTTGTAAATTGGCTGTGGGATATCCGATGGAAGCGCCTCGTTTATCCCCGTGTATCACGGTGCCGTTGAGAATATAGTTTCTCTGCAGAAAACTGGCGGCCAGCTGCATATTACCCATATTCATAATGGCTTTTCGGATGGCTGTGCTGCTCACTGTTTTCTCTTCAATTTCCTGTCTGGATATGACTCTGGAAGTAAAACCCAGTTCAAGCCCAAGTCTTTCCACGGTCTCTATGGTTCCCTGCCGGTCCCGGCCAAACTGATGATCATATCCGATCACAAATTCAGATACCCCGATTTTCTTCCATATCACATCTCTCACAAACTGCTCTGATGTGAGAAGTGAGAAATCTCTGTCGAATGGAATCACCACAACCAGTTCCACTCCCAGGTCGGTCAGTATTTCAGCCCGTTCTCGTGCGGATGTAAGCATTCGGATTCCTGCAGTTCCGGGATTGATAATGTCTCTGGGATGGGGATCAAATGTCACAATAACGCTTCTTGCCTTTCTCTGCTGTGCCCGACGCAGAACCTGATGGATCAGTGCGCGGTGTCCCGCATGCACCCCGTCGAATGTTCCGACAGTCAGTACCGTGTTTTCATCTCTTTCTATTTCATCCAGCCAGATCATTTCTATCACTGTTTTTTTTACTCATTATATCCTCAAACTGCTCTGGGGTAACAGCATTTTCAACATCATAGCTACCTGTTTTCGTTCTTCTGAGTGAGACAAGACGTGCCCGGCTGCCGAGTTTCAAACCAAGATCATGAGCCAGTGAGCGAATATAGGTGCCTTTTCCGCAGCGGATGGTCAGTGATATCTCCGGCAGGCTCAGATCATCTATATCAATCGCATGAATCACCACCTTGCGCGGCTCCAGTTTTACAACGCCCCCTTTACGTGCAATTTCATAAAGCCGCTTCCCTTTTACCTTCAGTGCAGAGAACATTGGGGGAACCTGCTCAATATCTCCGGTAAAATCATTCTCAAGAAGTTCCCTTATCTGCGCTTCAGTGATGTGTTCCCATTCGGCAAACTGATCCGGTTCGGTGGCTGCATCGTAGCTGGGTGTAGAGGCTCCAAAACGAACTACCGCTTTATACTCTTTTTCCATCTCCTGAATCTGCGAAATCACTTTTGTAGCACGCCCTGTACAAAGTATCAGCAGGCCGCTGGCTAACGGGTCCAGTGTGCCGGCGTGACCCACTTTTTTAGGAGGAACCCGGTGCCGGACATATTTCACAACACCGAAACTGCTCCAGTGCAAGGGTTTATCCATTAAAATCAGCGCACCGGAAGTGAACAGGTCCGGATCTGTAACCGGATCTTCGGCTGTGCTGCAGGGAAACTGAGAGAGATCTGGGGCTATCCTGGGCATCTGGGGGGCAAAACGTTTTCCGGCAGATCAGAGATCCGGGCCGTTCTCTTCTGAATCATCGTTGCCGCCGGATTCCGTTTTTTTAAAGAGTGTCTCAATCTTGTTCACATACTCCGGCGTGTCATCATGGAAAAAAAGCAGTTCAGGAATTCTTCGTACCTGATGCCTGATTCTTGAGGCCAGATCATAACGTATCTCATCCTGGTGAGTATCAATATGCTTGAAAACCGTCTCTTCATCCTGACCCGGCGCCAGAACACTCAGATAGATTTTGGCAATAGAGAGGTCATCCGTTACAAGAACATTGGTAATGGTAATCAGTGAACCGGACGGCTGATACTCTCTCTGGATAATATCACCGAGATCCCGTTTAATCACTGAAGCTAATTTTTTTGTTCGGATACTCATAAACGTGTAATTACGAGAGCGGGTAATACCGCAGAAGAATCAGTTCCCTGTTCTGCAGAACAAGCTCTATTTTGAATCTTCCAGTTTTCTCTTCTGTTCTGTGATCTCAAAGCTCTCAAATTCATCTCCCACCTTGATATCATTAAAGTTGGAGATACTGATACCGCACTCATAGCCTGAGGCTACCTCCCTGACATCTTCCTTAAACCGTTTCAGAGAGTCAATTTCTCCCTGATAGATCACAACTCCATCCCTTATGATCCGTACCGGAAGATTGCGATTGATTTTCCCATCGGTAACGTAACAGCCCGCAATGGTGCCAATCTTGGAGATCTTGAATACCTCACGTACCGTCACCAGCCCTTTCATCTCCTCTTTAAGTTCGGGAGAGAGCAGGCCTTCAAGAGCGTCGTGCACCTCATCTACAGCATCATAAATCACACTAAAGAGTCGAATATCAATGCTTTCTGCTTCAGCCAGTTTTCTGGCGTTTGAAGTAGGCCGTACCTGAAATCCGATAATAATCGCTTCTGAAGCAGAGGCAAGAAGAACATCCGACTCTGTAATCGCACCCGAACCTGTATGGATAATATTTACGGAAACCTCTTCTGTGCTAAGTTTCTGCAGGGCTCCGGACAGAGCTTCAATCGAGCCATCCACGTCGGCTTTAATGATGATATTCAGCTCAGAAACCTCGCCCAGTGCCATTCTTCTTGAGAGGTCATCCAGTGTGAGGTGTTTCATTTTCCTGAGATTCTGCTCCCTTCTGATCTGCTGTCTCTGGTTGGCAACCTCCCTGGCCGATTTCTCATCTTTGGCCACCATCAGTTTGTCTCCAGCCTGCGGAGAATCGGCAAATCCAGTCAGCTGAACCGGAACTGAGGGTCCAGCCTCTTTTAATCGTTTTCCTTTTTCATTTTCCATGGCACGCACACGCCCCGATACCGAGCCTGCAACAAAAGGATCCCCAATTCGAAGTGTACCGCTCTGTACCAGCACATTTGCAACGGTTCCCTTTCCTTTATCCACTCTCGATTCGAGTACGATCCCCTGAGCCAGCCGGTTGGGGTTTGCTTTCAGCTCCATCAGCTCTGCTTCAATCAGCACTTTTTCGAGAAGATCATCGATACCTATTCCTGTATGCGCAGAAACTTCAGCAACCTGTGCAGTTCCGCCATACTCTTCAACAATCACCCCGTATTCGGAGAGCTGCTGTTTGATTTTGGGAGGATTTGCACCCTCTTTATCCATTTTGTTAATCGCCACTACAATCGATACTCCGGCTGCTTTTGCGTGGTTGATCGCTTCAATCGTCTGGGGCATCACAGCATCATCTGCAGCGACGACCAGGATTACAATATCCGTTGCCTGTGCACCCCGGCTCCTCATTGCAGTAAAGGCTTCGTGACCAGGAGTATCGAGGAAGGTGATCGCCTTGCCTGACTCTGTGACAACTTCATAGGCACCAACGTGCTGTGTGATACCGCCTGCCTCGCCTGCGGCCACCTTAGCCTCCCGGATATAATCCAGAAGGGATGTTTTACCGTGATCTACGTGACCCATAACAGTAATAATCGGTGAGCGGGGTTCCAGATCTTCGGGTGCATCTTCCTCCAGATCGAACTCCTCTTCGATCATCTCATCTGCGCCCACGAAGCTGACATCAAAGTCATATTCAGCGGCAACCAGCTCTATGGTTGCAGCATCCAGTCTCTGATTGATGGAAACCATCATGCCGATGTTCATACAGGTGGTGATCACATCCACGGGTTTCACCTCAAGCAGATCTGCCAGGTCACTCACCGTGATAAATTCAGCTACCTCAATAAGATTCTCATCAAATTCACCCTGCTCAAGCTGCATTGCGCGTTCTTCTTCTCTCTCCTCCTTTCGCTGCCGTCTTCGTTTTTGCCGCTTGCTTCCAACTGTGCCGCCTCCCTGAATTCTCTGGAGCGTTTCACGCATTTTCTTCTCTACATCTTCCTCATCGACCTTTACACCTTTCTTGGCTTTTTTCTTTTTGACCTTTTTATCAGCAGCTGGCACCTCTTTCTTCTCAACAGGGGCTTTCACCGGTTTCGGCTCCTCATCGGTTTCCTGCCGGTCTTTTTTCCGTTTTCGGGTCTTTCGCTTTTTACGGTTTTCCCTCGAAAATTCAACTTTCCCAAGTACCTTGGTTCCAGTCAGTTTATCGGCTCTTCCCCTTACAATTTCTTCAGATTCTTCTCCGGCAGCAGCAGAGTCAACGGTTTCACTCTTCGTTTCTTCGGGCTCTGCCGGTTCATCAGCAGCTTGAGGTTCATCCTGATCAGCCACTGCCTCTTCAGGTTCACCGGCTGCCTCTTCTTCTTCAGGTTCCGGTTCCGGGAGCTCTTCCGCTTCTTCCTCAGCGACGGTTTCAGGTTCAGGCTCCGGTTCAGGCTCCGGTTCAATTTCAGGCTCCGGTTCGGGAATCACAATTTCCGGCTCCGGTTCAGCAATGGGCTCCGGCACCGGAGGATCCTGCGGTTCTATGGGAAGATCCTCAATAGGCTCCAGGAATGAGTCGATCGTCACACTTTCATTGCGTCCCGACATCATCTGTGTGCGGCGGCTTTCGTACTCCTCGCGAACCTTTTCGTGTTCCCTGCTCCTTTCCTTATCGTCGCTGTACACGCCTTCCAGCAGATGATACATCTCTTCTGAGATACTGGAATTGGGACGATTGGCCACTTCAAAGCCGTTTTCACCCAATGTATCCACTATAGATTGTGTGGATACATTAAATTCGGATGCTACTTTAAAGAGCTTTTTTGGTTTTGGTTTGGTCATAAATAAGGTTCGTATGTTCTTCAGATATCAGATTGTCCAGACCCTAAAGGTACGATCAATCTTCATCCTCCTCAAATTCATATGCAATGATATCGATGATTCGCTCTGCTTCAGCACGGTCGATTCTTCCGTCTGTCCGTCTTACAATCTCATCTTCATCCAGATCGAGAACGGAACGGGCGCTGTCGCAGCCGATTTCCTTCAGTATCAAAATATTTTCTGCTCCGAAATCGACTTCAAATTCCGAAATATCGATGTCATCTTCTTCTTCTACTTCGCGGAAAACATCGATTTCACAATCCACAAGCTTGGAAGCCAGCCGGATATTCACTCCCCCTTTCCCGATCGCCTTCGATACTTCATCTGCCGGTACCAGTACACTGGCCTGTTTACCATCCTCACGAAGTTCAACTTTCATGACTCTTGCAGGCTGAAGGGCACGTTTGATAAATTCCACCTTATCATCCGTGTAGTTGATTACATCGATGTTTTCATTCTGCAGTTCACGAACCACCGAGTGAATCCGGATCCCTTTCATCCCCACACAGGCACCCACAGGGTCAACACGGTCGTCGTATGAAACAACAGCCACTTTTGAGCGGTCACCGGGTTCACGCGCAATCCGTTTCAGCTCAATAATCCCATCAAACACCTCGGGTATCTCGTTTTCAAACAGCCTCTCCAGAAACAGAGGGGAGGTTCGTGAAATAATCACAGATGGATTTCCGGCATGCCGTTTCACTTCCACGACAACCGCCCGGATTGTGTCTCCTTTTCGGTAGCGGTCTTTGTAGATCTGCTCACTCTTGGGGAGCATCAGTTCCACACCGTTGTGGTTTACAAGGATATCCTTATTCGCACGAACCTGATACACATCTCCCAGAATAATCTCACCGACGCGGTCGGAATAATCCTCAAATATGTTGTCTTTTTCTATCTCACGGATACTCTGCGCAAGCTGCTGCCGCGCCATGGTAACCGCTCTCCGGCCAAAATCGGTAATCTGTATCTCCTGTGCATACTCATCATAAAGCTCGAGATCCGGATCATATGTCAATGCTTCACTCAAGGTAATTTCAGTCACGGGATCTTCCAGCTCATCATCCGGAACCACCTCACGAATGTGAAGAATCTGGATTTCACCGCGATCTGCATTCAGAATAACATTGAACGCTTCATCTGATTCATACTTTTTCCGGATCATTGCCCTGAACACATCTTCTAAAATGGTCAGCAACAGATCCTTTGCAATGCCTTTGTCCTTTGCTATTTCAGAAAACGACTGAATAATTTGTCTGGAGAGTTCGTTTTGCATGGAAGAGTTTCCTGTTTTAATGTTTAAAACTAAAATTCCGGTAATATTTTTGCTTCTACAATTGCCCCGAACGGGATGGTGTGATGATCCCCGTTTTCAGAGATCACTACACTATCCTTATCTGCATTATCAATTTTGCCGACAGCTTTTCTGTACTCATCACCGGCCTTGTATTTGATTCTAGCCAGCCGCCCTCTGTTTTTCCCGTACTGCCTGTTGTCCGAAAGTGGACGTGACAGACCGGGTGAGGAGACATTCAGATTATAACGGCCGCCTGAAAAATCCTCTTCATCCAGCAGAGCCGCTGCTTCCCGACTGATGGCAGCACACTGTGAAATCGTGACATCTGATTCCTCAGCATCGACATAAATCCATAACTCTTCGGTGTTTCCGCTCTGCACCTCTACACCCACAACAAATGCGCCGTGCTTTTCAGCCACCGGGTCAATCCGTTCTCTTAGGGTTTCAATGTGTTCAGAATTCATCTCAAAAGCTGTTGTATGTGTACAAAAAAAAGTGAGAGCCTCCCGGCGCTCACTTTAGTAACGCAAGATAATTTAATATCACGTAAATTTCAACTTTCAAGCTTCCTCCAAATTTTTCACCTGTTCTTCTTTCTTGCCACTTTCATCACAATTCTCCATCTTTTTCTTCAGTATACAGGGTCGTTGAAAAACTGTTCTTTTGCCCTGTATTTTCGTTATCGCATATTTAAAATCCTCACATATGGAAAATAGGCTGCAGTTTTCATTTTTCTTCCGCCTTGATGCTGAGCTGAACTTCCTGTTTTTCAAAGCCCCCGGTTACTGAATTAATTATGACAATGAACAGACTCTCTTTTAAACCTTTTGCACTTTTTCCGGTTTTCTTCGTACTGCTGATCTCCTGTTCCGAACCGGAACGGGACCAAAACCGGGAGCCCCTCAACACCAGAGTTCCTGATTTTACCGCTGCTCTGTCTTTTGAGCGTACACCCGGCGACACCACAGGAACCGTAATAAGGACAGCTGTCGCCGATACCGAAGGGTTGCGCAGCCAGGGACTGATGGATGTTCACCATCTTCCGGAGGATTCAGGTATGCTCTTCATCTTTGATGATGAAGAACTACGCAGTTTCTGGATGGCCAACACTCCCATTCCGCTTGATATCATTTTTGCGGATGCATCCGGCAGAATTGTGCGTATTCAGAGAAATACCAGACCCTACTCTCATGAGAGCATCCAATCGGACTATCCGGCAATGTATGTGGTTGAGGTGAATGCCGGTTACACGGTCAGGCACGATATCAACGAAGGGATGTTCATCTCATTCAGGGAGTAACTGCAACGCACCAGCGAACGATCCGAAAGACCTTACTGAGCTCCCGGTTTTTTTATTTCTGTTTTTTGGAAAGGATCTCCCGGTAGAGTTCAGCCGCCTTGACGGTGAGTTCTTCTCTTGACCCATTATTTTGGATCACGATATCTGCATCTGAAGCAAGGGTTTCAAAATCGGGCTGCACCCGGTCTCTTGCCTCTGCAGCCGCAACCGTAGTCTCATCACGCCTGCTCACTCTTTCAAGGCGAACATCTTTATGGCTCAGCAGCAACACCACCAGATCCAGCTCCTCCGGCCGCCCGCTCTTCAGCAGCAATGCTGCCTCATATGCAGCCAGTTCAATCCCATCTTCACGGGCCTGGTCGCAAAAACGACGAAATTCGTCCTTAACAACGGGATGCACAAGCGCATTGAGCTCTTCAACTCTCCCCTTCTGAAACGCCTCCCGGATGAGATGCTCCCGGTGCAACTCTCCGTCAGGGAGAAATGTATCTTTCCCAAACGTGCCCTTCAGTTTGCGGATCAGCACAGGATCCGAAACCATTAACCGTTTGGCCTGGTCGTCTGCATAAAAAACGCGGGCGCCCAGTTTCTCCCACTCACCGGCAAATGTACTTTTTCCGGAACCGATCCCGCCGGTAATACCGACGGTTATCATGAGATGCCTTTTGAAACAGTGGCAAGCAGATAGGCTTTCATAAATTCATTCAGTTCTCCATCCATCACACCCTGCACATCTGCGGTTTCATGGTTTGTGCGGTGGTCTTTCACCATGTTATAGGGGTGAAACACATAAGAGCGGATCTGAGAACCCCACTCATTGCTGCCTTTCGAATCTTCCAGCATCTCCTTTGCCCGCTCCTTGATGTTTTTTTCCAGCTCATACACTTTGGACTTGAGCATTACCATCGCCTTTTCCCTGTTTTTGAGCTGTGATCTCTCCTGCTGACACTCCGCTACCACACGCGACTGTGTCCCGTCACTCAGCGTACCTGTCCAGATCAGCCTCACACCGGTCTCCACCTTATTCACATTCTGACCGCCTGCCCCGCTCGCATGGAAACGCTGCAGTTCGACATCAGAATCTGCCAGTTTCACATCAATGGTGTCGTCGATTACCGGAGATATAAACACTGAACAGAAAGAGGTGTGCCGTCTGGAGTTGCTGTCGAACGGAGAAATCCGAACAAGCCTGTGCACCCCGCTCTCCGATTTCAGAAATCCGTAGGCGTTATTGCCCGAAACCTCAATTGAGGCGCTCTTGAGCCCGGCAACCTCCCCATCCTGGTACTCCACAACCGATACACTATACCCCTGCTTTTCAGCCCAGCGGCTGTACATCCGGAAGAGCATCACGCCCCAGTCCTGACTCTCGGTACCTCCTGCACCCGGATTGAATGTAATGATCGCGTCACGGTGATCATCCGGATCGCTCAGCATATTCTGCAGCTCAAGATTCTGAAGCAGATCCCGGAACCGGTTCATCTCGCCCAGCATCTCCTCTTCCACATCTTCCCCTTCTTCGAGAAACTGCTGAAAGACCTGAATGCTCTCTCTGAGCTCATCCAGTTCATCCCATTTTCCGATGATCTCCTTCTCAAAACCGATTTCCCTCATCACTATTTGTGCCTTATCGGGATCGCTCCAGAACCCGGGGTCCTGGGTCTGTTCGGTAAGCTCTATGATTCGTACTTTTCTGCGATCATAGTCAAAGATACCTCCTGAGCGCAACCAGGCGCTCGAAGAGGTCTTTCATCTTTTCGATGTGATTTGTGCTCATTCTGTCTATTTCTTCAGTAGTTTGGCAATCAGCAACCCCACCAGAAGGCCGCCGGCAAGGGCTGCTCCCACACTGGTTTCGGGATGCTCTTTTACATATTTTTTGGCGTGATCATACTCTTTTCGGAGATCCACCTGCAGCCTGTCTCCTTCCGTTTTAAGTTTTTCCAGAATCTCACCATAAGCTTTTTTCAGCTCCTCTTTTTCCTTCAGAAAAACTGCGCGTAACTCCTGTTCTTTTTCTTTGATATCCATAGTCTCTGATATTTAGTTATGATTTTTCTCAGCCTGTTATGACTGCCTGTTCCTTATATTGTAACTCATACAACTTACGATAAATTCCATCCTTGCGCCGCACCAGCTCTTTGTGGCTTCCCGTTTCACGGATCAGACCTTTGTGCATCACAAGAATTTTGTCGGCTCCCTGTATGGTCGAGAGCCTGTGTGCAATTACAATGGAAGTTCGGCCCCGCATCATTCGTTCGCAGGCTCTGGACACAAGTTCTTCGGTTTCGGAATCCACACTTGATGTAGCTTCATCCAAAATTAAGATTTTCGGATCATAAACCATAGCCCTCACGAAACAAATCAGCTGCCTTTGTCCCATAGATAACGAGTCTCCCCGCTCTCTCAGTACATAGTCATATTTTCCGGGCAGCCTTCTGATAAAACGATCCGCTTCCACTTCCCTGGCCGCCTGGATCACCTCCTCACGGCTGATCTCCGGGTTTCCCAGAGTGATATTATCCATCACCGTACCGGAAAAGAGGGCATTGTCCTGCAGTACCAGTCCGAAATTTTTCCTCAGGTCACGAAGCGAGTAGTCTCTTACATCGGTTCCGTCCAGCATAATCCGGCCCTCATGGATATCATAAAAACGCATCATCAGATTAATGAGTGTGGTTTTACCGGATCCTGTGGCCCCAACAATCGCAAGCAGTTCTCCGGGTTCGGCAGTAAAGGAGACATCATTGAGTATCATCTCCTGATCAGCGTTATATCTGAAACTCACATTTTGGAATTCAACCTCTCCGCGTATTTTCTTCGGTTTCACCGGCAGGGCAGCTTCATATACCTCATTTTTGGTATCCAGTACATTGAATATTCGCTCTGAGGAGGCCAGTGCAGACTGCAATGTGTTATATTTTTCACTGAGACCGCGGATCGGATTAAAGAATTGCCGCACATACTGAATAAAGGCGAGCAACACCCCAAATGTAACCTGATCCATCAAGGCGCGTGCACCTCCGTACCAGACTACCAGGGCCATGGCGAGGCTTGCCAGCACCTCCACAATCGGCCAGAAGATGGAAAAGTAGAATATGGTTTTAACATGTGCATCTGTATGATCCTGATTGATGGAACGGAATTTCTGCTTTTCCGTCTCTTCCCGGTTAAAAAGCTGGACAACCGAGATTCCGTTGATATGCTCCTGAATGAAGGAGTTTAACCGTGCGATCTGATCCCTTACATGTAAAAAAGCGACCCTTACCCTGCTTTTAAACCAAAAAGTGGAGTAGAAGAGCACGGGCAGAACCAGAATAGAGATGAGGGTCAGCTCCCAGCTCATCATGAGCATGAAATAGAGAATGAAAAAGATACGGAAAAGGTCTCCGATCATATTCACCACCCCGTCCGAAAGGAGCTCACTCAGCGCTTCGATATCGCTGGTAGTGCGTGTGATCAGCCTGCCGATCGGATTTTTATCAAAAAACTGTACATGGAGAGACTGTATTTTTTCAAAAACAGCGTTGCGCAGTTTAAAAAGCACACCCTGACCAAACCAGCGGGTGATATAGGTGTTAAAAATCAGAATAATGAACTCGCCAACGAGTGCCAGTCCGAGCAGAATTACAATCCATGTCAGACCCTCCACGTCGCCGGTGGCAATGTGATCATCTACAGCTATCTGCGTCAGTTTCGGGCGTATGGTCCCCAGAAAAGCTGCAGAGAGCGTCAGTATTACAGCCAGCAGAGCCCAGTACTTATAGGGTTCAAAAAAGTGATAAAGCCGCCGAATCAGTACAGAATCGGCGGCTTCATTTTGTGAATCTCTGCTCAAAATCTGTTTCCTATTTCCCTGGATTCAGTTTTAGAATCGATCATAGTTATCAAATGGTGTGCGCGGTGTAATGTGCTTTGGCGGGCGGGGTGTATACTCCTCACTCCTCTCGCTCCTTTCGCTCTGAATCCGTTCGGGTCTTCGCTTTCTACGCTCCTGCGAATCGTCCCTGGATCGCTGTGACCGTGTATCCGGCTTCGATCTTCTTTTGCGGAACCGCTTGGAGCTGTCACTGTCTCCCCTGCCTTTTCCGCGTTTATCGAAAGATTTGCCTTTGTAAGACGACCCGGCCTCTGCATTTTCATCAATCTCCTTCATGTACACACGCTGCTTCACAATTCCCTTTTCCAGTGCAGGATTTGTGTAAATGGGACGAAGTTCACTTGCCAGCCATGCCGGGAAAAACTTAGCCCTCGCCTCCCGCAGCAGTACAAACGGGTTGGTATAACGGGCTGAAAAATGGCCGACCACAAGCAGCTTGGTCTGGGCTTCCGTCGCCACACGTGCAGCATCGGATGAGGTGGAATGCCCCGTCTCAGCCGCTTTATCAGCCAGCGTATCACTGAACGTTGCCTCATGATAGAGGATATTGGTGTTCATGGCCAGCTTAACCGAATTCGGGCAGTACTTGGTATCGGTAATGTAGGCGAAGCTGTCTCCCGGCCGCGGATGTCCAACAATGTCGTACGACTTGATTACTTTACCGTCTTCCAGCTCAACATCTTCACCTGCTTTCAGAGCCTTAAACTGCTCATCATCTGTAATGCCCAGTGCTTCCGCTTTTTTGGCATCCACTTTCCCGGGCTTGTCTTTCTCCTGGAATCTGAACCCCATGCAGAACGTGGTGTGATTGAGCGGCCTGGCTTCAACGTAATACTCCTCTTCGTCGATAACCTTCTGCGACTCAAAACCTTCCTCAACCTCTACAAAATGAATTTCGAAATTGAGATCAATCTTTGCAAATCTGAAATTCCATTCCACATACTCCTGTATTCCTTTCGGCCCTACAATGGTCAGCGGCTTCTCCCTTCTCTGAAGCTGCAGCGTGGCAATCAGCCCGATTAATCCGGAATAGTGATCCACATCAAAATGGCTGATAAATATATTTTCGATTTTGGATCTTTTGAGACCTGCCTGCAGCATTCTCATCTGTGCATTCTCACCGCAGTCAAAGAGATGAACACTGCCTTCTCTCCACAGGGCAAGGGATGGCAGATGTCTGATGGATGTAGGTGTGGCGGAGGCTACTCCTAAAGGTATTATGATCATTTTTTCTCCCGTATTTTTTCAGGTTCATGCCATTCAAGCAGTGAACCGGGTTCCCAGTTTTATTTTTAGATATTTTGTAATTCCTGTTCCAGCATCTGTTTCTGATACATATCGAAATAACGCTCTTCTTTCTTAATTAATTCGGAGTGTGTTCCTGATTCTATAATTCTTCCTTCCTGAATATAAAAAATTATATCGGCGTTTTTAACTGTTGATATCCGATGCGAAATGATAATGGCTGTTTTGCCACTCAGATTTTTTTTCAGATGATTTAATATCTCGTCTTCTGTCTTCGTGTCCACGGCGCTCAGTGAATCGTCCAGAATCACAATCTCCGGCTCCTTGAGGATTGCTCTCGCGATCGCTGTTCTCTGTTTTTGCCCACCGGATAGCGTGATTCCTCTTTCACCTACCATAGTGTCAAATTTTTTCTCAAAATCCAAAATATTCTCAAGCAGTCTGGCCTGTTCTGCTGCTTTTTCCACTTCATCCATCTTCGCGTCCGCTCTTCCGAAAGCGATATTCTCCCTGATGGTGGATGAAAAAAGAAACGTTTCCTGAGGCACATATCCGATAGCAGACCGAAGCTGCTCCAGATTCCACTGTTTGAGAGGAATCCCGTCGAGCAGAATTTCCCCCTCTGTCGGATCAAAAAGACGCGGAATCAGATTCACCAGGGTCGTTTTTCCGGAACCTGTTCTGCCAACGAGTGCCACATTGCTTCCGGGTGCTATGTTCAGGCTGATCCCCTTCAGAGCATACTCATCGCTTCCCGGATATTTAAAACCGACGTTTCTGAATTCAATTTCACCTTTCACACTCCTGGTTACGGTATCTGAGTCAGCCGCTGTTTCAATATCCACCGGCTGTGTGAGCAGTGAATCAATCCGTTCCCAGGAAGCCAGGGATTTCTGGAGCACGTTTACCGTGTAGCCAAGTGACGCAACCGGCCATGTGAGATAAGCAACATAGATCACGAATTCGGCAATGTTCCCAATGGTGATTACCCCATCCATCACCATCACTCCTCCTTTCCAGATTACAATCAAAACGGATGCTCCGATCAGCAGATTCAGTGTCGGGTGAAACAGTGACTCGATCAGGTCGAGTTTCAGCTTCTTTTTTCTGTATTCGTCACTCTCCTTCTCAAAAAGTGCCTGTTCATGCTCTGATCGGTTGAAGGCCTTGATCAGCCGGATACTGCTGAAGGTCTCCTGCGCTTTCCCCGCAATTTTTGAATACTGCTCCTGAATGATCAGCTGATACCGGTTGATGAATCCGCTGACCCAGTAGGCAAACGCTGAGAGAAAGGGCAGCGGCAGAAGTGCCCAGTATGTGAGCTCCCTGTTTACAATCAGCATCATCACGATGATGAATCCTGCGCGTGTGATTGTATTGACAGTGTACATCAGCACCGGTCCAAAATATTCGCGCACCCTGGCCACATCTTCTGTGGTTCGTATGTAGATCTCACCCGAACGGTTGGATGCAAAATATCTCTGCGGAAGCCGAAGCAGTTTGTCGATCACATCGTTTCGGATGTCAAACTCAACTTTTCTCGAGCTCACGATCAGGGTCTGCCGTGTTGCAAACAGAAGAACTCCGTAGAGTATGACCGTACCTATAAGCAGCAACGAGTTAAAGGCAAGTATGGCGCCCGCCTCGCTGCTGAAAAGAATGGTAAAAAGAGAGCCGTAATTCTCTGCACTGCTCCCCAGCATCTCAACTTCATCCATGGTTCTTCGGATCAGTACCGGAATCCAGATCAGAAAAAAGTTGGAGGCGGTTAAAAACAGCATCCCGAGCAGGACAGAGCCCTTATATTTTGAGAAATAGCGGTTTAGTTTCCTGAGATGATTCAAATCTGTCTGTTTTTTTCGGAAAACGAAACTTTGGGTCGCTTCATTCAGATTTCCGTTCATCTGTATCAAGAGAATTAAAGCAGTGAAACCCACTGCCGGTTAACCGGTAACAAGAGGAGGCCTGCCTGTCTCAGCCGAATTTTTCAATCCAGTGCCTGGCCAGCCTGTAACCGGAATTATAGGCATCTTCCACCCTGTTCCCCCTGAAATAGTCGCCCACTACGGCGAGAGGAGCCTCTTCATCCTCATGCTCCATGAAAAAGTCGGGCAGCTGTTTTTCCGGCCGGCTGTACTTCCAGAAGTGAAGCTGCGTCCAGTCGGGTGCCGAAGTCCAGCCTCCCGTAACCGCCGCCAGCCCGGCCAGCATTCTGTTTTTTACGGTTTCGGGATCATTGCCTGGCTGTTCCCGTGAAAATTGTTCCGATGCGTGAAGAACCAGGGTAGTACCCTGCTCCTGCTCTCTTTTGCTGTTTTCGTTTGAAATAAAATCAAGGACACCGTTCCTGCAAACCACTCCCTCCCATGCCGGCGGCTCTTCATTTTGGAAACCGGCCATCAGTGACCATGACGGGCGGTAACTCACCTCATCGATGACTCTGACTATCTTCAGCGTATTGATCTCATCGATGGTGGTACCGAGGATTCCGTATGCCTGGGGAGCAGGAAGGGCAAGAATCACAGCATCGGCAGTAAACGTGTCACTGCTTGTAAAATTGACAACCCAGGGCCTCTTCAGGCTCCGGTTTTTCCCGAAAAAGGTAAGTCCGCCAACTTTCCGTCCCAGCTGTACATCCACCCAGCGGCTCAGATACTTCCCGATACTATTCATTCCGTTTACAGCCGTGTAAAAAGATTTTCCGGCCGAATTGGGGTTTTTATGCATCAGTTTAGTTCCGTCAAAGAACGAAAAATGATCTCCCCACCGCTGAATCAGCTTTTTTTCTGTTAATTCTGACAGAAAAAGTCTGAAATCATCCCCTTCAGCCGAAAAATAGGGAAGACCGTGATCTATCCGCGAGACCTGCTCTGTACCTGCATAGCGCGTTGCCATTCTGCCGCCAAAACCGGCACTTTTTTCAAATATCGTTACTTCATGTCCGGCTTTTGCCAGCAGTCTGCCAGCCGTCAGGCCTGATAGTCCCGCTCCCACTATTGCGATTACCATATCAAGAGGTTTTAATACACTTAAATGATGCTGATTTTTTTGTAAGAGAGGAATTTAAAGAAGAATTCACTCTTCTACCTGAATTTTTTTGCCGCAATTTTTTGAGGGCTTTGAAAAACTGTGATTTTGCTGCATCTCTTTGTTGCCGAATAGTTAAACTCCTCACATTTCGTAATTATGCGATGGTTTATTTTTACTTCCGCTTTGATCCTGAGGAAAATTATCTGGTTATCCCCTTTTTACTGGTACCTCTGCCGAAACCCTACAGAGTGCCAAACAGGGAGATCCGCGGTTCTACCGCCTCCTTTTCCAGTAGTGCCGGCCAATAGGCTACCACGTCACTCGCCCTGGGTCTGCCGCCCGCAAAGCCGGTGACACCCGACGGACCGGTGAGTATCAGGGGCGCAATCTCCCGGCCAAACCGATCGATCTCATCCCTGGATTCCCCATGCACTGAGATCCGCATTTCGACTTCATTCAGATCCCCTCTCTCCCTGTCGATGGCAAAAGGGTCTTCATTGCAGGCGTTGAGCCCCACTAATTCAACCCGGGACCGCTTAAACTCCAGGCCCAGCTTTTCTGCTCTTGCCAGCAGGATTTCACCGGCTCTCCTGGCTTTTTTTAACGCATCCGGCCAGCAATAGACCAGCGATGAGGTCAACTTATACCCATCCAGATAGCTTGCAGAGATTTTATAGGTGGGTGTCTCCGGATATCCCTTTATTCCACTCACCCTCACCCTGTCTTTGCCCTGCTGTTCTACCTTTACGGATGTGAAATCTGCAATGCAGTCGGGTGTAATATACTCTGCAGGATTGCCGATTTCATAGAGAAGCTGCTCTTTTACTGTCATTTCTGAAATGAGCCCGCCGGTCCCCTCATGTTTGGTCACAAAAAAGGTGCCGTCTTCGCACGCCTCAATAATCGGAAATCCGATCTCCTCCAGATTCTCCACACGCTCCCAGTCGGTGAAATTCCCTCCGCTCACCTGTCCCCCGCACTCGATGATATGTCCGGCAATCGTCCCCGCGGCCATCAGGTCGTATTGATCATAACTCCACCCGAATTCATGTATCATCGGCGCCAGGGTAAGGCCGGTGTCGGTCACACGACCGGTAATGATGATATCCGCACCCATGGCCAGCGCCTCCGCCACAGGCCTGCA
>REDA01000015.1 GCA_007693745.1 Balneolaceae bacterium
ATCAATTGGTGGGGGTTTTGGGGGATATTTCCTATTTTGGCAGGATCATTTGTTAAAACCCGACATCAAAATTCCCGTTTCCCATGAATCGACTTCTCTCTTTCCTTCTCTCCATTTTTCTCTTTTTGACGCTCCCGGATGCGGGCACAGCCCAAAACAAGGTAGCGCTGGATCACAAAGACTTTGACCAGTGGCGCAGCATCACCGGCCAGACCCTCACCCCCGATGGCCGCTTTCTCATCTACGGACTGAACCCGCAGGAGGGCGACGGCGAACTCAGAATACAAAATCTGCGTAACAACCGGGAGGTCTCCCATGCGCGCGGCCAGCGCTTTGAAGTGAGCTACGACGGACGTACACTCGCCTTTTTTATCGCAGCTCCCTATGCCGATGTACGGCAGGCACTGATTGACGGTAAAAGACCCAACGATGAATTTGACGACACCCTGGCAGTGTACAGTATCTATGACGATCTCCTGAAAACCTTTCCGGAAGTTGACTCCTTCAAATTTCCGGAGCGATCGGGAACCTGGCTGGCATTCCTGTACGACAGGGATCTGAAAAAAGAGTCGGATGAGGAATCTGAAGAGAATGAAGAGACATCAGAAACTTCCGGAAATGAGGAACCTGCCACAGAAGCAGAACCCGGTTCGGATGAGTCCGGCGTGACCAAAAACGACCTGGTGCTGCTGAACCTGGAGACCGGTGAAGAGACCGTGATCCCCTACGTGGAACACTACTTCTTCTCACGGCACGGCGAAAGGCTGGTCTATGTCACTTCCGACGAAGACTCCCTGCAGGCTCCCGGAGTGCACCTTCTGGAAACGGCTACCGGAACCCGCACCACCCTCAGCAGCGGGCTTCAATCCTACCGCTCTGTGGTGATGGACTCCACAGCCACGCGCATCGCATTTTTAGCGCAACCGGCAGAGGAGAAAGAAGAAGATGGTGAAAACGGTGATGGTGAGGATGGCGAAGAAGAATCGGACAGTGGTGAAAGCGACGATGAAGACGCTCCCGACTATTATACCCTCTGGTTCTGGGAAGAGGGAATGGATAAGGCCATGGTCCTTGTCAATGAAACATCCGGCTGGTTGCCCGACGGCTGGATGGTCAACGAATTTGCCTCCCCCGAATTTTCACACAACGGTACCCGCCTCTTTTTCGGTATCGCACCCGAACCGATGCGCAGGGACACCAGCGTCGAAAAAATCGATATGGCCTCCGTGGATATCTGGAACTGGCGGGATGAGCGTCTGCAGTCGCAGCAGCTGGTGCAGCTGCGTCAGGATCAGCGGCGCACCTTTCGCTCGGTCTATCACATCGCAGAGGAGACGTTTGTCCAGCTCGAAGATGAACAGGTGCGGTCCGTCACCGTGCCCGACAGGGGAAATGCAGACATCGCCATTGGTGAACAGAATCTCCACTACCTCCATCTCACGCAGTGGGCCGGGTTTCCTGCCTATAGCGATCTCTATCTGGTGGATGTGAGAACCGGTGAGCGGCAACAGTTTGCAGAAAAGGTGAAAGCTTCCCTCTCCCTCTCACCCGGAGGCACCTATGCCGCCTGGTACGACTACAAAGAGCGCAACTGGTACGCCAAAAACCTGGAAACACTCCTTCTTGATACCATTAATCTGACCGGAGAACTGGATGTCTCCTTCTACAACGAGCTGCACGACGCCCCCGCTGATCCCAATCCCTATGGTATAGAAGGATGGACAGAAAATGATGAACGCATCATCATCCGCGACCGGTACGATCTCTGGGTGATGGATCCGGCCGGCAACGAAGCCCCTTATCTTCTGACAGGTGGCCACGGCCGGGAGAACGGAATCACCTACCGCTCCTTCGCCGCGGATTCCGAAAGCCGCTGGTTTGCAACCGATCCGGTGTGGCTGAATGCCATGGTAGATGCCGACAAATCCTCGGTGATCGCACAGACCTCATTCGGCCCGGGCAATACTCCCAGGCAGCTCTGGCGAGGAGATTTCAGGGTTTTCCCCCCGCAAAAAGCGCGGGAGGCCGACCGCTGGATGGTGAGAAAGAGTACCTTCAATTCGTATCCGGACATTCATCTGACCAATAACCGCTTCCGGCAGTTTGAGCGGGTAACACACGCCAATCCGCAGCAGGAGAACTATCTCTGGGGAGATGTGGAGCTTTTCCATTTTACCAGCCTGGATGGAGAAAAACTGGAAGGACTTCTCTACACGCCCGAAAATTTTGATCCGGCGCAGAAATACCCGATGATTGTCTATTTCTATGAGCGGACCTCCTCCGGCCTGCATAACTACCGTGCGCCGGCTCCCTCCGCCTCCACCATCACCCCCGCTTTTTACACCAGTCGCGGCTACATCGTGGCCATGCCGGATATTGCCTACAAGATCGGGAATCCGGGACGCAGTGCGGAAGATGCAGTGATCGGGATGACGCTCCATCTGCTCGACCGTGGGTTTGTGGATGCGGACAAAATCGGCCTTCAGGGGCAGAGCTGGGGAGGGTATCAGATCGCCCATATCATCACCCGAACCGACATGTTTGCGGCGGCCATGGCCGGAGCGCCGGTATCGAATATGACCAGTGCCTACGGCGGTATCCGCTGGCAGACCGGGCTCAACCGTCAGTTTCAGTATGAGCAGACACAGAGCCGGATTGGGGGAACCTTGTGGGAAAAACCGCTCTACTACATCGAAAACTCACCACTGTTCTTTGCCGACCGGGTCAGGACCCCGCTGCTGATGATGCACAACGACGCGGACGGCGCGGTACCCTGGTATCAGGGCATCGAGTTCTTCACAGCGCTCAAGCGGCTCAATCAGCCGGTCTGGATGCTCAACTACAACAATGAGGCGCATAACCTGCGTGAGCGAGTAAACCGGAAAGACCTTTCCCGCCGGATGCAGCAGTTCTTCGACCACTACCTGATGGACGCCCCGGAGCCGGTCTGGATGAAGTACGGAGTTCCGGCCATAGAGAAAGGAAAGCATCAGGGGTTTGAGCTGGTGGAGTGAGGGGTTGAGGTTGAGGTTTCAACTCACCCTCCCTTCTGATACACCCTCACATAATCCACGATGAACTGATGGGGGAAGAGGGTGTCATCAATGCCTTCCCGGCCGCCCCAGTTACCGCCGATAGCGAGGTTGAGAAGCAGGTAGTGGGGTTTGTTAAACGGCCAGACGTCAGGATCGTCAGACTCCTTCTCGAAGGTAAAGTAGTTCACATCATCCACGAAAAAGTCGATGCGGTCCTCGTACCATTCGATCGCAAAAACATGAAATCTCTCCCACGGGGTGTCCACCTCAATGGAGTTTCCCTTGTCGGTTCCGATCGTATGATTGTAGGCTTTTGTATGCACATAGCCATGAAACCGGTGCGGATCATACCCCACATACTCCATGATGTCAATCTCTCCGCTGGCAGGCCATCCCACCTCGCGAATATTCTCACCCAGCATCCAGATGGCAGGCCATGTACCGCGTCCGGTCGGCACCTGCGCCCGGATCTCAAACCGCCCGTATGTCCAGGTCTGCCGGTCGCGCGTAACCAACCTGGCGGAGGTATAGTCAAACCCCTCCCACTCTTCTTTAATGGCTTCAATAATCAGGTGTCCGTTTTCCACCCTGGCATTCTCAAGCCGGGCTTCGGTGTAGTACTGCTTCTCATTATTGGCGATATAGCCCACATCATACGCCCAGCGATCCGGGTCGGGCAGCCCCTCATAATCGAACTCATCACTCCAGACCAGCTGCCAGGTGGCCTGCTCAACCGATTCTGAAGAGGTACACGATGAAAAAAAGAGTACGGATAAAAGAATAAATGAGAGAATGCGCATAATTGATTGCCTTTGAGTTTGGTTTTAAAAATCAGTGGTTTTATAAATGGTTGATAACAATTTTTCAGGACTTTTTATACATTGGCAGAAATAGATGCTCATGAATTTTCTACGTCCGGAACTCATGTTTCCCAGTCTGGCCGATTCGTGACAAGAGCAATAACAGAGATAAATACCTTATACCAATGAAAAATACCAATACTCTTCTCCTTATTCTTGTCCTTTTTTTAACTTTCGTCTCAGGACAGTTCTGGTTGAAAGTTGCTGATCTTGAGCAGATTTTATTCCCAAACCAATCCATTTCATTCTATCATGTTTAAAAAAGCAATTCTTCCCTCACTCCTGCTGTTTTTTATCTCTACAGCTGCAGCTGCCCAGAGCGGCCTTTCCCCCGAAAAAATGATGGATCTCGGCCGCCTTAGCGGACCCGTGGTATCGCCCGACGGCAACACGGTTCTCTTCACTGTTACCTACATGGATGTGGAAGAAAATTCGGGAACCACGCACATTTACAGTCAGCCGGCTGACGGAGATGAAGCAGTGCAGCTCACCGAAGGCGCATCGGCTTCCTCGCCCGTATGGCGTCCGGATGGGCTTAAAATCGGTTTTATGCGCGGCGGCCAATTCTGGGAGATGGATCCCGACGGAGGGAATCCGGAGCAGGTGACCACCTTTGGCAGCCCCATAGGCAATGTGATGTACAGCCCCGGCGGCGCGCATCTCTCCTTCACCATGCATGTGAAAGTGGGTGAGAGTCCGGCTGATCTCTATCCCGAATACCCCAAAGCGGATGTGCGCCTGATTGACGGGCTGCTCTACCGCCACTGGGACACCTGGCACGACGGCACCTACCGCCATCTCTTTATCGCCCCCTATTCCGAGGGTACCATCGGTGATGCGGTGGATCTGATGGAGGGCGAACCTTACGACACCCCGCTCAAGCCCTTTGGCGGAAGCAGCCAGATCGCCTGGCACCCCTCGGGAGAGATGATCGCCTACACCTCCAAAAAGCTGACCGGCACAGAGGCGGCCTACAGCACCAATTCCGATATCTATCTCTACAACCTGACAGACGGCAGCACCCGCAACCTCACAGCCCCCAATCCGGGGTATGATTTCTACCCGGCGTTTAGTCCGGACGGCAGAACAATGATCTGGAACCGGATGGTTACGCCATCCTACGAATCGGACCGTTACCGGCTGATGCAGCTCACCCTCGAGACCGGTGATATCCGGGAGCTCAGCACCGGTTTCGACGGCAACATGAACAGTGCCGCCTGGAGCCCGGACGGCAGCCGTATTTATTTTCTGAGCGGTACGCAAGCCACCGTGCAGCTCTTTGAGCTCAATATGCTGGCCAGATCGGCCTGGCCGCCGGTGCGGAAGGTAACCGAAGGGCTGCACGATTTTACCGGATTTGCCGTGACGCAGCGCGACGGCGAGACCACCCTGATCGGCGCACGCATGTCGATGTCCTATCCCGTGGAGCTGGTACACGTCGAGCCTCAGAGCGGGGAGATCACCCCCTTTACCTCAGTGAACGATGAACGGCTTGCCGGTATGGAGATGGGCAACGTAGAGCAGCGATGGATACCCACCACCGACGGCAAGGAGATGCTGGTCTGGGTGATCTACCCGCCGGATTTTGATCCCAGTCAAACCTATCCCGCGCTGCTCTATGCGCAGGGAGGTCCGCAGGGAACGGTAAGCCAGTTCTTCTCCTACCGCTGGAACTTTCAGGTGATGGCCAATGCCGGCTATGTGGTGGTAGCGCCGAACCGCCGCGGACTCCCAAGTTTTGGTGAAGAGTGGAACCGTCAGATCAGCGGCGACTGGGGCGGGCAGGCGATGCAGGATCTGCTCAGTGCCATCGATCATGTAAAAGAAGAGACGTTTGTGGATGAGCAGCGGCTCGGCGCCGTGGGGGCGAGCTTTGGCGGGTACTCCGTTTTCTGGCTGGCCGGGAACCATGAAGGCCGGTTTAAGACCTTCATCTCCCATGCGGGCGTTTTCCACCTGGAGGCGATGTACGGCACCACCGAAGAGATGTTCTTCGTGGACTTCGATCTGGACGGCGCATACTGGGAAGAGCCGCGTCCGGTCAGCTATGATCAGCACTCCCCGCATCTCTATGTTCAGAACTGGGACACCCCCATCCTGATGATCCATGGAGAAAAAGATTACCGGGTGCCGGTCACGGAGAGCTTTCAGGCCTTCACGGTTGCGCAGCGGATGGGGATAGAAAGCCGGATGGTGCTCTTCCCCACAGAAAATCACTGGATCCTGACGCCTCAGAACAGTCTGCTCTGGCACCGGGAGTTTTACGGCTGGCTGGACAGGTTCCTGAACCCGTAAACCGGCCTTTGATCCGGTTATACAGAAAGAGCGAACCTTTGATTATTTGACGACCCATACCCCTGCCGGTGCCGGAAGGTTGAATGTGACTGCACCTTAGGCCTCGTACCGCCCGGATCAACTATCCGGGTCAGTACGAAAACTTTACAAAGAGCGGGAATGTTGCGTCGAAATCATCCCGTTTCCGATCCATTCTTACCGGCAGACTCATCCAGGCGGCTGAAATAGACATAGATTGCCTGGGAGAGAATGCCGGTCAG
>REDA01000023.1 GCA_007693745.1 Balneolaceae bacterium
ATTCGCAAAGCTAACCAATGATTATATCTATGAAACTATTTCGCATTACAGTTCTCTCGTTATTTATGCTGTTTTTGGCCCATACATCCGCAATTTTTGCTCAAACGGTGATCGGGCAGTGGACCCCCGAAGCGATGGTGGATCTTCCCGTGGTGGGATCACCGGCTCTGTCGCCGGATGGCTCACAGGTCGCCTACACGGTACGGACTACACAGATGGAGGGGAATGAATCCGGTTTTACCACCCACATCTGGCTTGCCAGAACCGACGGCAGCATGAACCGTCAGTTTACTTTCGGAGAGCAATCAGCGGTGAGTCCGCAGTTCAGCCCCGATGGCCGGTACCTTACCTTTATCTCCACCCGGGATGAAGGCCGGCAGATCTATAAAATGTATCTGGATGGCGGTGAAGCGCAGAAGATGACATCAGCTGAAAACGGAGTGGGCAGCTTCCTCTGGTCGCCCGACGGCTCGCGGATCGCCTATACCATGACGGATCCCAAAACAGAGGAGGAGAAAACCCGCGAACGGGAAAGACGGGATGTGATTATGGTGGACCGTGACTTTAAATTTTCACGGATCTATGTGCAGCCTCTTGAGAGCGACAGCGCAAAGGCGATCTACGCAGGGGAGCTGCATACTACATCATTCGACTGGTCGCCCGACGGCAACACGATCGTTTTTGCCCATCAGCCGACTCCCCGAATCGAAGACCGCTATAAAGCCGATATCTCCACAGTTCCGGCCGACAGCGGTGCGGTAACACCACTGGTGGAGTGGGAAGGGACGGATGACAGCCCCTACTTTACTCCCTGTGGAGAGTATGTGGTGTTCACATCACACGGTGGTCAGCTTGAGGGAATCGGGATCCAGGATCTGTTTGTGGTGCCTGCATCGGGAGGAGAACCGCGCCCACTCGCCCATACCTACGACCGCAATGCATCCATCGTCGGGTTTGACGCCTCGGGAAATCTGCTCATCACCGAACGCAGAAACACCCTGTCCGCACTCTACAGGGTACCGCTGGATGGCGGCGAACCCGAACTTCTGAACCCGGAAAATGGAATTTATAACATGTTTACTGTGAACCGTGAGGGCAATCGCGTGTCGTTTAGCTTCGAAGATTCGGCGACGCCCCGGGAGATCTTTTTTGCTGATCTGGATGACTTTGAATCTGTAAAGGTATCCGGGATCTTTGATGAGATCCATTTCCCTGAATTCGGCCGGACCGAACTTCTTACCTGGGAATCCTATGACGGAATGGAGATTGAGGGTCTGCTCACCTATCCGGTTGGATATAAGGAAGGAGATCGTGTACCGCTGATTCTGATGGTACACGGCGGACCTGCCGGTGTCTATTCCCAGACCTTTACCGGCCAGGGGAATATCTATGCGATTCAGTTTTTTGCGGAGCAGGGATACGCACTGCTGAGGCCAAATCCGCGCGGAAGCACCGGCTACGGGAAGGAGTTCCGGTACGCCAATTTCCAGGACTGGGGATATGGAGATTATCAGGATCTGATGAGTGGTGTGGATCTCGTTATTGAGATGGGTGTGGCCGATCCGGACAGTCTCACCGAGATGGGCTGGAGCTACGGCGGATATATGACCTCCTGGATTGTGACTCAAACCGATCGCTTTAAAGCCGTGAGTATGGGCGCGGGACTCTCAAACCTGGTGAGTATGGTGGGCACGACCGATATTCCGGGCTATCTGATGGCGCACATGGGCGGACCCTACTGGGGTGGGAATATGGAGACTTACCAGCGCCACTCCGCTGTCTATTTTATGGATGATGTGGTGACCCCAACGCAGATTATTCACGGGTCAAACGATCTGAGGGTACCTCTCGGTCAGGCTCAGGAGTTCTACTGGGCGCTTCAGGAAAAAGGGGTGGATTCCGAGATGATCCTCTACCCGCGAACCGGTCACGGCCCAACCGAGCCCAAATTTATTGCCGACGTATCCAACCAGATACTGCGATGGTTTAACCATCACCTGGGCAGATAGCAGGGATCAGTTGAACCAGTAGCTCATTTTGAACACGATGGCCCGGTTTCGGGAGTCCATGGTTTCGGGGAAATAGTTATCCGTATAGACGATAAAAATATCGGAGACGGGGCTGTATCTCCACTGGAACCGGCTGTTGATGTTCAGGTTGTCCATCTGCTCGTTGTACTGCACAAACGTGGTAAAAAAGAGCGTGGGAGTGAAGGTGATATCCACCTGCGGACCCACCAGCCAGAAGGAGTTGTTTCCCCAGGGAGCCGGTAGTTCCAGATAGTTGTAGCTGGCCACCATGGAAACACTGCCATAGGGCTGATAGCGGTAGTTGAAATCGGCCTGGACAAACGTTCGGTCGCCGTTATAGAAACCACCCCTTCCGGCTCCCACAGAGTAGCGGAACAGTTTTCGGGTATCGGAGCTGTACCGGACAAAGGCATTAAACCAGCTGTAATCGGTACCTGCAGCCAGAGAAGCGATGCCGGAGTTAGTGGGATCAAAATCGCGCTGGAGTTCCACAAACCGGTGTGAGAGCACAATGTCGATCTGGCTCAGATTGTGAAAACTGAAAAAGTAGCCCAGACTGCTTTCCCTCTCATTGAGGCGAAAATCACCGGGGGTGAAATAGTTTTGTACCCGAAGCTGCGCACCGTGAAACACGAGAGGGGAGTTATCCGGAAAGAGGCGGAACGTAGCGGTCGGTTCGAGCTGTATAAAGTTGGTTCGGGGAACAAACCCTGCCGAAGCGGTGTAGCGTTCACCCACATACTGCTGAAAAAGGTTGAGCCGGAGCCGCTGAGTGGCGTAGGTAAGGTCGGCTCCCTGAGCGAAGTCGGAGCCCTGATCCACTCCATCGGTAAACGATTTAAAGGCAAAGGCACGGCCCGACCAGCGGTTATCCTGCGTAGCCAGATTGAACTGAAGCCCACCCGTGCGGTTGTAGCCGCCGATTGACTGAAAGGCGGTATCATCCACATTTTGCCGGTCTACCAAAATGGCGGATATATTGGATCTTGAAAAGACCTGACGCTGTACCGTCGCCACAAAGAAGTTGCTTGCCGGGGAGAAATCCGACTCTTCGGTAAACATATTCATCACCCCGATCCGCCACTGCTGACCCATGGTACCGCTCAGGCGCGCGCCTGCGAGGACCGGTGCGTCGATGCCGATACGCCGGGAGAAGAAGGGCCTTACCCGATTGGAGCCAAAGTTGGCAAACAGGTCGGAGTTTTCCAGAAAGAACTGCCGTTTTTCGGGGAAAAAGAGTTCAAACCGATCCAGGTTGATGATCTGCTGATCCACATCCGCCTGCGAAAAATCGGGATTATAGGTAAGATCCAGATTGAGCGATGAGGAGAGAGCCAGCTTGGCGTCCATGCCAAAATCGGTACGGTAGGTCGTTTCATCACCAAACTCAAAATCGCGGGAGGCTCCGCCGAAAATATAGGGGATCACAGAAAGCTGAAGCCCCGGATCGGGCGGGGGCTGATCCCATTGAAGGGTTCCCGTAAAAGCGAGGGAAGCTGTGGGAAATTGCCTTGGCACGGGTGCCCAGGACGATTTTTCGTTGAAACTGAGGTCGAGCCGGGAGAAATTGATATTCCAGCGGTCGAGCCCGGCCTTGTAGCGGATCGATTTAAAGGGAATACGCATCTCTGCCACCCAACGGTCGTCATAGTCTTTGACCACCACCTCCCATTTGGTATCCCAGGCGAGATCCACGGCAGCGCCATTGCTCATGGTGCCGTCCCACATCGCACCGGCTGCATTTACACCGAATGAGTAGCCGGTGGTAAGATCATTAAACGGATCCATAAAAAGCAGGAAATTATCGTTGGAGTTGAAGGCGAAGTCACGCCGGAGGGACTCCACGACCCGGGGCGCATCAGTCACATCAAAAAAGATCATTGCCAGATAGATCGCGTCATCGTCGTAGGCCATCCGGATCTCCGATTTGGCTTCGCTGTAGCTGGTGTCGTAAGGGGTAACCATAAAGAAATTGTCTGCCACATCCGCCCGGAGCCAGTCCTCTTCATCGATTACGCCATCGAGGGTGATGGTTCCCTCCATCTTCCGGATATGCAGCACATAGTGGCTGTTGACGGACGAGCGCAGGCTGCTTTCAGAGACTGTTCCGGTTCCGCTTTCGGCCTGCAAAGCCTGAAGGGTGACCGGCTGAACAGACAGAATAATACCTGTGATGAAAAAGATAAGTGAAAGGAATATGCGGGAATGGGTTTGCAGATAACGGTTCATAAAACGACTCCAATTTTTTTAAAACTCCAATAACATTAATTTAGATATCTTTATCCAAAAAGTCGTTTCTATTCTACGGGAGTTATGTAAAAAAAGTTGAAGGAAAAGTTAGGCTTGCTCATCATGTTCATCGCTATTCCCCCGTTCCCATGATTTACATCAGATACTCTCCATACCCGCTTTTCATGAGCGGCTTCTGATCTGATCGCAAACGGCCAGAAGAGTTTTTTTAACATCTTCCAGTAGCAAGGCTCTCTCATGTTCATCTCCTTCAATCGGAAATAATTCCAGTTCACGGATTTTTCCTGTCAGGCTTTTTATCCCCATATTATCTATGCCCGGCTTGATCCGGTGTGCCGTTTTATTGATCTGCTGAAATTCTTTTCTATGAAGTGCATCATCCAGTTCCAGTATCGCTTTTTCTGCCTGTTCAGCGAACACCTCCACCATTTTATTAACAAAGTTCGTATCACCTCGACTTAACTCCTGAAGAGTAGTGAGGTCGTAAAGCATTGTTTCCGCTTCAGGCTTGGATTTATTTACAGGCCTTTGAACCAGAAAAGGTTCGATTTTGTAAAAGAGCTCCTCTTCACTGAAGGGTTTGGTGACAAAGTTATCCATACCGGCCTTCAGGTAACGATCGATATCATGGCGAAATGCATTTGCCGTAAGTGCAACAATGGGTGTCGTAAGTTTCAGCTCATTGCGGATAAACAAGGTTGCCTCAAGTCCGTCCATAACGGGCATCTGTATATCCATAAGAATCAGATCGTAATTATTCTTCTTTACCTTTTCGGCAGCTTCACGGCCGTTTGTGGCTTCATCTACCAAACAGCCAAAATAGTGCAGCGATTGTATGGCAATAAAACGATTCATATCGTTATCCTCTACAATGAGAATATGTTTCCCGGAATAGGCATCTTTTTCAATTTTGCCTGCTGCATACCTCAGTTTAGAAGCATTGCCTTTGGGCAGGCGAAGCTCAAAGGTTATGGTGGTACCCTCCCCTTTTTTACTCTCAATATGGATCTCACTTCCCATAAGAAGCACCATTTCACGGGCAATGGTCATGCCGAGTCCGGTTCCTTCGTATTTTCGGTTGGCATCACTCTGTTCCTGCGCAAACTTATTAAACAGTTTTTCAAGGAAAGCTTCACTCATTCCTATACCGGTATCAGCTACAGAAAACCGAATACATTGTTCATCGATGCTGTCCTCTACTAAGTCAACACTGAACTCAACCGAACCTTTTTCAGTAAATTTTATGGCATTACCGAGAATATTAATCAAAACCTGCCTGATTCTGCCTTCATCACCGATTTGGGCTTCATGTAAATTCCTGTCAACTCTGATCCGGAAATCGAGGTTTTTCTCACTCGCCTGAGTGTGAAGAATACTGTATGCATTCGATGCAACGGCTGAGACACTAAAATCTTTTTCTTCGAGTGTTAGCTCACCTGATTCAATCTTCGCCATATCCAGAATATGGTTGAGAATAGTCAGCAAATGTTTAGCTGCTGAATCGGACTGCGCTACATAGAAACGTTGATCGGCCCCGAGATTCTGTTTACTCAGCTCACGAATCATCCCAATAATTACATTTAACGGGGTGCGAATTTCATGGCTCATATTTGCCAGGAATATTTCTTTGGATTTGGCGGCGTCTTCGGCTGTGGATTTGGCTCTGGCCAGTTCCAATTCCAAATTTTTCTGTCCGGTGATATCAAGATGAATAAAAACACTCCCGGTTTGCTGCCCCCGGTCATTGTAATTAGGTGCTTCACTAACAAACCACCAATGCGGATTGTTGTTTCTGTCCCTTACACTGATTTCATAACTCACGACTATACCATCCTGTTCGCTTTCATCTGCTCCCTCAGGTAAAACCCGTACATTTTCAGGTATAATTAATTTTTCGATGGTCTGCCCCTTGAGCTGTTCGAGGGAATAGCCCGACATTTCACTGAAAGTCTGATTTGCAAAGAGGATGTTTTGGTCAATATCCACCTCAACGAGTCCAAGGTTCATGTTGGCAATAATGTTCCGGTACTTTTCCTCCTGTAACCGCAGTTGCTTTTCCCACTTTTGCCGGTTGCGGATATTGATGAGCATCTGCCCGAAAAG
>REDA01000090.1 GCA_007693745.1 Balneolaceae bacterium
TCTCTGATTCCATTTGTTATTTTTTTCCTGAAAATAAGCCCCCCGGCAGACAGCAATATCAGAACAAATAAAAGAGTTCCGGCCACCAACGAAAGTGCAGACCGCCTTCCGGTCACTTCAGAAAACAGCGGATCGTCGGGATCAAAGTGAAACGTCCGTACAATCATGGTATTTCGGGAGGCAAGGGCTTCGTTGGCACCCAGAATAATCCACTTCCCGTGAGCTTCAGAATAGAATGCAGCGAATACAGACCCCAGCCCAAGAGAGGCCACAGATACTGTAAAAAGCCTTTGATTTTGCAGATCCAGCAGATTGAACTCCTTATCCCTCGAATCCGGTCCGCTTAAAAAACCGTAGTGGCCCGACTGCCGGTCTGCGGTATAACTGCTTGTAAAAATGGAGACATCATTGACCGAAATACCAAATGGTGGCTGCAATGTAGAAACAAGACGGGTTAGTTTGCGGTTTTGATCCCATTTTCCCGTTTCGAAACTGTATTGCCAGGCCAGAAGAGGGGAAAGGTGACGGGCCGGGGTTCCGTAATTATTTAGTAAATAGTGAAAGCCGGCCTCATTTTTCACCAGAAATCCTCTCTGGGCTTTCGGAAGAGATTCCCTGTTGGCAGCAGGGATCTCCTTCCACTCTCCGCTAACAGGATCAAATCGGATGAGCAGGTTTTTAAATTCCCAGAAACCATATCCCCCCGCCGCATAGATTGTCCCGTCTTCATCCAGATAGGCGGCGGGATAGTACATGTTGCGATGCGTAAATGAGTTGTCAATCCGTTCCAGTTCCAGCGTTTCGAGATCCATTCTGTGCACCCTGCCAATGGAAACGTCCCAAAAAAGAAGGTACCGGCCATCTCTGGTAACATCGATAAATTTGTTCGACGGATCACCAAACTCGGGATAAGGCAAATTTTCAATCTCCCCGTTCTCCCGGATGCGTGTCAAAAACTCATAATCCCTGGAAAAGAGATAGAGATCCCCGTTCTGAGGGTTGATCGTAATGAACGCACGGCGCAGTTGAACATGATCTGCAAAAGGGTATGCCACATTTTCGTATGGAACCTTTGGCGGTTCCTGCAGACCGTTTGTATCAAGCAACAACCATAAAATGAACAGTAATATCACTCTTCAATGATGAATTAAGAAATATGGGGCTTTGCAACAATGACTCTTAAATGAACTAAACTCTTTCCAAAAAATCTACTTTTCAAACCCTCTTACACACATTTCAGGAAAAAAAGCTTCCACCACCGATAGCTCCATCTCTCCTCTTCCGTCACGGTAAAACCGGCCGTCTCCAGCAGCTCCTTCATCTCCTCCAGGGTGCGTGTATTCATCTCCTGGCCTGAGAGTTGAGTAATCACCTTGTTCACGATTTTAAAATATCCGGTTCGGTCCCAGCTCAGGATCCAGAGCCGGCCACCCGGACGAAGAAGTCTTCGAAAATGCTTTAATACTGCAGCATGATCTTCATAATAGCGAAAGGCGTTCATGCAGATGATCTGTGAAAACTCATCATCCCGGAAGGAGAGCTTTTCAGAAAAATCGCTCGTGAACTCAATTCCCTTCTGGTAGCGCAGACGGTATTTTGCCTGCTCCAGCATTCCCTGCGACGGATCATTTACCACCATCTTCCTGAATGGGCCAAATTTATTGATCATCGCTTCCGCCAGTATGCCGGTGCCGCTGCTCACATCAAGTACATCATCCTCCTGACCCATCGAGAGTTTTTTCAGCATCTTCTGATGGATATGTTTCAGATATCCCGAATACTGCCTGTCATATTTCGAAGAGAGTCTGTCGAAATAATCGGTTGAGTGTCTGTATTTCTTTTCGATAGTGATACCTCTCTGCTGATTTTTTGTAGTTGGTGTGGTTTTTCCTGCCTTTTTGATCCCGGTCAGAAAGCACAACATACCGGATTGGCAACAAACATATATTACTGTTCTAAAAGTAATTTAATCAAATCTGAGGCAGCTTTGAAAGAGCTCTTTGTGCCATTTTCAACCTCTTTTTCAATCGCCTGAAGACTTGCAGATATTTTTGGATGCCCCAAAAAGTGCTCACGAAGCTGAATCTGCAGATGTTCATACATCCAGTAAACGGACTGTTGACGCCGGTTTTCACTGAAATAGCTGCTTTTCCTCACCATTTGCAGGTAGCGATCGATCTCATCCCAGAGCTCCGCTATACCGGACTCCTCCAGTGCCGAACAGATTTTTACGGGTGGTTTCCAGCCGGATGTATGCACAGGAAAAAGGGAAAGAGCATTTTCATACTCTCTTTTGGCCCGAAGTGCAGCGTCCCTGTTGGTTCCGTCTGCCTTGTTGATGACAACCAGATCGGCCATTTCCATCACTCCCCTTTTCATCCCCTGCAGTTCATCCCCTGCCCCGGCAAGCATCAGCAGCAGAAAAAAATCGGTCATGGAGTGAACGGCTGTCTCGGATTGCCCCACACCAACGGTTTCGATCACAATCGTATCGAATCCTGCCGCCTCACAGAGCAGCATCACCTCTCTGGTTTTCCTGGCCACACCGCCCAAAAACCCTCCGGCAGGTGAGGGACGCACATAGGCATTGGGATGTGTGGAGAGAAACTCCATCCGGGTTTTATCCCCAAGAATACTCCCTCCCGATCTGCTGCTGCTTGGATCGACCGTGAGTACGGCTATCCGCTTTCCCGAGCCGATCAGCAATTTTCCAAAACTGTCTATGAATGTGCTTTTTCCTACTCCGGGTACGCCTGATATCCCGATCCGGATCGAGTTTCCCGTTTCTTCCAGGCATGCCTCCAGAATCTCTCCTGCCATCTCTCTGTGCTCCTTCCTCGTACTTTCAACCAGAGTGATCGCCTGCGAGAGAACCGTGCGGCTGCCACTTCGGATTCCGTCCACATACTCCTCAAGCCGTTTCCCTGCCGATTTAATCCGCTTGTAGTCCGGATTCATGGGGCTGCCTTTCTGATGGGTCTCGTTTGTCATATGAGTTTTAATGGTTGATATCTTACATAGCTGAGCGGCATTCCTCACTCATCCAGCAGGAGATGAAGGATCTTCTGAGCTGCCCTTGCGATCACGGTTCCCGGACCAAAGATCGCCGCAACGCCCTGCTTATATAATTCAGGATAATCCTGTGACGGGATCACCCCCCCTGTGATCACAATCATATCTTCCCGACCCAGCCGTTTCAGTTCAGCAATCACGGCCGGAACGAGTGTTTTGTGACCGGCTGCCAGGCTTGATATACCCAGAATATGAACATCATTTTCCACAGCCTGCAGTGCCGCCTCTTCCGGTGTCTGAAACAGCGGCCCCACATCCACGTCAAATCCAAGGTCTGCGAAACTGGAGGAGATCACCTTCGACCCACGGTCGTGGCCATCCTGCCCCAGTTTGGCCACCATAATACGCGGCCGTCTGCCCTCTTTCTCCGCAAAGCGATTTGTCATTTCACGGGCATTGAGAAAATCTTCATTTTGACTCAGTTCTGATGAATACACGCCGCTTATGGTTTTAATAGTTGCACGATAGCGCCCGAAGGCTTTTTCCACGGCATCGGAGATCTCACCCAGGGTAGCTCTGCACCTGGCCGCCTCCACAGCCAGCGCGAGCAGATTTCCCCCGCCGCTCTCCGCACATCGGGTGATGGCACTGAGCGCTGACTCCACTTGCGAGCTGTCGCGCGTTTCCCGAAGCCGTTTCAGGCGTTCAGTCTGAGATATTCTCACCTTCTCGCTATCCACTTCAAGGATATCTATTGGCTCCTCTTTTTCCAACCGAAATTTATTAACTCCCACAATGGTCTCCCTGCCACTGTCGATCCGTGCCTGTTTTCTTGCAGCAGCTTCCTCAATCCTCATCTTTGGGATCCCGGAATCAATTGCTTTTGTCATGCCGCCCAGCTCTTCAGTTTCCTGAATCAGCTGCCAGGCGCGTTCCACCAGTTCTCCTGTCAGATACTCCACATACCATGAACCCGCCCATGGATCAATTGCCTGTGTAATGCCAGTCTCTTCCTGCAGAATGAGCTGGGTATTTCGGGCAATTCCGGCAGAGAAATCGGTAGGCAGGGCAATCGCTTCATCGAGGGCGTTGGTATGCAGTGACTGTGTATGGCCCAAAGCAGCGGCCATCGCTTCCACACAGGTTCTTGCAATGTTATTGAAGGGATCCTGCTCGGTCAGGCTGTACCCCGACGTCTGGCAATGAGCACGCAGCATGAGAGATTTCTCGTTTTTCGGATGAAACTGCTTCATCAGCCTGGCCCATAGAAGCCTGCCGGCCCTCAGTTTCGCGATCTCCGTAAAGTGATTCATCCCAATGGCCCAGAAAAATGAAATCCGGGGCGCAAACTGATCGATATCGAGTCCGGCGGCGATACCCTGCCGCACATACTGCAACCCGTCGGCCAGCGTGTATGCGAGTTCGATATCCGCCGTGGCTCCCGCCTCATGCATATGATAGCCACTCACGCTGATCGAGTTGAAACGCGGCATCATTTCGGATGTGTAGCGGAAGATATCCCCGATGAGCCGCATGGAGGGTTCCGGCGGATAGATATAGGTGTTGCGCACCATAAACTCTTTCAGGATATCGTTCTGGATGGTGCCGCTGAGCTGCCCGGGGCCAACTCCCTGTTCCTCCGCCGCCACAATATAGAACGCCATCACCGGGATCACGGCGCCGTTCATCGTCATGGATACCGATACCTGATCCAGCGGAATACCGTCAAAGAGCAGTTTCATGTCCTCTACCGAGTCGATCGCCACCCCTGCCTTCCCCACATCACCGCTTACACGCGGGTGGTCGGAATCGTACCCCCTGTGTGTGGGCAGATCGAAAGCAACCGACAGCCCTTTTTGACCGGCCGCCATGTTTCGCCTGTAAAATGCATTGGACTCCCCGGCTGTTGAAAAGCCTGCATACTGCCGGATCGTCCAGGGCCTCTGCGTGTACATTGTGGAGTAGGGCCCGCCAAGATAAGGCGGGAGTCCGGCCACATACCCTGTATGAGAAAACCTGCGGATGTCATCCGGTCCCAAATTCCTTTTCACCTGAATGCCCTCGATGGTTTCCCAGGTCTCTGCCTGTTCTGCTGATTTTTCAGCTTTTGTTAAGAGACCCGTTTCACTGTTTTCCCTCTTTTCTATCTCATGAATCTCCTTAAATACCCCCGAACCGATAGCCTCTTTTTCAACCGGTACCTCTTTCCTCTGCTTTTCAAACTGCTCAGCCGCCCTCACGGTCTGCACCGGTTCCCACTGTGAAGCTTCATCCATCCCGGAGGGTTGAAAGAACCCACTGACAGGAAAATCCTCGTTCAGAATTCGTTTCAGTTCCTGCCAGTTCTTTAATTTGTGCACCTCCACATGCTCACCCGTACCCTTCACTTTATGAAATGGCAGCGAACCGGAACTTTTCCCACTGACATCGGGGGCGGGATACTTATTTACTCCTATTAAAATCCGCCGTCCATCATTGCAGGCATCCAATTTGATTGAGGCTGCTGCCGATATCATACGTTTTACCTCTCCGCTTTCAATAGACCGGATCAAACCGCCCCCGGACTCAATTTGCGTATGTTTCTCCCATGCTCTTTCAGAAATGATTCTTGTCAGCTCCTCCAGATAGGCAGAGCCCCCGGCAGGATCATGCACTTCCCCAAGAGAGGCCTCTTCTCTCAGGATATGGTGAATATTCCGTGCAATTCTTTCTGAAACGGAGTTAGTTCGCCCTGAAACAGCATCCGCAGCGTGAATCATCAGCAGGTCTGCACCTCCGAGAACTGCGCTCATCGATTCGGTTACCGCACGCAGGGTGTTATTGTTCGTTTCAATAGCGGTTTTATTAAATAGCCCTGTCTCTGCAAAAATCCTCAGGTCGCGGGAAGAACCCGGCCCGGCATCGGAGAGCAGTCGTTTCCAGAGAATCCTTGCGGCTCTGAATTTTGCAATTTCCGGAAAATAGAGAGGTCCGGCAGACAATCGCACCATCAGAGAATCTGCCACTCTTTTTTGGTTTGATGGTGAGGCCAGCCTCAAAAACTCTCTGCCGGCACTTAGTACCAATGCGATCTCCAGGGAAATATCGGCGCCGCTGTTGTGATAGTGAGTTCCGTCAGCACAAAACGGCGAACGGATCCCGGAGCCGGCCAGCAGATTGATCAGAGCTGAGGTCTCTTCGACTGTCCGGTTCCTGAAACCTTGCCTGGCAAGCACGGAAAACGGATCCCATAAACCTGTCATAAGATTCGGATCTGCTCCCTCATTCTCTGCCATGGCAAGAAGCAGTGGAGTTGCATCCCCTCCGTCAAAACAGAG
>REDA01000095.1 GCA_007693745.1 Balneolaceae bacterium
TAACAAAGAAAAACCCTACACCCTGAACGGCTCGATCACCTCCTCCACGGAGCGTGCATCCGGAAAGAGAGAGAGTATCTTCTCCAGCACCTCATCCACCAGCACGTCGGGACAGGAAGCGCCGGATGTAAGTGCAATTCGAAGAGGATTTTTGCCGGAAGGGAGCCAGTTCGGCGCCTCCACCATCTTTTTTTCCCACTGATTAAAATGGGTGATCTTCTCACCATTCTCAAACTCTGAGGCGTCGCGGATATGGAATGAAGGACAATGATGCTCCAGAATCTCCACGAGGTGCATGGTATTGGATGAATTGTAGCCACCCACGATAATCGCCAGGTCGGGTGATGCTTCAGCCAGAGCATAGGTGGCCGACTGATTCTCATTGGTGGCGTAGCAGAGGGTATCCGATGTGTCAGCAAAATGATCTTTCACATCTGCCTCTCCAAACCGTTCCGCAGCAGCCTGTTTCAGAATATCCATCACCTCCTGCGTCTCCGTGGCCAGCATGGTGGTCTGATTGATCACCCCAAACAGCTCCAGATCTTTCAGAGGATTAAAACCCTCCGTGCTTTTATGGCCAAACCAGCGCTCAAATTCCTCCAAAGGACGCTTTTCTGTCATGATCTCTGCCAGAACACGGGCTTCCTCAGGATTCAAAACCACCACCACAGGCGAGTGATCCGCACTGTGCGAAAAGGTTGCGCGGGTCTCCTCGTGTTCATGCTTACCGTGAATAACCAGGCTGTACCCTTTCTTGCCCAGCTGACTCCCCCGGTTCCACACCTTCTCCACAAACGGACAGGTTGTGTCGTACTGATAGGGATTGATTCCCTTCTCCTTCAGTTCAGCTTCGATTTCCAGGGTTGTGCCAAAAGCAGGCACGATCACAATATCCTCGGATGTGAGGGAGCCGAGCGGGATCCGCTCCGTACCGTCCGTCTCAAAAAGAAACTCCACACCCCTGCGCTGCAGATCCTCATTCACCGTGGGATTGTGAATCATCTCGCTCAGCAGAAAGATCCGCCGGTCCTGATTCTCCTCCACGGTCCGGTAGGCGATATCGATGGCATTTTCAACCCCGTAACAAAACCCAAAATGGCGTGGTATCAGAAATGTGACCGGGCCAAAATCAAGTTCCGTAGGAGTGAGATCTTTTTTCCGGGGATCCGTGATTTTGTTCGACTCCTTTACATTCCGGATAATGGGTGAGCGGTACATCGCCGGTATTTCAAAGCTCTTTCGTGCCATAACAGTGATTGATTCAAATTTTGAGCGGTTTTGCAGTGCCGCATCAAACAGAGCCAAAAACTCTCCGTTCAGCTGCGGAACATTCCGTCGGGCCGGCCACAACTGCAATGGATTCTGTTATCCAGAGGCGCTGCGTCATTTTCCGGCGCTTTACAAACGAAAAGATACAAACTCCTTTCTAAACAATCGGCAGGAAGTGATGGTTCAATTCCTATGGATTCATTTTCCAGCTTTTCACATAATAGAAGCTGCAGCTTTCAGTTTGTTTGCGAAACCATCGCAGAAAGAGTAACAAGTATCTGCGATTCCGATACTAGTAACAATCCCTGTTACCATCATGAAACCTATCCGGGAGGATCCATCCGATCTTTACTCAGAAGAGAAGCCCAGGGGGATGTTTACCCTTTTCTCCTTTCTTTTTTTCATCAACATGTTTATCTCATGGCCTTTTTTGAGGAGGCAGCCATCCGGGTGATCGTTGCAGGCGTCTCTTTTCTGAGTTCATGGTACAGGCTGAACAGTTTCGGATCGAAATAAACGAAGGGTGGAATCTGATCAGGCTGAATGCATTTTGAAAAGCGCTGCTGCAATCTCAATGGGTGAGTAGCCCTCCTCTGCCAGGGGTTCGAGCTGCTCAATCCACGGGCGAAGGCCACCCTCTTCCAGCGTCTGAATAATCGCTCCCATCTGCATCCCTGCCTTCGACTCCTCCACATCACGGGTCGATGGCATCGGCAGAGGCAGCAGTTTCGTACGGATCATTCTTTCAATGAATCCAACTCTTTTTCGCTTGCGGCCGGATACAAAGGTAATGGCCATACCCGATCTTCCCGCGCGTCCGGTCCGGCCGATGCGATGCACATAATACTCCGGATCCCCGGGAATATCATAATTGAACACCACATCAATCTCATCCACGTCGAGCCCACGGGCGGCAACATCCGTAGCAACCAGAATCTCCGTTTTCCCCATGCGAAAACTGTTCATCACGCTGTCGCGCACCGGTTGTCTCATCTCTCCATGAAGTGCCTCGGCCGCGTAGCCCCGGGCCTGCAGTTCCTGTACCAGTGTATCGCACTGACGCCGCGTATTGCAGAAAATGAGTGCCAGCCGGTAGTTCGACATATCCATCACGCGGGAAATCGCCTCCGTTCGCATTGAATCCCGCACTTCCATGATGTACTGATCAATACCGGCAGCGGTTTCTGCCGTGCCCTCCACTTTCACCATCTCCGGCTCATTCATCCAGCGATCCATTATCGCGCGGATAGGCTTGGGTACGGTGGCAGAAAACATCACCGTTTGGGACTTACCCTCGCTGTAGCTCAGAATCTGCTCAATATCCTCCCGAAAGCCCATATTCAGCATTTCGTCAGCTTCATCCAGAACCACCATCCTCAGTGCTCCCAGTTTGAGGGTGCCCCGTTTGAGGTGATCGATCACCCTGCCGGGAGTTCCTACCACAATCTGCGCACCCTTTTTCAGAGCCGTAAGCTGCCGGCTGATCGGCTGACCGCCATACACGGGCACTGTAAACACGCCGCTGGTTTTGGAAGCCAGTTTTATCAGTTCACCTGTAATCTGAATGGCCAGTTCACGCGTGGGACAGAGAATCAGTATACTAGGCGACTTTTGACCGCGGTCGGCAAGCTGAATAGCCGGCACTCCGAAGGCCGCGGTTTTTCCGGTACCGGTCTGGGCCTGCCCAACCAAATCCTTTCCCTGAAGGATCAGCGGGATACAGAGGGCCTGAATAGCCGTTGGGGCTTCAAAGCCCAGTTCATTAATAGCACTAAGGATTTCCGGAGAGATATTTAACTCTGAAAATGTCATTTCATTCATCATTTTTCTTTGATTGATCATTGGGTAGCTGCCGTAATCTGCGCGCCTGTCTCTTCTTTGGTATCTGATGGAAATTGAATTCCACCAGAAGCGCGTCTGACAATATCACAGAAGTGAATACCCTGTGCTGAAAGATGGAAAAGCCGGTACCGTATAGGATTGCGTCAGTAAAAAAGATAAGGTACGGAACTTTTACTCTCTTTTTAGATTCTATTTCACCACACCCCGGATGGCTGATACACAGCTCAGAGAGTGTTAAATACCTGAGACTTTTCAGGTCAGAAGATGGCCTGAAAAACAAAAAACAGTGGTTTCGTGTATTCTTTTGCGGACGTCACTGAACCGTTACGGCCTGATTCTGAAAATGACTTTGAGCCGCCCGGTTGTGAGTGTCAATCACTGACAATCCGGAAATAGGCGACTCTTGGGGGCTGAAAACTGCGCAGCCGGGCATTGAAACCCTCCTCAATCAGTTCCACCTCCGGGATAATAAAACCGGAATCATCCTCTTCCAGCAGGGTGTAATCTACAAAAGCCTGAAAGAGACGGATACGTTGAATATCACTGTATTGATCAATGGGGATGTCGAACCGAACGGTAATACTTGCCGGATTATAGGTGACTGCACTGCCGCCGGGAAGGTTGCGGGTACGGATCGGAACCCGTAGTTCTGCTTCGGTGAATTCGGCCACCTGCAGCTGCACAAGCACGCTCTCGCTGTCGGACACAATCCCTCTTTCAGCGGCTTTCAGCTGAACCCGGTGCCGGGAAGAGCTGCTGATATCCGAAAGGGTGGTCTCCGCAGTCTCCCAGTATGTAATCTCATCGAGAAGCGTCTCCGCTCCCGTAATGGTGATGCTGTCGGGAATGATGACGGGCTCCGCAATCAACCCGAAGCGGGCACGGGTGCTGATCCCTACGCGGCTTTGTACCGGCACCCGTTTTGCAACCCGGCGCTCTGTTTCCACTCTCATACTGGCCGGATAAACCTGAATGATATTCAGGTCGGAAAATGCGCCCACCTGGTTTCTGATCATATCCATCAGGTTCACCTCTCCCGACTCTGCGGTAAGAGTCAATTTTGGAGGGTTGGTGTAGATGGAAATTAATTTCCACCCTTCCCCAATAAGATTCACAGAAGCTGTGGCAGGCAGATCACTGACAATACTGATATCCTCTGCCAGTGAAGAGAGCTGAATGGGAACCTCCACAACCACGTTAAAATCACGGTTCAGATTTACAATCATCCAGAGACAGATTGCAAAGAAAAGCGCAATGCCAAATGCTATGAGCTTCTCACGACCCTCATATACTGAAGAGTGGGATTCGTCGGACAAAGACGTTTTTTTTTCGGAAAAAAACTGCTGCAGCCGTTCTGATATGGTTTGAAAAAAAGACATAAGTCTAAATATAAGCAATTGTTCAGCTTCGGACGATTAATTCTTTCACAACCCCGGAACCCACCCGCTCATTCAGTTTTTTCATGATACGATAGCGGTTGGCATGCAGTTCAAATCTCCAGGCCTCATTATCCATCGTCACAATCAGTTTGTGCCCGTCGAACCGAACCCCTCTGGTCGCCTTGCTGATCCCCTCGCCCACTACCTCGGGCCAGAGATGAAGTACCATTCCCCGCTTTAGTTCCGGCTGCCGCGGGCTGTTCTTCATGAACTCCTTCAACAGATCACTGATAGGCCGGGGTTGTCTTCTGAATACCATTTTTTCACTTACTCCTGGTTACAACAGAGCCGTTCACCTGAAACCAGCTGTTATCAGCAGTGCGGAAAAGCTCCTCTTTCTCAACCGGCAGTTCCGTAGCCGATGTAATAAACGTCTGGCCTGCATGTTTCAGTACTGTCTCCGTAATCGCCCTGGTCTTCTGCGGATCCAGATTGCCGAAAATATCATCCAGAAGCAGGATAGGCAGATCATCCAGCTCATCGAGATAATAAAAAAGCTGTGCCATCTTCAGTGCCATCGAAAAGAGACGGTGCTGTCCCTGTGATCCGTACTTTCTGAGCTCCATTTCCCCCAGATAAAAAAATACCTCATCACGGTGAGGACCAATAAGTGTCTGCTCCCTCTCCGCCTCTTTTTCGAAGGAGTCATTCAGCTGTTTCTGAAACTGTTCCGCGATCTCCTCTTCACTTTTCGTCTGATCCGTAACGGTAACATACTTCAGAGAGGGGTGAAGATCAAGGCCGGTGATTGTTCGATACTGAAGCTCCAGGTAACGGCTGAACCGATCGAGCACTTCTGACCGCTTCCGGATGATCGCTGAACCCTTTTTTACCAGTTGCGCATCCCAAGGTTCCAGATGCGCCCGAAGTTGAGCCACCGGACCGCGAAACTCCTGAAACAGCCGGTTTCTTTGTTGTCTCACTTTGCGGTAGTCGATCAGATCGCGAAGGTAGGTCGCTGAAGTCTGACTGATCAGGCTGTCCAGAAACGACCTCCGCTCCGCAGGGCCTTCGCTCGTCAGTTTTGCATCGGCCGGGCTCAGCACCACCACCGGTACCAGACCGATCAGATCGGAAAAGCGGCCGAGAGGACTTTTATTTACAAATATCTTTTTTCCCTCTCCCCGCGAGTAGCTGCAGCTGATTGTAAAATCGGAGCGCACTTTCCCGTGAAAACGTCCCTCGATCATGAAATATTTATGCTCCTGATGAGCAATGTAGAGATCACTTGCGGTCACAAAACTCCTCGACATGCAGAGATAATGAATGGCATCAATCAGATTGGTTTTCCCTGCTCCGTTCGGCCCCGTAATCAGGTTGAGTCCGGCCGAAAGATCAACCTCAGTGTCGGTATGGTTTCTGAAATTATGGAGTTTAAGCCGGCTTATTCTCATGGTTTATGCGGAAGTACCCGTGGCAGAGCCAAAACAGGCCGCCCTTTTGAGGCAGCCTGTTTGAATCAGCCGGTGAAGTATCAGAGTCCGAATACATCTCTGCCCAGGAAGAGCGCACTCTCTCCAAGCTCTTCTTCGATACGAAGAAGCTGATTGTATTTGGCAATGCGGTCAGTACGGCTCATAGAGCCCGTTTTGATCTGTCCTGCATTGGTTGCAACCGCAATATCTGCAATGGTTGTATCTTCGGTTTCGCCGGAACGGTGAGAGATCACCGCTGTGTAACCGTTCTTGTGCGCCATCTCGATGGCATCCAGTGTCTCTGTAAGAGAACCGATCTGGTTCACCTTGATCAGGATGGAATTTCCGATTCCTTTCTTGATACCATCTGCCAGGCGGGTGGTGTTGGTAACGAAAAGATCGTCGCCCACCAGCTGCACCTTTTCACCGAGCGCATCGGTTAGAATTTTCCAGCCGTCCCAGTCGTTCTCATCCATTCCGTCTTCAATGGAGATGATCGGATATTTTTCGGTCCATCTCACCCAGTATTCCACCATTTCATCTGCGTTACGTTTGGAACCGTCGCTCCATTTGAACTCATAGATACCGGTTTCCTTGTTGTAGAATTCGGCGGCAGCCGGATCGAGGGCGATCAGTACATCGTCTCCGGGGGTATATCCTGCATTCTCAATCGCTGTAAGAATCACTTCCACAGCCTCTTCATTCGATTTCAGGTTGGGTGCAAAACCACCCTCATCACCCACGGCAGTGCTGTACCCTTTTGCAGAAAGAACTTTCTTCAGGTTATGAAAAATCTCGGCTCCCATCTGAATCGCCTGGCTGTAATTTGCCGCGCCGGATGGCATAATCATGAACTCCTGCGGATCCACGTTGTTATCGGCATGCGATCCACCGTTGATGATGTTCATCATGGGAAGGGGAAGAACCTTGGCATTCACACCGCCGATGTATCGCCAGAGCGGCAGACCGGAAGATTGTGCTGCTGCCTTCGCAACCGCCAGTGAAACCCCCAGGATGGCGTTTGCGCCGAGGTTGGATTTATTGGCTGTACCGTCGAGCTGCAGCATGGTCTGGTCTATTTCGGTCTGGAGATAGGCCGGATATCCCACCAGTTCATCTGCAATTACTCCGTTTACGTTTTCTACCGCTTTTTTTACACTCTTGCCAAGAAAGTAGCTGCTGTCTCCATCCCTCAATTCAACCGCCTCATGCTCTCCTGTTGAAGCTCCGGACGGAACCGCAGCGCGGCCCACAATGCCATTGGTCAGTGTTACGTCAACTTCTACTGTCGGATTACCTCTTGAATCGATAACCTGTCTTCCGTGGATCTCTTCTATTAAACTCATAATTCTGTATTTGGATTGTTAACTTGTATTTCCATAGTTAAGGAAACGTTTTCCCTTAGTTAGGTTTTATTTGTACCGGATATCTCTCTAACTGTTTCTGAGAGAATTCTGAACATCCCTTGTTCTGATTTCACTGAATTCATCTCCTTTTTGATGAAACGGAAAGATATCTTCTGCCGTTTTTTTAAAAAAACGTGCATCTCTAAATGTACTGCTAATTCTTGTTACCATAAAGTAAAAACCAATGCGGCCAATTCTTCTTTTTGACATCGACGGAACGCTGATGCGCGTGAAACGCTCATTCATGAAAGAGCTGATCGGACGCGTTATCGCTGAGATGCGGTTAACCGGGGAAACAGTGAACCAGACCTCCTACGCCGGCAGAACTGACCGGGATATTTTTTCGCAGTTGATTTCCAGCCAGCCGGATCGAAAGAGAGTATATGAGGAACTGAAGGAGACCTACATAAAGTTTATGTATTCATATTTTACATCGGATCATGCGGATGCGATTGCAGGTGCCGAAGATCTGGTGGCGTTTGCCTCAAGGGAAGGCTACAGTATGGGACTATGCACCGGAAACTACAGGGAGACCGCTTTTTTGAAGGTGGAGGCGGCAGGTTTTCAGGAATGTTTTGCCTTTGGGGGTTTTGGCTGCAACCATGAAGACCGGGTGCACCTGCCCGGTGAAGCGCATGAGGAGTATGTGAGCCTGAACGGAGGCCTGACGTCACCCGATCCCTCAGATTACATCATCATCGGAGATACGCCCAATGACGTGCGCTGCGCCAGATATTTCGGGGCCAGAGCCGTCACGGTTTCCACAGGCGATTACAGTGATGATGAACTGAGGCGGTGTGAGCCTGATCTGCATGTCAGGGATCTGCGTGAAGTGCAGGCGTGGCTTCGGGCCGGTAAGTGAGGCTTCTAAGGGCGATGATCAGCCTCAGGATTACCGCTGTTCACACGATGCGGGCCGGCCGTTTCGACTCAACCGTTTCAAAAGGGTTGAGGCCGCCGCATCGCAGACCGGGAGAGAACGGTTAGCCAGCGGCCGGCTTCTATCTGAGCCAGCCGAAAGTAAATGTGATCTGCGGGCTGCCAAAAAAGCTCTGAGGCTCAAAAAACGGTTCCAGCACCAGCTCCCCGTTTTCGAAAATAAATCCGGACTCACCGGGACGGCGGTTGGGATTCAATACCGGCTGATTCGGCATCATAATCTGGATGGCATCGGGGAAATAGTAAAAATAGTACCCAAACTCCACACTGCTCAGGCTTGCAAAATTACGGCCGATGTCAAGTGAGAGTTTGATCTCACCGGCACCACCCCAGTGCCAGATCCCCTTGTCGAGCCCGGAAAACATATCATTCACCGGCTCAAAGTAGTCCACAAAAGTCTCCCTGAAACCATTGTTGTTGATATCCTGAAAATAGGGATAGGAAAACGCAGCCGTGGGACCGGCCGACAAACTCAGGAAAAACCGGAAATCGTCCTGTATTGTGCGGGCAAAGAGTCTCTGGCGAACACCGATCATCAGCGGGAATGCAAGCGCTCTCTGATACTTGTTCGGAACGATCTGCTGGCCGAAAAAGAAATCGGTGAAGGTCTGCTCACTCGCGTCGCGAAGGCCGGTAATACGAATCGTGCCCATAAATTCCGTTTGGGGTGCAATCACGCGCCTGAGCTCAAACCCTGCCCCGAAACCGAAATTATTCATCAGAAAATTAAACCCGTATCCGGTTTTATAATGATCATTCAGCTTCGTAGCCACCCGTGTTGTCCGTTCCAGTTCGGGCTCAATAATTTGTGCCTTCAGCACGTCGTTTCCTGCCGGAAACAGGAACAGACTGAAGATAAAGAGCAGAGAAGAGATCCTAAGGAGTTCTTTTTTCATGGATAGTTTGAATTTTGTTTTCAAAGGTAACGAAAAAATTGTTCGCTCCATTGCATGGATACTCATTTTCTGTTTGAATTCTTCTGCAGTTGCTGAACTCCGCGCAACTCTCTTCTGTTACCCGGAGAAAACGATTTCAGAAAACAGACTTCACTGTTTAAAACCGCTTCCCTTTTCAGATTCATTTGAAAAGATATCGCACTGAATTTGATTCTTGTTGATTTTCGGCGTTTATTCCCCATGAATTTCGTTTTAACATCTTTACGGGATTTCTATAATATGAATACAGTAACCAAGTATCTGATTTACGGACCTCCTCAGACACTCCGGCGAATGCCGGAGAAGCTGTTTGAGATTGAAGAACCTAAGTATCTCTATCAATACAGGTCAACCGTGAGTGGTGATGAGATCTACGTCTCTGTGTATGAGCAGTATGAAAAGCAGATGAACGCCACGATCACCCTTACCTGTATCCTGGAGTGCAACAGGGAGTACAACCGTATTGAAATGAAAAAAGCGGGAGGCCGGATGGGTTTCAGGGGCAGCTCTCTTACGGAAGACAAAAATATCGAAGCCATTGTGGCAGATTTTGTCATGGACTACGCCAAACGGTTTGGTCTAACCATTCAGGAAGAGGTGGAGAAAAAAGCGCCGGCTCCTTCTGAAACCGCAGAGGAGTAAGCAGTTTCACCTGATATGAAGGAATCTGACCGGCTCTGGACCGTATTGGCGATGCTCGAATGGGGAACCGGTTATTTTGAGCAGAGAGAGATTCCGGATCCGCGGCTCAGTATGGAGTGGCTGCTGGCCGACCTGCTGAGCCTGAAGCGGCTGGATCTCTATCTTCAGTTCGATCGTCCCCTCACGTCCGGTGAATTGCAGAAGATCAAACCTCTGATCCGCCGCAGGGCCGGCGGAGAGCCGCTGCAGTATATCACAGGCAGTGCACAGTTTATGGATGTGGTGATCCACGTAAATCCCTCGGTTCTGATTCCGAGAATGGAAACGGAGCAGCTTGTGGAACTCATCCTTGAAGAGACTGAATCCAAAAAGTCGGAACCCCTGCGGCTGATCGATCTCGGAACAGGCAGCGGATGTATTCCGGTATCCATCAAGAAAGAGCGTCCCGCCTGGTATTGCGCCGGTACAGATATTTCGCCGGAAGCGCTCGAAACGGCCGCACACAATGCCACTGTGAATGGCGTGGAAGTGGACGTTACCCTCCGGGATATCCTGAGCGAAGCTGCGTCAGAAGAGCGATGGGATATCGTGGTTTCGAACCCTCCCTACATCAAACCGGAAGAGCGCGGGGAAATGCATCGGCAGGTTCTGGATTTTGAACCTGCCCTGGCTCTCTTTCATCCCTCCCCTCTCACACTGTATGACTCGGTCATCCGGTTTGCCAGGGCTCTCAACGCACAACTGTTTCTTGAGTGTAATGACAAAACTGCTCTGGAGGTGGCTGCACTCGCGAAAAGATTTTTTCCCAATACTCAACTCAGAAACGATCTGGATGGCCTGCCAAGATTCGTTGTAAGCAGACCTTGAGGAAGTCTTACCTGCGATTTCCCCTCCCTGAGGCGTGTTTCCCGCTGCAATAAATTTGCACATATATAAATGTGGATAACTTGTGGAAAAATAATTTACCTTTGAATTGGCGTGTTACCAAATTGTTAATCCTGCGTTAAAGCAATATTAAGACGTGTCAAGAGCAATATTACAAGTTTTTTATAAATCGCTCTATTTATTGCAAGACAGGGGTTTATGGATTTTTCCAGGATGTGGATAACTTTCAGGCTTTGTGGAATTTATCGTTTGACTGTCGCTTCAGAAATTCTCATTTTTACAAAGAATGAAACGATAAGGTCGTTCAACATTGTGGATAACTAACCGTTTATTGGCGATACATAGCTGTTTTACAGAGGATCCCTGAATTGAGTACCCAAAAAGCTGAACATATATGGAATGAGTGCCTGGAAATCATCCAGGACAATATCAGCTACCAGAAATACAAGTCCTGGTTTGAGCCGATCAAACCGATTCGGCTGGAAGAGCAGACCCTTACCATACAGGTGCCCAGTCAGTTCTGGTATGAATGGCTGGAAGAACACTATTTCAATATGCTGCGCTCTACCATCGCCAAGGTTCTGGGTGAGGATGGCAAACTTGAGTACTCCGTACTTGTCGAGAAGTCCAGCCGCCTTGAAGAGAACCGTTCAGTTCGCCTGCCTCAGCGCCCCATGCCCCCGCCAAAACCACAGGAGGTGAATACCTTTGCCGACTACTATCCCGGTAAGATCGACAATCCGTTTGTAATCCCGGGTATCCGAAAAACCAATATCGAGTCGAACCTCAACAGCAACTACGTTTTTGATCGCTATATTGAGGGTGACTGCAATCGGCTGGCACGCTCTGCGGCGATGGCCATCGCCGACAACCCCGGTAAAAACTCCTTTAACCCGCTTTTTGTCTACGGGGGAACCGGCCTGGGTAAAACACATCTGATTCAGAGTATCGGCAACAAAATCAAACACCGCTTTGGAGACGAACACTCCGTTCTCTACGTTTCTTCCGAAAGTTTTACAAACGAATTTGTACAGGCTATCCGAAACAACCGGGCCAGTGAATTTTCTGTCTTCTACCGCAACATCGACGTGCTGATTGTGGACGATATTCAGTTTTTCAGCGGCAAGGAGAAAACCCAGGAAGAGTTCTTCCACATTTTTAACGCCCTCCATCAGGATGGGAAACAGATCATTTTGAGCAGCGACCGCCCGCCAAAGGATATTCCGGATATCCAGGAGCGCCTGATTTCCCGCTTTGGGTGGGGTCTGAGTGCCGACCTGCAGATACCCGAGTTTGAAACACGTTATGCAATTCTCGAGCGCAAAGCAGCAGACAACGGAATCTCCCTCGACCCCGGTATCATTGAATTTATCGCCTACAATTTTAAATCCAACGTAAGGGATCTCGAAGGCGCCGTGATTAAACTTCTGGCTACAGCCTCTCTGAAACATGTGGATGAAATTGATCTTCAGATGGCGAAACTGGTGCTCAGGGATATGGTGAAAAGCTCCAACTCCCAGATCTCCATCGAGTTTATTCAGAACTACGTCTGCGACTATTTCGGTATCGACACCAACAAGGTGCGTGAGAAAACCAGAAAGCAGGAGATCGTGGAAGCGCGTCAAATCGCCATGTTTCTCTCCAAGAAGTACACCAAATCGAGCCTTAAAACCATTGGGCTGCAGTTCGGCGGACGCGATCACTCTACGGTGATTCACGCGATCTCTACCGTGGAAGAGCGCATCTCCACCAGCCCGAAACACAAACGTATGCTGCAGGAGCTGGAACAGAAGATCGAAGTGGCTACACTCTAACTGCAAGGTTTGGATACAATCACCCTCAAATCACTCGCTTTTCACGGCCATCACGGCTACTACGAGAGCGAGCGGATCAGCGGAAATCAATTTGAAGTGGATGTTACGGCCCGGGGAAATTTCCGGCCATCGGTTCAGCTCAACAACCTGGATGAAACCTTTAATTACGAACTCGTGTCCGACATCGCTTCGTCTGTTTTTTCCGGTAAGGAGGAAAAACTGATAGAGGCCCTCTGTGTGAAGATCGGCGATGCGCTGTTTGAACGCTCTCCTCACGTAAAATTGTTATCGGTTACCGTTCGAAAACTGAATCCGCCCATCTCTGTACCCGCCGCCTGGGCCGAAGTGACCATGCAATGGAAACGGTAATTATCGCCGTTGGCAGTAATCTGGGCGACCGCCTTGAAGCGATTCGCAAAGCGGGATCTTTCCTTGCCGGACTCTCCCGAAGTGAGATTCAAAAGGCTTCCATTTATGAGTCGGAACCAATTGGAAATGCTCAGTTTCCATTTCTCAACAGCGCGGCCCGTATCCGTACCGTACTCTCCCCGGAGGAGCTCCTGAACGAACTCAAGGGCTTTGAGCACCTCGCAGGAAGAGAGAAAAATCCTGTTCGGTGGGGGCCGCGAATCCTCGATCTGGATATCATCCGCTACGGGGACCTGCAGCAGAAAACCCTGCGGCTCACGCTCCCTCATCCCGAATATTTTAAACGGGCTTTTGTGCTGCTACCCATGATGGAGATCGATGCGGGCTGGATCGATCCGGAGCTGAATCTGAGTCTGCCGCAACTCCTGGATTCACTTCCTGAATCGGATATTCAGAAAACAGATCATAGATGGTAAATTGTTGTTATCTTAACCTGCTCTCAGGACATACAACAGATGCCGAATCAATTTGACTTTATCGCTATTGAAGGTGTAATCGGAGCCGGAAAAACCACGCTGGCCCGGCTTCTGGCCGAACGCAGCGGAGCCAACCTCGTACTGGAACAGTTCGAGGAGAATCCGTTTCTTCCAAAATTTTACGAAGACCGAAAACGTTACGCCTTCCAGACACAGCTCGCTTTTCTTGCCAGCCGGTTCAGACAGCAGGAAAAGATGACCAGTCCCGATCTCTTTTCACAGTTCGTAATTTCGGACTATATCTTTGAGAAGGATCGTATTTTTGCACGGCTCAATCTCGATGATGATGAAATGGCTCTCTACGATACTGTGTTTGGAATCATGACCGGCATAGCGGCCAGGCCGGATCTGGTGATCTATCTGCAGTGCGGTGTGGAGCGGCTGATGAGAAACATAGAGAGCCGGGGACGCGACTATGAGAAGCATATTACCCCCGATTATCTTCAGGAACTGAATGATGCTTACAATCAGTTTTTCTACCACTACACCAAAGCGCCGCTGATGATTATCAATGCAACTGAGATCGACTTTGTAAACAACCCCGGTCACTACGACTACATCGAAGAACAGATTTTTTATCAGCCGATTCGCAGCAATACACACATTCAAATTTTACCGGATTAATGGTTAAATGGTTATTCATTCTCCTGTTTTTCTATCTGATCTACAGATTGATTCAGGGCCCCCGACGACGGAAAAACCCCGCTATACGATTTCAGTTTAAAACCTTCAGAAACAGAGGTCAGGCGAGCCCTGCCCCGCCCAGGCGCCCCAGTCTCGACGAGATTGAGGAAGCTGAGTTTGAGGATATTACCGAACATGAAAAAAAGAAGACTGACGCATGAATTTTGAGGAGAAACACAAACACGGTTACGAACTGCTGCACGAGCGGGATCTCGACCGAAGCCTTGATATGGCACGTGAACTGCAGAAAATGAATCCCGATGCAGCGGAAGGCTACACACTTGAGGCGGAAGTGATGCAGAAACTGAATCAGTGGGATGCCAGTATCGACTCGCTGAACCGGGCGATCGATCTCGACCCCGATTCGGGACGGCTCTGCAACCTGCGGGGATATGCCAACCTGAACAAGGATGAGCTTGAAAAAGCCCGTGAAGACTTCGAAAGAGCGATTGCCCTCGACAATCTCCCCTCCGCACACCGTAATCTGGTGCTCTATAAACTGATGAGCGGGAAACCGCAGGAAGCGGTGAGCTATCTGCTCGACAGGATACGGTCGGAGCCAAGAGATGTGGAGAACTGGATTCTGATGGGCGACCTCATGAAAAAGGGAGGCTATGAAGAAAAAGCCCGCTCCTACTACGAGCAGGCCCTGAAAATGGATCCCGGAAACGAGTATGTAAAGGGACTGCTCGACTCCTGACTTTGCGGAAACAGCCGCTCCTCAGCGCTTCACCAAGCAGGATCACCCGATTCCTCTTTCTGCACTGCAGGGTTTGTTTGCAGATTCAGAACTCTCCAGCCATCCCCGTGAAAGCCAGGGGGATGGCAATACCGGAACTCCCCCTGTTGCTGAAATTCTTCCCTCACTGCAGGTATCTGTTGCTTACAGGTCTCTCACGTAGCGGTTGATCCATTCTGTCTGCTCCCAGAGCATGTGCAGTACCGACTCCCTCGCCCTGTATCCGTGGCTCTCTTCCGGGAGCATCACCAGCCGGGAAGTTCCTCCAAGTCCGCTCACTGCTGCGTACATCCGCTCACTCTGCATGGGGAAGGTTCCTGAGTTGTTGTCCTCCGCGCCATGAATAAAGAGAATCGGATCTTTGATACCACCGGCATGCATGAAAGGCGACATGCTCAGGTAGATCTCCGATGCATCCCAAAAATTTCTCGGTTCTGCCTGAAAGCCAAACGGAGTGAGTGTTCGGTTATAGGCTCCGCTGCGCGCAATCCCGGCTTTGAATATTCGTGAATGAGCCAGCAGGTTTGCCGTCATGAACGCTCCGTAACTGTGTCCGCCGATCGCTGCCCGACCCGGATCACCCACACCGCGCCGCTCCAGTTCGGCCAGCACAGCCTCCGAACTGCTGATCAGCTGCTCCACAAAGGTATCATTGGGATTTTCATCCCCTTCACCCACAATCGGCATGGTTGCATTCTCCACCACGGCAAAACCCTGTGTGAGCGCAAAATGGGGTCCCCAGTAGCTCATACCCGCAAAGCGGTAGGGGGAATCGGCTACCTGTCCGGCAGCATCCGCACTTCTGAACTCGCGCGGGTAGGCCCAGACCAGAACCGGAAGCTTTCCGTCTCTCTCTGTATCATAATCCGGCGGAAGATAGAGTGTCGCAGATAGTTGTACACCATCTTCCCGCTGGTACTGGATAAACTCTTTGTGCACATCGCGCAGCTGCGGCGTCGGATGCTCAAAAAAGGTGATCTGGGTCAGCTCGCCGGTCGCAATATCGCGGATAAAGTAGTTCGGCTGCACATCGGTCGTCTCGCGGATGGTAATCACGCGGCTTCCATCCTCTTCAAGCAGGGTTGAAATCCGCTCATACCAGGGGGATTCAGATCGCCAGAGCTCACTGCTTTCGCCGGTAAAAAGATGAAATCTCGAGAGAAACGGACGGTTCCCTTCCGGCGTGGCTCCGATACCTCTCATCAGTACTGTTTCACCCCCTTCTTCCATATTGAGTACCCACGTTCCATATTCCGAACGTCTCATTTCCGGCGAGCCCGGGTCACTGTAACGATCTTCCGTATTGAGATCAAACACCAGCTGCATCGGTTGGGCGGTATCATCCGGATTAAACATCCAGGTTCGCCGATGGCGGTCTTCTCTCCAGAATTCGCTCACCAGGGCAAATCCTTCTTCACTCCACATCACACCGGCATAGCGGTATTCCAGATCCAGGTGCGTAACCGGCTCTCCGGTAAAGGGAGCGGCAAGTGAGAGCAGACGGTCGCGCTTCTCCACATCCACTGCAGGATCCCCTCCATCCAGAGCCTCTACCCAGGTGAGTGTTGCCGGGGCATCGTTCCGCCAGCTAACCGACCGCGGACCTTCCGTTGTTGCCGAAAAAGCGATTGGCACTGCGTCGGCCAGCGGAAGCTCGGCAAATTCATGCACCAGGTTGCCGTCACGGTCCCAGATTTCAATGACCTCCGGGAAGCGGAAAGCGGGGACCCGGTAGGAGTATGGGCGAACTGTCCTGGATACAAGGATATAGTTTGCGTCCGGCGAGAGGCTGGCATTCCGGAACACAGCCGGTTCACCAACAGCCTTCTCATCTCCGCTTAAGGTGATCTCCATCAGAGCAGAAGTAAAATAGTAATCAAACAGAAGCTCGTCATGACTGTCCTGCAGCAGATCCTGAAACGTCCGGGCCGGGCGGGCCGAACCGATGCTTTCCTGGATCACAGGGCCGGTTGGTATCAGATCACGCACCGGAACCGCACCTCTCTCTTCAGGAACCGTTTGCACCATCAGGGAAGAGCCGTCGCGGGTCCAGCTGAACGGAGATCCGTAATAGGTGTTACTGACCGCCCGGCCGGTGAGACGTTTCGCTTCCGCGACGGCAGTATCCGTAACCCAGAGTTCGAGGCTGTTGTCGCGGATCAGAAGAAAGGCGAAATGGCTGCCATCCGGACTCCAGCTCACATTGGTGATTCTGGGATGATCGGGCAGTCCGGTTACGGTACGCTCCTCGCCGCTCTCCATATTTTTCAGAGTGAAGCCGGTCATGTAACCCGGCCGGCTGGGCCCGTTGGTATTGGGATTGATCCGAAGTCCCGCCAGCCGAAGCTCCGGCTGTGCCAGCTCAGCAATGGTTGGCAGTGAGGGAAGCTCCATCATGAGCAGAGTCTGGCGGTCGGGGGAGATACTGACAGATGGCGTGCGTGCACCATCCACCAGATCCACCAGTTCCTGTGAGGGAACCCTGTAGCTATCCTGCGCCTGAATCGGCAGTATGGTTGTGAACAGAATGAAAAAAGATGTAAGAAAAATGCTGAGACGTTTCATGGTGATCAGGGGTTGATTAAAGAATGGAAAATGTACAAAAACAGATGGTTGTGATTTGTAAATAAAGGTTACAGGAGCGGTGCGGGGAATCGCTGCCGTACACCGCGGTAAAGATCCCCTGAGGGTACAGAGAGTTTCTTATTTCAGATTGATGAACTGAAGCGGAATTCCGAAATCTTTCGATTTCATTGTCTGAATCACTTCCTGCAGCTCATCAATTTTCTTGCCGGTTACCCGCACACGATCCTCCATAATAGCGGGCTGAACCTTGAGCTTCAGGTTTTTAATCTCCTTCACAATTTTTTTGGCCGTCTCCCTGTCGATTCCCTCCCTGATGGAGATATCGGTTTTCACATGCCCCTGACTGGTAGCCTCTTCTGTACCGTATTCCAGGGCTTTGGGTTCCAGTTTACGCTTCACAAAATGCTTAACCAGTATCTCCTTCATCGCCTTCAGCTTCATCGACTCCTGAGCCACCATGCGAATCCGGTTCTCCTTTTTTATAAATTCCGCCTCTGCGTGGAGCCCTTTAAAATCGTAACGGGTTGACGCCTCTTTCAGCGTATTGTTCACTGCGTTATCCACTTCCTGGGCATTGATTTCGTTTACAATATCAAATGATGCCATAGCTGCTGATCCTGAATCTTTTGAGATTTACGTTTATCTGCTGCAGGAAAAGATAGTAAAAACCAAAAGAAGCTGCCTGCGGAATCCGGATGTGAGTTCAGCAGTGCGGCCGTGAACAGTGGGTACCCCTCTTCTTTCGAATAAAACTGAAGCTCTCCCTGCCAGAGAGTAAGCAGGGGCTATCTCCGGTAAAGCCTTTTTCTGAGGCGGTTGACGCTTACCGGGTTGGGGCAGCGTCGAGGGAGATATTGTTGAGCGTTACCCGATCCCCTTCATTCCGGCCACTTTCTGTGGGGGTGAACCGTATTCTGACCTTGACATCGGGATTGTTGTTCACACCGGTGATGGCGGAAAGATCGAGCTCCACGGGGATATAGTCTCCCGTAACCAGGGTCTGGGTAATCTGATCCGGCTGCAGCCCTGAGGTAATCCACTGCGGAGAGCCTGAAGAGATACTGTAGTCGAAGCGAATGGCACGTGCGGCACCCTCATCCATCACTGCAAGCGTAAGCAGGGGGCGTTCAAACCCATTCAGTGGCAGATGCAGAATCAGCTCATTTTCGCCATTGTCGCCGGTAAAGGGCTCCTTAACCTGAATGGCCCTCATCAGTTCCTGAACCTCCGCATAGATCAGGTTTAAATTCCCCGCCGGACGGTAATTCATCGCTGTGGGGCGGTTTCTGCGTTCCATGGAAGCCATTCGTTCCGTGGCCGGATAGCCGCTAAGTGCAGACTTAAACTCAATATAGGCGCTGCTCTGTGCAGGAAAGGCTGCATCCAGCCGCTCCAGTTCGATATCATTTTCTATATCGATGCCAAAAAACCAGAAATAGCGAAGCTCCTGCGCGGCAGGCGGGATCACCTCTTCCGGTGGCTCAGAATCGGTGGAGCAGGCTGAAACAGAAAAAATGAGTGCGGCCAGGAATGCAAAACGGAAAATTGTGATGTTCATGATATTAGGTATGGTAGTACCGCGACACTGCTCACGGTTCTGATGAAAATGGTTTATTTTAAAGTAATTTAGGACAGCTTCTGTTAATACCCAACATTTAAGCCGGTTACAGCCTTGCTTTCCCTGGCAGGATCGAGCTTTATCTGTACCGCCCGACGTTGCCCGGTTTCTCTGAAAAGACCCTTATAGCCGACAAAAAACCGGATTCCAAAGCCACATACTGCCTGCATCCCAAATGATAGGCGGAAGTCAATCGATTTACAAGTGCAGCTCTAAAAATCTGCTTTAATCCGATGAATAGGAAACGGTAAACGTACCGTAACTGGTTTCCCGGATCATAATGTAGGTGGTCTTATCCTGAGTCAGAGTCACCCAGGAGTCATGAATCAATGTATTCATCCTGAATAAACGAACCATCACCGAATAGTCATCAATATCTTCGTCGCTCGTAATTTTGATGGTTGCGGTCTGGCCCGGTTCAAGCCTGAACTCCCGATAACTATCCACACGAACGTGAACCGGATCAAAATTATCGGCTGCCGCTGTAACCGAAACCGGATAATCTTTCACATTTCTTGGGCAGCTTGCGCACAACGTTGTAAGAATCAGTATCAGAAATACACTGACTTTCAAAAAATTAAAGAAAATGGAATCTGTTTTCATCTTCCCCCTCCCTGTTGTATGATCTGTTTTGTTTATAAGATTCGCCGGCATGAAATCAAATTCACCCATCCGTGGAACAGCCACTTTCAATCATGATAAAACCAGTTTGTGCACTTCGCCAATAGGGAAAGTCCCGATCCCTTTAAAAGATGACTTCTGGATTGATGCAGCTGTTGCCAGGTCTATCGGCTGAGTAGTCTTTCATCCCTGCGTCTCTGCCTGAGCCTTCTGTATGATGCCGGGAATATTCCTCTATTTGTATTTGAACCCTCCTTTTATTAACCTGCTTTTTTTATGAACCTACATTTTATTCATTATGCTGAGATTCCTCTTTTTCCCTCTGTTTTCACTCTTTCTTATTCTGTTGCTCACGGCCTGCGATACACCGGAACCGGAATTCGCTCTGGGAGAGCCCGAAGAGGTAACCAGCGGATTCCGCTTTACCGAGGGGCCTTACTGGCATCCGGACGGATTCCTTCTATTCAGTGACATTCCTGCAAATATTATCTACAAGTGGGTTCCCGGCACTACGGAATCGGAGATCTACATCACTCCCAGCGGAAATTCGAACGGGATTAAAGGTGCACCTGACGGAACGATTCTTGTTGCGCAGCATGCCGGAAGGGTATCGCGCATAACGGCCGGACCGGCTCTGGAGACCATCGTATCGGAGTATGAGGGAAATCGGCTGAATAGTCCGAACGATATTGCGGTTCGCTCCGACGGCAAGATCTATTTTACGGATCCCGATTTCGGCGTTTCGGATGAGGAGAAGGAGCTGGATGTAAACGGGGTGTACAGGATCGATTCGGACGGAAGCCTGACCCTGGTTTTTGGCGGTTTTCAGCTGCCAAACGGACTGGTCTTTTCCCCTGATGAGACGTATCTCTATGTGAATGACTCTGCCACCGGCAACATCTTCCGGTTTGAAGTGACGGAGGAGGGAGATCTGCACAGCGGAGACTCCTTTGCCAATATTGGTGCCATGGGACGCCTGGGAGGAGCCGACGGGATGGTGGTGGATTCAGAAGGAAGGCTTTACACGACCGGACCCAACGGGTTGATTGTGCTGGATCCGGAGGGTGAGCAGGTGGCGCAGATCGTTTTTGAGCACCAGATTACCAATCTCGCCTGGGAGGGCGGTGGTGAGCAGGCGCTCTATATCACCTCTCCGAATTCGGTTTACAAACTGGAGGTTGTAAAATAGCACTCTGTTTTGTAGCAAGGTTTTTTTATCTTTTGCAAAACATCGGGGCGTGGCGTAGTCCGGTAGCGCACTCGGCTGGGGGCCGAGGGGTCGCAGGTTCAAATCCTGTCGCCCCGACTTTCCAAAACTCCTTACCCAAGGACAGAGACTTCTAACAAAGACCCCCATTTCAGTGTTGCGAAGCAGCGCTTCGCGGTTCAAATCCTGTCGCCCCGACTTTCCAAAACTCCTTACCCAAGGACAGAGACTTCTAACAAAGACCCCCATTTCAGTGTTGCGAAGCAGCGCTTCGCGGTTCAAATCCTGTCGCCCCGACTTTCCAAAACTCCTTACCCAAGGACAGAGACTTCTAACAAAGACCCCCATTTCAGTGTTGCGAAGCAGCGCTTCGCGGTTCAAAGCCCCCTAACTCAATACCTCGGCACTTAAGCTAAGTTTGTTGTATTAGAAAATCATCTCTTCAATCGGTTCATTCAAATTAATTCTGGAATGATTCTGTTCAATAAACTTTGCGATCCTGCTCATAATTTGTGTCTTCACTTTAGGAAATAGGTGTATCCTGGAAAATAATTGGATGAAACAATTTTAGCGTTTATAGCGTTTATTTTCTATACTACAATAGCAAACATATCTAAACATTGGGTTATGGAACACAGAATTGACTCCTCTCAATTTGAAGCCTCTGAAATTAATGCCATTTTAGAAATGGTTCGCAGAAGAAAACCGGCTTTGGTTGACGCGGAAGGAAACCGGACTGAACTTCCCGAGCCTCTTTTTAAAATGCTGATTCATATTGCAGAACAGATGGAACAGGGACGTGCCATTGTAATGATGCCTGAAGATGAAACGTTTACTACACAAGCTGCAGCAAACTTTTTAGGTGTATCCAGGCAGTACCTTGTAGATCTGCTGGAATCCGGAGAAATTCCGTTTCACAAAGTAGGCAGCCACCGCCGTGTTTATTTCCGGGATCTAAAAGAGTATACAGATCATAGAGATTCTGAACGAAGAAAAACATTGGACAAACTATTTGATGAAATAGCCAAAGCCAAAAAGTACGAAAGCGATTATACAGGGGATGAACGCTGATTATAAAGTTCTTTTGGACGCTAACGTCCTTGCAAATTATGCTGTTTGTGACCTTTATCTGAGGCTGGCTGAAAAACCCAGGATTATCTGCTCACACTTTATTCAATGAATCCACAGGTTGTGATTATGAAACTGAACCAAATCGCCAGAAAAAAGGGAGAGGAGCTTGAAGATACGATTATTCAGTATGGAAAAGTTATTCCGTCATTTTCAACCCGTTTACTCGAAGATATGGGAAAATAATATTTCTTTTACCCTCTCTCTTAATTCTTCGGCCTTTTGAAATACTCTGAAGTACTACCATATGCTGGATTACAGGATAAATGTCTTTGGTTTGAATTATAGCTCCAAAGTGACGCAGCAATAAAAAATTCCAAGTTGGCTGCAATTTATTTTATACTGTAGAGTAAGGAGTATATCATTACCTTTTTCCATGAATCTACGCCGGCTCTTCCCGATTCTTCTTTTACTGCTGCTTGCCTCAGCCTGCACAAAAAATGCAACGGTTCCGGCGGATGGTGTGGCCCACCCGATCTCCACCAACGACGACCCCGATCAGCGCTACACCTACGCCGGGTTACCCGAATCCGTGGATTACCCGCACCCGCTTTCACTTCTGGCCTACCAGGGATTTATAACCGCCTACGACGAAATCAGAGGCAATCCCGCCTGGGTTGCCTATCGCGTTTTTGCCGTTCCGGAGTATATTTCCACCGCCAGGCCATCCCGTTTTCTTACGGATGAAAATACCGAAAACAGGATTTCCCATGACGATTATACTCACTCCGGCTATGATCGCGGCCATATGGCTCCTAACTTTGCAATCGTAACCCGATTTGGCAGCGAAGCCCAAAGAGAGACCTTCCTGATGACAAATATCATCCCGCAGCGACCGGCCCTGAACCGAAACTGGTGGGCCACCGCAGAGCGAAGAATCGCCAGAGACTATTCAGAAATGTACGACCAGGTCTGGGTGATCATCGGTCCCGTTTATCAGGAAACAGGAGGCTGGATTGGTGAAACGGTAAAAATACCCTCCCACAATTTCATGATCATCATGGTTGAGGAGGAAGGAAAGCTGAAGATGATGGCTTTTTTAGTTGATCAGGAAATCTCGGGTGGAGATCCCCATGCAATGTACCTTGTCTCTGTAAATCAGATTGAGGAAAAAACGGGACTTAATTTCAACCCGTTTCTTGAACAGGCCTTTGCCGACAGTATAGAGAGTCTGATTTCACCGGATCTCTGGTGAGCAGACGTGATATGGCTCAACCTGTTTGGTTTACTGTTTACTCATGAATAAACCCTCATGAAATTCCTCAAAATCAGCTTATTACCATTGCAAAGACTCCGTTTAATGCGCTTCCTCTCTCTTTTTTTCATCTCTCTTTTTTCCTTACCTTAGGATGAAACAATTCACTGTTTAAGAGTTCATTTGGCTAAGCATTTTATCTTTATCTCATTCGCTTTCCTGATCTTCCTCTCAGGGATATATCCCGGGCTGCAAGCCCAAAGTGTACCCTCCGTTGCCATTAACGAGGTCATGGCTTCCAACTCCGAAACCATCGCCGATGAGGATGGCGACTACCCCGACTGGATTGAACTTTACAACACCACCAACAGCCGCATCAATCTCGACGGATACGGCCTGAGCGACAATTATGAAAACCCCTTTAAATGGGTCTTTCCGGATGTTGCGATCGAACCGGGGCAATTTCTGATTGTTTGGGCCTCCAACAAAGACAGACGCAGTCCGGGACAACCCCTGCACACAAATTTTGCCCTCTCCGCAGTCGGTGAAGAGATCATCCTGACCACTCCGGAGGGAGTTCAGGTCGATTCGCTGCCCCCAACTCCCATTCCCACAGATGTTTCTCTTGGCAGAAAACCGGATGGCAGCGGAGAGCTGTTCTTTTTTGATGAACCCACACCGGGCGCCTCAAACAATACTGAGGCCAATCAGGGTCAGCTGGATCCTCCCTTATTTTCACAGACAGGCGGTTTCTACAGTTCTGCCGTATCCCTGACCCTTTCCCACCCGGATCCGGCCGCCCAGATCCTCTACACCATCGACGGCACCGAACCCTCAGCCAGTGCCTTTGAAGGCATTCCCTACCGCTACCGAAGCTCTTATGCCCGAAATCCAGGCGACTCCCCCGGCAGTATGGTTACCGTGACTACCCGCACGCAGCGCTACAGCGCACCCCTTTCAATTCAGAACCGCAGCAGTGAGCCCAATGTGATCAGCCAGATCCCCGGAACATGGGATTCTGATCCATTCTACCTTCCCCGTGATCCGGTTTTAAAGGGAACGGTTGTGCGGGCCAGAGCCGTCAAACCCGGATTTACCGACAGCGAAGTGGTTACCCAAACCTACTTTGTATTTCCCGGCGGGAGAAATGTGTTCAGCCTGCCGGTCGCTTCTGTGACTGTGAACCCCTCCGGTCTGTTTGATTTTGATCAGGGCATCTATGTCCCCGGCGTTGATTTTGAAGCCTGGAGGGCTGACAACCCTTCTCAGAGCGCTGATGCTCTCTCACCGGCCAACTATCACAGGCGGGGTGAGGAAGCGGAACGAAGTGCCCATTTCAACTACTTTCGCCCCGGAAGTGACAGGGTTGATCTGGAACAGGATATTGGTGTGCGCATTCACGGATTTGTTGGAAGAAGATATCCGAACAAGACCCTGCGGTTATATGCGCGGGGCAGCTATGGTGATTCCAATTTTTCGTTTCCTTTTTTTACGGATGACCCTTCTGAACAGCACCGCAGACTGCTGTTGCGGAACTCCGGGCAGGATTATAATTATACCTACCTCAGAGATGCCCTGGCTCAGACACTCGTAAAACATCTGCGCTTCGACACGCAGGCTTATCAGCCGCTGGTTCTTTTCATCAACGGAGAATACTGGGGGATTCATAACCTCAGGCAGCGATTCGACCGCCATTATCTGGCACTTGAATATGGAGTGGATCCCGACAACATCGACATGATGGAAACCAACGGTGTAGTGATTGAAGGAGATGGCGATCACTATTTCAATATGACTCAGTATATTGAACAGAATGATCTGGCGGATGACCAGCATTATCTCGAAGTCACCCGTCGGATGGATCCGGATAATTTTATGGATTATCAGATCGCGCAGATTTTTCTTCAAAACTACGACTGGCCCGGAAGTAATATCCGCTACTGGAGAGCCAAAACCGATGCTTACGAACCGGGCCGTCCCTACGGGCAGGACGGCCGCTGGCGCTGGCTGATGTACGATATGGACAGAACAATGTCGCTATTTAGTCAGGATCCTGGATGGGAAAATAACACGCTTTTCTTCGCAACTGATGCAAATAGTGAAGAGTGGCGCAATCCTCCCTGGGCTACTTTTTTATTACGGAACCTCCTTAAAAATGAGGGCTTTCGTCACGCTTTCATCAACCGTTACGCCGATCAGCTCAATACCGCTTTCTCCGCAGAACGCTTTACCGCCCTGATCACTGAACTGAGTGAGGCTATCCGGCCCGAAATGAGCCGTCACCAGGATCGTTGGATGTTTCTGATCTCTCAATGGGATAATGAACTGAATCGCCTCACCGGGTTCGCATCCAACCGTCCCGGAAAAACATTTGAGCATATTCTTGAATTCTTTGAATTGCAAAGCACTCATCAACTGACCCTGCTGGCTGTGAACAGCCCGCAGGGAGGCGTAAAGGTTAACACCATTGAGCTTGCAGACAGCACTCCCGGCTTCAGGTTGAATGGCTCATCCTGGACCGGTACCTATTTTGAAGGTGTCCCGGTGCAGCTTTCCCCGCTCCCGGCAGAAGGATTTCAGTTCTCCCACTGGCTGGTGAACGGCGACCGCATCAACACCGCCAACCTCAGTCTGGAGCTGACGGGCAATACCACTTTGGAGCCCGTTTTCAACGAAGCCCAGACGACACCGGTGGATGGATTGGATCTGGTACATTTCTTCCTGTTTGATGACTC
>REDA01000092.1 GCA_007693745.1 Balneolaceae bacterium
CGCAGGAAGCGGCTATGTATGCTTACCGGATCAGCAGTGAATTCAATGTCGGGACCTTTGTAATTATCAACGGGAGTTCCTTAAAAGTGATGATCAACCGGGAATACAGGGGATGGGATGAGGTGTTTACCGATTTCGTGATGCTGAGCACCAGTGAGGTCGTCTCTTCCCCGGCAATCCATCTGTTCGAGAGAGAGGAGTAGGTATCAGGTTTTGTATTCAGGTTTTGGTTTCCGCATAAAATAATGCTTCCAAGACCCCTAAACACTAAACCCTACAAATAGACGATCATCGCACTTTGACGGGGGGTGGAATTGGGGTGTTCACCGGAGTTCTGGGTTAGAACATAATGGATGGTCATTTTCCCGGTATGTGCATCGATTTTCTCCAGATCTGTGGTAATGTAGCATGAGCATGATGCGTTGCCGGTTCCGGTAATCACTTCTGTCTCGGCGGGGTAGGAGATAAAAATTTCCTTATACCCAACCTTGTACTCCTCATTCACACTTCCAGCAATCACATTGCGGTCAAACTCACCCATTTTCAGAGAGCCGGAGACAACATGCACCCGAACTTCCATCACCGCTGAAGTACTTCTCTCCGGTTTTGGGTCGGATCCGAGGAGCATCAAAAGTGTTAAAAAAAGTAAGGTCATATTCTTTGAGGGGTAAGAGCGGAGCAGATGTTATATTTTTTTAATCACTCATACAAGAAACTTAAATAAAATCTAATTTCAAAACAGAGAAATATCCGGGATTTATCAGATCGTTTAGGAGTTTAGGGATTTTGGCCTGAGGATAACTACAGAGTCGTTCAAATGCGGAAACAGGAAAAAGGGAGGGGGAGTCGATTGAAGTAATGGCTGGTGGGTTCTCCTTTTAGTGCCTTTCTGCATCGAAAAAAATTATTGGCTTACCAGAACTCTAAATCAATTTTTTTTGACGTGTTCCCTCCGGCATTTTATTGTACAGTTGAGACGTTGTCAGCTTCTGCTGACCCTGTATCCGCTGCCGGAGGGTTTCACATCAATAGAGAATCACTGATTGATTGTGGTTCCGGTTCCTCTTTTTGCCTTTATCTCCATAAAGCAGTGGCTGTCTGCTGTACCAAGTAGATATTGATACAAATGGAGGGGAAAGACGGGAAGGCAAAAAGCATGGGTACCGGACAATTCAGTGATGTTTGTTTCAAAGGCCTGATAGCTGATTCATGCATCACGCCTGAAGTAATATTATAAATAATTAACATATGGATCAAGTAAATATTAAGAAATCTTAATAAAAAGTGTGACCGTATGTTTCTGTATTGGGGTGGATTCGTTTTAGAGTTTTTGGGGTTCGGGTTGGGATTTTTTTATCTGCGTACCTGGTCTGTTTTTTCATTTTTTTGTGGTTTCGTATTTGGTTGCCCGACTATTTTTGCCACGAATTTATAAAGGTGCAACATGTTGATATACCTCTGTTTTCTATAATCGGGATCCCTTTCTTCTGATTTTTTTGGTTTTGTGTTATGGTGGTCTGCATATTTTTTACGGCCTTGGAATTTTCGGCCTCAAATTTCACAACAGAATTATTTCGCAGCACAATGAGGTTCAGCGAACAGGTCTAAGCTCACCGTGCGAAACGCTTCAGGCGAAGCGATTTCCGGTCGGGAATTTAAAACTTCAGACCCATTTCAATTATTTCAGAATAAAAGACCTTTTTCTTTGTAAATATTCTGAAAATTAATCGGCCGTTTATTAAATTGATTATTAGGTTAAATAATCAAAACAGAGAGGGGGACTCAAAATATGTCTGAAGAATCACTACGCGGCTACTTTTCAAGGCCAAGGATAGGTCTGTTTGCCGGACCTGTTGTTTTTGCACTTATGCTCATTCTACCAACTCCGGAAGCACTTACACCTCAGGCCTGGGGAGTGGCGGCAGTCGGAATTTTGATGGCGATTTGGTGGGTATCGGAAGCGATTCCTATTCCTGCGACAGCCCTGTTACCTATAGTTCTGTTTCCGATCCTTAATGTAGGTTCGATTGCGGAGGCCACACAACCATTTGCCAATCCGCTAATCTATCTGTTTATGGGTGGATTTATCATTGCCCTTGCAATGGAGAGGACAAATCTCCACAAACGTATTGCCCTGAATATTGTGATGCTGGTCGGTACAAAACCAAAATCGATCATCATCGGTTTTATGATCTCGGCCGCATTTCTGAGTATGTGGGTAAGTAACACGGCAACCGCGATGATGATGCTTCCAATCGCGCTCTCGATCATCGCACTTGTGGAATCGGAAGAGTCGATGGAAGGAGCAGATCTGCAGACCAATTTTGCTGTGGTTATGCTTTTGGGTCTGGCTTATGCCTGTAATATTGGAGGAATTGCAACACTGATCGGTACCCCTCCAAATGCACTGATGGCCGGATACATGCTGGAAACATATGGAGTGGAAATCGGTTTTGGGCAGTGGATGATGGCCGGCTTACCCCTGGTGATTGTGTCGTTGCCACTGGTTTATGTGATGCTTACAAGGCTTGTCTTTCCGATTAAACTTACCGTAATACCCGGAGGGTATGGGCTGATTAAAGAGCAGCTTGAAAAATCAGGAAAGATGAGTGGGCCGGAGAAGATGGTAGCTGTGGTTTTTGTAACCGTTGCGATCCTCTGGATTACACGACCGCTCCTTGAACCTTACATCCCAAATATCTCCGATACGGGAATTGCAATATTCGGTGCCGTTGTCATGTTTTTACTCCCCGTAAATTTCAAGAAAATGGATTTTGTACTCACCTGGGAAGATGCGAAAAAATTACCCTGGGAAGTTCTGATCCTTTTTGGTGGCGGTCTGAGTCTGGCTGCTGCTATTACCTCGACCGGGTTGGCAACGTGGATAGGACAGTCACTACAGGTGCTCGATTTTCTTCCAATCCTGATTCTGATCATGCTGTCACTTACAGTTATTATTTTCCTCACTGAAGTGACAAGCAATACAGCAACAGCAGCGGCTTTTCTGCCGATTCTTGCTTCCGTTGCCATTGCCATGGGTTATGATCCGCTTCTGCTGGTAATACCGGCCGCGATTGGAGCGAGCTGCGCCTTTATGTTGCCTGTTGCAACACCACCCAATGCGATTGTATTCGGAAGCGGACTGGTAACGATCCCGCAAATGGCACGTGCAGGCTTTGTCTTCAACATTGCCATGATTTTCGTGATCACAGGAGTGCTCTATCTGCTGGTAGGATACGTCTTCGGGGTGACGCTCTAAGAAGGTTTGGAATCCTGTTTCGCTTTCGTGGTTTTTTATTTCTTTATCACAGAAGGGAGAACAGGCGTTTAAACAGTGGTGGTTTATCCGTTAATGGAATTGAGGAGCAGAGAAGTTGAATACAGTACGGGATCTTCGATGTCTGAAGATCCCGTTCTTTTTAACCTGCCTTATTCAGGAATCAACAGCCTGAAAGCACCAAGCAAGAAACATCAAAGATCAAACCCTATCCTCCAAAAGGTAATAGCACGATATCTTCAAAATCGAGCTCGATCAGATCAAGAACAGGCTCAGCAATCTCAACGATTTCATCTTCGCTGTACTGCTCCAATCCCTCCAGTTCTACATAGAGAATGTCATTCATTTCATCCACACTGTATCGGGCGTCTGTCGATTCAAAGCTCTTTTTCAGGGTCTGCACCAGATAATCAACATCCTGTTCCCATTCTCTGTGCTCGACTTCACTTCTGTCACTCATTTTTCAGGTCAATTGTTTAGTTTACAGTTAACGGAATTGTATGCTGCTGTTGTCAATTTGCACTGCATGATTCGTAATCACAGCCTGACCGAAGCATCAATTTTCCAAGATAGGTAACCTCGTTGATCAAAAAAATATGAATCGATCTCTCTCTGATCTGCTGCAAACCGCCCAAAAAGAACAACGGCATATCATCGGACTCATGTCCGGAACCTCTCTTGACGGACTCGATATTGCTCTCTGCCAGGTGTCGGGTTCAGGACAAGAGACCGCGGTTCAGTGCCGTGAGTTTGTGACGATTCCCTATTCAGACTCTGAAAAGAACCTGCTGAAGAGAATTTCTTCCGTTGAACAGGCCTCACTATCGGACCTTTGCTATATCCACACCTGGCTGGGTCGGCTTCATGCGAAGTTTATTCTAAACGCCCTTAACAGCTGGGGTGTACAGGCTGATACGATAGATTGTATCGCGAGTCATGGCCAGACCATCTACCATCTGCCTGCAAGAGACCTAAAGGAAGATCTGGAACCGATCAGCAGTACTCTTCAGATAGGGGATGCCGATCAGATTTCGATGCTGACCGGTATCCCAACTCTCAGCGACTTTCGTCAGAAGCATACTGCGGCCGGTGGAGAGGGGGCTCCCATGGCCGGTTTTGTGGATGAACTGCTTTTTACGAGCGCGGATGAATCCCGCATTCTTCTGAACATCGGAGGCATTGGAAATTTTACATGGCTGCCCGCCTCCGGCCGGAAGAGTGTCGCACGATTTACCACCGACACCGGTCCTGGAAATACCCTGATCGACAAACTCACCCATCAATTTTTTAACCTGCCATTCGACAGGGATGCCGGGATCGCTTCAGCAGGAACAGTTGATGAATCATTGCTCGGCCAACTGCTCAGCGATCCCTGGTTTGATGAGAAAGAAGAAAAAACGACGGGACCGGAGTATTTTAGCCTGGAATGGCTCCGGGATTTGGTTACCCGTGCCGGATTCGCACCCGGATCCCTTAAACCGGAAACGTTGATCCGCACAGTAACCGAGCTCTCAGCCAGAACCATTGCCCGGCGCATTGAAGAGTTTCTTCCTGAGGGTGAAAAGCCGGTGATATATGTTAGCGGTGGAGGGGCGCGGAATCCGCTTCTGATTCAAAGGATTTCTGAGCTGCTCCCGGGGATTTCAGTTCAAAATTCCGCATCGCTGGGTATAGATCCGGATGCAAAAGAGGCAATTATATTTGCAGTACTCGCAAACGAAATGCTGGCCGGGGAAGGGTTCAGGATCAGGACTGATGATCAAAAAGTACAGTTTGGCAAGATTTCACTGCCCCACTGACAGCGCAATTAAATAACCCCACTTCTGCGCTGCTGAGTGATGATGAGCCTAAATGCTTGCATTCAGCCCGTTCTCTTCTGTTCCGGTTGCTCCGATCGTGGACCGAAATTCTGCGGGACTAAAATGGATTATGTCCACACGCTCTCAGAGAAACGAAGCCTGTCGGAGAATGTCACGGCAGGCCAGGATCAGCCGCTTACGCAGCGGAGCCGAGCGGTCATGAATCTCCATCTGCTTTTTCAGATACTCCCTGCGTCCCTCTTCGGTTTCAATCGGGATCGGTTCCAGTCCGAATGCCCTTGCGTCATATGGACTCGCCCGCATGTCGGTTCGTCTGGCCTCCACTGCATTCAGGAATGTATCTGCAATGAGTTCTGATTCAATCCATGGGGAAAGCTTGAAGGTCCATTTATAGAGATCCATATTGGTGTGGATACAGCCACTTTGCTCCATATCCGTAAAACTGTTTCGGTTCAGGGAATGGCGGTTCATGGGTTGTGCAGGTTCCGTAAAGAACCGATAGGCATCGTAGTGTGTACACAAGAGCGGGCGTGATTCCACAAACCGGGCGATTTCATCCGCCGGAAGCCTCAGTGGAATCTGATCGTGACGAATTTCCTGAGCGCGATAAACCATAGCCCATTCATGCATACCAAAGCATCCGAAGTGAGGCTTTCTCCTGGCACTCTGTTCCAGCAGTTCAAGTATCCATCGAAATGAGCGAATCCGCTTTTCAGTAAGATTGAGGGGATCCAGGTAGGCAACGTCTCCATCAACGGTTAGCTCAATTCCTGCAGGTAATGGATGTGTTCCCGAGTGTTCGAGTTTCACACCGATTCCGGGTGACCAGCGTTTGATATGGGAAACACGAAACGGATAGTATTCGAACAGGAAATCGAGTACAGGGTCCTTCTGCTGACGTGAGCGCTTCTCCAGCCAGGGATCCGTAACAGCTGCTATCCGAGCTATGTGGAGTCTGCTGCGTTCTATCCAGTCTGATTCTTTCAGCAAGAGTTTCGGATCCGTTCCTATGGCATCATTAACATTGTACATGGTTAAAAGATAAGTATGCTGTTAGTGAAAAGGGA
>REDA01000009.1 GCA_007693745.1 Balneolaceae bacterium
ATACTGCGCACCGGAAGATCTTCCATTTCAGTGACACGGGCCAGATAACCGGCCGGATCATAGCCATAATCTACAATACGTATTCTCTCCTGGTTGCTGTAAATTTTCTGCTGGCGGCGGATGAGACTCGACCTCTGATCTCTCGGAATATAGGTGAAAAATTCCGTATAGAGCTCCTCTCCCCCCGGCTCCAGATTTCTCTGCACACTGTACACCTCACCAGGCTGATTGTAAACGATCCGCTCTTCATACAGAAATTCACCACGTTGAAATACCTGCTCTTTTACCGGTTCCAGAAGTATATTCAGTTCCCGTTCCACCCGGTCAGGCCGGCAAAACTCACAGGCTATGCCATTGATCTCGGTTTCCACTTCAAGGACGGTCAGGCGTTCAGTATAAAGATATCTTTCAGTATAGACCGAATCTGTTTCACTGCTGCTGTATTCATAGTATATCAGATTTCCAAACTGGTCGTAGCTCTTCAGTTCCACGGCTTTCTCTTGACGCTCTGCGATCCATTGAAGCAGAAATGTGATGAGTTCGCCCTCCGTCAGGTTTTCCCTGAGCTCATCAAGAAATTCTTCCGGGATCAATGGTATCCTGTAAGTTGTGATTATCTCCTCACGGATCCCCGGAAGCTCATCAAGTTCCTGCTCTGTTATCCTTAAATCAGAACATGCTGCTACCGCAAGGATCAGAATCAGGAATCCCGGAAATAGAACTGAATGCCTGTTTAGGATGAAAATCATATTGGATAAAACGGTAAAAGAGCTGTCACGGTACCAGCAATTAAAAAAATGCATCAGGTAAATTTACAAAACAGTTCTTCTGATGAATGCTTAGTCAGCGAAAATTTAAAAGCCTAACACATTACGGATACGTTTACGTTTTAAATTTACATCAAACCCTACCTTCTGCAAAGGTACGGGTTTTTCAAAATTTCCTGTCATTAAGTCGAAAAAGCTCCGGTGGTTAATGTACGAAAAAAGAGGCTTAGTATTCCTCTTTACAAAAGCTTCTCTCCTTTTCCCTCAGCAATCCTATTCAAGGCAAAAATTGGGGGACGATCCGCCGGGGCCGGTTCTGTTCAAATGAATAGGCAATTTCCAGAAGAACCGGTTCACTCCAGGCTGTGCCAAAGATCGATAGCCCGAACGGCAGACCATCCAGATCCCCCATCGGTACTGTAATGATCGGATACCCAGCCCTGGCAGAAGGCGAACTGGAGGAGAGCTTGAAATTGTCTCCCAAAGTCAGATCTGTTTTCCAGGCGGGTGAGCCTGTGGGTGATATAATCGCGTCCAGGTTATGCAACTCCATTACCCGGTCGATCCCCTGCTCACGGCTGTGCAGTAACATCCGTTCAAGTGATTCTCTGTACTCTTCTGAGTCGAGCCCCTCCTTCTCAGCGGCCAGAAAAATCAGATTCCTGTCAAACCGCTCCCTCTCATCTGCCGATGCTTTTGTCAGCTCAGCAAGATGCTCAATAGACTTTAAGGGGGCATCTTCTCCAAGCGAACTGAAATAGTGATTCAAACCATCTTTAAACTCATACAGAAGCACATTGAATGCAGCACCGCCAACATTCGTCTCAGAGATTTGACTCAATTCAATAATTTCAGCTCCCATCTCCTCAAAAAAACGAATCGTCTCGTTCATTAGAGAATCTACCCTGAAATGGTTACCTACCGGAGCGGTATAGAACCCGATTCGTTTTCCACTGATGCCATCCGGATTTAAAAACTGAGTGTAGTCAGGATATGCCCTGCCATCAGAATACCGGGTCATATCATCCGCTTCATCCACTCCTGCAAGTGCTCCCAAAAGCACCGCAGCATCGCGCACCGTTCGTGTCATGGGTCCGGCGCTGTCAGTCGTGTGGGAAATCGGAATAATGCCTGAACGGCTCCAGAGCCCGACAGTGGGTTTCATCCCCACAATTCCATTGGCATTGGAGGGACACACAATTGATCCGTTGGTTTCCGTGCCGATCGTTACCGCAGCCAGATTCGCCGAGGTGGCTGCACCCGAACCCGAACTCGATCCGCAGGGATTTCGGCTCAGCTCGTACGGATTTTTGACCTGACCTCCGAGACCGCTCCACCCACTGGATGAGAAACTGCTGTGGAAATTTGCCCACTCGCTCAGATTGGTTTTTCCCAGTATCACAGCCCCCTGCTCACGAAGCTGATTCACAATGAATGCGTCCTTCGCCGGGATAGAATGCTCCATAAAGCGCGAACCTGCGGTCGTTGGGAGGTCGAAGGTATCGATGTTATCTTTCAGCAACACCGGAATTCCGAAGAGTGGAGTAGTGATGCCGTCAGACTGAAGTATGGCATCCAGTTCGGCTGCACGTTCGAGTGCACCGGGATGTACAGATAAAACAGAGTTTAACTGCACCCCCTTCCGGTCGATGTTTTCAATCCTCTCCAGATAAGCAGCCGTTACCTCACGGATTGTGAACGCTCCGTTTTCATAACCGGCATGTAGCTCTTCAATGGTGATTTCCGAAAGACCAAGACGGTCAAATTCGGTGACAGTAATTTCAGACTGACAGGAATTAAGGAAAATAATCAGAGATATGGCGGTGAGAAATTGGAGTTTCATAATTCAGTATTACAGGATTGAAAGTGTTTTAGAAAGCTGAACCTATGTTTTTGATAAAAAGGTCACGTCAGTTCAATCGAAATCGATAAAACGAGGTGTTGCTGCCGGCAGAATATCTGAATAATACTCCTGAATCTGTACTCGATACTTCTTTTGCTGAAAAATGTCCCTTGTTCAGAAAAATAAGAACAGATCCGGTCTGTTTTAAAAATCACTATGCTTTCGAAAAGTTCAATCCCGATCGAAACCGAACTTCCTGATTTCCTCCTCATACTGCCACTGTCGATAGGCTTCAGGTGTGTAATCCAGAACATCTCCGCGATTCACCCACACACTGTCGAGCCGTGAGATGGCAAACGGTCTCACCTGAAACCTGAGACTGTCTTCAGCTACTACATAGAGAACAGATCCGCCATCAAAAAGACCTGCCGGCTGATCTTCATCACCGGTTCCCGAGTAAGCCACTGCCTCAAATTCCACAAACACCCTGGATATGTACTCATCTTCGGAGAGGTGTCGCTCAACCGGCGAGACGACTCTGTGAAGAAGTCCAAATAGGATAAATACAACCAGCATAAAAACGGACCAGCCTACGATCTGCCTGAAAGCGCGGTTCTGATGTGCTGGATTTGAGACTGTTTTACTGGTTTCGGACATACATTGTGATTTTCAGTTAGAGGATATACTGTGAATTCAAAAGATCCGCCAGATTTCATTTTCAGGGACCCGCTCAGATTTAAATACTGCCCCTGTAAATGAAGATGGATCTGTTGTGAGCCTGCACTTTTTCAGAATGGATTTTACGGTACATTAATAAATAATACAAGGCAGATATTGAAGGATTCCTGAGATCAATGGAGCTGAGGGTGACCTCCTTCCTGAAAAGAGAAGGGCTTCGTGAAACTGTTCTCTTGCCCGGCATCTTTTATATCGAAAAATTCAAAACCTTAGTATAGTCAATGCATTCTGCATGTAAATTTGAATTCACCTTGATCTTGTAAAACATTGCCGGTTCTTTAAATCGCCGGGATAAAAAAAAGGCCCCATCTGAATCAGACAGGGCCTGCAGCTTTAAACCAAAGTGGCTTTAAATCGCACTTTCCATTTTTTCGTAATCGTATCCATCTGCCTTGCTCATCTCCTGAGCTGTGAGTGTAAGCAGAATACCATAGATAACTTTGGAGCTCACATCAGCAACCGTATAGGTGATGTGTCTTGCAACTACAGCAGTTTCAGACAAAGATGGCTCAAGGCTGAGACTGAAGAGATATGGCATCAGATAGGCGCCCGGATAGAGCATCCATGCCACAAAGAAAAGCTTCCAGATCATGCCCAGGTAGCGTTGTGCTCCTTCCGGGGCTCCCTGCTGTCCTTCAGAGATAACCTTTTTCATCACAATAAGAATGTGAACAAAAAACAGAGTTGAAATGAATCCCCAAACAAAAAAGAGAGTAGGATTGGTTACTTCATAAAACTGACCTACATATCCGGTGACAATCATCATTGTTCCGGAAAAGAAGAACTGATTTCTCACAGAGCTGAATTTACTGCTGGTTAATGTCACAACAAACAGGATCTGGAAGAGAAGCATGGGCACATCAATCAACCAGTTCAGATATCTGTAACCATTATTGAAGAGATCATTTGCATTTCCAAGCACATATCTCTGAGTATCGGCGTTGAATTCAAATGCGCCGGTCCAGTTTTGCTGTTGAATCATCAGAAGCAGAAACGCAGAAACCATAACTACCACAGAAAGCACAGATGAAATTCTGTATTTCGGTGCTACGGTTTTAATGGTCAGCACAAAATAGAAGAGAGCTGCCAGCATCACTGCATATCCAACGGTAAGTACATGAGCAGACATTTGATACGCCATCTCGGTAAATCCTTCGATTCCGGCATAGTTTTCAAACGTTGCATTCCCTAAAGCATTAAGTAAATACATAGTCGTTTTGGATTAGTTTAAGTTTAATCCCGGTTCGGTAACTCAGGATGTGAAAATAACAGCACAGCTATTCGAAGAGTTCATTTACAGATTCAGTGAGTACAATTACCGTAACCATCTGAACGACATGCAATTTCGAATCCTGATCTTTTGCTGAATCATCTGTTTTTCAGGATTTTTTGAAAGTAAAATGATCACAATCAGACTTTTTTGAGAGTTTTATTCTCAAAAAGCGCTTTTCACAAGAGTTTAATTAGAGAAAGGATACCTCGATTTCACAAAACAGGTTCAGTTCTCAATAACGGTATTACACAAGGAAACCTCTGTGACGCATAGAAGCAGCAGGTTTGATAAGGGCTTATTTACGAAAATAATCCCCTCATGGAGAGAATTTGATCCGAATCTGTGAAATCCGGTGTAAAGTGAGATTCTCTGAAAGGCTACAGTAAATCAGAACAACAATTTAGAGACTATCCGATAATCTTTTTTACAAAGTTGGGAAGTGCAAAAGATCCGTAGTGCACATCGCTGTTGTAGTATTGCAGTGAATCCATGAAATCAGGGGCCTTCTCAATCCTCTCCCGCACATTATCAGAAAGAGGAGATTCCTTTTTTGAAGCAAGACCCATGGTCCAGAGTCCGGCCGGATAGAGGGGAATCGAAGCGAGATACATCTCCGAGACCGGAAAAAGTTCTTTCAAAGCTGAAAACACCTTCTTCATACTGGGATAGTAGGATGCAACCCAGGGGCTCTCCGTCTGTGCCGACAGCACCCCGTTTTCAGAAAGGGCTGCTCTGCAGAACTCATAGAACTCTTTTTCGAAAAGGCCTTCTGCCGGACCCACGGGATCTGAACCGTCTATGATAATCACATCATAGGGATTTTTTACATTCCTGATGAAAGCTATTCCATCTTCAAAATGAACCCTGAGTTTGGGATTGTCAAAATCGCCCACACCCGGAAAAAAATCTTTTGAGGCATCCACAACCGTTTTATCAATCTCGACCATATCCACCCTTTCAACAGACGGATGCTTCATCACCTCTCTGGCAGTGCCTCCGTCTCCCCCTCCAATAATCAGAACACGCTTTGGATCCGGATGGGTGAACAGCGGAACGTGGCTGATCATTTCATGATAGACGAACTCATCTTTTTCACTGAGCATCACCATCCCGTCAATCGTCATCAGATTACCCCAGGTGTCGGTTTCATACACCTCCACCAGCTGATACTCACTCTGCTTTGAAAAGAGTAATTTTTCCAGGCCCACTGTAAGGCCGGTATTTTCGTGGTAAAATTCGTTGTACTGAAGAGGCATCTTATTGAGGCTGAGGTTGAGGCTGAGGTTGAGGTTGAGGTTGAGGGCGCTTTGCGCGTTTCGGGTTTCGGGTTTCAGGTTTCGGGTTTCAGGTTTCGGGTTTCTGGTTTCGGTTACTTTTGCGTTTTGCGTTTTGCTGCGTGCAGTTCGCAGTCCCGACCCCTCGGGACG
>REDA01000049.1 GCA_007693745.1 Balneolaceae bacterium
GTACCCACATTCACGTGGGGCTTGGTTCGCTGAAAAGTCTCTTTTGCCATGGTTATTCTGTTTTATCCTTGTTGTTCAATAATTTCCTGTGCTTTTGAAGCAGGTACTTCTACATATTCTGAAAACTCCATTGAATATACTGCCCGTCCCTGTGTCAGGGATCTTAAGTCCGTTGAATATCCAAACATTTCGGCCAGCGGAACCTTTGCCTTCACAACAGATCCTTCAATGTTATTTTCCATTTTCTGAATAATTCCCCTTCGACCGTTCACATCACCAATCACATCACCCATGTAATCTTCCGGTGTAATAATCTCCACCATCATGACAGGCTCCAGTAATTGCGGTGATGCTTTTTTCGCAGAGTTTCTGAAAGCAAGCCTTGCACAAAGCTCAAAACTGAAGGCATCCGAATCCACATCGTGATAGGATCCGTCGATCAGCCGTACACCTATATTTTGAGCAGCATAGTTGGCCTGAATTCCACCCTTAAGTGCTTCACGGAATCCTTTCTCCACTGAAGGGATATATTCCCTGGGGATGTTCCCTCCAACAATCTCGTTAACGAACTTAAATCCTTCACTTGCGGTGACTTTTTTATCATCATCAGCATACTGCTCAAAATGACTTATCGGTCCGATTTCAAAAGAGATGTCGGCAAATTTACCACGCCCACCCGTCTGCTTTTTGTACACTTCCCTGTGCTGATAGGCTTTTGAAATCGTTTCCCGGTAGGAAACCTGCGGTTGCCCCACGTTCGCTTCAACCTTGAATTCCCTTCGCAGGCGATCCACAATAATCTCCAGATGGAGTTCTCCCATTCCTGCAATGGTTGTCTGACCGGTCTCATCATCGGTTGAAACCTTGAACGTTGGATCTTCCTCGGCAAGCTTAACAAGACCTGTTGTGAGTTTGTCTGCATCAGCCTTGGACTTAGGCTCAACTGCAAGTTTGATCACCGGTTCAGGGAACGTAATCTTCTCAAGGAGAATCGGATTCTCCAAATCACAAAAAGTGTCTCCTGTACTCACATTCTTGACGCCGACGGCAGCAGCAATATCACCGGCCTGAACAAGGTCAATATCCTTTTTATCATTGGCATGCATTTCAAGGAGCCGACCAACCCGCTCTTTCTGACCTGTAGCTGAGTTAAGGATGTATGATCCTTTTTCAAGTGTACCGGAATAAACACGGAAAAACGTCAGTTTACCAACATATGGATCAGTCATGATCTTGAATGCAAGTGCAGCAAAAGGTGCGTTTACATCTGTTGGCCTGGTAAGTTTATTTTCCGGATTGTCGGGCTCCTGTCCTGTTACTGCATTTACATCAAGCGGACTGGGCAGGTAATCGATAACCCTGTCCAACAGTATCTGCACTCCTTTGTTTTTCAAAGCTGTTCCGCAAAGAACGGGAGTGATATCAAGAGCCAGTGTAGCTTTTCTGATGGCAGAATTGATTTCATCCACGGAGATTTCTTCCTCCATAAGGTACTTCTCCATCAGCTCATCATCATGATCAGCAATCGCTTCAATCATGATTTTCCTGTACTCTTCAGCCTTGGCTCTTAATTCCTCAGGGATTTCAATCACATCATATTTGGCACCCAAAGACTCTTCATCCCAGATGATCCCCTCCATTTTGACAAGATCTACAACGCCCCGAAAGTTCTCTTCTGAACCGATGGGAATCTGAACCGGTATCGGATTAGCACCAAGCTTCCTCTGCATCTGCTCAATCACATTGTAGAAGTCAGATCCTGTCCGATCCATCTTATTGACAAATGCCATTCTCGGTACACGATACTTATTTGCCTGTCTCCATACGGTTTCTGATTGCGGCTGTACTGCGCCAACAGAACAGAAGACACCGATTGCGCCATCAAGTACCCTGAGCGACCGCTCTACCTCAACTGTAAAATCTACGTGACCGGGAGTATCAATGATATTGATTCTGTTGTCCTTCCAGATGCAGTGAGTGGCAGCAGACGTAATGGTAATTCCCCTCTCCTGCTCCTGCTCCATCCAGTCCATCGTGGCAGCACCATCATGCACTTCACCCATTCGGTGACTGCGACCTGTATAGAACAGAATTCTCTCACTTACTGTCGTCTTTCCGGCATCAATATGAGCCATTATACCAATATTCCTGGTACGTCTGATGCGGTCGATAATTTTCGGATCTGTTTTTGTTGCCACTGCTGACTTACTTTAAAAGATTTTCTTATTCGTACTGATACTTAAAATCTGAAATGAGCAAAAGCTTTATTCGCTTCCGCCATTCGATGCGTTTCATCCTTCTTTCTGACTGCCGCCCCTTCATTCTTTGAGGCATCAATCAGTTCCCGCCCGAGACGTGTTGCCATAGACTTGTCATTTCTTGCCCTGGAAGCCCTGATCAGCCATCTCATACCCAATGCAGTGCCTCTGTCTGTCCGGACCTCTATAGGAACCTGATATGTGGCTCCTCCAACTCTTCTGCTTCTGACTTCAACAACCGGCGTAGCGTTCGTTAATGCTGATTTAAAGATATCGATCGGCGGTTCACCTGTTTTCTCTTCAATCAGCTCGAATGCCTGATAAAGAATCTTCCTTGCCACACCTTTTTTTCCATCTCTCATCAGATTATTGACAAACCTGGTGATCAGCTTGTCATTAAAAATGGGGTCCGGCTGTAAATCTCTTTTTTCTGCTTTTCTTCTGCGCATAATCTAATCTGTTAAAAATCCAGTTTACCCTTTCGGTTTTTTAGCTCCGTAGAGACTTCGGCCCTGCTTACGATCCTGCACACCGGCCGTATCAAGTGTACCCCTGATTATGTGATAACGAACACCCGGAAGATCCTTCACCCTTCCGCCCCGGATCAGCACAATACTGTGTTCCTGAAGGTTGTGCCCTTCTCCGGGAATGTAGGCCGTCACTTCAATACCATTCGTAAGACGAACCCTTGCTACTTTCCTGAGAGCAGAGTTAGGTTTTTTTGGCGTTGTTGTATAAACTCTTGTACATACCCCTCTTCGTTGCGGGCAGTTTTGTAGTGCAGGCGCAGTTGTTTTACTGACCTTGCTTTTTCTACCTTTTCTGATAAGTTGTTGTATTGTAGGCACGGATTTACAAATTTGATTTTATGATCAATAGCCAACAAAGATAGCTATATTAAAAAACGAATATCAATTTTTTCTTTAAATTTTTTACTGATTGTTTGAATTAACCACTCTTTGCTCTGGTTTGAGTGCAAACAGCGGGGTTTATTCTTCTTTTTTATGTACAACTGATATATATCATTATAATAGTTTGAATCTTACCGATCTACATAACCTGAGCCTGAAAAGAGCGGCTGCACTTTCGAAGACCGGAATCAATACCATCAGTGACCTGCTCTATTTTTTTCCAAGACGCTATATCGATAAAAGGGGTATATGGCCAATCGGTAATCTCCATATGGCACACGAAGCCGTAACTGTAATTGGCAAAATCATTTCAGTAAATGTGATTGGATCGGGTACAAAAAAGCGCCTCGAGGTCGTAATTCAGGATCATACTGCTTCTGTTAAAGCAGTCTATTTCAAAGGATGGAAATATCACATTTCCCGCTTCAAGACCGGTGAATTGATTTCTCTTTATGGTACTCCCAGGCAGTTCGGCCGCTATTTCAGTATGGCTCATCCCGAGGCTGAGCCCCTTACCGGATCTGAAAACCCCGCAGGAAATGATACGCTCATACCTATTTATCCCTCCAACAAGCATTTTGCAAAGGCATTCATCAGCAACAAACTCCTGGCCGACTGGATCAGGGAATTACTGAATTCCTTCAGAGCTGAAGAGTACCTGCCCGGCTCTCTTCTTCAAAAATATTCTCTGCCCGATCTCGGAACAGCACTTCAGAACATTCACTTCCCTTCATCTTCCGGCAAAGCCAATGAAGCCCTGAACCGTTTTAAATTTGAGGAGCTGTTTCTCTTTGAACTGTGCATGTCCAGGATCAAACATGAACGTCACCAGCGAAAGAGAGGTGCCGTCATTGAACCCGGTGCACTGACTCATCTCTTCTTCAATAAATTACTCCCCTTTAAACTGACAGAGGGACAGAAACAGGCTTTGGGTGAAATCAGGAAGGATTTGCGGAGCCAGACTCAAATGAACCGCCTGCTGCAGGGGGATGTAGGGGCCGGGAAGACAGTAGTAGCCCTGGGCGCAATACTGATGGCCATCGACAGCGGCAAACAGGCAGCCATGATGGCACCCACCGAAATCCTGGCCGAACAGCACTATCACACCCTGAACAAATACCTGTCCGGCCGGAATATTGAGTACAGGCTTTTAACCGGCGGTCAGCGAACTGCCCTGCGAAGAGATATCCTCACTTCTGTTGAATCCGGTTCTTGTTCCATTGTCATCGGCACACATGCAATCATTCAGGATCAGGTTCAGTTTCACAACCTGGGACTGGTGGTGATCGATGAACAACACCGTTTTGGTGTGAAACAGCGAAATGAAATCCTTCTTAAGGGAGATAACCCGCATCTCCTGGTGATGTCTGCCACACCTATTCCCAGATCCCTGGCCATGACGATCTACAGCGATCTGGATATCTCCGTTATCAGAGAGTTACCCGCTGGCAGGAAGGAGATTAAAACCGCAGTAAGAACCGATCGTGACCGAGAAAGTGTCTACCGCTTTATTGAGCATAGCGTCAAAAACGGTGAACAGGTCTATGTCATCTTCCCTCTGATCGAAGAGTCTGAAGTGATGGATCTGAAAGATGCAACCATGGGCTTTGAAAAACTGAAACGACGGTTCCCGTCTGTTTCCATCCGCTTACTGCATGGGCGCATGACTTCAGATGAGAAAGAGGAAGTTATGAAAGCGTTTGTTGATGGAAGAGTATCGGTTCTTGTTTCAACCACTGTCGTTGAAGTGGGCGTTGATGTGCCAAATGCATCCATTATGGTGATTGAACATGCCGAGAGATTTGGTCTGTCACAATTGCATCAGCTGCGGGGAAGAATCGGGCGCGGCAGCCGGCAGAGCTACTGTATTCTGATGCCCGGCGAGAAAATCAGTCACCCCGGCCGGATCAGGCTCAAAAAGCTGGTGGAAACCACAGATGGGTTTGAAATTGCAGAAGCAGATCTGCGTTTAAGGGGCCCCGGTGATTTTTTAGGAACCAAACAGAGCGGCCTGCCGGAGTTTAAATATGCAGATATTATTGACGACCGCCTCATCCTTGAACAGGCGAAGAATGAAGCCTGGCGTCTTTTTACCTCAGATTCAGATCTGTCCAGCCCTGAAAATCAGAAACTGGCTGAACGATTCCACTCATACTTTCGTGAACGAGCTGAATTCTTCGGGACCGGCTGACACTCTTCAGTCTTGTATCATCGACAGATCCCTTACCCTACTCTTTAGAAAGCACTGCAATCTTCTCGTATTCCTCTGCTTCTACCCGGGTTATTGAAAGCCGGTTCCGTTTAAAAAGCTGCATCCCGGATAGCTCTCCATGATCTTTCAGCATATCTCTTGTGACGGGTTTCGCAAATTTTCTGACAAATTTCAGATCCACAAGCTGCCATCGTGGTAAACTCTCACTGCTTTTTTCATCAAAATAGTCACTGTCCGGGTCAAACTGAAGCGGATCGGGATAGGGTTCCGAACAAACTTCCATCTCCCCCACAATGGAAGGCGGTTGTACATTTGAATGATAAAAAAGAGCAATGTCTCCCACTTTCATCTGGTCTCTCATGATGTTACGGGCTTCATAATTTCTGACACCGCTCCAGGGTGTTCTGCCGTCCCGTTCCAGGTCATCAATACTGTAAGCATAAGGCTCAGATTTCATGAGCCAGTAATTTCGTTTGGTCATAAATCACTAATCTTATTTTGCATTTATCAGGATACTTCATCCCTGATCTCATTGAGAAGACGCAGCAGTCCCTGCCTCCACTGAACCGGTTCAATTCCCAGTTTACGGATCTTTTCTTTCGATAAAAGCGAAAAATACGGCCGGCTGGCTACAGTTTTATACTCTGATGAAGAAACACGTCTTACTCTGGTATGGTTTCCACTCAGACGGAAAATCTCTTCCGCAAAATCAGCCCAGCTTAAAGAACCAGAACTGCTTACATGATATGTGCCACTCTCATTCAGCTCCAGCAATTGCATCGTTTTATCCACAACATCAGAAGCATAGGCAGGTGTTCCTGTCTGATCTTCCACGACAGCAACCTCCTCTCTCTCCATGGCAAGCTGCAGCATTTTCCGAACAAAATTGGGGCCGCCACCTCCGCAAAGCCACGAAACCCGGATCAGCAGTGATCCGGGATTCCCCTCAACCAGCGCTTTTTCACCTGCAAGTTTGGATTCTCCGTACATATTGACCGGAGCAGTTTCCGCATCCTCAGCATAGCCTGAAGGATGATTCACCTGATCTTCCCTGGTCCCCGGAAAAACGTAATCTGTACTGTAGTGGACCATCCTGACTCCTTTAGCCTGACAATAAATGGCCAGGTTCCTAACTCCTGTTTCATTCACAAGAAACGCTTGCCGGACCTCCCTTTCAGCATCATCAACCCGCGTATAAGCTGCACAGTTAATCACCACATCCGGTTTAAACCTATCCAAAACCTCTTCAACTGCAGAGGCATCTGAAATATCGAGTTCCGATGAGCGGAGTCCCGAATGAGCATACCCCCTGTCATTAAGATACCGGCACCACTGACTTCCGAGCTGGCCTCCTGCGCCGGTTACAAGAAATTTCATGCTGTCCATAAAGTTTTACTATTGCAGCCTTTGATATTGTGATGTGTGAGCAGGATCCGTTTCCCTCAACAAATTAAACGCTTCATTGCGTATTCCCCTTTGCCCCTCTGCAAACAGTCCCACTATTTCAGAGTATTTTGCACTGAAAAAGAGATCAAAAAGATAGTTGTTTGTCGTTACCCGCTTGTTTTCCCTGATCATTTCAAGTGCTGTGAGAATCTGACCGCGTGCAATATCCGCATCGATCGTGAACTGATCGATCCCGAGTCTGTGATATCTGTAGATTGCTCTTCTGAATTCCTCATAGGCCGGATTCGTTAAGTCTGTAATCAGACCAAACCGATTCCTTTGAGCACCTATAGAACGCCCCCAACCCTGTGCTCCGGTGCCCTGTCCCAGTTCAAAAATCGCAAGAGCTCTGTTGAAGAAAGGTGTGCCACCCAGCTCAGAAAAAGTATCATAATCATATCCGAGAAGAACATTCATGTAAAAATCGATGAAACTTGTAAGGTCGTCAAACTGAAGATCATCGTGAAGCAGATTTTTGTTTCTCGGATAGTTAAAACGCCAGTTATTGTCGTTTAACACAATAGTGAGAGACTGCTGATTGCTGTTGTAGATGGGCCTTCGCATTGAAAAAACAGCTTCGGCTGTGAAATTGAAATTGCTGTCAACCCCTGTCAGAACAACCTGTATGGTACACTGAATTCTCTCGTGCTCTTCAAATGAGTCTCCCGTCCACCTGAATCCGTTTATGTAACTCCCAAGGGCTGCAGGCAGCTCAGAGATATAATCATAGGAGGCACCACTGATCTGACGGTCATTCACTGTGACGGAGCAATTCAGCTCCTGAGCATCAGCTTCGCAGACTGTAATCATCATGAGAACTGCTGCTGCTGAAAAAAAAATAAACGGCTTCTGAAATTTTCCGGCCATGTCTGGTTCTTATCTGTAAACAGTCATTCAAAAAAAGGATATAAGCTATGATACAAAGGATTCTTTTTAAAATCTTCTTTAGCCTTAGTCTGCCCTTCCTGCTGCTGATGATTCCACAAGGTTTATCTGCTCAGAGCAGCATGGGTGCCCGTTCTGTTTCAATGGGACTTACAGGAGTTGCCCTGCCCGGCACCCCGTGGTCAGCCTTCAGTAACAGTGCACTGCTTCCTGCACACAACAGAAACGTTTCATTTTATGGATTCAGATATGTGGGAATCGCGGAAATCACGGATATGGCTGCTCTGTTTACCCTTCCGGTATTTCACGGTACCCTGGCCGGAGCTGTGCACAAATATGGATTTAACCTGTATCAGGAAAGTCGCTTTTTAACAGCATACAAGTTTGCTTCCGGACGGTTTCATACAGGAATTTCGCTTTCCTACTATCATGTAAATATCGGCGGTAACTATGGCTCAGCAGGTACTCTGGGAGTGGATCTTGGTTTTGCGACAGAACTAACCGACAGGCTTTGGTTCGGAAGCCGCTTAACCAATCTGAATCAGCCCTCCTATGGCAGCTCAGATGAGATGCTTCCGAGGGAAGTTGCCGCCGGACTTGGGTATTATTTCTCTGAAACTCTTTTCATGACTGCTGAACTGGTGAAAGATGTACTCTTCCCCCTTTCATTCAGAACCGGACTGGAGCTGGAGCTGGTCCCTTCTTTTTTTCTCAGAGCCGGATTTACAACAGAACCCGACACCTTTTCTGCCGGTATTGGTTTCACTCAGGAGCGCTGGCTGATCAATATCGGAATGCAGCAGCACAACCCGCTTGGTTTGAGTCCTGCACTGGACATGGGAATTCTTTTTTAAACTTTACGCTCAATGAAATGATCCCGGTCAAAAACTATCCAAAAAAAGCTGATGGAAGGATGTCGTTCTTACTGCTGTTTCTGTACTTCTTCCAAACAGTTACCGCTGCCGGCCTTGCGGTCTCAGAAACGGACACACTTGGGTCAAGATTCAGATCGGATCTGGAGCATTTTATTGAAATGGCAGATCCGGATCTGGATGAATCGGTTTATCTGCAGATTCTGGAACTTTTTGAACAGCTGAGTGAAGAAAAAATCAACCCGAATCAGGCCGGAATTCATCAGCTTCTCGAGCTTCCCGGCGTCACTCTCCGGGACGCACAAAACCTGATTCAGGAACGGGAAAAGAACGGCACTTTTCATTCTTTGAGCGACCTTTTGAGGATTGATGGCTTCAATGAAAGAAAACTGACACTGATCGCTCCCTTTATCACCTTTGAATCAGCTTTATCGAAGAGGAATAACCCGTTCAGTACCCTAAACAGGTTTCTTGAGAATGGCAGATTTGAAGCTTATTCAAGATACCGGCAAACCCTTGAGCAGATGGAGGGATACCGAAGGCAAGCGGAAGAGGGCGGATTCATTGGAAGTCCGGTGAATTACTATCAGCGATTTCGATACTCATCCAGCCATCTTTCCATGAACCTTACTCAGGCAAAGCGGGCAGGTGAACCTCTTCCGGATCTCACTCAGTTTGATTCTGCTTCCTGGCATGTGGCACTCAGAAATACCGGCAATCTCAGAATGGCTGTGCTCGGAAATTATTCGGTCTCCTTTGGACAGGGGCTTCTGCTCTGGAACGGTGGTTCTTTTGGGAAAAACATGCAGACAACCGGTTCAATCTCCAAAAACGAACGTGGAATTCAGCCATTGAATTCAGCGAACGCAGAGGCCGCATTCAGGGGAATTGCGCTTACCGCAGGCAAACGGCTGCAGGTAACGGGATTTTACTCCAGCAATAACAGAACCTCGGTCATGCATGATGACGGAAGCGTCAACTTCCCAAGAGAAGGCTCTTATTATCGGACAGTAAGAGAACGTCAGCAGATGAAAGATCTGGGACAGGAAACATTCGGAGGAAGAGTGCGTCTTGAGAGCCGGGTTGGTTACTGGGGTGTTTCTGCCTTTCTGAATCGATTTGAAAGACCCATAGCCCAGGGTCAGCGACCCTATCATCGCTTTCTTTTCCAGGGAAGAAATCTTTCGGGTTTCAGTACTGATTACAGGTTTCAGGCGGGACCTGCTCACTTTTTCGGTGAGATTGCCCAAACGGGCAGAAGTGGCAGGGCTTTTCTTGGCGGAGCCGGTTTTTCTGCCGGTAATTCCACAGATCTGATCCTTCTCTACCGGAATTATCAGACCGGATATCAGGGGATCTTCGGCTCTTCCTTCAGTGAACAGTCGGGCTATCCCCGGAATGAATCAGGGATCTACTTTGGCTTCTCGCACCGCTTCAGCAACAGAGTCCTGATCAGAGCCTTCAGAGACCAGTTTTCATTTCCAGGCCCCCGCTTCCAGTCAGATCAGCCTTCCGCGGGAAGTGAGTGGCTTCTGCTAACAGAGTACAGGCCTCGTCGCGACTTGACAATCTATGCACTCATGCGCTTTAAAACACGGGAACAGGAAACAACGGGCCAGGATCCATTTGGCCGGGAAGTCAGGCTCCTGATTCCGGTCTCCCGAAACAGCATGAGAATACAGGCAGAAAAGCAGATAAACAGAGAGATCCGAATCAGAAGCCGAATTGAGATCCTGAGAAGCAGTCCGCCGAACGAAACCGGATACCTCCTCTTTCAGGATCTGAGGGTGCAGCTCCGGCCGAATATCCGCCTGGATGCCAGAGTAACCCTTTTTGATACAGACAGCTTCTCGTCAAGAGTTTTTCAGTTCGAAAACGATTTACTCTATGTGATGACCAACATGATGCTCCATGGACAGGGGCAGCGTATCTACCTGCTTCTTTACGCCAGCCTCTTCAGTTGGGCCGATATTTGGATTAAGGCTGCCACTACCCTCTATGAAAACAGAACTGCAATAAGCAGCGGACTCTCAGAAATTCACGGAAACCGTAAAAGTGATATCGGATTTCAGGTCAGATTCCGATTCTGAATTCGTAATATTCATTTTATTTGAAATTTCGCATCCCTCTGGCTATTTATTTTTTTAGTGATATCCTCCCGGTTCACTTAATTAGTAATTTAAAAGCGCTTCCAATAAAAATTTTATTGCATAGAGTCCATTTTATGTGATTATTAAGCGGAGGTAAACCAAGAAGCAGCAACATCACTCTGATTATGAATAATCAAAAACCTTTTTTGGAAAAATCAGCCTGCGGCGTTGGATTTATTGCAAGCCGCCACAATGAAGCAACCCATGAAAATCTGCAGATGGCCCTTCATGCTCTCAGCTGCGTTGAACACCGGGGGGCATGTAATGCTGATCTCGTTTCGAGTGATGGTGCCGGAATTATGGCCGATATCCCGTTTGAGCTGTTTGGATACAAGGGTGGCGAAATTGCGGTTGCCACCATCTTTGCCCCTCACGATGTTATGCGGAGGAGAACAGCACTTCGGATTTTTGAAGATACCTTTCAGTTTTTTGGCCTGAAAATTCTGGAATACCGAAGTGTCCCTGTGGATCCGACTGTACTCGGAGAGATCGCAAAGGCTTCTGTCCCGTTCATTTTGCAGGCTTTCATCCGGCGGCCGGCTCATTGCCGCACCGACAGTTCATTTGATAAGCTTCTCTTCAACGCGAAACAGATGACCCGCACGAAGGAGAAGGAGGCGGGTATTGTACGGGAGTTTTTCTTTGCTTCTCTGAGCGCAAGAACCATTGTCTACAAGGCTCTCACAAAATCATCCCTCTTGAAAGAGTTCTATCCTGACCTGAAAAATCCGGAATTCAGAACAAGGTTTGCTCTTTTCCACAGACGATTTTCTACCAATACACGCACATCCTGGGATAAAGTACAGCCCTTTCGGATTATCGCACACAATGGTGAAATCAATACGATCACCGGTAACCGGTCCTGGGCTATTTCACGGGAAAAATATCTTGGAGTACCTCCGGATGAACTGCTGACCCGAAAGCAGATCAGTGATTCCGGCAGCCTCAACGAAATGGTCGAATCACTCACCTACCGAAGCAGTATCCCTTTTGTTGAGGATATCCTCGCGATTATGATTCCGCCCGCCACTCATCAGAACAGTTTCTACAAATTCTGGAGCCGTGCCATGGAACCCTGGGATGGCCCGGCTTTTATCTCCTATTCCGACGGCTCCTCTATCGGTGGCCGGCTCGACCGCAATGGTTTCCGCCCCTGCAGATGGACGATAACCGACAAGCATCTGCTGGTCAGCTCAGAAGCCGGATCATTTGAATGTGATCCCTCCAAAGTAGAAGCAAAGGGATCTCTTCAGGCCGGAAGTGGTATCAAAATGGATCTCGATACCGGACGTATTCACTTCCGCGATCCCAGCTACTCCAGAGAAAATTATGATGCCAAGTTTGAACATCGTCTCGAAAAACTGGAGGCTGATAACCTCGATGATTCAGATCAGAGCTTTGCCAACAAACATCTTTTCAGCTACACCCGCGAAGACATCCAGAATCTTCTGATTCCCATGATTGCTGATGGAAAAGAACCGATCGGTTCTATGGGAGATACGGCCCGGCCGGCAATTTTTTCAGACCAGCCCCGCTCATTTTTCGATTACTTCTACCAAAATTTTGCGCAGGTTACCAATCCGCCTCTCGATTACATCCGTGAAAAGATGGTTACGGATCTGAGTATGTACCTCGGGAAACGCCCCAATATCTTTTCACCCAAAGAGCTTGTGCCCCAATTTCCGGGCCTTGAAATCGAGAGCCCTCTTCTTTCACTCGGTCAGCTAAAAAGATTACGCGGTATCAATGACTCTCCCTCGAGAATTAAAACTGCCGAGTTTGAAATGCTTTTCAGTCGCGAGCACGGAGAAGTCGGTTTTCGTTCTGCTATACGATTCATCACTCAAGGCGCACTAAAATCTGTGCAGGATGGAGCCACGATCCTGATTATCAGTGACCGGAATGCCACCTTCAGACGACCGCCCATTCCCAGTCTTCTTATGCTTCGGGCTCTGGTCAATGAACTCAATAACTCCGGGCTCAGACTAAACGCATCTATCGTGGTGGACACAGCCGAGGTTAAAAATACCCATCATTTTGCATTACTGGTTGGTTTCGGAGCCACGGCTGTCTGTCCTTACAAAGCGCTTGAAATCGCCCGGTTTGAAGAGCATCGTGCGGCGGGGGACCTGTCTCCTGATCAACGGGAAGCCAATCTGATTAAATCTTTTAATACAGGTCTGCTGAAAATCATGTCCAAATCAGGCATCTCAGTAGCAAGAAGCTATCAAAGCTCCAAACTTTTTACCGCTCTTGGAATCGGAAAAGAGCTTCAGGATCTGTTCTTTCCGGGGCTCTTTTCCCCGATGGGCGGAATCGGAATCAGGGAGGTAGTGAATCAGATTGAATCCGGAATCAGCACCGCGCAATCAATGTCTGACGAGGATAAACCAATCCATACCTACCAGTACAAAGAGCACAATAAGGGGCTTGAAGGAGAGAAACACTCCATGACCAACACAAGGTCCAAAATCATACATGATCTTGTCAGAAACAGTGACCTGACGCTTCAGGATATGGAATTGTTCCGGGAGTACCTGAAACTTGGTGAAGAGAGCGTTCCGGTTAGCCCAAGACACCTTTTTGGCTTCAGGGCTTTGGGGCCAGCGGTGAAACCCGAACAGACTGAAGATGTGCGTTCCATTACCCGCCGTTTCGGATCCGGGGCCATGAGCTTCGGAGCGATCAGTGCTGAGTCTCAGCGAGACATATTTCTGGCTATGAAAGAGATCGGCGGCAGATCCAATAGTGGTGAGGGAGGAGAAAACCCCTACTATTACTCGCTAGGAATCACAGCTTCTGTGAAGCAGGTCGCCAGCGGAAGGTTTGGGGTTACAGCCGAGTATCTGATCGCCGGAAATGAGATCCAGATCAAGATCGCACAGGGTGCAAAACCCGGTGAGGGCGGTCAGCTGATGGGGATTAAAGTGAATGAAGATATCGCATTTGCCAGGCACAGCGAGCCCGGATTCGATCTGATTTCTCCGCCACCACTACATGATATCTACAGTATTGAAGATCTGAAACAGCTTATTTACGAACTCAAGCAGATTAAACCCGGTATGCGTGTGAATGTGAAGCTCGTTTCCGGAGAAAATATCGGCACGATCGCTGTAGGAGTAGCCAAAGCAGGTGCAGATGTTATACATATTTCAGGCGGCGACGGCGGTACAGGTGCCGCTACTCTCACCTCCATGAAGCACGCCGGACTACCCTGGGAAATCGGACTTCTTGAAGTGCACCGCACTCTTTGTGAACACGGTCTCCGCGAGTTTGTGGAACTGAGGACAGATGGCGGCCTTCACTCGGGAGCCGACATTTTGAGTGCAGCGATTCTTGGCGCGGAAGGCTTCGACTTCGGGAAACTGCTTCTGATTGCAGAAGGTTGCGTCATGGCCCGGATCTGTGAAAAAAATACCTGCCCCACAGGAATTGCAACGCACGACCCGAAGTTCAAGGCCAAATACAAGGGCGAGAAGGAACATGTCGTCCGAATGCTCGACTTCATCGCAGAGGATGTACGCCGTAATCTGGCAGCGATCGGAGCACATTCTCTTGAAGAGATCATCGGAAGAATCGATCTGCTTGAGTTAAAAGAGAAGCATCAGGCGCTTGTAGAGAACAGAAAGATAGATCTCTCCTACTTTTCAGGTGAATCACTGCACAGTTTCAACAGTCAGCAAAACCCCTTTAATGAAGGAATTAGCCCCCTCAACTCTGAGCTTCTCGAGCGATGCAAGAAGGCGATTGATGAGGAAGGCACCTTCTCTCAAAGTTCTGCAATTCACACCTCCGACCGTGCAGCACTCGCTACCGTGAGTGGAGCAGTGGCAAAAGTGATTTCAGACAAACGCCATGATGAAATTATTCAGAAGGGGATCGCTGATTCGGATCAGAGGTTCAACGGTACTTTGAATTTTGAGTTTACTGGAAGCGCCGGCCAGGGATTCTGTGTTTTTCTCTCCGGGGGAATGAATGTAAAACTATGGGGTGAGGCCAACGACTCTGTATGCAAAACGATGTCCGGGGGAACGGTTGTCATAACGCCCGACAAAGAAGCACGTTTCGATCCGGCCGAAAATGCCATTATTGGAAACTGTGCGCTTTACGGTGCCACCGGCGGAAGACTCTATGTACACGGACTGGCAGGAGACCGTTTTGCGGTTCGAAATTCAGGAGCTCTTGCCGTTGCAGAAGGCACCGGCCTTCATCCATGTGAGTACATGACAAACGGCACAGTTGTGATACTGGGACGGGTATCCGGAAATGTGGGCGCCGGAATGACCGGTGGTGTTCTCTATCTCAGAAAAGAACAGGCTCATCATGTAAACCGTGAGTATGTGACACCCGTGAAATTGACGAAGGTTGCAGCGATGGAGCTGAAGGGCATCATTGAGGATTACCAAAAGCTGACCGGAAGCCTTACAGCAAATAGAGTTCTCTCAGACTGGAAAAATGAAAAGGATAACTTCTTGAAACTGATTCCAAACGGAGTGTTACTAAAACAGAAGGAACTTGCAGAACTTAAAAATAAACCAAAAGAGGCGCGTAAATAACTTCCGGAAAGCAACATTACAAAATTGAACCTGTCAGTTGCCTGGTCTGAAAAAAAAAGCCTTCCGGAATATCCCGGAAGGCTTATTGTTATCGTCTCCTTAAACAGTGGCTTCTCAGGTTCACTTATCCGTGAGTGCCGCTACTCCGGGAAGCTCCCTGCCTTCCAGATACTCCAGGCTGGCACCTCCCCCGGTGGATACATGAGAAACCTGATCTTCAAGTCCCGCTTTCTTAATCGCGGAAGAGGAATCACCGCCACCGATAATGGTCGTCGCACCTGCTTTTGTTGCCTCCGCGAGTGCTCTTGCCACTTCAAAAGTTCCCTCAGCAAAGTTACTCATCTCAAATACACCCATGGGTCCGTTCCAGACTACAGTGCGAGCCTGCTTTATCAGATTCCCAAAAGCAATGATCGATTGCGGGCCAATATCGAGCGCCATCCAACCATCTTCTATCCCATCTTCATCCACAACCTCCGTTTCAGCATCATTGCTGAACTCCCTTGCCACAACCGAGTCGATTGGAAGCATAAAATTGACACCTGCCTTCTCTGCCTTCTCCAGAAGCTCTTTTGCCAGTTCCACTTTGTCCTCTTCAACCAGTGAGTTCCCGATTGGCAGACCCTTCGCCTTGTAGAAAGTATAGGTCATACCACCGCCCACCACAATACTATCCACTTTGCTCAGCAGATTCTCTATCACACCAATTTTGTCCGAGACTTTTGCTCCTCCCAAAATCGCTACAAAAGGCCGCTCAGGATCATTCACACTACCCTCCAGGTAACGAATCTCTTTCTCCAGAAGAAAACCGGATACAGAGGGCTGCAGATACTCTGTTACTCCTGCAACAGATGCGTGCGCCCTATGACTGCTTCCAAAAGCATCATTCACAAAGAGGTCTGCCCCTTCTGCAAGTTCTTTGGCAAAACCGGGATCGTTTTTCTTCTCTTCTTTGTAAAATCGCACATTCTCCAGCAGAACGATCTCTCCGAAACCTGCTGCATTTACTACTGCGGTTCTCTGCTCTCCGATACAATCCCCGGCAAAATGCACCGGCACATCAACAAGAGTTGCCAGATGATCGGCCACCGGTTTCAGGCTGAAAACGGGATCGGGTGCGTCGGCCGGGCGGCCCAGATGGCTGGTCAAAATCAGTTTTGCTCCTCCATCGATCACAAAATTTATCGACTTCAGGGCCTGTACAATTCGATTGTCATCTGAAATCACCCCTTCTTTGATGGGTACATTAAAATCGACTCTCATCAGTACAGTCTTTCCCTTCAGTTCAACGTCATGTAATGTCTTTTTTGCCATATTTCTCTGTTATTCTTTTTATTTATAGTTTTCAATCCAGTCTTCAGGAGCCGGTTTCCCTGACCTCCCCTCTCAGGGCTCTGAATGAACCATGCATTCACTGAGTATGACAGTCTCTGCAGCCCTCACATCTCATTAAATATATGAAATATGCCAGCGTGCTTATATCAGTTTATAAACGGATAATCCACACATCACCTGACTCTCACCAAGAGATTTTTCTGCTTCAACCGCAGATACAAAATAAGGTTTTACAAGGGTGAAAAGAAGTTAAATCCCCGAAAAGATATACTCATGTGCATGGGATTCAGGCCGAACTCATCACCGGATTTCTGCTATACCAAATTCTGATGCCTCCGGAGTAACCCTGTTTTTAAAAAGCTTTTCTCAATCGGATTCAATATTTTATTCCCAATTCCGAATCAAACAAAAAAAATGAATCCAGTTTATTTTGACAATGCCTCCACCACAGCGGTTGATCCGCAGGTAATGGATGCTATGCTGCCCTATTTCATGGATAATTTTGGCAATGCAAACTCTGCTCATCAGTTTGGCCGTACATGCAAGGTTGCCATTGAGGATTCAAGAGAGCTCATTGCGGCACTGATTGGAGCTGAACCTTCTGAAATCATATTTACCAGCGGGGGCACTGAAAGTGACAATGCCATCATTAAAGGAGTTGTTGCAGCGACCCGCAAACAGGAAGTCATCACCTCTCCGATCGAACATCATGCTGTCATTCATCCTGCAGAATCCTTAAAGATCCAGCAGGGCAGGGTAACCTATCTCACTCCTTCCGGAGATGGAGTGACAGAGGCAGATCAGGTAAAAGAAGCAATCAGTGAGCAAACCGCTATCGTGAGCCTGATGCACGTGAATAACGAAATCGGCAGTATTAATCCGGTTCGGGAGATTGCGGCGGTTTGCAGGGAGAAGGGGGTTGTTTTTCACTCGGACACCGTACAGAGTGCCGGGAAAGTTCCGCTTTATGTCAAAGATCTCGATGTGGATGCCCTGAGTATCAGTGCACATAAAATTCACGGACCCAAAGGTATTGGAGTGTTGTACGTTCGAAACGGCACTCCCTGGATTCCCTGGCTGCAGGGCGGCTCCCAGGAGAGACGCCGAAGGGGAGGCACCTCGAATGTACCCTGTATTGTCGGCATGGCTGAAGCCCTGAAACTGGCAGTTGAAAACCTCGAGGTAAACAGAGCTCATGTCACTGCTCTCAGAGACCATGCCGTGGCCGGTCTGAAGAATCGTTTTGGTGACCGCCTGCATTTTAACAGCCCCGAAACCGGAGGGGTGCCCCATATCCTCAATATTGGTTTCAATACCGGGGACTCACGAAGTCTTGACGGGGAAATGCTCTTGCTAAACCTCGACATTGAGGGAATTTGTGTCTCCAACGGATCAGCCTGTACTTCCGGTGCAATGGAGCCTTCCCACGTTCTGACCGGTATCGGATCCGGTGAGGCCATCGCAAAATCAAGTATCCGGATCAGCTTTTGCAAAAAAAACAACAGTGCGGAAATCGACTATTTTCTGAATAAGCTTGAGAATATTCTTGACAGGATGATCGGAACGCCGGCTTGACACTTAGCCACGATCCGTTTATTCTCAGGATAGAGATCGGATCAGTAGCTTTGTAACCTTTCGGATTAGTTGCAGAGGGTTCCGAAAAACACGGATCTGCTTCGTGGGGTAAAAAGAAGAGTATTCGTCGCTCTGCTCAAAATTGCGCTCAGAATAGACGTTAAACATCAGATTGAGTGCAATGCAGTGAAACGAAGTGGAATGGAGTCGAAATAATGCCGCTTTATGGTTTTCAAAGCCCCTTTATAGATAAAGGCAACAAAGTCCGGGTTACTACTGCATTCTCTTTTTTATTATTTTTTCATAAAAACCAGGCAAATTAACCGACACAATATGGGGAAAAAAATCGCATTGGGATGTCTCGGGCTTTTTCTGATCGCGCTTGCCGCGGGAGGATATTTCGGGTATCAATTCATCAAACCGTTCATGGGTGGATTCACCTCTCTTGAAGAGATCAGTGAAGCCAACAGCAGAATTTCCAATCAATCCGACTTTGCCCGTCCGGCATCCGGAGAACTCACCGGAGACCAGGTTTCCAGATTTGTAACTGTTCAGGAGGATATTCTTGCTGGATTGGAGAGTCGTTTTACCGATTTTCAGGATAAATATGAGGAAATTGGCTCAAAATGGGAGAATCGCGATCCTTCTTTCAGAGAGATGGCAAATGTATGGGGCGACCTGTTTGACCTCTTCCGGGACGCCAAGCAGATTCAGGTTGATGCCCTCAACAGACAGGGTTTCTCTCTTTCGGAATACAGATTTGTGCAGACCTCATTTTATCAGGCTCTCGGTGTTGAACTGTTTGCCTTCAACATCGACCAGATTGCTGAGGCTGCCCGCGAGGGACTCTTTGATTTGAATATGGATGAATTTGAAGAAATGCGTTCAGAAATGGATCAGATCCCTGAAGTGAATCGCCGTCTTGCAGCTCCCTATGCCGACTCATCAGAACGGTGGCTTCCATTTGCATGGATAGGATTATAATTGTTGCATTCCCCGTGGAATCACCCTCAAAAATAATGAGATAACATCGGAAATGCAGAATCTATGCGTTTACTGCGGATCCTCAGCAGGAAATGACCCGGAGATCACAAAGATTGCTGTCCATCTCGGCTCTATGCTGGCTGAAAGCGGTACGGGATTAGTGTACGGAGGTTCCTCACTCGGAATCATGGGCACTCTTGCCAATTCTGTCATGGAGAATGGAGGAACAGTGACAGGTGTCATTCCCAGAGGGCTCTTCAAAAAAGAAGTAGCCCATCAGGGGATTACGCGCCTAATTACGGTCAGAAATATGCATGAGAGGAAATCAACCATGGCGGATCTTGCAGATGCTTTTCTGGCACTTCCTGGTGGTTTCGGTACTCTCGAAGAGCTTTTTGAAATCATTACCTGGAACCAGATCGGCATTATTTCCAAACCGGTTACACTATTCAACTTCAAGGGTTTTTATGATCCGTTGATCCGAATGATTGAACAGGCATCCGATGGAGGATTTATTCGTGATGAGAACAGAAAGATATTAAATATTGCGGAAACGCTGGATCAATGTATCCGGTTTTCTACTTTGCATCCGAAAACCTGATGAATTACAAAGCTCTGCACTCTATGCTTGCACTGATGTTACTATTCGCCCAGACTGATCACAATACCCCGTCCGGTCATCCGTTTGATCCCTGTCCTGATTCACCTAACTGTGTGATTGATTCAGCTGATTTTTCAATCCCGGCCTCCCGGCTTATCCATTTGGCAGATGAGACTCTCAAAAAAATGGGGGCATATGAAGTGCACACAGATCAAATGAAATTATCAATCGATGCAATTTTCCGGATCCGGCTTTTTGGCTTCAAAGATGATGTGCAGATCCATATCATTGAAAATGACGTACAGGGAAGCAGACTTTTCATCCGCAGTGCCAGCCGAACCGGCTACAGCGATCTGGGGGTGAATCAAAGACGCGTTACCAAATTTTTTAATCAACTTGAAAACAAAATCAAACAACTATGAATATATCCAGGCTCTCAATAAACATCGGCATCCTCATGATTCTTCTGGGAGGTATCTCCTATGTCGCCTCCGGTGCCGCCAGCTTCACCGCACTCATACCCGCTTTTTTCGGAATCGCATTTGGAGGTCTTGGCATGCTGGGCAAACGCAGTGAATCGATGCGGAAACATGCCATGCATGCCGCTCTGCTACTCGCAATACTTGGATTAGGCGGCTCCTTTGGTGGTTTGATGGCACTTTTCGGAATGATTGGAGGGGAGTCCCCCGAAAGGCTCAATGCAGTAATTGCACAGGCGGTGATGGCTGTTCTCTGCATCTTTTTTCTGGTGGCCGGTGTGCGCTCATTCATCGAGGCCAGAAAAGCAAGGGAGAGTGGTAGTGCTGCCTGACACCTATACTTCAGAAGCGAATCGAAGCTTCTAACTGATTGGTCACCGAAAGGTCATACGCCCGGCTTTCGGATTTTTTCTGAAATCTTATGCTTTTCAGCTATCTTTCAGAGTCTGACATATCTATTTACCATCTGATGGTTTGTTTATATGAAACACGACAAGCAGCGCATTATGGTTTTTGCATGGTATTTTTCATGAAGCTGCCGTTACATGTGCGTGCATACAGAATTGATATTTATTGAAAACATACGGTTATGGCACATCAGGCAACAGAAGAAACGATTCAGCTGGTTAAGGAAATATTCAGAGCCTATCTAAGGGAGGGAAACCAGCGTCAAACTCCGGAACGATTTATGGTTCTTGAAGAAATTTACCGCTCTGACGGCCACTTTGATGCCGATGACCTTTTTTTCAGCATGAAGAACTCCGGAACCCGCGTATCACGTGCCACTGTTTACAATACACTGGATCTTCTTGTGGAATGCGGGCTGGTACAACGTCAGCAGTTTGGGAAAAATCAGTATTATTACGAACGCTCCTACGCCTATCAGCAACACGATCACCTGATCTGCAGGGAGTGTGGCGCTGTAGTTGAGTTTTGTGATCCGAGAATTCTTGAAATACAGAAATTGATGGAACAGATTCACAATTTCACCGTGGAAGCCCATTCTCTGCACCTTTTTGGCAGCTGTAATGATAAAGAGGCGTGCGATCACCGGAAAAAAAATGGCGACAAGATTAAAAATCTAACCGGCTAAACAGACCGATTTACCGGAGATCCAATCAGGTGTACACCCTGGTATCGCGTATGAATTTTCTTGCTGCCCAGCGGCTTCCTGCCCAGCCCATTACTACTGCCGAAACCAAAAGCGCCGAAACCAAAAAGTACCACCGGCCAAAAGGCCAGGAGAGAATCCCGACTTGTGGAATCAATCGGGGTACCAGCCATTCAAATACGACCCAAATCACGGCAGACGCAGCTGATCCGGCAATCACCCCCTGCAAAACTCCCTCAACAAGAAAAGGACTCCGGATGAATCTGTTGGTTGCACCCACAAGCTTCATCGCCCTGATCAGCTCACGTTTGGCATAAATTGTCAACCGAATTGTATTGAATACAAGTATAACAGCCACAAAAAGAATAAACAGTCCCAATCCACCGCCAATCAGCATCAGAATCTCAGTCCTCGATTCAAGCGCCTGCAGAAGAGCAAGGTTGAACCTCACCTCATCTACCCCGGGCTCCAATCGAATCTGCCGGACAAGTGAATCGATCTGTGCCACCTGAAGATTATCAGAAACTTTCACCCGGAAAGAAGCAGGTAAAAAATTCAGCCCGGACAATGCCTCTGCACCGAGTCCGAACTCCTGACTAAATATCGCTGAGGCACTATCCGGAGAAATATAGGTAATACCGGTTATTTCCGGCTTTTGTGCCAGATACCGGCTTAAATGGCTTCTCTCAGAGTCAGACAGCGGCTTAAGAAAAACTTCCACCTCAACCTGCTGTCTCAGCATTTGCGAGACTTCATAGGCATTATAACCCACCCGAAACAGTACTCCTATCAGCAGCAGGGCGATAAAAAGAGAGAAAACGGATGTAAACGCAGCCAGCCTGGCCCGACCCAACCCTGCGAATCCTTCTTTAATGATATAACTGAAACTCATACGTATTTAATTTGTAAACAGCACTCTGATCGCAAAGCGAAATCTCCTCTCCGGCATGGGGTATCCTGTTGTCTCAAAATATCCAACTTGCCCGGCACCATTGAATACATTTTCCCATTTAAGCAGCACCATCATCCATCGGACTCTCGCAGAGATCTCTGCATCCACCCTGTAGTAAGAGGGATTGACCCACTCATTGGATGCGTGTTGCCACCGGTTCAAAGGTACAATATATTCGGCTGACCGAAATGGGTTTGGAGAAAAAAGTCCTGACAGACCGGCTTTTACAAAGGTGGCCCGGTCGAACAGATAATTTTTCCAGTAAAAAGAGCCCTTTAGCCAAATGCGATCTCCTGCATCAGTGAGCATACGGTTCGTCTCCAGATCACTCTCTGAAGAATAGATCGAATATGTGCCGGACAGGGTCCCCTCGAAACGGGAAACATTCAACCCGGCCCAGACGCTTGCAGAGTAGGTGTGATAGGGGTCTGCAGAAATAAACTCACCCTCTCTGTTCAGAAAAATCTGATCCGTACGCTTTCGGATGTCCGCCCGGAAACCGGTGAAAACAGCGGGAGTTAATCTGAAATCACCACGACCCCCTGCAAACAGAGAACGTTGCTGAGCAAGCTTCTCATCCCCGGAATAGGAACCGGACTCCCAGTAAGCCGCCTGAATATCGGGAGATGCCGCCTGTTGACCTCCAAAAAATGATAATTTCATTCTTTCTGACAACAAGAGTGCAAGTTTACCACCGGTTTCAGATGAGTTTCGCCCATCATTAATGAACGAACCGGAGCTGATCAGCGAAAGGGTAAGCCATGGAGTTACGCCTGTCTCTGCTGCCAAACTCAATTCACTGCCAAACCAGCTGCTCCTGCTGAAATTTCTCTTTTCCCTCTCTGATAAGGAGAATAATCTCGCATCTCCGCGGAGATCGAGCGGACCCGCTTTTACAATCTGCTTTGCATATAGTTCCAGCTTTCGGAAATCAGCTGCAACACTGTCTGCCGCACTGTTCAGGTTCCAGGATTCTGTCTGCCGGTGGATACCAAAGATCGTGGAAACTCCTGCGTCTCTGTTTTTCCGGTAGTGAGCCTGCAAATAGAGATCACCGTAAGCGGATTCGGACGATGCCGACGATTCAACCGGAGTTGCGGTAAATCGATTAAACGCAAAAAGTGATGGCTCACTTATCACATATCCAAATGGCTCTTCCGTCTCCCGGGAATTGTTCATCAAAGACCCTCTCAGCAGCCAGTTTTCATTCAGCTGATGATACACCCTGGCCAGAATCTGAGTCCCCTCAATTTTATGTCGCCTGTAACCGGTTCCGTCCTTTCGATCCCAGAATGAGAGTTCCAGATTCGTTGTTTCCCTCAAATTCTGAGTGTAGGAAAACTCAAGACTGCGATAGTCATGTGAACTTTCATCAAAATTCAGATAGGTCCGGGGCTGCACAAGGTAGTGATCTCTCAGGCGGATGCGTGTGATGTGACTCCCGCTGAAAGCGGACTCTTCCACCGACTCAATCTTGTGAACGGGAATTCGATTCCAGTTCATCTGCCCGGTAAAAAGGCTATTTAATTTCAACCCCTCCAGTTCCGCCATCATGTCACCGGTTTTATAGGCATGGAGCTCCAGAGCATCAGGACGGCCTGTCATTCCTGTTCTGTAAGTAATGGCTCCGGGTCTTTCATAAAATCGATCCGCAAGATTGAGAAGCTGAATCCAGCGCAGTGTACTATCGGTATCGGTAACCTCAAATCCCGGTCTCAGCTTATACTCCCAGATATAGACGGTATCCGGCATTGCCGCTACCTGGTCCGGGGTCAGAGTTCCAATCCAGCGCAGGGTTTCACGATTGAGGGTATCCGGAACTTTGATTTCGGGCAGACCTTCTGAGAAAAAAAGAGGCGGTATCGGGGTAAACCGGGAAAGTGTATCTGTTTCGGCAGCTATCGCGAACGCTTCAGAAATCAAAGGCTCATGTTGAATCTTTTCTGGCAGCAGAGGCTGAAAAAAGAGCGTAAGCAGTGACCCAATGGTAAACCACATCGAAAAATTTGCTGTCAAGGGAACCAGGGTTTGAGTTCATAGGGATAACTGTCCAACCCGAGCAGCTCTCTTCGTACAGTTTCAAGAAGTACCATGGCTGTTCGCTGTTTGTTTACATGTCTGTCCGGCCCGAACTGACCCTTCAGTGCAAATAGTTTCTCACCTGTTTTGAAACCCATCCATACACTCCCGACGGGTTTATCACTACTGCCGCCACCCGGACCTGCAATACCTGTCGCCGAGATGCCCACATCCGCGCCAAACCGTCTGGATACCCCGGAAGCCATTTCAAGGGCTGTTTCTTTACTGACAGCTCCAAATCTCTCTATCGTTTCAGGATTCACTCCAAGCAGTGATGTTTTGGATGCATTTGAATATGAGACAATCCCACCCAGAAAGAAATTGCTGCTCCCGGGAATATTGGTAAGCTCATTGGAAACAAAACCGCCTGTACAGCTCTCTGCAAGAGCGATTTTCATACTCCTTTCCTGAAGCAACTCACCCACCACTGCAGAAAGTGCCGTCTCTTTTCCACAACCATAAAGATAATGCCCGATTGTCTGCTGAAGTTTTTGTTTCAAAGTCATGAGTTTGTCCGATGCCTGCTCATGAGTTTCACCGCTTGCACTGATGCGTATTGTCACTCCACCGGGATTTGGCAGATAGGCGACTCCCACTCCGTTGCTGATGTACTGCTCAAGATTCCCGACCTGATCACTCAGCGTGCTTTCAGGGATACCTGCTGTCTTGAAATAGTCACTTACCCAAACTTCGGTTTCATGAAAATGTTCTGCGATTTTCTTCTGAACCTCATCCCGCATCAAATGTTTCATTTCATGGGGCACCCCCGGCAGAACAGCCAGATATCTCCCCTCCTTCTCAAACCACATCCCCGGAGCAGTGCCCCGGCTGTTGAAAAGAACATCACAAATCTCAGGCACCATTGCCTGCTCAACATTGGAAGCAGAAAGAGCCAGGCCTCTGTCAGAAAAAATCCCTTCTATATGACGCAGAACTCTCTCATCCCTTTTCATACCACACCCAAAAAGATCTGCAACAACGACCTTCGTAATATCATCATGTGTGGGACCAAGTCCGCCTGTGGTGATTGTGAGATCTGCACTCCTGAGTGACTCTGAAAGTTGAGAATAGATGAGGAGCCTGTCATCCGGGAGGATAAACACCCTCTCCACATAGAAGCCCATTTCTGTTAGAAATGAGCCCATCCACGATGCATTTGTATTGACGGTATCTCCAATCAGCAGTTCATTTCCAATCGATACGATATGTGCTTTTTTCATAAGGGTGAAAAATAGTATTTTATGAGTCCATATTAAACTGCTGATAACAACAGAGTGCTCAAAGGTATGCACTCATGAACCCTGCAACGAAGCAACCGTCTGCTTCTTACTTAACCTTCTGCAATCCCTTTTGAATAAGATTCCAAATATTCTGAGTTCCCTGAGGCTTGTCATGGCACCTGTTTTTCTGTTTCTTTTTATTCAGGAAGATCTTCTTCTCAGGGGTATCAGCCTCGTTGTTTTTGCCATAGCCGCGATTACAGACGCTTTCGACGGTTACTTTGCCAGAAAATATGATGCAGAGAGCGAGTTTGGAGTGTTCATGGATCCGCTTGCCGATAAATTCCTGACCTTCGCAGGGTTTGTCTGCCTGCCTTTTCTGGATCCGCATCAATTCCCCTGGTGGGCAATTCTGTTGATTGTAGTCAGAGACGCGGGTGTAACAATGCTCAGGGTCTTTTCAAAACGTAAAGGGTTTAACCTCGAAACACTAAGATCAGCGAAAATAAAGACAGCGGTTCAGATGGGCTATCTCTATGTGGCTCTGCTTTTTGGGTTCCTTCTCCTTTTCGGCGGTCCTTTCGGAGAACTGGTGGATTCAATTTATCAAACAAACCTCTTCTACTGGGCACTGATGCTGGTTACAGCTATTACAGTTTACACGGGCTTCGAATACATTCTGGTGAACAGAGCTCTTTTCAGTAAAAAGTAGAAAATGCTGACGAAAATCAAACTGCTGACCGGTGCGTTGTTCGGCGCCGGGCTTAGCCCGAAAGCGCCGGGCACTGTGGGCAGCCTGCTCACTTTACCGGTCATCTATATAACGGTTCTGCTCTTCCCTCTCTATGGCATCCTGATTCTGCTTCTACTCACCGTGATCCTGTCACTTTGGAGTGCTCCCGCCGCTGTTGAAAAGTTTGGTGAAGACCCGCCCCAATTTGTCATGGACGAAAGCGCCGGTCAAACACTAACCTTTGTGGCAGCCTTTGCGGCACACCATCTGTCAGCCAGTTTTACCCTCCTTACGGTCGGGTTTATACTATTTCGCTTGTTTGATATTCTCAAACCACTCGGGATCAACCGATTGCAAAACCTTCATGGTCCGGCCGGAATTTTAGCCGACGACCTTCTTGCAGGGGTCTATGCATTGATCTGCCTCGAAATCCTGATCCGGTTTACCCCTCTCTTGAGCTGAAAGCTTCTCCCCATAAAGCCCGGATCAGAGAACTCGTAAACTGAATCGCAGCATAAAAATGAGATGACATAAGCATAATATAGAGTTCGCAATTTTTCCATATATTACAAGATTACTGTCCGGCCAACCGCTGAATCCGGTTCCGGATAATATAATTAGCAGGATACAGAACACATACTGAAGACAAGTACACCAGTTACATTTAGCGGAAATAGCTGTAATTATGATATTTGATAAAGATTTTGCCAAAGAAATTTCAAGACTGCTCCTCGATATCAATGCAGTCGTATTACGGCCGAACGAGCCCTTTACCTGGGCTTCCGGCTGGAACTCCCCGATCTATTGCGATAACAGGTTAACACTACGTTATCCCGAAATCCGGAAAAAGATTTCAAAGGCATTTGTAGATATCATCCACACACGTTTCGGTGATGTGGATGTGATTACCGGAACCGCCACGGCCGGGATACCCCATGCTGCCTGGATCGCACAAAACCTGGACAAACCCCTTGCATATGTCCGTTCATCAGCAAAATCATACGGCATGGGTAATCAGATTGAAGGGGGTGTGGATAAAGGACAGTCCACGATCGTGGTTGAAGACCTGATATCAACCGGCGGATCCGTGCTCTCTGTTGTCCACGCACTAAAATTTATCGGTGCCGATGTAAAAGGTGTAATGAGTATTTTCACCTATGGCTTTGATAAATCAATTCAGAATTTAAAAAATGAAGAACTCGACCTGTACAGCCTGACCGACTACGCCACACTTATTGATGTGGCTCTCGAAATGGGCAAGATACAACCCGGCGATATTGAGCTTCTGAATGACTGGAGGGAGAGTCCCGACACATGGCCCAACTAGCATCCAGCCGGTTCGAAATTGCAGCTGCAGTCAGTGCAATCTCGCTCACCACGGCGGTGAGACTCAAACGAAATTTCGCCTATTACCGATTGCAAAACAACGAGCTTCAGGTCATTGGAAAAGATGAACTGTCAGATCTCTGCAGGCAGCTGAGTTTCAACAGTTTTGCACTTCTGAACATACTTGACAGACCTGAGCTCATCAGTTCACCATTTTTGATTTCTACTGCAAACCGAATAAATGATAACCTTGAAGAACTTCACCGTAAAGTTCTCTGTTACGAAGCTGAAGCGGTGATCGAATTGATTGAGTTAATCGACTCGATTCGCAATTACTGGAACCGTTACCTCGATCCCTCTTTCTACGATGAAGCGCTGATTGACTATCTGAACAGGGAACAGCCCGAACAGATTTTAGCGATTAGGAAACTAATCCGGAACCTTCCGGAAATCAACACTTTTTAAAATTGTTCAGACTTATGCATTCATTTAAGATTAAACACATACTCTTTCTGCTGATCTCTTTATGGTTATTCACCGGGTGCCTGAATGACCCCTCCTGCGATCCGGTTGACGAAACATTTTTTCTCGACGAATATGCCCAGCGCGATGGTGTCGTGAAACTTCCAAGCGGACTTATGTACAAGGTTCTGGAGGCGTCAGAAGGTGAAAAACCCAAATTTGGATCGATTGTTTTTGTGAAGTACAGAGGCAAGCTTGTAACCGGTCAGTTCTTCGCGGATACCAGAGAAATCGATTTTTTCCAGTTGAACGAGGCTACAATGCCCGGAATACTCGAAGCTCTTCAGCAGATGAATGAGGGGTCTAAATTTGAATTTGTCATACCCCCTGAGCTCGGTTATGCAAATGACCCACCGGCAAATTCACCCGTAAGGTGTGGTTCCGTACTCATTTTTGAGATGAATCTCGACTCATTTCTCAGGGATCCGGATCAGTTTCTTGCTCAAAATGCCCTTCGCGATGATGTCAACGTTACTCCAAGTGGTCTTCAGTATCGCGTGATCGAAAACGGAGAGGGAGATAATGCCTCTTTTACCGATCAGGTTAGAATTCGCTACAAGGGAACATTTACCAACGGTTATATTTTTGACCAGACCGAGGGTACATCCTCGGCAAGTTTCCCTGTGGGTGGAGTCATTCCCGGCTTTTCAGAAGCCCTTCAACTGATGAACAGGGGGGCAAAACTGGAAATCTTTATACCGCCGAGTCTTGGATATCCCCGCGATCCAAACCCCAGAACCACACTGGATGCAATTATTTCAGAAACGGTTCTTGTCTTTGAAGTCGAACTTCTGAATATTCTCTGACACGCGGTTTGCAGTAACCGGGAGGCGGATGAGTTGTCATTTTTCACAGTTTCTCGGTATTATTACAACCCCATCCGGAGCCAACAGAGCTCTAGACTGATGGTATTTCATTCACTCCGTATCCGGGTGGTATCTTCCTACAGCCAAATACATTTATTGCAGTTACAATCCCCATGAGCGAGCAGAAAAAGTTTTATATCGAAACATATGGATGTCAGATGAACTTCGCTGACTCTGAAGTGGTGAATTCCATTCTCATGAAAGAGGGCATGAATCCTGTTCAGGAACCCGAATCAGCCGACATTATCTTTGTAAACACCTGTTCAATTCGTGAAAATGCTGAGTCCAGGGTATGGAATCGGCTTAAGGAGTTCAGAAGCCTGAAAAAAACGAGGAGGGATCTTACAGTGGGTGTTCTCGGATGCATGGCAGAACGCATTCGTGACAATATCCTCGACCGTGAAAAACTTGTGGATCTGGTAGTGGGTCCCGACGCATACCGTGATATTCCAAACCTGCTCTCCGAGGTGGAAGACGGCAGAAAAGCAGTAAATGTACTGCTCTCTCTTGAAGAAACCTATGCGGATATCAGTCCGGTCCGAACCAGTGGAAATGGCGTAAGCGCATTTGTCTCCATCATGCGGGGGTGCGATAATATGTGCTCCTTTTGTGTAGTTCCGTTCACCAGAGGGCGCGAACGCAGCAGACCTGTACAAAGCATTCTGCGGGAAATTGAAGAACTGAACGAACAGGGATATAAAGAGGTGACTCTGCTCGGACAAAATGTAAATTCCTACAAGCATGATTCTGTGGATTTCACATCATTGATGGAACAGGTAAGCAGGCTCAATCCGGAAATCAGATTCCGTTTTTCATCCCCTCACCCCAAAGATTTTCCGCTGCCGCTTCTTACTCTGATTGCAGAGAGAACTAATCTCTGCAACTACATCCACATACCTGCTCAATCAGGAAGCAGCAGCATGCTCGAACGTATGCGTCGCCCCTATACGCGTGAAGAGTATCTTGAGCTGATATCACTGATGAAAAAAACGATCCCCGGCGTTTCACTTTCCACAGATATCATCGCCGGATTTTGTGATGAAACAGAAGAAGAACACCAGGATACCCTGAGCCTTATGAGCATTGTGGAGTACGATCTCGCCTATATGTTTGCTTATTCCGAACGGGAACGAACCCTGGCGCACAGAAAGTTTGAAGACAATGTGCCGGAAGAGGTGAAAAAGCGACGCCTGACTGAGATTATCACTCAACAGATGTCTGTTCAGCTGGAAAACAACAAAAAAGAGATTGGGCGACGACACGTTGTACTTGCTGAAGGCACCAGCAAGCGATCAGACCAGCAGCTTTCAGGCAGAACCGACACCAATAAAGTGGTTGTCTTTGACAAGGAGAACTACTCCAAAGGTGACTATGTAATCGTGGAAATAACGGAGTCAACCTCAGCGACATTAATCGGCAAGCCTTTACAGGCTGTTACTTTAAGTGAGTTTTCTCACATCGCTGTTTATGCCTGATAAACCCTGACTGACTGCTGATCTGGCCTGCAGCAGCGGTTGCATTTTTACCCTTTCAGACTCCTGAAATCAAACCACCTTTCCAGCTGAAATCCTTCGATTTCAAATAAAAATGCAGATTTCATGTGAAAAAGATCCCAAATTTCGGCATCTTACTGATAGAACTATTAATAAGAGAAACCGATATGAAAGAGATCAATTCTCTCAGGGAAGCACTTCCTGACATGGCTGTGAAGTTAAAAAAGTACAGAGAAGTTTTACTCGCAAATCTGGTGATGACAGGAGAAATCGCCGCCCCAACATTCCAGGAGGAACGACGGGTCGAATTTATTCTGAACCGTTTTGATGAGTCCGGGCTTACCGAGTCTTCGATCGATGATGGAGGCAATGGTATCGGAATACTCTCCGGAAATGGCAAGGAGAAAGAAAAATCCTCCATTCTGATCAGCGCTCATGCGGATACTATTTTCCCCGCAAGCACAGATCATACAATGATGGTGACAAGCGATACCATCACGGGGCCGGGTGTGGCCGACAACGCCCTCGGGCTCGCAACCCTTGTATCACTCCCTTACATTCTTGACGAACTTGGCATTGAATTAAAAAATGATCTGGTGCTTCTTGCCAACGTGAAAAGCCTCGGCAGAGGCAATCTGGAAGGGATTAAGTTCTTTCTGGACAATTATGAAAAACCGATATCCAGTGCTGTCTGTCTCGAAGGCATTCAGCTTGGGAGGCTCAGTTATTCCTCAATCGGAATGATCCGGGGTGAGATTACCTGTACGGTTCCTGAATCGTACGACTATTCCAGATTTGGAGATGCCAGTGCAATTCTCACACTGAATGAAGTCATCAACAAAATCACCGACATGAGACTGCCACGGCGACCCAGAACGAGCATCGTAATGGGATCTATATCTGGAGGCACCTCATTTAATACCATCGCCAGGGATGCAACACTCGGGTTTGAAGTTCGCTCGGAGTCACATCAGGTGGTACAGGACGCTTCACAAACCATACAGGATATTGTAACCGAAGTCTCCTCAAAAACCGGAGATGAAATTGTTCTGGATATCTTCGCCAACCGGACACCCGGCGGAATCCCGTTTGCAGATCCCCTGAACAAATGTGCGAGAGCCGTGATGGAAAGCCTGGACATCGAGCCCAGACTCGCTCCCAGTATTTCTGAACTGTCTGCCATGATTGATAAAAAAATTCCGGCACTGACTCTTGGAATCACGACAGGTGAGCGGACATTTAAAACGAATGAAACAATACACATTGAGCCGATATTCAAGGGGCTGGCTCAGGTAATAGGAACTATTATTGCGGCCGACGGAGGGTACTGTGAGTAATTTGCAAACATGGATTGACAAGAACACCTACCATCATTCAGAGTTTTGGGATCTGAAAAAAATGGTGGAAACGAAAGAGAAGAAAGGGCTCAAAATTTCTCTCTGCCTTCCCACTCTCAATGAGGAAAAAACCATAGGCAAAGAGATTATCCTGTTCAAATCAGAACTGGTTGAACGCTATCCCCTGCTCGATGAGATTGCAGTAATCGACTCGGGTTCGGAGGATAAAACCCTTGAAGTTGCCAGGAACTTCGGAGCAGACACCTATCTGGCCTCAGATATTTTACCGGAACTTGAACCCAAACGAGGAAAGGGCGAAAATCTATGGAAGGCTATCTATCAGCTGGAGGGGGATATCATTGTCTATGTGGATGCTGATATCAGTAACATCCACCCCAGATTTGTCTATGGTCTTGTAGCTCCACTGATTTACAGAGATGAAGTGAAGTATGTGAAAGGTTTCTACGACAGACCCCTGGCACTATCAGGAAATGTTCGTCCGTCAGGTGGTGGCCGTGTAACCGAAATTCTGGTAAGACCCCTCTTTTCGCTCTTCTTCCCCGATCTGACAGCGATGATTCAGCCTCTTTCAGGAGAATATGCAGTACGGCGGGATGTACTCGAACAGATCGCGTTTCCAATCGGGTACGGCGTGGAGACATCCCACCTGATTGATGTGTACAGTAAATATGGCCTTGAAGCTTTCGCTCAGACCGACCTGGATAAAAGAGTGCATGAGAACAAGCCTACTCAGGATCTTGGGAAAATGTCATTTGGCATTCTTCAAACCTTTATCAAAAGGGCAAAAGCACTTGAAATTCTTGATAAGGCAGATCACACAACGATTCTCAGGCAGTTTCAGGCACGGCGGGATCAGTATGAACAGAATCTGATTGAGATTATCGAAGATGAAAGACCACCTATGATCGAGATTGATGCCTACAGAGAAAAGTTTGGCAAATAATCCTGCTGCGAAGTGAATAAATAGTGCCTGGTCTGAATCTTCAGACAGGCTTTTACCGGGCCGGCCGGCAACACTGATCAAAAAACCTCATCCTCTGTTCGTTTGATTTAACCTGCCATGTGGGGTTTTTAAAATTACAGATATGATTCAAAACCGTCTTCATAAACGATTTGTTGAACTTTCCACACCTCTTGATTGCATCCCAACAGACACCGTCCCGCTGATTCAGGTTCTTGGGAACATAAAACTGATTGCATACGATTTTTACGGCACCCTCTTCATTTCAGGTGTTGGAGATATCGGAATTGACGATGGTAACCCCGACTCCGGCAGCCTTTCCGGTGCTTTCGCCGGCTGCGGTATCCATATCCTGCAGAAGAGTGCTGCAACGGAGGGTTTCATAATCTACAACCGGATCGTTTCTGAACACATAAACCGGTTAAAAGAAAAGGGGATCAGTTATCCTGAACCGGATATCCGGGAGGTTTGGAAGCAAGTACTCAACGAAATGAGTGAACAGAAGCTGATCTCATACGAACCGGACGGAGCCATCTATGATCTCATGTCCGTCGAATTTGAGGCAAGGATGAATCCGGTATGGCCGATGCCCGGTGCCATTGAGACTCTCCTCGCATTCAGGCAGGCAGGCATCACTCAGGGAATTATCTCCAACTCTCAGTTCTATACACCCATCGCCCTGGAGGCTCTTACCGGACTCTCCCTGAAGGAACTTGGGTTTGCAGATACTTTATTGCACTGGTCTTTCGAAGAGAATATGAAAAAACCGGGAGTTGATTTTTACAAGAGATACCTGAAGAAGGTGGCCGGTTTTGATCCATCAATATCACCGGATCAGATTCTTTACATTGGCAATGATATGCTAAAAGACATCTGGCCTGCGCATACTCTGGGTATGAAAACAGCACTTTTTGCAGGCGACAAGAGATCCCTGAAGTGGAGAAAAGAGGATGAACGCTGCAAAGATCTGAAACCGGACCTGGTCGTTACAAGCCTGGATCAGATTCGCTCTGCGGTAATCCTCTAAAGGATCACTCTTTCTGCCGTTTCAGAGCCTGAGCCACCAAACCTGCCAGGGAGCCAGCTCTCCTCTTCCATCCTTCAGCGTTGCTTTTCCGGTCAGTAAATCTGTATAGGATCTGCCAAGATTCACAGGCAGTGACAAATTCCTTGAATCGATTGCCCTGTTTTCGTTCGACAGATTTGCAGCAACAAGTACACTTTCCCGGGTATCACGTGACTTTCTAAGCATAAAAAAAAGCTCCTTTCCGCTATCAAACACAAGTTGTTTCCCAAACGGATCAAATGCAGCCACACTCTTTCTGCACTGAATAATTTCCTTCATTTTCGAAAAAACCCGCGCCCCGGCACTCTTCCCGTCATCGAGCATCTCCTGCAGGTCAGAATAGGTCCACTTCTTACGGTTTATGGTACGGTAATGTCCGCTCAATGCCACCCCCTCATGATTACTCCGGGTAGCCGTAAGATTGTGAAAATAGATGCCCGGTACACCCTTCAGGCTCATACTGAGGATCTGTGAGCATAAAAACCGTTGTATCTGAACTTCTTCATCCCCCTTTTCATCCTTAAACGCATCGAAATAGGTAATATTCATTTCATAGGGACTCAGGCTGCCATCCGGATTCTTCTTTTCGGAGATGAAACCGCCTCTCTTTTTGATTCCCTCGATCAGTGAATCAAACTCTTCCTTTGGAATCAGACCCTCAAGAGGCCTTACACCAATCCCGTCATGAGACGCGGTGAAATTGAAATATGTACATTTATCCGGCAGGATTTTCAATGAACGGATCCATTCTCTTAAATAGAAACTGTTCTCCGTAGTGATAGCGTGCAGTAGCAGAGGAGGAAGGCTGAACTGATAGACCATGTGGGTTTCATCACCGGCTCCGAAATAACTGATATTCTCCCTGTGAGGCACATTCGTCTCTGTAATAATGGTGGTTTCCGGCGAATAACAATCCACCAGGGTACGCATCAGCTTCACAATTTCGTGCGTCTGCTTCAGGTGAATACAGCTTGTCCCGGGTTCTTTCCAGATAAAAGCAACTGCGTCGAGCCGGATCACACTGAGGCCCTTGCTGATGTAGCAGAAGAAAATATCCAGATATTCGAAGAGCACATCAGGATTTTCGAAATTGACATCGATCTGATCGTTGCTGAACGTTGTCCAGACATATTTCTCCCCATCATCCGTTTCCACAGGCGTAAGCAGCGGGGACATCCTGGGCCGGGTTACAGCCGAAAGATCCGTCTTCGGATCCGCTTCAATAAAGAAATTTTTGTAGGGCTCTTCCCTCTCGATAAAGCGTCTGAACCATTCACTATACCGGGAAGTGTGATTCATAACCAGGTCCCCCATCATTCTGAAATCCCGGCTCATCTCTGTAATATCATTCCAGTTTCCCAGTGTTTCATCTACTCGCCGGTAATCGATCACAGAAAATCCATCATCTGATGAACTGGGGAAAAACGGCAATACATGCACTGTGGAAATAATGCTTGCAAGTTCCTCTTTAATAAAGCGGTGTAAGCTTTTCAAGTTGCTTTCAGAATCACTTTCAGATCGTTTTACCATATCTCCATAGGTGATCAGCACATGATCTTCATGAGTCCACAGATTCGGTTTTCCCATCTTCCCTGGCTGAAGCTGATATGCCTGTAAAAGATGCCCGACTCTTTTCAGGCAGTCATGCAGTTTCTCTTCTCCGTAGATGATTTTGAAATGTCTTTTTAGCTTTTCTTCCGTCTCGTCGGGAAACATATTATCCATAAATCAAGGTTTTGTGGCTCTTTTTTGCATTGCAAAATACAATCATTACAGGGTTTACTCCATTTTTTATGACAGAAACCTTACCTTTACAATTCTAATCAACAGGTACTACTATGGACAGGCAAGTTTTTCAGGAAAAATATGGTCTCACCGGAAAATCTGATGCCATACGGCAGGTGGTTGACAAGATCATGCAGATCTCCGGCACGGACATTACAGTTCTGTTACAGGGTGAAAGCGGCGTTGGGAAAGATGTGACTGCACGGGCGATCCACTCTGTCAGCAAAAGAAGTAAAAACGATATTGTAATTGTGAACTGCGGAGCTATCCCCGAGGGCATTATCGAGAGTGAACTGTTTGGCCATGAGAAAGGGGCATTTACCGGTGCCCATGAGGCAAGAAAGGGATATTTTGAAAAAGCAGACGGTGGTACCATTTTCCTTGATGAAATTGGGGATACGCCTAAAAACGTTCAGGTAAAACTGTTACGGGTACTTGAAAGCGGCGAATTTTTCAGGGTTGGGTCCAGTAAAATGTACACCAGCGATGTGAGAGTGATTGCCGCTACCAACAAAGATCTCTGGGAGCTCGTCAGGGAGGGTATCTTCCGGGAAGATCTCTATTACCGGCTCGACACAGTGAAAATCAAATTGCCGCCACTGAGAGACCGCAAGGAGGACATCATACCGATCTTCCGAAAGTTTGTAACTGAATTTTCTTCAAGGTACGACTCAGTTTTCCAGGGTTTTTCTGATGATGCAAGAGAACTGCTGATCTCCTACAGGTGGCCGGGGAACGTACGGGAGCTGAAAAATGTGGCTGAACAGCTGGTAGTTCTTGAAAAATCACAGTTTATTGATAAAGATAAGCTCCAAAAATATCTTAAGGGGAGGCAATTTCATGGATCGACCGACAATTTACCGGTGCTTTCCAGACAGCCCCAACAGAGCAACCCTTTCAGAGAGAAGGAAGAAACAAGTGCAGACGTAGGCTTGATTTATAAAGCTCTTGTCGATATGCGGTCTGATATTTCAGACCTGAAAAAAATGCTTGCCAATTTTCTCTATTCAACCATGTCGGATAAGAGTGTAAAAGCTCTTCCTGCAGCAGTTGACAGAAACATTGATCCGAATGAAATTTCCGTACATATCAACGAATACTTTGATGAAGGAAACCTGGGCATCCGATCGGAGGAAAGAGCCCGTGTGGATCCAACTGTAGAAATCAATGATCCCGATGATATTGAGAGCTTTTTTACCGGAAATAGAATACCTTCCATCGAAGAAGCAGAAAAGTTTCTCATCGGGCAGGCTCTCAAACGCTTTGAAGGTAACCGAAGAAAAGCTTCAGAAGCACTGGGCGTAAGTGAACGAACCCTCTACAGAAAACTCGATCAGTATGAATTACAGTAGGTTAATTACAGCAGGTATCGTACTGTCACTTGTCGCACTTCCGGGGTGCATCCGGTACAGTTTTACGGGGACATCCATCCCGGCAGATGTCAGCACAATTTATATTCCCTTTTTCCCTGATCAGTCAACCGGAGGGTTGGGCGATCTGAGCGATCAGCTCAACAGGGCGTTAATAAATCGCTTTGTTAATCAAAGCAGGCTCTCACTCTCGAACGATGAAGAGAGTGCAGATGCTTTTATAGATGGTGCCATTCAATCATACATTAACAGACCATTCAGCATTGGCGGAAACCAGCAGGCCAACCTTAATGAGATTCAGATCACAGTTCGTGCCTCTTTTCAATACGCCAGGGATGACAGCCCTCTGTGGTCAAAAAGTTTCAGTGGCAGTGCTACATATGATGTACAGCAAAATCCGGTTGATGGTGAAATTGAGGCCGCATTTTCAGCTCTGCAGCAAATTTCAAACAACATGTTCAACGATGCGGTAAGTAACTGGTAAGACTATGCAACTTGAACTCCATCAAATACCGGTATCCTATCAAAGCTATGCCGAACAGTTCGACAGTAATCCCGCACTTGCAATCAGCCGTCTGGAATCTCGAATAGAAAAGCGAAATCCGGGAGCTGTAGGATATCTCATTCTTGCATGGTTCTATCTGAAAAACAGTGACAGGGAAAAAGCCCTGGAAGCCGCACTAACAGCCCGGATTTTAGCACCGGGAAGCTCTTTTATGTCACGTTTACCCTACTTTGTCCGGCATCCAAAAGCATTTGATGCCTGGCAGCCCGCTGCAGTACGCGTCAAACAGAAAGATGGATTTCAATTGCAGGATGAATCACATCCGATAAAAGATCTGGATTTGCTTATTTCAAAACTCTCTTCCATAGGCACTGCCAGACTGGAATCTGCAAATCCGGAGTACAGTGATGTGGATCTAAGCAATCCCGGCAGTGAGGTCGACGATATTGTGACAGAAACACTTGCCGTGATACACGAAAAACAAAATAATTATGAAGAGGCGATAAGCACCTATGAAAAGCTGCTTAAGGAAAAACCTCATAAAAAAGAGACCTTCAAGAAAAAGATCGAGAAACTGAACCTGCTCAAAGCGAAGAGCGGAAAAAGCAGCAAACCAGAATAAGCCGGCGTAATTCAGCTATTGCCGGGATCGGAAGCTTTCACAAATGCATTGAATTTCTTCTCATGTCCGATCGTTGTAACGGGACCATGTCCGGAACAGACCCTGGTTTCGTCTGGCAGAACATAAAGCTTAAGCTCTATGGTTTCACTCAGCAACCCGAAATCGCCTTTGTAAAGATCCGTTCTGCCAATACTCTCTCTGAACAGAACATCTCCCGAAATCAATACCCCCTCCTTTTTAAAGTAAAACGAGGTGTGATCAGGTGCATGACCGGGAGTGTAAAGCACATCAAATGTGAACGCTCCCATTTTTCGCTCACTCTGTTCATCAAGCGGCTCGGGAATAAAGCCAAACCCTGCCGTACGTATTCCAAACATGGCAGCCTGAGAGGGGAACTGATTCCAGAGATAGAGATCTGAATGATTCAGATAAACAGGAACCTCATACTCTTTTAAAACTCTTTCGAGACCCAGAATATGATCCACATGAGCATGTGTCAGCAGTACTGCAATCAATTCGGAACCTGTCTTCTTTAGTTCTTCCCTGAAAACCTCAAACTCTGCCGGTTCAAAAAAACCCGGATCCACAAGCAGTGCTTGTCCGTTGAGGGTAAGCAGATAGCTGTTTTCGGAAAAAGGTCCGGAAGTAAATGTGAATATTTCCATAGGGCTGAAAATAAAAAGGATGAATCGAAAACGATCCATCCATCTTGTAAATACTGCACAGATCCGTCAGATCAGGATTTCTGATACCTTCTGTTGAATCTGTCGATACGGTCAGCCTTTTTCTGAAGCTTCTGATCTTTGTTGTAAAACGGATGATTTTTGGAGTCGATCTCACTCTTGATGATCCCATCAGACGTTTTAATCGTACTGCGTGTTTTTATCTCAGATCCGTCGCTCAAAATAACGGTCACTTCATTGTATTCAGGATGAATTCCTTTTTTCATAGATCTAATCAGTTTATGTAAAAAATAATAGAAATAAAGATACGGGTTCAGTCTGCTTATTGCAATGACCTATCTGCCGCAGAAACCTGATGCTCCCGGCCACCTGCTGATTTCTTACACTCCTGAACGGGTATGCGTGAGTGTGCTGGCTTTTATGAGCGTCTCCAGCCACTCCTGGCCGGGCTCAGAGTCACTCGTGATCGCTCCACCAACCGGATAAATCAGCTCGCTGTTCTGGATCAGTGCAGTACGGATCACAACATTAAAATCAAAGTCTCCAAAATCATCCATCCACCCAATGGCACCTGAATAGAGCCCTCTTCTGTAGTTTTCAAGTTCATCAATCACCTTCATCACTTCGATCTTGGGCGCACCGGTCATTGAGCCCATAGGAAAACAATGCTTAACGATATCTACCGGGTCCGTATCCTCCTTAACTTCGGATGAGACTACGGATATAAGCTGATGCACCGTTCCAAAAGACTGTATTTCAAAAAGTTTATCAACTTTAACCGATCCATTTACTGAAATGGATGAAAGATCGTGACGCACCAGATCAACAATCATCAGATTTTCGGCTCTGTTTTTTTCATTTAAGAGTAACTCCCGGTTAAACCGGTCGGCCTGCGGATCTTTCGAACGGGCTGCCGTTCCTTTGATTGGCTCTGATTGTACCCGGGTTCCCCGTTTTTTTAGAAAACGCTCGGGTGAAGAGCAGCAGACTGCAAATGAATCCGACGAAATATATGAAGCAAAAGGAACCGGACTCACCTCTCTCATACTGCTGTAGAGGCTAAATGAATCTCCACTGAATTCCGATTGCATCGGATAGGAGTAGTTCAGTTCGTAAAACCGGCCCTCCCTTATCATCTCCTGAATTTTCTGTACTGTTTGCAGATACTGATCCTCTCCTACCAGTGGAACCGGATCTGAAAAGTGATACCCGGGGATACTCCCCCGAAAAACGGGTTCCGGGTTGACCAATTCGCCGGTGAAGTCATTCACAGCAGTGCCATTTTGGCCGATCCTGTAAAGCCACTCCGGTTGTACAAACCAGAGGTCCGGCAACTCTGTGAGGCTTCTGTTTTCCGAAGTAAGTTTTTCCGTATGATTTTTTAAATCATACCCCAGAAATCCAAAAATTTTCCCGGATGTCCCGGTGCGAAATCTTTTCAGGGCCTCCCATGGGTCAGATTCAAATCTGATGGATTTCCCGTTTTTTGTGAGCTTCACAGACCGGCCTCTTACCTCGATACTGCTTCTGCATCCGACAGCAAGATAAGTGGAGCATGAAGAAGGGTGTTCAGCCATCTGTGATTCCAGTAAAATGATCTGCTGCTCCCGATGCAGGGCAATCAGACTTCCTGTGGTTTGCCTGGCGGCATGAATATTCATCTGCCTATGATAAAAAAAGTTTATGAGTTCTCTATCGGTTTCACTCTTATGAATACGCTTCTTACATTGTGCTGTGCGCCGGAAATTTGAACTATCCGGATTTCTGGTTGAGTATATCAGAAAAATGACGGATTAAATTTTTTACCTGATCATTATTGAATACTATGTACAACACTTTCATTCGTCCGCTGCTGTTTTCCATTCCTGCGGATAGGGCACATGAACTGGCCGTGAAATCAGGAGTACTTATCAGCCGATCCCGCATGCTGTTAAAGCTGACGAACACTATCTTCACACAAGAGAACCCTTCTCTCAGACAAACCATTCTCGGGATTGATTTCCATAATCCGGTGGGTCTGGCTGCCGGCTTTGATAAAAATGGCGTGATGGTTCCGCTTTTTCAAAGTCTCGGCTTCGGATTTGCAGAAATTGGCAGTATCACCGCACGGGCTTCTTCCGGCAACCCAAAACCGCGCAGTTTTCGTCTTCCTGCAGACCGCTCCCTGATCAACCGTCTAGGACTCAATAATGAGGGTGTTCAAGCGGTTTCAAAGAGAATAAAAAATATCAAAAACAGAGATTTATCGATACCCCTGGGTATCAATATTGCCAAGACCCATGATCCTTCCATCCACGGTGAGGCTGCTACCCGGGATTACAAAACCAGCTTTGAAACCCTGAAAGAGATGGCTGATTATATCACGATCAACATAAGCTGTCCCAATACTAAAGAGGGAAAAACGTTTGAGGAACCGGATACACTCGATGCTTTACTCCGGGAGCTCTTTCGTGAAAAGGATACTGATCTTCCACCGGTATTTATTAAGTTTTCCCCCGACCTCACCCATGAGCGGCTCGGTGAATTAGTTTCTGTTTGTGAAAATCATGAAGTCAGCGGATATGTTGCCTGCAATACATCCAACATCAGGGAGGGTTTACTGACTCCCGCTGATCTCCTCGGGGAAATCGGCAATGGAGGGTTAAGTGGACAGGCTATCAAACAACGTTCCACCGGGATCATCAGGCAGCTGCGTCAACTGACCGGTGGCAGCAAGCCAATCATCGGTGTTGGAGGTGTTGCCAGCGGAAGGGATGCCATTGAAAAATTGCGCGCCGGAGCCAATCTGTTACAGCTCTACACTGCATTGGTGTATGAAGGACCCGGTATTGCCAATAAGATCAACAGAGAAGTTGCCGGTTATCTTTCAGAACATGGGCATCACCATATCCATGAAATTATTGGTACTGATATCTGAAGTTGGAAACTAACCGGAGAATCAGATTTCGCTATGCACGATCCTGACAATAATATTCTGATTCGAATACGGTTCAGGCAGGTACGCAGACCCGCTTATTGCTTCAGAAATGGAGGTGAACTGACCCACACTGACCCTGTAAATGAGTTGATTGTCAACTCTCGCCTGAGAGATAATTGCTCTTAAGCCAATTTCTCTCAGATGGTTTGCTGTGCGCTGCGCGTTGTCAACATCTGTAAAAGAATAGAGTACGATAGTGAAGGACGACTCATTCTCTGCCGAAAATAAACCTGTCAGTTCCTGAGGGATTTCAACAGGCTCTTCAATCGCTCTGCAGCTGTTGTTCATCCTCTGTATAAAGTTCTGCACATCATACGGCTCCCTTAGCCGTTCCGCTTCTGTCAGTGCTTCATTTGCAGTTGAATAGATCCCGGTACTAACCCTCCAGTACGTTCTGTTTTCCACATCAAACCGGCAGACATACACTTCAAATGATTCAGCCGCCAGTTCCTGAGCTCTTCTGAGAGCCCTTGATTCTGAGAGATAGGAATAGAGTGAAACGGAATAGCTGTCCGTAAACCTCAGCCCATCAGCTCCATCAAGCTGATCCGTGAAAGCGCGTTCCGGCATTGTTTCAGCCTCTGTATCTGGTACAATTTCAATCTGATCTGATCTCATACCGGCAGTGACGCCTTCCAGCGAATCCACAGCTGAAACGATCGCTGATTCTGAATCGATTCCGCCTGTGGATTCAGGAATTCGCAGTTCACTCAGTAAAATCCGAACCCTCGGAATCACATCGCTGGTCTGATATTCCGTCTCGAGCCGGCCCAGTATACTTCGTGTACTGTCCCAGTAAGCCCCTTTAAAAGGAAAAACAGAAGCTATTTCCGGCAGTTGCAATTCTCTCTGTGCGATTTGCTGCCATCTGAGCATCTCTGCCTCGCTGAGCGTGGGGTCGTTTAGCATTACCCTCGACGAATCGCGAAGTGTTTCAAATTCTCTCTGAACCCGGTCAATCCGCTCCTTTTCGCTCAGCCAATGCCGTATTGGCTCCAGTGATGGCATCTCTTCCCTGGCAGCTCTCATATAGCTCTGTGAAGCTTCAAACATGAGCAGCGCCCGGGCCTGTCTGCTCCGTTCCGCTTCAGCCAGCCCCAGAAATCCGGCAGCCAGCTCTGCATGAGTCATGCCGTTATCCTCTCTCTGTAATATCGAAAATCTTTCTGCAGTTGTCTCTTGTTCCAAATTGGAATAGTCATCCGGATCAAATCCCAGCCGTTCAGCGATTCTTCGCAGGTAAACAGAGTTTGGCGACTTTTCCTGTAATCTCTCAAAATAATAATTAGCTTCTTCTTCCCTATCCATTAGCAAATTCAGCTCTGAAAGAGAGAAGAGTGCCATTTCCGATAAATTGTTGCCGAACTCCTGTTCCAGTACTTTCTTGTAGTAGATCGCAGCGCTGTCCGGCATGTCCAGTGTCAGGAAAAAAACATTTCCAAGCTCATAATAAAGAGACTGAAGCTCCGAACTCATCTGCTCTCTTGCCTCTGCTGTAAAGGGGATCTCCCCAAGATCTACTCTCGCAAGCAGACCGCCTGATCCGGCTTCGCCTGCAAGATCTGTCTGCCCGCCCTCATCATCCAGAACTATCATCTGATCAAAACGGCTCCCGCTCAACACTGCGCTTCGCCTCCAGTTATCAGCCAGCGGCCGGTCGCCCCATACAGCCTGAAACCGAAGACTGGCTTCATTCATCACCGCAGGGTTGCTTATGTTTAAAAAACCAAACTCTGAAGTTTCACCGGCTGACTCCGTTGCCAGAAGCTCCTCTTCAGGTGAGAACCGCACAAGCTCTCTTGAGGATCTCTGCTCAACCTCTAACCGTTGCTGCTCATCTGCCTGTACCTGTAAAATGAACCTCTCCAGTTCTTCATCACTCAGTTCCGAGAGCCCAAGAAGGCTGTCTTTCCTGGCGATTTCAGCTCTCAGTCTGGCATAAGCTCCAAATGATTCGGCCATCTCTGTGGCTTTGAAATGGGATGGCAGCAACTGAGCATCAATCCGCTGGGAAGCTGCCCGGCTAAAATATTCAGCCGCTGTGGTATAGTCCGTATATGCATCCCGGTACACTTCAGCAAGTCCATAATTGGTCATGGCTATGATCAATGGAGTCAACACAACGGTTCTGTCCTCAAGCAACTCCCGGTATCTCAGAACAGCCGAAACATGATTTCCGCTCAGCTGCTCTGTCCTTGCAATTTCATATCGCATTTCGGCCCTGAAGGATGTGAATTTATCATCTCTTTCCAGGCGTCTGAAGATCGTTTCAGCCTGACTGTAGTACCCCAGCCTGCGGGCCGTTTCCGCCTCTTTCTTGCGGGCGTGATACTCAAGGTCAAAATCAACCCGGAACTCATTGACACTGCTGAAAGCAGCCAATGCCTGAACATCAAGATCCATTTCTTCATAAAGCTGTCCTTTTAGAAAGTATGCACGGCCAGCCAGGTTCTGATCTGCAACTGTCTGAAGTCCGGCCTCAAGAAAAGATATTGCACGTTCATAATTTTCAACAGCTGTGTACATCTCCGCGAGAAGCAACCGGACATTTGAAAGTACAACCGGATCCCACTCATCGATCCCATCCAGCCCATATTCCAGCTGCTGTATGCCCCCGGGATAATTTCCGAGCTCTAAATAGGTGCGCCCCTGCCAGAAAAAGGCCTCTTCCCGCAGCTTCCCTTCAGCAAGTCTTTCAAGTTCCTGGAATTTTTCGAGCGCTGAAAAAAACTCTGACCTGTAGTAGTAAGAACGGCCAATAACAAAGATAGCGGGCAGCAAATACTTTGAATTCTCATGGTCTCTGAGAATCGAACTGCCTCCTTCAATCGCACGCTGAAAGTCATTGCTGCCAGCGCTCCCCGGCGGGAGATGAACCCGGATCGGGCGATAGGGATTAAACTCCGGAGTCTGCCTGAGATTCTGGTCGAGTCCCAGTGAGTAGTACTGTTTGGTATTGTAAAAGGTATTATAGTAGGCATTGAAATTTCTCCAGCCCTGTTTAATACCTGAGCAACCGGTGAGCAGAAGGGAAAACAGAAGTATGTAAGTCAGTTTTCTCACAAGAGGTCAACGGGCAGAAGCAGTTCAGAGTATTGTATCACTCATTTTCGATAGTACTTACTTTAATCATATTTGTTCTGCCCCTTTGTGCAAGAGGGATCCCCGTTGCAATGATCACTCTGTCGCCGGCATTCACCAACCCGTGGGACGCCAAATACTCCTCCATCATTTTAACACTCATATCCGTATCAAATATTTCATCGAGACGGATGGATTGAACACCCCACACCAGATTGAGCTGCCGGCGCACACTCTGGCTTTCCGTAAATGCAATGATGGGTACTTTAGGGCGGAATTTTGCAATTCGCTTCGCTGTGTTGCCAGAGTGGGTAATGGTGCTTATGGCCTTGGCATCTACATTTTCTGCAATGGTTACACAGGAATAAGCGAGGGATTCAACAATTTGTTTCTCTTTCCAGTCGGGCTTCTTGTAGTTGAGACTGTAGTAGATAGAAGAGCTGCTCTCTTCAACGGAACGAATGATCTTTGCCATGGTTTTGACAGCTTCAACCGGGTATTTTCCGGCCGCGGTTTCACCGGAAAGCATCACGGCATCTGTCCCATCCATCACAGCATTGGCAACATCAGAACTCTCGGCGCGTGTAGCCCTCGGATTTATGATCATCGAATCGAGCATTTGTGTTGCCGTGATAACCGGCTTTCCCGCCATCCGGCATCTCTCAATAATCTTTTTCTGAATCAGAGGAACGGTTTCACTGGGTATTTCGATACCGAGATCACCCCTTGCCACCATGATCCCATCAGCCTCCTCAATAATTTCATCAATAACCGAAACAGCCTCGGGTTTTTCAATTTTGGCAATCACACCCGCATTGCATCTCTTGGCACGTATTCTGGAGACCAGTTCCTGAACATCCCTGGCGGAACGAACGAACGAAAGCGCTACAAAATCCACACCTGCATCCAGGCCAAATTCAAGATCTGCAATATCCTTTTCAGTCATGGACGACATGGAGATCTCAACATCCGGGAGATTCACCCCTTTTCTCGACTTCAAAAGTCCTCCAACAACCACCTTGGCTGTCAGATAGGTCTCCGATTTTTTTATCACCCTGAACTCAAGCAAACCGTCATCCAGCAGGATCTGATTCCCTTCCGTTGCGTCTGATATCAGATCCGGATAGTCTATCGGTATCACTTCCGAATCTCCAACCACATCGTCGGTCGTGATTTTTATCATGGATCCTTCACGGATCATCTGGCCCCCATCCTTCATATTACCCACCCGGATTTTCGGACCTTGCAAATCCATCAGAATAGGTATGGAGTAACGATATTTTCTGGCCACTTTTCGCACATAATCAATCGTTCTCTTATGATCTTCATGGCTTCCATGCGAAAAATTTATTCTCACTACATTCATCCCGGCGCGAAGCAGCTTCTCAATTCCCTCCGGAGTATTGCTGCTCGGACCCAGTGTACACACAATTTTTGTTCTTCTTGAACTGTTTAACATGTTAAGATCCTACTGTTTCAAAATTTCCACAAAATACATAAATCACAGGAAAGGTAAACATTTTCGGAGCCACTATGAACGGCACTGGTTAAAGAGTGGAAACACGGTTCGACAGTACTGATCCTCACACGATGCGATCCATTGCAAAACTCGTGTTTCTGCATGCGAAGAGTCATATTTTTAAAATCTTAACGATACTTACTGAATTTTTTTTGCATATTTATAGTTGGGTACACTATGAAAAAGATCAAATCATACTTCGCACTGATATTCCTGGCGGCTCTCTATGCAACCGGTTGTGTTCGTTCAGCAAACCCGGATGTTGAGAGGGGTTCATTCTTTTTCTTCCGTGACGGATATCCGGAAATGAGAATGTCATCTATCGGATTGTTAAGTGAAACTGACGAAGCCCTGATCAGTGTCACAACAGATGTTGTGCTGGGAAGCCTTATCTATTCATCTGTCGATGATGTCAGAACCGCACGGATCAGTATTGAAATCAGGGTTTTGGAAAGGCAGGGAGATTTTAGCCGAACCGTCAAACATACATTTTCTGTCGAGTCTGATTTTGAAGGCGGGTTTCTGAGTCAGGACGTTTTTACACATGATGAAACCATCGAAGTAACACCCGGCCAGTTTGATGTGCAGGTGACCGTTGTCGATCTTTCATCAGGTAAAGCCATAAGCCGTGAGAGTGAAGCGGTGATACCCGATCCTGCAAATCCTGAAATAAGCCTTACTACAGTGCGATTGCTTGCCAAAGGCAAAGGGGAATCCGATTTACCATTCTTCCCGATCACAACGTATACAGTCTCATCCGAGCTTGACAGTCTTCAATTCATATTTCAGGTGACGAACAATGATATGGACGAACCCCTTGAAATACGCTCGCGACTGCTCAGATTTGAAGCCGACAGTACCGCAGCCCGCCCCATGAATTTCAATAATTACAGTCCGTCAACTCTTGCCTACCAGGGAGTGAACATGCGAAATCCGGAAACCGTGGATCAGGTAACAAGAAGACTGGATCAGCCCGGCAGTGTTCTTATTGAGTTTAAATATGGAATGCTTCCCAGAGGCAACTACCGCTTTGAGGTTGAAACCCGGGGCGGAGATACAGAAGAGCTCTACAAAGCGAGAGATTTTGCTATCAAAAGTGAAAACTATCCGGCGATTGTCAATACACGGGAACTTGCAAGACCTCTCATCTATCTGATGGACAGAAGAGATCACGAGGAGATGATGGCAATTGAAGACGACGAACTACTCAAAGAAGCCATTGACCGGTTCTGGCTTTCAAATGTCGGAAGCGCGAATCAGGCGCGTGCAGTGATCAACCTCTATTACGAGCGTGTTGAACAGGCAAATAAACAGTTTACCAATTTTAAGGAGGGATGGAAAACCGATCCGGGTATGATGTACATTCTGTTTGGGCCGCCCTGGTATGTGGATCGGTATTTAAACACAATGATCTGGTCTTATTCTTATGACCGAACTGATCCGAGGTACAATTTTGTTTTTGAACGACCCAACATGCGAAATGAGTTTTTCCCATTCGACAATTACCTGCTGAAGCGTAATCAGGGTTACTTCAATATCCAATACAGGCAGATTCAACTCTGGACATCCGGAGCCATTCTTACAACAAGGATATAAAAAAAACCGGGCAGGCCGGTTTTTTTTTAAAATCATATCTCACTTCTTTTTTAACCTTCTTCCCTGACAAAAGCATCAAATACTGTCAGCAGATCCTGGGCTACCTCTTCCCGGGTTCGGCCCTCTATTCGGTGTCTCGGAATCATGGCTTTGACTTTTCCATCCACAAAATAGGCGAATGCAGGTGAAGATGGCGGATACTCACTAAAATACTCCCGCGCACGGGCAGTCGCATCTTTATCCTGTCCGGCGAATACCGTAACGAGATGATCCGGTTTATGCTCTGATTTCTCAAGGGCAATCGCCAATCCCGGTCTTGCATTACCTGCTGCACAACCGCAAACAGAATTGATTGCAAGCAGCATGGTTCCCTTGTCGTAGTCGGTCATCGCTTTATCTACATCTTCCGGAGTTTTAAGCTCCTCCAAACCAATATCGGTAAGTTCTTTCCTCATCCAGGAGGTATCAGGCCCAACACCAAATCCAAATTGCATAATTAATGGGGTTTTTTATGTTAACATTTGCAGGAATATAAACAATCTCTCAATTTTTCTGAAAAATGAAACCATGGAACAGGGGGCTTTGAAAAACCAGGAGTTTTGCTCAGGATCAAGGCGGAAACAACTTTAAACCGATGCCTGTTTTCCAACCGTGAGGATGTTAACGTTGCGACAACGAAGATATCGGGCAAAAGAACAGTTTCCAAAGCTCCCGTGTACACAATACATGAATCGTAAATACAGACAAAAAGTTTCCTCAGTGTCTGTTTTATGGTCTAAAAGAGGTTGCGTATCTTATACCATAGTATCAAACGGATCTTTCTCTTTTTTTATTGAGTCAGCCTTTCAATCTGCATCGCTATGGCTGCTGTGTAATTTCCCTTAACCCATATTCCAGAATGAAACCACTTCTTACAATCGCTACAGTCGTTACCGGCTTTCTTCTTATCTCCTGCTCGGGCAGCAAGCAGATCTCCATCTATCAGAGTGATGAGCCTCTGCCTGTGGACGGAAGCCTCTCGGGCTGGCAAACGGCCAGTACCCTGCTCAACTCCTCAGATGATATTCACTATCACGCCTATATACACGACGGGAATCTCTACCTGTTTGTCGATGTGCGGGATCTCTATGTGGACCTGGCTATCCGGCAGTCAGGACTCGTGGTCTATGTAAGCAACAGTGAAGAGACAAGAAGAGAAACCGGGATCGGCTATCCTGCCGGCACCTTCAATCTTCTTCGGAATTTTCCGGGAGCCTATACCAGTTTCACTACAGACGAAGAGTGGGTTCGAAAGCCGGAGAATACAGAAATGATGAGAGAGCTGAGTAATCAAATCTTCGACCGGATTATGATCGTGGAACGTTTTGACGGCAGCAATCCGGAATACGGATTTGTTACAATGAATCAGATTGAGATTGATGGCATGAGAATCGCAACCGACCAGAACCGCAGGTTTCTCTCACTTGAGATGAAAATTCCTCTCGACGGGTCAACCATCTACAACGTTGTAAATGGGGATTTATGGGTAGGTTTTACCATCGAACCACCCATATTCCGGTTCAGATCGGATAGTGAAACCATGTCTTCCCGGCAGCAGCAAAGTATGACGGGATACGGTTACGGGGGAACACAGAGAAGGCACCGGTCACAAGCGCGTTTTCTTTCGAAAAACGACTGGTTCCAGCTTAGAATGGCTGATTGATTTAAAAAAAAAGGGCATCACACGGATGCCCTTTATCTGATTATAATTTGCCCGGGATTTACCTGGCTGCCTGATAATTTGCTTCTACCTGATCCCAGTTTACTACGTTCCAGAACGCTGAGATATAATCCGGTCTTCTGTTCTGGTAGTGCAGATAGTAGGCATGTTCCCAAACATCCACACCAAGAATCGGAGTCAATCCATGCATATATGGACTATCCTGGTTTGCCGTGGATGTAACTACGAGCTTACCGCCTGAATCAACGCAGAGCCATCCCCAGCCCGATCCGAACTGTCCGGCCGCCGCTGCACTGAATTTCTCCCTGAAAGCCTCAAAGCTGCCAAACTCAGCAGTAATTGCCGCTGCAACGTCACCCTTCGGTTCGCCGCCGCCTGCCGGAGATAGAACCTGCCAGAACAGAAGGTGATTTGCATAGCCGCCGCCATTGTTTATGACATTCTGCCGAACAGACTCCGGCACCTCGTCAATTCTTCGCAGAACCTCTTCAATTGGAAGTGATGCGAATTCGTGCCCTTCGAGGGCTGCGTTAACTTTGTCTGTGTACCCCTGATGATGTTTCCCATGGTGAATTTCCATAGTCCTTGCGTCGATGTGGGGTTCCAGCGCATCTTTTGAATATGGTAAATCCGGTAGTGAATAAGCCATTGATTTTAAATATTTTATTACGGTTTCTGTTTAGCCGCCCCCCTTTGGGTGGATGGCTGCCCGATATGTGTTATTATAATACGAAAAGATGTTTATTTCGTTCCAATGTTTTAATCCGGCAGCTCTTTATCAGATTTTGCCAAAAAGTTGAGAAGATTTGCTCATGAATTTCCTCTATCTTTAATCGATTCTTAATAAAGAGGTTGATTTATGAAATTCGATTACGATGTCATTATCATCGGAAGCGGGCCGGCAGGATTCTCCTGCGCAATGCAAAGTACTAAATTCGGAAAAAAAGTACTGATTGTTGAAGCCAGCGACCATGAACTTGGAGGTACCTGGATCAGTACAGGTACGGTTCCCAGTAAAGCACTGCGTGCTGCTGCAAAGCTGATTCACTCATTCCACTCACAATTCGGGGATGAAACCGGCAGAAAGCCGTTCGAGCGGTTTCGAATGGAAGATATCATGAAGTACAAAACTCCGATTCTGGAAAACAAAACCCGGCAGTTTGTTGATGATATCATCAAAAACAAAGTAAATACCGCTCGCGGCTGGGGACGAATTCTGGATGCCAACCATGTTGAAGTGACGGATCAGGTGGGTAAAAAGGTGACCTACTCCGCGGAGTTTGTACTGATCTCAACCGGAAGCAGACCGGAAACTCCGAAACAGTTTACTGTAGATCACAAAACCGTTCTCGATTACACATCCATCCTGAAACTGACACATATTCCCAGACGGCTCGTGATTATTGGGGGCGGAATCATCGCGCTTGAATTCGCCACAACATTTTCTGCCCTTGGAACACGTGTCACTATCCTGAATGATAAGGATCAGCTGCTTTCGTTTCTGGATCATGAAATTAAAGAATCTCTCGACAAAACACTGAAGAAGAGAACCATTCAGATTATTAACAACTCCTCGATTCTTCACATTACCGAGAACGATCTGAGAAACTGCAATGAAGTCTTTTTCAAAACAACAGATGAAGACCGTGTGCAGGTTACTGAGACAGACCATGTTCTCTATGTGGGTACCAAGATTCCGAATACTGAGAAGCTGGGGCTCGACAGTATCGGAGTGAAACTGGATGAAAAAGGCCATGTAATTGTAGATAAAATGTATCAGAGCTCTGTTCCAGGCATCTATGCCGCGGGTGATGTGATTGGTCAGCCTTCTCTCGCATCAGCCTCTTTTTTACAGGGGCGACTCACCGCCTCTCACATGTTTGGCGGATCCGGGGACGCTTCAACAGGCAGCAGAGATCTTCCTTACGGCATCTACTCTATTCCGGAAATCTCGGGTATCGGACTTACTGAAGAACAGGCAACCGAGCTTGGAATCGACGTGACCGTTGGCAGAGCCTATCTCAGTTCCCTGACCAGAGCCTATCTGAACCATGAAACTGACGGGGTTTTAAAGCTGGTGTTCCGATCCGACAACCTGAAACTTGTGGGTGTACATATCATCAGCGAGCAGGCCTCCGATCTGATTCATCTGGGTCAGGCCGTGATGGCATTCGAAGGGAACATCAAGTACTTTATTGAACGGGTACTGAACTATCCGACCTACTCTGAGGCGTACAAAGTGGCTGCCTTTAACGGGTTGAACCGGCTCCACAAAGCGGGTGAAAAGTACAGGAATTTACTCGATAAAGAGTAAACTGGTTCTGCCTCTCACAGCTTCACAGATAGTGAATGGCTTTAATCAGACCGTTTGAATCCATTTCAGGCAATTCAGGAAGTGTTTTAAACCCGTTGCCGGCCGACTGACGGGCTGCAAGAGCCAGAACCATTGCGTCCACAATATCATCTTCCGCAATCTCATTTCTGCGGTACTCTTCCTTGATCTCCCGGAAAAAATCCACCGCCACCGGCTGATACTCACTAATCAGATCCAGGCGGTGACGCAATCCCTTTTTTGTATTTTTTTTCTGGAATATCATCCCACGGTTCAGATTTCTGAAAAGCAGTTCAGGATGGCTCTCCAGGACTTTGACGCGAAGACTCTCATCTTTTGTCAGAAACCTATCCAGAATCCGGATCTTCGGTGTGATGTTCCACGACTGAACCGTCAGTTTCTTTTCTGTATATTCATAACTCTGCATACTTGCTTCCACGTAGGAAGGGGCGTGAAGGGCAGGACGAATTGGCGGACTAAATACACTGGCCGCGTACTCAGAACCGAGTTCTTCCCTCAGCAATCGGTCACACTCCCGCGTGTATGCTTCATCCTCAAGGCCAATCGGCATATCGATTAGAATCACATCAAACTCCTGAAGCTTACTCAAGAGATCCTCCTCAGATCTCAGTACTTCATAAAAAGGATTCTCATCAAAGCTTACAAAAAGCCAGCCCGCTTTGCAGCCATCAATACCTGCAGTTTTTAAGTTGAGTGCCATATTCATTTTGGATTATTACAGTTCAGACTTGCGCCACCTTTTTCACTGATTCGTTCTCCCGTGCATAACATTCTGATACGGACTTCAGTTCAGCGCTTTTAGATAGCAAATCGCCTTCCTGCAAGAGTGTGATCTGAATACTCAGGACTTCACTGCTGAGGGTCTGAGCTGTATGTGAAGCTCCTTCAGCTGAGACTCATCCACAACATCCGGGGAGTTATCCATCAGGCTCTGTGCCTTCTGATTCTTCGGAAATGCGATCACGTCTCTCAGACTTTTGGCTCCCGACATCAGCATGATGATACGATCCAGTCCAAGAGCGATTCCACCGTGCGGCGGTGCTCCGTAGCTGAACGCATCCAGCAGAAAACCGAACTTCTCCTGTGCCTCTTCGGGACCAATCCCCAGAATTCCAAAAATCTGCTGCTGCAATTCAGAGTCATGGATTCGGATCGATCCGCCTCCGATTTCATTTCCGTTTAAAACCAGGTCGTATGCCCTGGCATTTACGGAAGCCGGATCGCTCTCCAGTTGAGGGATCTCCTCCGGTTTCGGAGCAGTAAACGGATGGTGCAGTGAGTAATATCTCAGATCCTCTTTCGACCATTCAAACATGGGGAATTCAGTCACCCACAGAAATTTGGTGCTGCTCTCGTCAATGAGTTCAAACTCATGACCCGCAATCAGGCGAAGTCCGCCCATCTGATGATAGACATCGGGAGCAGGACCGGCCAGTATCAGAACAAGATCGCCGTCACCGGCTCCGGAGGCATCTGCCATCGAACGCATCGTCTCCTCATCCAGAAATTTCCCGACACTGCAGGATACCTCTCCGTCCATACACTTCATGAAAATCATTCCGCCGGCACCGGTCTGCGACTTCACCTTTTCGGTAAGACGATCAAGTGCGCCACGGCCCAAAGTCCCCTGACCCGGTATTGTGATCGACAGCACCTCTCCACCCTTATCCACTGTAGATCGGAAAATCTGAAAGCCGGAACCGGCAACCTGAGCTGAGAGATTGTGAATCGGAACATCAAACCTCAAATCCGGCTTATCCGATCCATACATTTTGAGAGCAGACTCATAGGTCATACGCGGAAACGGGGTCGCGACATCGGTATTCAGATACTCTTTCCAAAGCCGGGATAACAGCTCCTCATGAATGGAGTAAATCGTCTCCTCATCAATGAAGGACATCTCCACATCCACCTGTGTAAACTCCGGCTGCCTGTCGGCTCTGAGATCCTCATCGCGGAAACATTTCACGATCTGAAAATAGCGGTCAAAACCCGATACCATTAAGATCTGCTTGTATGTCTGCGGACTCTGGGGCAGTGCAAAAAATTTACCCGCGTTGACGCGGCTGGGAACCAGATAGTCACGTGCACCCTCCGGAGTTGATTTCATCAACACGGGCGTCTCCACTTCTGCAAAGGAGAGCTGGTGATAAAAATCACGAATTGTGTGATAGACATTGGATCTGAGAATCAGATTCTTCTGAAGCTCTGCTCTCCGAAGATCGAGATAACGGTAACGAAGCCGGACCTCCTCGTTGGTGGGAATACCATCCTTGATTTCAAAAGGTGGCGTTTTCGCCTTCGAATAGACGATCAGTTCCGTCACACTCACCTCAATCTCTCCTGTTTTCATATCAGGGTTCACAGTTTCCTTATCGCGGGCAAGAACCGTACCCTTGATCCCGATCGTGTATTCAGGCCGCAGCTGTTCTGCAACGGAGTGAATTTCCTCATTGGATTCATCGAACACAATCTGCGTGATTCCATACCTGTCCCGAAGATCGATAAAGATGAGACCGCCCAGGTCGCGTCGGGTTGCAATCCAGCCATTTAAGATCACCTGATCTGATTGTTGATTTATCGTTAGCTCACCGCAGGTATGGGTTCTGATCCAGCTCATAAAAAAATTGTTTAATTCTAAAATAGTTCGTTTTCTGAACAATCGGGAAAAATACTGAATCTAATAACCATTCGCTCAAATCCTGCATACTATTTATGGAATTCACTCTCTACCTGGTAAATCTGTTTTCCTCCGTATTTTTGTGCGGACTCATCTGGACCATTCAGCTGGTACACTATCCGATCTTCCAGCGACTTGAAAAGGAGAACTTCAGTGAACATCTTCTTTTTCATGGACAGAGGATTAGCATCATTGTGATACCCTTCATGGCACTGGAACTTTTCACTTCTGGCTGGCTTGCCCTCTTCAGCGAGGCGAACCCGCATCTTCACATCTTCGGTTTTTTGATTGTCCTTATGATCTGGACGGTCACCTTTACTGTTCTTGTACCTGTACACGGGCGGCTCCTGAAGGGGTATAATCCGGAGCTGATCCAAAAACTCATCCGGTTCAACTGGATCCGGACTTTTTTATGGAGCCTGAAAGCCATGATCACACTCAGCCTGCTTATCGGATAACGCTTTACTTTTTCAGGGAAAAGAGTATCTTTATCTTTCCACAAGTTATCCACAAAGCAAGCGATATGAGCATCGGTGTACTAATTGTTGAAAGTCAGGATCTCTACAGAGCCGGAGCGGAAGCTGTACTCAGAAACCGAAATAAATTTCAGGTTCACGGTACAGCCACCAACGGCAAGGAGCTTCTCAAACTCTTCCGGTTGTATCCGGAATCCGTCTGTCTGGTCTCTTCTGCCACACCTGACACCAACATACACGAGCTGATGACAGCACTTCGGGAGATAAGCAGTGAGCCTAAAGTGGTCATTATGACCCTTTCTACGGATCTGAAGCATTTAGAACAATCGCTAAAGGCGGGTGTAAAGGGGTACATCAGCAAAAACTGCAAGACACAGGAACTGATAGACATGATTGAGGGAGTAAATGAGGGGAATCAGCTTTTTGGAAAGACGATTGCACAGATCATGGCCGGCAGTGTCACCTCCGCAAACCGAAAACCAAAAGTAATAAACGGGGCCATCACCAAGCGGGAACAGGAAATTTTGAAATTCATTGTGGAAGGATACACCAGTTCTGAAATTGCTGAGCATCTTTTCATCAGTGCACGAACCGTCGAAACACATCGCTCCAATCTGATGAACAAGCTTGGAATCAAAAATACAGCTGCCCTGGTTCGCTTTGCAATGGAACAGGATTCAGAGACAAAAAATACGTAGATATACGTAGAATAAATTACGTTAAACTACTTATTGCAGAACCGGACATTGTAAAGTATGTTAGGAGTGCAAATGGGGTAAAAGCCGTCTGTAGATGATATTTAGCAGCACTCTATGATAGGAGTGCTGCTAATTTTTTTGACCATCTCCCTCCGCTCAAGGCTCTCTCTCCCCCCTCGTCAATCCAGGTTTGCATACAGAGAACCATCATTGTGAATTGCGGATTCATGCCAATAGTATATCCGGCGCAATTCTTCCATCCTGGTTTCGCGAATGATATCTCTCTGACCGCCCCATACCTGTTCTGATGTCAGTCATAAATTTAGCCGGTTCCGCCGCCCCTCCCTGTTCGCGATTCCGGCATCCGGTAAGCAGACGGCCTCTCTTCACAAGCATCCTTCAGAACTCAGATCCGCTTAGAGGGTCATGCATTTGAAACTGATCTTACATACGATGTCATTTTTATTTCACCATTTTATATAATTTTTTGTGATTATATTCTGATCAGATCACTGCTTTTGCAAAAACAGAGGGTTTCAACTGAGACTTTTTCTTTATTCACCAAATTTATACAATATTTGTGATTTGGTGACAGTCTACTCATTTCACCCTATCCTGACCAGAAGATCTCCTTTTTAAGAGATTTTAATTCACAATTTTTTTATATATTTAGTGAATACTTAAATCATCCGCTTTTATGATCAGTCGATTTCTCGCCAAAACGCTGAAGAGCCGCCTCTTTCGGGGACGGATACTGATTCTTACCGGCAGCCGACACTGCGGAAAGACTACGCTCATCATGCAGCTTCTCAAAAATGAAAGGGATGTCCTCACAGAAGATTGTTCCATCCCCTCGGCACGGGAGAGGATTCTTCGTCTCACTTCGGAGAGTGCAGTTCACTCTCATTACGAGCCTCGAATTCTCTTTCTGGATAATCTCCACATGCTGGAAAATCCCGGCCACATACTCTCTCTCCTGCATCATCTCCATTCGAAAACACAACTCATTGCATCCATGGAGCCCTCCGGATCCGTGAGTCAGGAGAAATCTCTTCGTGAACTCAAGGGAATGAAACTCGATTTTACCCTTTTCCCCCTTACCTGGAGAGAGTATGTGAGTGATGCAGGCATTATGACCTCCCGCTCAAAATTGGGCGAGCGTATTGTAAATGGCATGTATCCGGAAGTGGTGATTTCCAGTCCCGAACGACAGATTGAACTCCTGAATCATCGTGTACGCGAAGAGATTCTGTCTGAGCTGATACGGGAGGAACCGATCCGCAAGCCGGAAGCCATGGGAAAGCTGCTTACACTACTGGCGCTCCATACCGGCAGTGAAGTATCGCTGAACAGATTATCTGAATGGATTGGTATCGACAAAAACACTGTCGGAACCTATCTTCAGATCATTGAGAATCATCAGCTCATTTTTAAATTGCAGCCTTTCAGCACCGGCCGCCCCGGTGAGATCCGCAACACCTTTATGTACTATTTCTATGACACGGGCATCCGAAATGCACTCCTCTCTTCCTGGCAGCCCGCCGAATTGCGTACGGATCGGGATGTTCTGCTGAAAAACTTCCTGATCAGCGAGAGGATGAAAAGGCTCTATGAGGAGCGAAAACCCGTAAAGGTACACTACTGGCGCAACACTACCGGAGGTATGGTCGACTATCTGGAAGTGAGAAATGATTCCGTAAAGGCCTGGAATATCCGATGGAACAAAAACGAAAGGGTCCGAACCCCCAAGGCGTTCCGCGATCATTACAAGACCAGTGGTCTTCTGCTTCACCCCGCAAATTTCAGCAGCTTTCTGGAGTTTGTGGGTTAGTACCTCTCCCCCATTACAGTAACCACGAGCGACCTGCCACGGGCCCGGTTACGGTGCTCGCAGAGATAGATCCCCTGCCAGGTACCAAGATTAAACCGTCCGCCGGTGACCGGCACACTCACAGAATGACCCAGAATCGAGCTCTTGAGATGGCTTGTCATATCGTCCAGCCCCTCGTAATTGTGCTCAAACAGTGAAGCGTCTTCCGGAACCATCCGGTTAAAATGGGCCTCAAAATCACGCCGAACCGTAGGATCCGCATTTTCATTGATGGTCAGAGACGCACTTGTGTGTTTGATGTGTATATGCGCAATCCCCGCTTTAAATACCGGGAGACCTGGAATGGAAGAAAGGATTTCGGCAGTGATGAGGTGAAACCCCCTGCCTCTTGGTTTTAGTGTAATCTCCTGTTGAAGTAGTTCCATAGCAGTTTATGATTATGAGGACACATTGTAAAAAAACGGGAATTTTGCACAAGGTCAAGGCGTAAGTAACTTTAAAACCGCACCCTGTTTGCTAACCGTGAGGTTTTTAAAGTTGGGATAACGAGGATTTTGGGCAAAAGAACAGTTTTTCAAAGCCCCCCTTTCAATACGTTCAAAGCCTGATGTAGTGGATGCCAGCTGTTTCCCGCGCGCACTCTCTCATGAATCCCGATAGAGGATGAATCCTTGAAACGGTATTGGCTTTCAGGGAATCCTATGTTATTTCCGCTGTTATTTATTAAGTTGAGTAAGGATCATAATACGAAACAAATAAAACTGATGAATGACTATGTAATTCGGGAAAACCCGGACAGGCCTCTGCTTAAGTTTTTCAGATTCATTGGAATCTTTTATCTCGGTTTTTTCAGCGGTGCCGTAACCACTGTTTATCTGCTTCAGGAGAGAATCGAATGGACAAGTGTAATTCTCATTTTTTTAGCCCTGGCATTTTGGGGTTCCAGAACCCGTTCCATCAAGTCGGTTAAAATTTCTGAAAAGGGAATTACCTTTACCAACTATCTTCCCTTCGGCGGTAAAAGCAAAACTTTTGCATGGGATACCATTCGTGAGGTCACCCTGCAAAAAAAAGTGATTGAACTCAGAAATAATGCAGGATCCACCGAGAAATTGAAGCTGCCCTATCACTCAAAACAGCAAGGCGAAGAGCTGCGGGAGATTCTGGAAAATCTCTCCAAAGAAAACGCGTTTCAGTACAGCGTCTGAGCCCTGCCGTTCCATCTGTTACCGAAAACAGATCACGATCACCGTGCGGTCATCATCAGCTTCGCGATTATGTTCCATCTCACGGATCTTATTCTCAAGTTTCACTGCAATATCTCCTGCTCCTTCGGTTTCGCTGAAAACCTGCTCAACCAAAGCCTCAAAAAAGGAACCGTCCCGAATTTCACCATGTTCATCCCGAATCTCAATCAGACCGTCACTATAGAGAACCACAGCGTCACCCGCCTGATATGAAATCGTTTCCGTTCCCCAGTCTGCATTGGCCATCATTCCCAGAGCCAGTCCGCGTTTACCCGGCAGGAACTCCGCTTTACCCGACTTTAAATGCACCAACGATGGGTGACCAGCATTGCACATAGTAAAGGTCCTCGCTTCAAGATCCGCCTGAAACAGCATCAGAGTTGCGAACATTCTTCGATCGGACTGAGAAAAGAGCTGCCTGTTCAGTCCCTTCATCACTTCAGGAAGAGAGTCAGTATAATTCAGATGCGTTGTAAGAGCGCTTTTACACATCGCCATGAGAAGTCCGGCGCCAAAACTGTGTCCGGAAATATCGCCCACAGCCGCAATCATTTGTGAATTCTGAATGGACAGTTCAAAAAAATCACCTCCAAGGGCGTTTGCAGGGGCCGACCGTGCTGAAGCGCCGAAGGTGTCACCGGAGAGATGAACCTCCTCAAGAAGTCGTTTTTGTACTTCACGTGCAAAGCGAACATCCGATTCAATTTCCGCCCGCCGCGTGTAAAGAGACCTCGAAGCCAGCAGAATCATCTGCTGGCCGAAATGAGCAAGGGCGATTGCCACTACAATTACAGCAACACCACCTAAAACTTCAGTATAGAGCAGGTTAGGAGGAGCTTCCGATAGAAAAACGGATCCCATCAGAAAAGATGGAAGTTCCATCACTTCACTGCCGCTTCCCAGACTGTAACCCAGCATCGCCATAAATACTCCCAGTGGAATACCGGCCAGTCCGAGAAAAAACAGGTAGTACGGGAATAATTTTTTATACCAGTACCGAAGCTTTGGATAGAGATAGGCAATCGTTTCAATTCCGCTTGAAAAATAGAGGATAAAGCCCCCGTAAATCAGATAGGCGGTAAACAGATTCAGGCCGATGTACTCCCTGAAAATCCCTAACATGACCATCAGTGGAAGGGAATTCAGCATCAGATTGGCAAAGATGATACGCCGCCTGCTTACCGGATCGGCATCATAAAAAGCCTCAAACTCTTCATCACGATATAATCTGAAAAAGCTGTTCTCTTTGGAGCTCATCTGTAGAGGTCTAACGATTTGATATTTCATCACAATAAGATACAAATAGTACAAAACTTCACTGAGAATCCACAAGTCCAATTAGAGTCCTGCCCGTTAGAACAGGTAGAAATAATGCTCCCGTATCGTTTCAGGCTCGCTATTTACATTCAAACGGTAAGATGATGAATTCTGTACCCCCTGGCTTTCTGATCCTATCGTGAGCTGATCTCCCTCCACCCTTCTCATGCATTAAAATCTTTTACATATTTTCCGACTTATATTCACTGACCCGTTGTTTATGCCTGCATTGTGTCACTATACTGCATCACATGCTCTTCACTCCAACCCCTTAATTCGTCACTGCAATGAAACCCAATCTGATCACCCCAGCAGCATACCTGGCAATAATTTTTCTCTTTCTCACCACATTTGGACTGGCCGCATTGAATAAATGGATTCCTTTGGGTATTCCCGACGGATTCATATCCGATTTTGGTTCTACCTGGATGGGTACCCTGCCCGGAGGACTCTTCATGGCTTACTATACTATAGCCATTACGGAGACGCTGGCGGTAGTGTTCTTCTCTTTAAGCCTTTTTAAACTGGAATTTTTACCCCAAAAAAGCAAGAGATGGCTCCTCACAGGGCTGTTATTCAGCCTCTTTATCTTCGTCATCCTTGCATATGGACTTCGACTCATCGGCAATTTTGGAGGAACCGCAAACACCTTTTTCTATTTTGGTGCCACTCTTCTTTCGCTCTGGTATGTTCAGCAGACGAGTCGGCCTGAGGAACAGGCGTAGAAATCAAACTCGCTTCATATAGGTGCCCATACGCCAGAGCCTCTCCAGCGGCCCCATTTTGTATCTTTCAAAATACCATTCGCTCCAAGCCATTTGGAAAATGTAGATTCCCATTCCAATCGGCAGTAAGTAGACCGGTTCAACACGGCCGATCAGTCCGAATCCGTATCCATAGAAAAGAGTGACACAGATCAGAGTTTGCATAATGTAATTGGTAAGCGCCATGCGACCGACAGGAGCGAACCTGTTAAGAAATGAACTGAACCTGTTCTCTTCGAGCCAGAAGAGTATAAACCCCGAATAGCCCAGCATCAGCAGCGGCGCTCCAATGATAATCGTGTACATCTGGATAAGCGACCAGTAGTTAAACAGCACCGGATCTGTCCGATAGTAGGTAAAAGCGTAAACAACGGAGAGCAGAAATCCTGTCACTGTAAAGAGGTGCCTTCGTGGAATTAAAAGTGAGCGAAGAATTCCGGGGTTTTCCAGAAGCCCCTGCCTGCCAATCAGAAAACCAAAAAGGAAAATGGCCGTAATATAGATGAAGCCCATAGGGGTAAAAAGTAAACCTGTCCAGACAAAAGCGAGTTCTTCCCATCGTAAGTTCAGTATCTCAGAAAACTGACCGGCAGCATACACCTCATACCCTCGCGCCAGCAGATCCAGAAAACCCTCATTTGCCTCGGCAAAACCCTGTTTTATGCCCGGAGAAATATCCGGCATACTCAAGCCCCACATGATAAAAAATACCATCAGGGTAAACAGAATCAGAAATCCCCCGAGGATCAGTCCGATCCACACCCTGATCGTCTTCTCCTTTCTGTAGAGGAAAAAGAGGAGAAAAAGACCACAAAGAGCATAAGGCACGAGGATATCCCCCGGCCAGAGCAACACACCGTGAATCAGCCCCATAAAAAGAAGAAGAATCATCCTTCTGAAAAAAACCCTTCGAACCGGCATCCCCTTTAACTTCAGACGTTCGGTAAAAATGTAGAAACCGATTCCGAACAGGAAAGAAAACATCGTAATAAACTTCCCCTCAAAAAAGACACGGGTAAAAAAGAGAGCTGCCTGATTGTACCACTCCGTCCATGGGCCTGGATTTACAACAACAATGGCGATGGGGTTGGCAAAAATGTAGAGGTTGACGATCAAAATGCCGAAAAGTGCAATCCCCCGTAGAATGTCCAGGTCTGTGATTCGCGCTGCAGATGCGACAGGTTTGGCAACCGTTTCGGCGTCTTGAGGTTTGCTGCTTTCCATATCTTTATCCATTCAGATTCTTGATGATCTCCTGATAACTACTCAGAATTTGTCTGCCTTATACTGCTTTGAAGGAAGATCCATGCGAACCCTCAGTACCGGATCCGGCCCTGCCTGCAGACATTGACTTTATTTTATTTCCGCCTATGATACTTAAATTTCATATACTTGACAACAATCCATTAGATATATTCCGAAGGGTTGCGGAATAGGAAAGTTACGTCACCAGGACTCATTGATGGGGGTCTTCAATCCACCCGGCAAATCGTAACTATATAGGGGCTTAGAACATTCAGGATTGGCTGTTTCGGTCAAACCATGCCACTTGTTTCGCTTCGCGTTTTAAGTAGCCTGATATGAGCAGAATATCAGTTACTTAGCTTATTCATCACCCTGAACATAAAACGAACGCATTTTCTTTGCCATGTCTGGTGGTTAAAGCTCCCGATAAAGTATGTTTCAAGTTTAGGATGATAGAACATAAATGCACCGGTTGCTCCGAGCACCCCCCATGATTCATATTTTGCGGGCAGGAGTATCGGGAGCGGGCGGACCTGCCAGATTCCGTAGCCATAGTGCCAGCCGGGATACAACGGGGCTTTATCACTGAGCATTTGCTCGAAAGTATCTTCAGAAATCAACCGGTAATTCGTCAGGGCTTTCATGAATTTCAGCGAATCTTCCATGGGAGCTACTACACCGCCACCCGAATAATCAAGCCCGGCAAATCCCTTGAGTTCGTTCAGGCGGGTCTGGTTAAAATAGAATCCGGCTTCTTTGTAGTCCGGCTCCTGATACGGTTTTGAATACTGAAGCATATAGCTCTGTCTCATATGCAAAGGATCGAATATCAATCTACTCAAAACAGCATGAAATGGTTCACCTGATACTTTCTCAACGATTAATCCCAGAAGATGGTAATTGGTATCGGTATAAAAGGATTTTTTGCCAGGTACAGCCTGAGGCTTGAGATTAAATTTAGCCCACTCCACGGCTTGCCGGGGGGTTATCTCAAAATCAGGATCGGCCAGTAATTTGTCGAATAATGGATAGAAATTATCCGGCAGACCTGATGTTTGATTCAGTAGATGGCGGATCTGAATCTCTCCGGAGTAGTCTTTCCCTTTATAAACGTGCAGCTTGTCCATTAAATCGGAATCAAGATAGTTGCCAACGGGATCCCCAAAAGATATAATTCCCTTTTCGTGTAGAATTGCAAGGATGACGGAGGTGTACAATTTGCCAACACTTGCCATATAAACAGGTTGCTGTGGATTGGGTGCGGCGTTTTCTCCCGTGCCATCTGCGAGATTCAAATGCAATCCTCTCTTTTCTGAGTGCACCAGTAAATAAGCATTTTTTAATTTCTTATCCTTGCGCACCTGATCTCTGAAGAGGGTTTCAACTGGTGATATTTCTGTGCTGTGTTCCATAAGATGCCAGCTAATCTGAAGTTTTAAGATTTGCACATAAGGGACCGGTATTTATACAGCATATTGCCCCATCCAAATATAAGAACAATGATGGTCAACACAGCAGGTAATCAGAATGCAGCAGATGTTCCATGAGTACGTAAACCAAAAAAACACCCTTATTGCTTGGATACCGTTAATCCATTAAATTAGAAATTGAGCAGATCCCTTGGAGATACCCATTCAGCGGATTAACAAAATTGTCAGAGGAAAGAGAGGAAACTCGCCGGATACGGCTTGGTTACTATCCGAGGCGTTCGAAACTTCCCCTGAATTCCGGTTGAATTTACAGGCAATGCACAATTTTCGTGTAATCGGGCAAACAAACAGATCAAGTCCATCAGAGATATGCAGACATAGCCAGAATAGTCGATTCACGTTCTGTACTGCATCTTAACCGGATCGTCTGTTCACTGTCGGCCTTTTTCAGATGAGCCAGTTGGCGAACCTTCAAACGCAGTATCAGACCGTTTTTTTTTATATTCCCCCAACTCTAATCCAGCATATTATCGTGCCTGTTCGTCTTAACAAATTTATCAGTGATGCCGGAATATGTTCCCGCCGGGAAGCAGACCGTATGATTAAAAGCGGCCACGTTCGTGTGAATGGAAAACCTGCGCAGCTCGGTGATTTGGTTTCGGATGCTGATCGTGTTCTTGTGAATGGGAATCCGGTGGAAATGCGCTCCGAACATGTTTATCTGGCCTATAACAAGCCCGTCGGAATTACTTCCACTACCGATCGCAGCGATTCCAATAATATTCTGAAAGCCCTGGCTTATTACGGCGGACGTGTATTTCCGGTGGGTCGCCTCGACAAGGACTCGGAGGGACTCATCCTGTTCACCGACGACGGGGATATTGTGAATAAAATTCTGCGAGCCAGTAACAAACACGACAAAGAATACATCGTATCTGTCAACAAACCGGTAACTCCCGGTTTTGTCCGGCAAATGGCGGAGGGGGTTTCGATTCTTGGCGTTATGACACGCCGTTGCACGGTGGAAAAAATCAACACACATACCATTCGCATCATTCTGAATCAGGGCCTGAACCGGCAAATCCGGCGGATGTGTGAGGCACTGGGGTATGAGGTGACACGCCTGCAGCGTATCCGTGTGATGAATATCAGCCTGAGTGGTATTGACACCGGCACCTGGCGTTTTTTGACCGATTCTGAGAAAGACTCTCTATTGCAGGCCGTTGCCGGATCCCGCAAAGAAGCAGCCGCACGAAGGCCACGCAAGCGAAATTCTTCCGGTGCTCCAAAGGTGACAGGCAAACCGGGGGCAGGATCAGAATCGCACAGGAAAAAGAAAGCGGGTAATTCAGATGGAGCAGATTCACCGAAATCGGGTTCAGGAAAATCGGCTTCAGATAAACCGCGAACCAGAAAAAACCTTTCAGACACTAAAATTGCGGAAAGCAAAAGGGACAAAAGGAAAGGGGCTAAAAAAACGTCTGGCGGAAAAAATTCCGGCGCCAAACGTTTTGCACCTACGGCAGGCAGAAGCACAACCCGGAACCTTTCAAAGGGTGCGGCAAAATCCACAGGCAAATCAAGACGTACAGGCTCAAAATCAAAATAATAACTCCTGATCTTTTTTAGAGACGGGCTGCTTCAGGTAATTGACACGATCGCAAAACATTAAGCAGAAAATTATTTCACCGGTGTTGAGTCGTTAAACCCTATTTCCCGGAAGTGGTGTTTTTTGGATTTACATCACTGTAGTGGCCTGTAAAACATGCCCCCAGATGGAATAGAACTCACGGATCAATCTGTTCACTTATGCAAATAAGCAGGAGCCATTCTTATGGATGAATGATAAATTTATTGTTTATCAATAAAACATTATTGATATTTAATGCGAATCACTAAAACAACGATCCGTAATGAAATCATCCAATACCGTAAAATTCGTAATCTGGGCGTGCAATGCTATCCTTGCACTCTATCTTAAAATCACTGCATGGATGACAATTGCTGCTCCTGTTCTGATCTGGGTTAGAAACTCTCTGTTCAGGCCGAACCTCTTTGCTGATTACCAGTTTCAACATGCATCACAGGTCAGTTCAGGCATGAGTCTGCCTCTTTTGCTGCTCCTGTTCGGGTTTGTGCTTCTGGCCATCGCCTGGAGTTTCGATCATGGCGTAAAACTTCAAAAAGAGCAGGAGCTGACCATATGAAAGCTACAGGAAGATGGTCTGTTATATCACTGATCCGGTTTTTTGTTCAATTTGTTTGGACTGTGGTGTTTGCTTTGGTGGTCATATCCGGAGCTGCATTAATTATCAGCCTGGTTACAGGATCTCCACTGCTTCCGATGGGTCTGCCTGTTTACTTTAGCCCACATTCCATCATCACTGACATCCGTGATCAACTCGAGCCGGGGTCGGTTGTTCTGCACTCCTTTTCGGGCATAAAGGCGAGATATTACAGCCTCGAAGAGATTACTCCTCTTTCTCTGCTGCTCGGATTTTTTCAGGTTATCCTCGCAGGATATACACTTTTCCTGCTTACAATTTTAAAGCGGCCATTAAATGCCATGGCACTCGACAGAGTATTTGAAATTGAAAATGGGAAAGAGTTAAAAAAGGTCGCACTGTTGCTTCTGTTTGCAGCACCTTTGAAATATGGTTATGAGTGGTTGAGCAAGATCAGTTTTGAAGAGAGCACAGGTCTTTTGGAGGGAATGATCATGGCTCCACCCTTCGACTTTATCCTGCTGATGGCCGGATTGATTTGCTACATCATAGCCGAGATCGTGAATCAGGCTGCGATCATCCATCAAGAACACACACTGACGGTATAAAAATGGCAATCATCGTGAATCTTGATGTGATGCTGGCCAGACGTAAAATGTCGCTGACCGAACTCTCGGAAAAGGTTGATATCACCATGTCGAACCTCTCCATCCTGAAAACGGGAAAAGCGAAAGCGATCCGATTCTCCACACTTGAGGCAATTTGTGAGGCGCTCGACTGCCAGCCAGGGGATATTCTTGAATACCGGAATGAGGGGTAGCGGGCAATTTGGACCTGACATATCCGATTTGTCAGGGGGCTTTGAATAACCATGAGATTTACACAAGATCAAGGCGAAAGCAGATGTCAAACCGCAGTCTGTTTACCAACCGTCAGGATTATAAATTTGCGACAGCGAAGATAGATGGCAAAAGAACATTTTTTCAAAGTCTCCTGTTAATGAATACCTTTGCTTAATACTATCATTATAATAATTTCATTACACCCACCCAATGGTACCCCAAAAAGCCGCTCACTTTTTTTATCTGATCTTACCTTTTCTCTTTACATGTACGATTCCCGAACCACTGCAAGCTCAGGAGCATCGAGCGTCCGTGGAATTTATACAGACCTTTCGTTCGATCCAGGAAGATCTTCCAAGGGAAAGAATTTATCTTCACACGGATCGCCAGTGGTATCTCTTTGGCGACCGGATTTGGTTTTCGGCCTATGTGGTTGCAGGCAGCTACCGATTCCCGTCCCAAATCAGCAGCCTGCTCTATGTGGAGTTGATTGAACCCGATGGAACGATGGCAGAGAGAGTCCCGGTCAAATTAACAGGGGGGTTCGGTTCAGGCAGTTTAACCTTCGCCAATGCAAAAGAGAATCCCGGAATTTATACAATCAGGGCATACACGGCGTGGTCTCTCAACTTTGGAGCATCCTATGAATTCACCTCGGATATCACTGTTTATACAGATGGTGAGCTAACTTCGGCACCCCCGCAGGGAGATATGGATCTGCAGTTCATGCCGGAAAGCGGGTACCTGATTGACGGACTCACGACAACCATCGGTTTTAAAGCGGTTGGCAGAGATGGTTACGGCATCGACGTATCGGGTGTGATCCGTGATAAAAACAGTAATGTTGAAATCCCTTTCTCCAGTGAACATCGGGGAATGGGGGTGGTCGAACCGTTCACCCCCGGGTTGGGGGCTTCTTATACCGCTGTGGTGGACGGGGTTCACTACGAGTTGCCCGAGGTTCAAAGCAGCGGGTATCTGTTACATATCAATCAGAGCCCTTCACAATTCCAGATTGAAATCCAATCCAAAGGTGTTGAAACCGGAGATGCACTCCTGCTCTTCGCGCATGTGCGCGGGGAGATTTTCTATGCCTCTCTGGTTCTGATGGATGAGGGTCAGGGTGGAACTGCCATCCCAAAAGAGCAGTTCCCAACCGGCGTTGTCCACTTCACCTTGCTTGATCCTCTTGGCTACCCGGTGGCTGAGCGGCTCACCTTTAACAAAAGTTCCCTTGACGAAACAGCAATAGAACTGGAGTTGGACAGGGAAATCTATACCCTTCGTGACGAAACAGCTCTCACTGTCAGAGTGAGGGACTTTGAGTCAAATCCGCTTCCCGCCCGCATCAGCTTATCCGTTTTTGATGATGATCTTTTTGATTATCACCCTTACTACACAGATATCAACAGCCACCTGAACCTGGAAACAGAATTGAAAGGATATGTTGAAGCGCCCGGGTTCTATTTTAGCGGTCATGAGCAAGCCGGCCGTGCTCTGGACATCCTGCTCTTAACCCAGGGGTGGCGTGCGTACGATATGAATCAGATCGCCAGCCTGGAAGAGATCCGTTTGTTCTCTTTTCCCGAAACAGGGATAACTGTGAGCGGCTTTGTGAAGAGCGGTTTTCGCGGGAGGCCCCTTGAAGATGCAACAGTTGTATTCTCATTTGGACCGGGCGGGGAGGAAGTTCAACTGAGTACAACAGATGCGGACGGGCGTTTCGTTTTGGGTGATCTCCAGATTGAGGGAGGTGATCTGATCAATATCCGTGCAAATGATGCCTCAGGCAGCGACAGGGTCCGGATTGAACTGGAAGAGCAGTTTTCAAATCTGCCGGAATACAGCAGCCCCTTACGCGGACTCAGGCCGCGGGCGGCTGAAGATACAGAGGCCGGCTCCGCGCGCGGGGAGTTAGCCGGCAGGGCAGAAACTGCCCGGATGGAGGTGGAGCGATTTGTGGATGCCCAGATGGTCGGGGAACTTGAAGAGATTACGGTCACAGCTGAGCGCATGGAGCAAGTCGATGACTTTGAGCGCAATCTGCGATTCAGGGGGGATCGTACAAGCCAGCGCATCAATTTTGACGAGCGGCCGGCTCTTGCCAGTTTGCCTTTCGTCGAAGCCATCAATCAAATTCCGGGGGTTTCAGCAAACCGTAACAGCGGCCTTAGCATTGAGACCGGATTCGTCAATCTCGGCGGATCATCACCGCCACCGCCTTTGATCATCATTGACGATATCGAGGCAGAATTCTCCGATTTGGTTGATTTGACCCCTGCAGACGTTCAAACAGTAAATGTATTCAGAAGATCAGCCGAGCTGGGTTTCTTTGGAGCACGAGGCGCCGGAGGTGTCCTTGTTGTACGAACCCGCAGAGGGGATGGAGGCTCAACGGCCAATCAGCGTGGGTTGATCACTGCCAGGGTTCAGGGATACCAGCCCGCAACGCAATTCTATTCACCCAGGTATGGTATTACTGTACCCAGGGACATCGAACAACCGGACAACAGAATCACACTTCACTGGGATGCGGACTTTGTGGTACCGGAAGAAGGTCAAACGATCCGGTTCTGGACAAATGATATCCCCTCTGCCTACCGGATTGTTGTGCAGGGATTGACCCAAAACGGACTCCCCTTTTCAGCTACGAAGACCTTTACGGTAGAGCAACCGTGACATACCGGGGGCTTTGAAAAGCTGTTCTTTTGCCCAATATCTTCGTTGTCGTAACTTTAGAATCCTCACGCTTGGCTAATACGCTGCGGTTTTAAAGTTGCTTCCGTCTTGATCTTGAAAAAACACCTGCTTTTTCAGTTATTTGTGTTGCTTCCGGCAGATCAATAAGTTTTTTTCTCAAGTATAGAATGACCACGTTCCTGAATTCACTTTTCCACAAAACAGGTGCAACCCATTCCGGATCCCATTGAAACAGTTGTTCACAAAGTTCGGTATGATCTGATAGTAGCCAAAAGTGGGCAAGGATGTTAGTATCGACTACGATCATGGCCTGCCTTGGTCAAAGGCATCCCGGATCTCTTCGGCAGACAGGCTTCCTCTGACTTTTTTTCTCATCATCCGAGCCTGACGAAGAATCTCATCAGGAAAAACACGCTTTGGCTCGACGACCCGCTCCGAACCGCATAATCGACCGCTTGAGCCGCTGGTTATACCACTGTTTTGTATTTAGTTTACAAACTTTTTGGGATGAACGGCAATCTCAGAAAACTCCCTGCAGATCTGCTTATCAAACGATACCAATTTAATACCAAGATCGTCTGCTAAAGCAACAAATTCACAATCATAGGAAGAACAGCTGGAATTATGGACTAAGTGTAAAACCTGTGTGGAATTCACCTCATAAGCATTCGATTCCATTAATTGTTCTGCTTCCTGCATCGATTGCAATACCGTTGACAGTTCCAATAAATTTTTCCTGAGATATAGAGCCAATACATTCCGTAGTTCTGATCGCCAAAGCAAAGGTGCGACCCAATTAGGATCTTTTCTCAAAACCTGATATGCCAGTTCTTCCATATCATTGGGTACCCACAGACTCGCAATGACACTCGTATCAACTGCAATCATGGTCGACCCTGATCAATGGCTTTTTGGATCTCTTGCAGGGTCAGGGAGCCTCTCGCCTGTTGCTTGAGTTTTTTCGCTCGGGCGATAACCTGATCGGGATCGGGACGATGACTGCGAACCATTTGTTTTAAATAGAAGATTACTTCACTGTTGACACTTCGTTGATGCAGTTCCGCTTGTTGCTTTAATTTCTTGTAAACCTCGTCAGGAATGTCGCGTATGGTTATGTTGGTTGCCACGGTAAAATGATTTCATTTTGGTTACATAATAAAACTACTTAGAATGCCGAATTATTGCAAGACAAGGAAGAGGTATAACGGCTCAGGGTATATGCATCGAGGCGACCAACACAATAGTCGAGCAACCAACGCTAACTCGTCTGCATGATGCCCTTGATATTATTCATGGCCTCCTCCCGGAATCGTACATTACGGTTCTGCAAAACTCATAATAAACCCAAGGAGGAAAACCATGAATGTATACACCGGTGTTCATGCATATTACTGTGGAATTGATCTTCATGCAAGAACGATGTACGTCTGCGTGCTGGATAAGGACAAACAGCCCTGAGCTCAAAGCGCTTGATTGGACACCGCACCCGCTCCTTGTATATAAATAACGTTCGATACGATGGCTGTGGATGAATTTCCTCCGGAATACCGGGAGGATCTGTGCTGCCCCTTCCCCGAGACTACCCATAACTGGACAGTGCTCGTTATAGCGCTGAGCCTGCTGTTTGATTGTCTGGTAAAAGGGAACGCAATATTTTCTATGGCCGCTCCGCAAAGGCGGGGCAATATATAAGGTTTGATTGTATATAAACTGCTAGAATGTTGAGCCTCTATATATATTTGGTGCAGTCAGATGAACTGCAAAACCGGTATTGAAGACTGCCTGTAGTACAACACCACACAAAGAGTGTCGGGTCTGGCAATTCTGCTGCCGGGCAATCACCTTAGAATTAGGCTGGTAACCATTACCGGCCTGCACGAAACGTATGGTTATACACCCGGTTTAAAGTTTATCGAACTCTTCTGGCTCCGTATCCGGCACCTTATCCAACAACTCGTCAAAAGTTTTACGATTGCCTCTTTGGGCTCTTTCCTTCAAATAGTCTACAGTCAATAGGGTAGAAACCTTCTCACTAACCGCTAAAGTTATCAATTGATTCATTGAAACACCTTCCTTGTCGGCCATCTCTTTCAGGCGCTTATGAAGAGATTCGGGAAGTCTTACGCTTAATGTGCTCATATTAGATCACCTCAATTGCTTTTAAAAATTCTTGTGCTGTGACAACCTGGACTCCAAATTGATTAACGCCGGAGAAACCACGGGTGTTGTATGTAACTATGTACTGGCAATTAGACCGAACAGCTAAATCCAGAATCATGTCGTCTTTGGGATCTTTCAGGATTGGTCGCCACAAAAAATAAACCTCATGTAAATTGGCGATGTGGCAAAGATAATCCAGAATTTGTCCAATTTCTTTATCAGTAAAGTTTAGTGTCGGTTGTTTTCTGAGTAATACCTCTTCGTATTCTAAAACAAGAGGCACAGACAAATTGATTTCAAATTTTCCTGAATTCAGATGTTTCAAGAGCTTGTATGAAGCACCTCGTTTTGATCGAATCCCGGCATAAAGCACATTAGTGTCCAAGACAATTTGAAATGGTTCCATGTATGGTATTATATATCATACCAATATGAAATGCAAGGAGTAGTGATTTGATAGGGTGTATAACGGCCTTCGATTTGTGCTGCCGGGTGAAATAACGGTCTAAGGTATTTGAGCCAGCACCGGTCAGCACGAGCTGAAAGCCACGAAGTGCAATCGTTGTTATGGAGCGTAGAATAAGGGCTTGATATGCATTGGTGGTTTATTAGCTTAACTCACCGTCCAATAAAATTGGACATGTCCAATTGAAATAGAGTGATATGTGAACATTTCACTGCGCTTTATAACGGTCTAGCGTTTGTTATGTAACCGATTCTTATTGTTGCAACAGGACTTCGGCGGGGATACTGAGCTTTCGATTTAACAATCGGATTAACCGAAGTGATAATGTTCTTTTGCCGGAAAGGATTTCGCTCGCTCTTGATTTAGAACCTATCAACCCTGCCAAATCGCTCTGAGACAAACCGAGTTGTTCCATGCGAAACTTTACCGCTTCTATTGGATCCGGAGCATCAATGGGGAAGTGTCGTTTCTCAAACTCGTCGACAAGGATGCCCAAAATTTCAAGTTCATCCCCTTCGATCGTCCCCGGTTTGGCATCAAAGATCTCTTCGATCCTATTTAAAGCGTTGTTATAATCGGCTTGTGAATGTATGGGATTTATATTCATAGTCGTGGTCCTTCGGTGGTCAAATTGTATTAGCGTCAATTTTGTCATATTCGGCATGTGTTCCGATGAAACGGACAAACAACTGACCATAGTCATAATTGATTTTTACAATCAAGCGGTACGTATTTCCCTTGATGTTAAAAACAACGCGATTATCGGATAAAATACTGGCGGATGGATATAAACGCTTGATGTCGGCAGGAGATGCCCATTGTGCTTTTTCTGCTTCAGCAAACCATGATTTCAAAGATTGCTCGGCTTCGGCATGCTTTGTCCAAAAACCGACCAGTGTTTTTCGTGAGAATACGCGCATGTCTTAACTTACGAAGTTCCCATATTGGGAACAATCGCGATTTTGGAAATCGGCTACATAACGGTCTGGCGTTTAAGCGGCTTGGCTTTATTGGCTGGTAAAATAATTAAAACTGGAAATTTCTTTTTGATAACAAGTTTTGCGCTGGCTAACAGCGGCCAAGTCCGCGTTGATTCGAAGAACCGCGAAGCGCTACGCTTGTTAACGCAACCCCACACTCGATTTAGGTGGATCTTGCCGGACATGCCACACAGTCTGAATATAGATCGTGTTCTCTTCTTTACGTATCCGGTAGATCACCCGATAGTTTCCGAATATCAATTCACGCAAATTTGGCTCATTATATTCAGGCACAATCCGGCCTGACTCGGGTTGCTCAATAAGCTGATCGGTTTTCTCTATCAGTTTTAATGCCCACTTTTCAGCAGTGGCTGCATCATCCCGGGCGATATAGTCGACAAACTTGTTGAGCTTTTGTAGTGCCTGTTTGGTCCAGACTATTTCCACTTGGCAAGGTTTTCTTTAATCTGTTTTTTCGCTTCTTCATGAGAAACGACATCACCTCTTGCAATTTGTCGTTCTGCTTCGATCAGCTCTTCCATTAAATCTATCTTGTCAACCATGCGCTGATATTCAGACACATCCACTAAAACCGCAGCACTTTTTCCGTGCTGTGTTAATACAATAGATCGTTTCTGCTTTTTGATTCGGTCAATGAAATCAGCCGCATGTTTTCTGAATTCAGAAAGTGGCTGGATATCCTGGTCTATTTCAATACGTGCTGTGGCCATAATAGTCTGTGTTTTCTTTAAACGTATTTATAATGTACAAAATTAATACATAATGAGATAACGAGAAGAAGAGACTTAAGGTATTTGAGAAGGGTTCGTTAACATATAATTATAAGCCGGCTACGTCTTTGCCGCTTGTTGTCTGATAATATTCCAATTCCTTTTTATTCACAAATACTCATTGATAATTTTCATGTTATGCGACAAGTGTGATGCTTCGAAATTCGTGTAAAGAAAAAAAACGACATTTTTTTGTAAGGGTTATCGGCTCTCTGTTTCATACAAGAAGCAACCCATTCATATCGCCTGATCATCATGAAATTACTTCAAAGAGTGAAGCTCGAAATTAAAAGACGTAATTAGAGTCACAATACCGAAAAGAGATATTGTGACTGGATAAGAAGATTTATCCGATTTCATGGAATGAAGCATCCCAAACAGATGGGTGAAAGAGAAATCATCGATCTAAAGATCTTACATCCGGAATCCGCTACAGGTACCATATTTCAGCTAAACATATTCAACGGTCAGTTCATGTGGCAGCTAAAAAAGCTGGAATTACCAAAAAAAAATATCACCCCATACCTTTCGCCACTCTTTTGCCACCCATGTATTAGCCAACGGCTATGACATACGTACCGTACAAGATCTACTCGGCCATAAAAGCCTGAAAACGACCTCTATCTACCTGCATGTGCTCAACAGAGGTGGTCACGGTGTGAAAAGTCCGCTCGACTTCTAAGTCCCTGGCTAGACACTTGAGCAATAGAATATGAAGTGAGTATCTGGTAGAAGCAGGCGCCGATGAATGAATTTTTCTGTAATAAGCTGCACAGCAGACTGGTTCAAAAAAAACAGGTGGTTTGCTTGTACCAACGTTTGTACCCATCATAAAAAAAGCCCTGCAAGCTAATAACTTACAAGGCTTTTTGTAGCGTGGGGCGGACTTGAACCGCCGACCTCCGGGTTATGAATCCGACGCTCTAACCACCTGAGCTACCACGCCGATTTTTGAACAAATTTATTGATAAAAAAACCGGAAATGAACTGCAATGATCCTGAC
>REDA01000006.1 GCA_007693745.1 Balneolaceae bacterium
GAAGAAAAGAGGCTGAAGAGCGGGTTGGAAGAATGAAAAGATTCCTGCAGGAGCTATCAGATGAGATTGCTTCGAATCGGCAAGCGGGTCAGGCAGAGGGAGCATTTTTCGGCAGACGCAGATAAAAATCAGACCCTTCACCCGGCTTGCTGCTGCAGGAGAGAGACCCGTTCTGTTTCTCTGCAAAGTCGTGGCAGATCGAAAGGCCGATCCCCGCACCCGATTCTCCTTCAGTCCCTTGTTTGGAATGAACAAAGGCCTTGAAGAGGTTTGCCTGTTCTTTTGGTGTCATTCCCACTCCTGAATCGGATATCGTGATCACTATGTCGGAATCCGCTTCGGCAGCACTGATCTCAATGTGGCCTCCATTCGACGTAAACTTGATAGCATTGGAGATCAGATTGCGAAGGATTACGCGCAAAAGCTGTATGTCAGCATAAACAGAGGTGCCGTTATTTTCAGCCAGGTTACGAATCTCTATCCCCTTACTCTTTTTTGCACTCTCCATCGTTTCCAGAATTTCCCCGATCAGCGGAGAAAGCTCCACCTGCTCAGGCGCAGGGGTAATTCCCGTTTGTTGACTTTTAGCCCACTCGAGATAATTACCCAGAGTCACAATTTCACTCCCTATACTGGCATCAATTTTTTCCAGGAGAGAATCCAGATCACCCTTCTCAAGCGTATTCAATTTCAAAAGCTCAATGAGAGACTGAAGGCTGCTAAGGGGCGTTCGAAGATCATGAGAGAGCACAGACAGGAGCTGATTTCTCTTCTCATTCAGATCAGCCAATTCTTTAGACTGTCTGTTCAACAGCTTATTAATTTTGCGAATTTTGTAGTTGGAAAGAATCAGGAACAGAAATGCAGCGGCAAGTATGCCCAGAAGGGACAGAATAATTCTTGTGTTCCTTTTTTGAGCTTCAAGAGCCTGCTCAGTAAGCTCCCGCGTCTCCTGTTCGAGCCTCAGCCCAAGAAGCACCTCTTGTCTTGCAAGAGCCTCATCCCGCTCTGCAAGGTTAATCGTATCCCTCTTTGCAGTATATCTTTTCAGATAGAGAAAAGCAGCAGAAGTATCGGAAGAGACCTCATGAACTTCAGAAAGCCGCTGCAGGGATTCAAGGATGAGGTCTGTCGCATCAAAAGCTTCTGCCACTTCAAGGGCTTTTTCATAATTTGCAATCGCAAGGGAAGATTCACCCAGCTCCCTGTAAACACCCCCCAGTCCGGTACTGTTGTAATAAATACCCAGTCCAACCCCGTACTCCTGGCTTTTCTGCATGGAGTTATTAAAAAAACCAACTGCCAGCTCAAAATTGCCCCTGTTTTTGTGTGCTTCACCGATATTGTAGAGCGCCTGAACTTCCGAGAAACGACTGCCAAGCTGCAGGCTCAGCTCCAGAACATCTTCAAAAAGCTCAATAGCTGCTTCATGTCTTCCGGTGAGGTTGTAAATGATCCCCAGATTCAGAGAACTGGTAAGCTGATTGGTCAATATACCATCACTCAACGCCATTTCCAGAGCTCTCGAAACATAGATCTCAGCCAGCTCAAAATTTTCAATTTCAGTGTTCAGGTTGCCAAGATTGTCAAGTAACACCATCATCGCATTTCTGTCGTCACTGCCTTCCATCAGCTCAAGAGCTTCAAGATAGCTGTTTACTGCCGCATCCATATCTCCCAGTTGCCGGAAGGCGTTACCCATATTCTGTCTGATCACATACTGATAGCGGATATTCCCCTCTTCTTTTGCTCGATTTAGCAGAAGCTGATGTAGTTCAATGGCACGAACATTCTGATTACTCCTGTTGTAGGCAACGGCCAGCAGATTCCCGATCTGAATTCCTTTAGATGACTCCAGGAGTTCCGGAAAGATATCCTCGACATAATAGAGAAGAGAATCGGGCTGGCGCTGATAGAGATAGAAGGTGCTGAGGTTGAAATATGTGTCGGCACGGGCATCGGGATCATCGGTCTGTTCTGCCAGGTAGAGAGCCCTGTCGAGAGCCACCCTGGCGGAATCCATCACCGCCCTTTCGAGCCAGCTTTCGATCTGATCATTCAGATGATGGAGAAATGCAGCGTCACTCTCGTTTTCAGAACCGGGCATCTCATGTTGACGAGCCTCGCCCACAGAGGCAATGCCAAAGAAAAAAAGTAACAAGAGAACGATTCTGCGATTCATTATGTGCCAAAAGTTGGGAGTTATTTTGTCCATTCATCAGGACACAATAGTCGTTAAGTGGAGAAGATAGTTAATATCCCTGAATGCTGTTGTTCTGAATATGTTTGGCAATTCAGAGTTTCTTCTGCAGAAAAGGATGCCGGCTTCTGTACCCCGTCGATTTCTGATTCGCTCAGGTAAAAGTACAAAGATATAGGGGGCTTTTAAAAACAAGGAGTTTTCTAACAGATCGGGACGGCACTCACTTTGAAACCGCAACCTGTTCACGACAGAGGAGGATTTACATATGAAAAAGCGACTATTTTGCGCAAAAAGAACAGTTTTTAAATACCCCTGTATGGCCAAAAAATTATTTGTGCATAAACCGGACGCCTCTGAAAAATGTAACAGAAATCGCTTTTTATAAAGATTTAACATAAGGTTCTCATATTATTCATACTATAACCTGAACCAAGAACATACATTTAAACAGTTATCATTATGAGCCATCAATCACGAAGGGATTTTTTGAAAATCGGAGCACTTGGGTCCATGCTGCTCGGAACCGGCCTTTTTGCGGGCAGTGCCTGTACACCTGTTCAAAGCAGAGGAAAAGCGAAAAACATCATTTTTCTGGTCAGTGACGGAATGAGTATAGGCGCACTCTCCATGGCCGACCAGCTGCTTCGGCGGCGTGATGGACGCCCATCGAACTGGATACGGCTGCTTGAAGAGGGAAAAGTGACCCAGGCAAATATGGATATGGCTATGGCCAATGGTATTATCACGGATTCGGCAGCAGCGTCGAGCTCCTGGGGATGCGGGCACAGGGTGAATGGCGGCTCAGTGAACATAGGAACCAATAATGAGGTTCATAAACCCATATTACCCATTTTCAGGGATGCGGGGCGTTCAACCGGCCTGGTAACCACGGCCGAGATTACCCATGCCACACCCGCCGGGTTTGCTGCTAATATGGAGTCGAGAAATATGGGGGAAGAGATTGCCGATCAGTATCTGGAGCGCCGTATCGATGTACTGATGGGTGGAGGTGACCGCCACTACAATCCCGGGAAAAGAAGCGACCAGAAAGATCTTTACGCCGCCTACAGAGAGGGGGGGTACCGGGTGGTCACATCAAAAGAGGAGATCGGAGCCGCTTTGCCAGATACCCCGTTTCTGGGAGTTTTCGATAACGGCCATGTGCCTTATACCATCGATCATATCCATACACCTGAGCTGATCCGAACCGTTCCCACACTCGCTGAAATGACAGAGCTCGCTCTTGGAAAACTGTCGTCCAATCCGAATGGATTTATCCTGCAGGTGGAAGCGGCCCGTGTGGATCACGCTGCTCACGGCAATGATCCTGCCGGACTCGTTTTCGATCAGATCGCTTTTGATGAGGCAATTCAGGTGGCACTCGACTTTACAGAAAACAGAGACGATACACTGGTCATTATTACCACAGACCATGGCAATTCCAATCCGGGATTGAGCAGCGGGCCGGATTCCAATTTCGATAAACTGCAGAACTTTAAGTACTCTGCTGAATGGGTGGGCAGACAGCTCGACGCTTCCAGTTCAGAAAACCGTATCAAAGAGGTGATGGAAGAGGCGACCCGTCTGCAGATTACAGATATTGAAGCCGCAGCCATGCGCGATGTGCTGAGGGGTGAATATACCCACGTAGCCTCACGGCGAAGAGGAAGGTCTTCTGTTTATGGTGAGATACTCTCCAACCACACCAATATCACCTGGTCATCTACATCCCACACATCCGATTACGTGGAGCTCGCTTCCTACGGACCCGGCAGTGAAGCTCTTTCCGGTTTTGTGAAGAATACCGACCTCTTTACGGTGATGGTGGAGGCTGCAGGTATCGAAGAACGCTATCTCACCTTTGCTGAAGGGGAGGCCGCCTGATTGGTACTCTCTCACTGAGAAAATCTGTAAGAGTGATGATGTGCACTTCACTGCACAAAAGGCGATGAGGAGATGAGAAACAAAAAAAGGGCAGGAGACAAATCCCGCCCTTTTTTGTATGTGCAAATTAACTCAGATTAAAAATCTGTCTGCGGCTTATTACTCTCTTTCCGGTACCGGAGCATCCCAGTGCGGAAGTTCAGCTGTGCGGTCGCCGGTCATCAGATAGGTATCAAACCACTGCAGCATACGGTAGTTGTAATCCAGCTTGGCCATGGCGCGGCTGTTGCCGTGTCCCTCACCCGGATAGAAAACAAGCCGTGCCGGCACCTCCGGCTTACGCACTTTCAAGTGCCTGTAGAGCTCCAGCGACTGGGCAGGATGCACCCGTGTATCATTGGAGCCGTGCATGATTAATATCGGGGTCTGAGCACGGTTTACCCAGTAGATCGGGCTTCGCTTCAGATAATCCATCCATCTTGCATCCGACTGCCACATACGATGGCGTGAGTGTACCAGATAGAGCTCTTCGGGAATATCGCTGGTTCCCCACTTGGAGAGATTGTTACTGATTCCCACAAACATCACAGCCGCTGCAAACCGGTCAGAGTAGTATGTGCTCATCCAGGCAGAAGCATAACCGCCATAGGAACCCCCGGTCACACCGATTCGGTCGGGATCTGCAATTCCCCGCTCAATCAGATAATCGACCCCATCCACAACATCATCAAACTCCTTGCCGGCAAGGTCGGCCTGACTGCTGTATATGAATTCAATACCCCGCCCGGTGCTGCCCCTGTAGTTGGGATAAAAAACCGCATACCCCATTGCTGCGGCCATCTGCCCGGGCATGGAATAGGCCGTCAGCCAGCCGTTGCTGTAGTGTGCTTCGGGTCCGCCATGTACCACTACAATCACCGGAACCCGTGTCCCATCCTCATATCCTACAGGATAGATTAACATACCGTCAATGGTAAATGCTCCGTCACGGGCTTCATAGGATACCACCTCCTGCCGGCCCAGCTCCACACCGTTGAGCCAGGTGTTGTTGTAGGTTAAACGCTGGGGGGCTGTTGAGCTGTCAGCCATGTAAAAAAGCTCATTCGGGTGAGCAGGAGAGCTTGCAACAAAAGAAATTTCACCGGAACTGTTTCTTGAAAATGAGCCCATCGCATGTTCTTCAGTGAAGAAATAAGTGCGCTTGTCACTTCCGTTAAACCGAATCGATCCCAGTGCAGAAGCCGTACTTTCACTGGCACGAAACAGGATTCTGTCAGGTTCGGTCCACATAATCTGCTCATATTTCCCTTCAAAATCGCGGTCGATGATCTGGGGTGCACCACCTCTTGCACTTACGATCAGAATACGCCCGTCGATCGGATCATGAATATCTGCACCCGCACGAAGCGCAAGGCGTTCCCCGTCCGGGCTCCAGACCATCTGCCCGATTTTTCCTTCATTATTTACTTCGGCTGTCACTTCCCGTGTACGGTAATCCACAATAAACACCTGCTGAAACATGTAGGAATCATCCACTGTAGGTGTTGGGGCCGCTGAAACGGCGAGCTGGCTTCCGTTGGGACTCCATTCAATCATGTAGATAGAACCCTCGATCTGGATCTGATGAGGTGTATGTCCCTCTCTGGCCACATTGGTAATGAAGCCTCTGCGGTGAGGCTGGTTTTCTTCAAATACCTCGGCCCGGTACGAAAGAGGGGATGTGGAGCGTTCCGCAGCATCAAAGGCTGTAAAAGCGACATGGTTTCCATCGTGATGCCACGTATAGCTGAGAATATTCCGGTCAAAGCTCAGCAGCTTTACCGCCTCGCCGCCATCCACCGGAATCTCATAAAGGGAACGGGTCGAATCTCCCGGCCGCTGTCCCAGAAAAGAGACGGTTCCGGTTCCCGGCCGAAACTGTATGGATGCCGCCGAAACAGAGGTGAGATAGGGTCTGGTTGTGCCATCGGTTACATTAAACACGTAAAGATGGCTCCGGTTGGGAGCATTCTCTACATAGGGGTCAGCCGGAACACTCACCGTGTAGGCAATATGGCGTCCATCTTCAGAAATGGCAGAGCTGGTTACGGTCTCCATTTTGGCGATATGCTCAGGTGTTACCACCTCCTGTGCTGCCGCCGGCAGCAAGAGAAACAGGAAGAGAACAAAAGAGAGCATCGCCCTTGCAGATCCCGGAACGAAATCGATAGGTTTGTTTTGTTTATTCATTGTTTAAGGATTTGATTATTGGATAATTTTTAACAGGTTTGGTCAGGAAATACATTTTTCCGCATAATCAGCAAGAGAAACGAAAATAAAAGCGGTTCATTATCAGAATCATTGCAAAAACGCTCAGCCGGAACAGTCTGTTACAGCAGTTCAGTACACAATCAGGATTCATCAGCCACCCGCAGAAAGAGAGATCACGGTTTAGACTCCTGACCTGATAATATAAGGAAGCCATCCATTAAGAGAGAATCAAATCCGGAACCCTGAAGGGTAGGCACCCCGTAAACCGGATTGTAAGGTGCAAAAGAGTTGTTTTTTTTCTATTCTTGTTGTTGAACTAAATATGGAGCTGAATCATGAGTGACAAAACATTTTCAAGACGCGATTTCTTAAAAACCGGAGCGTTTTCAGCGGGAGCATTCGGGACGGGACTTTTTGGCAGCAGGGCAAACAGTCCAGTAACAAAGTCGGTTCCCGGAGAAGCAAGGAATGTCATCTTTCTGGTGTCTGACGGGATGAGCCACGGTACCCTTGCACTGGCAGACCAGATAAAAATTTCAGAAAGTGGTGAAAAATCTCACTGGCGTCAGCTCTATGAATCGGACAAAATATACCATCGCGGACTCATGGATATGATGCCGCTTGATTCGGTGGTGACCGACTCTTCTGCTGCATCCTCATCCTGGGGCAGTGGCCACAGAATCAATAACGGAGCGGTGAACTGGAGCCCTGAGAATGAACAATACAAAACAATCTGTGAAATCTTCAGGGATGCAGGTAAGGGAACCGGGTTGGTGACGACGACCCGCGTTACCCATGCAACACCGGCGGGTTTCGCCTCCAATGTTCCACAGAGGGGGATGGAGAATGAGATTGCTGTTCAGTATTATGAACGGGAGTATGACCTGATCATGGGGGGCGGTGCCAGGCACTTTTCAGCTGAATCAAGGCCCGACAGCCGCGATCTGTTTGGTGAATTTGCCGCGAAAGGATACCATTTGGCAAGAAACCGGCAGCAGATGAAAAATGCTCCTGAGGGAAAACTTCTCGGACTTTTTTATGACTCTCACCTGCCTTACACAGTAGATCACAAAAACACTCCGGAACTGCAGCAGGAGGTACCCACTCTTGCAGAGATGTCTGAAGCAGCCCTGAAAAGACTGGAGCAAAACCCGAACGGCTTTATCCTGCAGATTGAAGGTGGACGCGTGGATCATGCAGCGCACGGAAACTGCCCGTCCGGACTGATTTACGATCAGATCGCCTTTGATGATGCGATTAAAGTGGTGATGGATTTTACTGAAGGGCGAGACGATACACTGGTGATTCTGACCACCGATCATGGGAATGCCAACCCGGGGCTGAGCGGACTGGGGTCGGGTTACCGGCAATCCCCCCTGATGCTGGACACCATCAAAGAATACCGGCACAGTTTTGAGTGGATTTACGCGGAACTCAACTTCCACTGGTCACAACAATCTGTATCGGACCATGTTACCGTAAACAGGGTCAGGGAACTGGTGGAGTACGCATGCAATACAAAGATCTATGAAGATGAGGCGATCATGATTTTCAACGCCTTCAACGGCGATTACAGGGCACCGTTTCGCGACCGGCAGGGTCCGGGCGCCGTAATGGCGGGTGTGATGGCCAACTATAACGGCATCTATTTTATCGGAACCAACCACACGTCCGACTATGTGGAAATCGCAGCCTGGGGGCCGGGCCATGACCGCATCCCGACACTGGTTCGTAATACCGATCTTTTCGATCTGATGGTAGATATGGCGGGTGTCAGGCAGTACGCCGGCTGATTCTTTCAAGTAACGTGACTAGAAGATAAGCAGAGACGGCACTGATCAGTGAGAGTGTAAACGCCCAGGAAACATCGAACAGGAATGTGGCTGCAAGCCAGACACCCATCGCTGTAATGAGTGCAGTGGCTGCCGCCGCAGCCCCACCGATTCGTGTGAAGAGAGCAAACACCACCACAGTGAATATTCCGGCAGTACCAAAGGAAGCGGCATCCACCACCAGGTTGTATACCCCCTCTGCACGGATAGCTATGACCCAGGCCAGAATCCCGAAAAAAACAACAAAAAGACGAGCCCAGGCAACTTTGGATGATTCTGCCATGTCTGGTTTTCTTCTGACCACAATGTTGTGAGAAACCAGAGAAGAAGCAACCAGCAGTGTGGAATCCACGGTGGACAAAATCGCCGATACCAGAGCACCGGCAAAAATGATGTAGAGAGCGGCGGGCATATAGGCCTGAGCTACCAGTGGTATGATCTGTTCACTGTCTTCAAGTCCTGGAATCAGGTGAAGGCCAATAATCCCGATGAAAGCGGGGATCAGCCCGAATCCCAGATACATCGACCCGGCAGTCAGTGAAGAACGCCTTGCCACCTCCGGTGATCGGGTGGCAATCACCCTGGCTACCAGTTCATGCGCCACAACGGAGCCACAGATTGGAATCAGCCAGATATCAATCCGATCAATCAGCAGCGTTCCGTCAGGTTGCCTGAGCGTGAGCCGTGACGGATCCACGGAAGCCCAGACGGATGCAAGGTCAGGTGTGTTAAACAGCACAAGAAAAAGCAGGGAGAGCAGTCCGGCAATCAATACCAGCCCCTGAATAATATCTGTATAGGCAACGGCCAGAAGTCCGCCAAGAACGGTATAGAGAATCACAATCGTGGCTGCAATTGCAATCGCAAATTCCAGCTCGAGGGTCGAAGAGGCGGTAAGAACCTGTCCGAACGCACGTATTTGGGCTGCCGACCAGACAATCGTAGAGGGAATCATGATGAAAACGGCAAGTTTTTCTATACCAGGAGAGTAGCGCTGCCTGAAAAGATCGGCCAGGGTGGTCAGTTTACGTTTCCACAGGGGAACGGCAAAGATCAGACCCATCAGCACAATGCATAGTCCGAATCCAAACGGATCGGCGGTCGCGCCTGCGAGACCGCCTGAATAGATAGCCCCGGAAGAGCCGATCACACTCTCGGCGCCAAACCAGGTGGCAAAAATGGTGAACGTACCAAGCAGATAACCAAGTTTACGCCCCGCAAGCAGATAATCCAGCTCAGTCTTGATGGAACGGGAAACCCACCATCCGATCAGAAGCTGAATCAAAATATAAACCAGAATACCGGTAAGCAGAAGAGTCAATGCAATCTAATTAATCACAGGTTCGTCATTAAATCACAGGGTGTTGAAGGTTCAGGAGGGGCTCTCAGACGGCTGCCGGGCACTGTTCAGAAAACGTGTAAACCCAACCACATCCTGATACCCCCTGCGCCTGTCCATAACCGTTCCATCCGGCTTCATCAAAACGACAAAAGGATAGGCAGACACACCCATTCGAACAGCAAACTCTCTTTCCATCATCTCCTCTCCGAGAAAGGTGAGCATCCGCTCCGAATGGCCGTTGATCTTCACTGCATAGTAACCCCGGTCCAGGGCTGCCCTGACGGAGGGAGCCGGGTATGTTTCACGATCCATCTTCCTGCAAAACTGACAACCCACTTCAAATATATCAATCATCACATACTTATCAGAAGCAGCAGCCCTCTCGAGTGCAGCGTCAAGACTCATCCATTCCGGAGCATTTTCAATCTCTTCTGGAACGATCTGGTGGATTGAAAACCAGGTAAACAGTGCGATAAACAAGGTGATGATAATTCCAAAAAGTACTTTCCGCGACATAGTGATTGATTTTAAACCTTTTTAAACCTTTTAACAACAGAAATGGAATGAATTAACTCAATTAATGGTAGACTTTCCATACGATTTAACGAAAAAGACGATGAGAATATATATAAAAATTGGAATGATTATTTTGGCACTGCTGCTGATCAGCGGGTGCAGCGGCAGCGGAGAGCAGACAGAGAACAGAGGAGGTGGGGTGATCCCTGCGGTGGAAGCAGTTCAGGCACAATTTGGCGGTCTTCCGCTGGAGGAACGCCTCAACGGTATTGTGAGGGCAAGCAATCAGGTAGATATTTACCCAAGAATCGCCGCACCGATTGAAGAGATTTTTGTACAAAATGGCGATCAGGTCAGAGAAGGGGAACCCCTGATCCGTCTTAGAGATCTTGAATACAGGGAGCGCTTGAGACAGGCCGAGGCCAGCCTGAGGATTTCAATTGCGCAGAGAAGGCAGGCAGAAGCTGCACTCGGAGAGATCAGATCTGAACTGCGCAGAGCAAGAATACTGGCGGAACGGGAACTCAGCAGTGAACTGGAGATGGAACAGCTGGAAGCAAGGCTTGAGTCGGCTGAAGCCAGCCTGGAACTGGCAGAGGCACAGGTGGAACAGGCACGTTCGAATGTTGCAGAGCAGAATGAAGCACTTTCACAAACCGTTATTCTCTCACCGGTTGACGGAACCATAGGGCAGCGGGCAGCGGAAGTTGGCATGCAGGTAAATGCAAATACAAGATTGTTTACTGTGGGTGATTTAAGTCAGTCCCGGATTACAATCAATCTCACGGAGCGAATGCTTGGCTACGTCCGAACAGGTCACACCGCCCGGATTTTTAGTGAAAACATGCCGGATACCGTACTGGTATCAGAGATTTCAAGAATCTCACCCTTCCTTGGGGCCGGTAATTTCAGCACGGAAGCCGAAATTGATATTGAAAACGCGGGCGGTCTTCTTCTTCCGGGAATGTTTGTGACTGTGGATGTTCTCTATGGTGAGAGTGAGCAGACCACAGTAGTTCCACTGAGCGCTCTCTACAGAAATCCCCAGACCGGGGCAACCGGAGTGTACAGAGCTACAGGCTTTGGACTGGAAGCGAGCCTGCTGACGGAACTCGATGCAGGGAATGAAATTAGGGATTTGAGTAACCCCACAACGGTTGAGTTTGTTCCGGTTGACATCGTAGCCAGAGGACGCGATGCGGCCGGAGTTACGGGAATACGGAGCGGTGACTGGGTGGTGACGGTAGGGCAAAACCTTCTGGTTCGCGACAACAGCGAAGTGGCAAGGGTTCGCCCGGCAAGCTGGCAAAATATCATGGAAATGCAGCGGCTTCGACCGCAGGATCTCCTTCGTGAGATCATGAATGACAGCAATGTTGCAAATCAGCTGCGCAACGACACCATTGTAAATGTAAATTGAGCTTCCTATGGGAATGACAGAAACATCCATTAAACGACCCATAGCAACGGCTATGGTCTATCTGATTGTGGTAGTCCTCGGCATTGCAGGATTCCGCTATCTGCCGGTTGACCTGCTTCCGCCAATCGAGTTTCCCCGGATCTCGATTTCCGTGGATTATCCCAATGTGGGGCCGGAAGAGATTGAGGTGATCATCACCGATCAGATTGAAAATGCAATCGCCGGAGTGGCTAATGTGGAAGAAGTAACCTCCAGATCCGAAGAGGGCCGCAGTACAGTGACGATGAATTTTTCCCAGAATGTAAATCTGGATGAAGCAGCCAATGATGTACGGGCTGCCCTCGACAGGGTTCGGCGGTCACTTCCCGAGGAAGCGGATACGCCGCGTGTCAGAAAATTTGATCCGAATAACGCTCCGATTGTTATTCTGGGAGCACAGTCGGATCGTGCACTCGACGAACTGACCCGGCTGCTGGAGCGTGATATTTCAAAACGGCTGGAACAGATTCCGGGTGTGGGGTCGATAGATGTGTGGGGCGGAGTCTATCGCGAAATTCTGGTAAACCTGAAACGCGACCGGCTGATTGCGAGCGGACTCACCGCCGTACAGGTTCAAAACGCGATTGTCGCTGAAAACAATACACTTCCGGGTGGAAACGTAAAAGATGGACTCACCGAGCTTTATGTGCGTACGCTGGGGGAGTTTACCTCCGTTAATGACATTGCCGCGACGATTATTACGAGAATCGACGGGGTGCCGGTTCGGGTGCGTGATGTGGCAACCGTTGAAGACGCTTTTGCCGATATCTGGCGGGTAACCACCGTAAATGACGTGCCGATGATCCGGATGGGAATCCGGAAACAAACAGGTGCCAATACGGTGGAGGTGTCCAGACAGATCCACCGCGAAGTGGAGCGGATCAACAACGAGCGGCAGGACCTGAACCTGCTGGTGGTTACCGATCAGAGTGATTTCATTCAGAACTCGATCGACAATGTACAGCAGGCCGCAATGTGGGGGGCTCTTCTGGCAATCTTTATTCTCTATCTCTTTCTCAGAAATGGTTCCACAACTTTTATTATCTCCCTGGCAATACCGGTTTCCATCATCGCCACTTTCGGGCTGCTCTACTTTAACGGCCTGACACTCAATCAGATGAGCTTTGGAGGTCTCGCACTCGGAGTGGGTCTGATTGTGGATAATGCCATCGTTGTACTTGAGAATATTGTCCGGCTTCGAAGTCAGGGGAAGAGTCGCGCAGTAAGTTCACTCCAGGGAACCAAAGAGGTGGGGGGAGCCATCATCGCTTCCACAATTACCACCTCTGTAATCTTCCTTCCGGTAGTCTTTATGCAGACGATCACCGGAACCATGTTCCAGGAGCTGGCTCTGGTGGTTGTTTTTGCTCTCCTTTGTTCACTGCTCATTGCCCTGACACTGGTACCGATGCTCGCGAGTAAATTTTTAAGTGTTCGTCCCGACAGTGAGCTTGCCAAAAAAGATAAGGGTCGTTTCCAGCTCTTTTTTGAACGCTTTGAAAACCAATACAGTGATTTCCTGAGTAAAGCCATCCGCAGAAAGGGATGGGTGTTTGGCATTGCCGCAACACTGATCGTAGTATCCGTGTATGGTGCAGGTTTTATCGACACCGAACTGGCACCGCAGACGGAAGCCGATGAAATCAGCATTGAATTTTTTCTGCCTGACGGAATGAATATCGCAGTGGCCAACCGTTATCTTGAGGAACTGAAAGAGAAGGTGACTGCGATAACACCCATGGATCAGGTAAAATACATCAGTACAGAAGTGCGAAACGGACGCGCACAGGTAGAACTGAATCTGGTGGATGTAAGCGAACGCACCATCAGTTCCTATGTTCTTGCCGATCAGATTCGCGATCAGATTGAGGGCAGTATCCCCGGAGGGTTTTTCAGGGTGAGAGCTCAGAGCGGCCTCTGGATTCTCCGGCGGATTTTCGGATCGGGCGGTGATGAGGCAGTACAGATTCAGCTGAGAGGTTATGATCTGGACCTGGCCAATGAACTTGCAGATGATATCCGCCGTCGTATGGAAACGATCCCTGAAGTAAGAGGAGTGCGGTCTGACCGGGAAGAGGGAAGACCGGAACAGAATATCATTTTTGATCGTGAGAAAATTGCAGAACTCGGACTCACCGCCCGGGAAGTGGCACAGGCCATTCAGGCCAATGTGGGGGGTGCAAGGGCGGGTGTTTACCGGGATGGAGGCGACGAATTCCCCATCACAGTGAGACTTCAGGAACAGGACCGGATGAGTACACTCGACCTTGAAAATATCTCAGTTCGTACTGCCTCCGGTGCCACAGTACCCATCTCAACGGTGATAGACCAGCAGGCATCCCGCGGACCGGTGACAATCAACCGTGTGAACGGACAGAGGGTTACATTCATCACAGCCAATCTGGAAAGTGGTGTACCGCTGGGTCAGGCAGTTGAGAAGATACAGACTTCACTCTCGGATCTGACATTGCCGGCCGGATTTTCCATCGTTTACAGCGGCGAATATGAAGAACAGCAGAAAGCACAACGGGATTTTATCATCTCTATCCTGATGGCACTAGGCCTGATCTATATGGTGATGGCGGCACAGTTTGAGCGCTTCCTGGATCCTCTGATTGTGATGTTTGCCGTGCCGGTGGCTGTCATCGGGATTATCCCAACCATGATTCTGACCAATACCACGTTCAATATGCAGAGTATCATGGGGGTAATTATGCTTGTCGGGATCGTTGTAAATAATGCGATTGTACTGGTGGATTACATCAACCTGATGCGAAGGGAGCGAAATATGCCGCTTATCCAGGCAGTACTGGAGTCGGGCAGGCTCCGGCTGCGGCCCATTCTCATGACCACGCTCACGACGGTACTGGGGCTCCTGCCTCTCTCCTTTGGCTGGGGAGCCGGGGGTGAAATTCAGGCCGCACTGGCAAGAGTGGTGATCGGCGGACTCACCGCTTCAACGCTCATCACCCTGGTACTGATTCCGGTTGTTTACATCACAGCTCACGGGATCAAGGAGTATCTCCTGGAGAAAAAAGCAGAATGGCAGGCGGCTTCCGAAGCTGCAGTACCTCAACCTGCTCAGGGATAACAGCTAAGAAAGAGACCGCCTGCCCTATGTCAACGGCCGCGGATCACCCGCAGATTCCGGCGGTCCCGGCCGGGATTACCCGTTAACCGGCTCCTTCATCCGAAGGGCCGGATTCCAGGCCTTTCAGCGAATTCGGCAATGAGAGGCATGCGCTCTCAGTTGCTCTTATTCAAAAAAAGGGAGTGAATGATGAAGGAAAGAGTCAGTTGAAATAACAGGTGTACACTTTCAGTTCGGGATGCGGAAATCAGTCAAAGGAAGGGTGATTTTTCTGCGGCGGTATCCAGTGAAAGAGAGGCGGCTGCGTTCCGGATTTTAAAGTAACTCCTAATAATATAAGCTCAAGAGGTACAGCCGGACAAATCTCATTTGACATTCTCAGGTAAACGCAATTATTATATAAGTAATAGTAATTAATATACTATCTTTAGCTCTTATTAATAGTCTAAAAAGTCTTCAAATGCCCAGGAAAATCGGTTCCCTAACGCTCTATTCGGTTGATGATCTGCATGAAATGCTTGGAATCAGTAAAATGACACTCCGGACCTACCTGAGGGAAGGCCGGCTCAGAGGCCGAAAACTCGGGGTGCAGTGGTATGTTACGGAAGAGGCGATTCGGGACTATTTTGAAGAGGAGAAACCAAAACAGCCGGCGGATGAAAAACCGGTTTACCGCTATATTGTTCAGGGAGTAAACGACCTGGTCAGCGAAACCGAAGAGTGTACTACCGTTCCGGAAGCTCTGGAATGTCTTCAGAGTCAGGCGATCATCAGCCTTTTCCAGGTACAGATTATTAATGTGAGTACCAATGAGGTGGTGGAGGTTGTGAAAGCACGCGACTTTATGGAGCGGCACAACTGATTTGTGCCGGTAACCGGGTATAAAGGGCCGGGGATCTTCCCCACCCTTTCGAATACCCTGAACAGGATCAGGCAGAAATAAAAAAAGAGTATGAAATTTCAGGATACAACGCTTCAGATCATTGAATTTGGCGATGACCCCTCCGACCGGTTTTACTGCCTGGTGGATGAGAGGGTGAGTCCGGGTGGGTTAAACATCGAAAAGATGAGACTTACCGATCCCAGAAACATCGACCTGCAATTCCGTGAAGCGGGCAGTATCCTGATGCTGACAGGGGATGAAGCAGAAGAACTTTTCCTCCGGGGAGAACTTGACCGTGATCAGCTTCACAAGTCTCTTTTTACTCTTGCCGAAAAAGAGGGGGTGATCCGTGTTGACACAGATCAATCCAAAAACCGATAGAGAGAGAAGGTTATGGCCACAGTCATACAGGGACTTATTGCACTTATCATAGTACTGGCAGGTTGGATACAGAAAAAATGGCCACCCAAAACGATCAATTCCTGGTATGGCTACCGGACAGGAAGAGCCATGCGGACTCAGGAAGTGTGGGACTTCGCACAGCACTACTCTGCAGTGATGATGATCCGCTACGGGTTTATCTGCGGAGCAGTGGCGCCACTCTGGCTGCTTACGGATGCCAATTCTACTCTCTGTTTTCTGATTGCGACATTTTTCTCAGGCGGCTGTTTGCTCATTCCCATCTGGTTAACTGAGCAGAAACTGAAAAAGAAATTCGGATAGGGGATCAGCGCCCCAGGTTCACCTCAAAAGGCCCATGCTCAAGCCACCACTGCTTTACCTGTATCAGTGTGGTGATGGTTTTTGCGTCGGTCAGCTCGCCATTGTGAATCATCTTTATTGCATCCCGGAAGGGAATCCGAAGAGGCTGAAGAAACTCATCGGCATCCTCATTTTGTGATTCTATGGAGAGATCCCAGGCCACATAACTGTGGATGATCTCGTCGGCATAACCGATAGCCGGATAGAAATATCCTGTTTTTTCGAGCTGTGTGCAGCGGATGCCACTCTCTTCCAGCAGTTCCCTTCGCGCTGTTTCGAGCGGATCTTCTCCCGGATCGATCTTGCCGGCCGGCACCTCTAAAAAGGTAACCCCGGCGGGAAAGCGAAACTGCCTGAGCAACATAATGGTGCCATCCTTAAATACGGGAACCACAGCACAGGCGCCGGGATGTTTGATCCACTCCCGGGTTGAAGTGGTACCGTCGGGGAGACGCACCTCATCCAGCCAGACATCCAGGAGTTTACCCTTAAAGACCTGTTTTGAAGAGAGAGACGTTTCGGTCAGTTCTCCGCTGTTATGTGAGGAGTGAGGAGTGCCGGGTTGATTCATAATAAAAAACTGCTTTAAAAAGTGTATTTTTCTTCCGGTGATCAGAAGGTATTGTTTTCGCAAAGCAACAAAATAGCTGATTATTCACTGAAATCGCATCGCATGGGAGAATTTACAAACATCGACGGGAAAAAGGTCTTGGTAAAGGATGATATCCTTACATTGTCGAACCTTATCTCCCTCTCGCGGGTACTTGTCGTGATTCCTGTGATCTGGATTCATACCGGAAATGAGAGGGAAGTCAATGCACTGATCTGGGCACTGATCGGTTATGGTATTTTTTCGGACTATCTGGATGGCCTTGCAGCCCGCCTGCGCAATGAGATATCAGAGTTGGGCAAAGTGCTCGATCCGGTTGCCGACAAGCTGATGGCCTTCTTTCTCTTTCTCTATACGGTATGGATTGGCTGGATTCCGCTCTGGTTTTTTGCGGTGGGAGTGCTGCGCGACCTGTTGATTATGGCCGGTTCGGCGCAGATCAAAAAAAGAAGGGGGAAGGTGGCCATGTCGATCATGTCGGGTAAGATTTCGGTGAATATACTGGCCGCCTACTGGATGGCCGTCTTCTTTTTCAGAGATGCCGTGATGGTACATGAGCTGCTGATGTACCTCTCGCTGCTGGCAATGATCTACTCCTTCATCAACTACGTAATCCGTTACCGGCAGATCCTTGACGGGGCAGAATTTAATTAAAAAAAAAGAGGTAAATTAAACGGCAGAGAGCCTTGGGAGTTCACCCCATGATGCAGATCTGGAATATCATTCGAAAACTAAGAAAATGGGCTGGTTAGATAAGTTAGGGTTAAAACGAAAAGAGAAACTTGAACAGGGTGTCGAAAAAAGCCGGGAGGGATTGCTCAATAAAATCGGCAAGAGCATCGCGGGAAAAGACCGGATCGACGATGAGACGCTGGATGAGTTGGAAGACGCCCTGATCACATCCGATGTTGGGGTCAAAACCACGGTCGAGATTATACGAAGGCTGGAGGGGCGGGTAGCCCGCGACAAATTTGTGACTCAAAACGAACTTCAGCAGATCATGAGGGAAGAGATTACCGCCCTTCTGATGGAAAACCGGCCGGATCAGCCCGCCGGCTTTGATGCAGCATTTCCGCACAAGCCCCATGTGATCCTTATCGTGGGAGTGAACGGCGTTGGAAAAACCACAACCATCGGCAAGCTGGCTCATCTCTACAAACAAGCAGGCAAGCAGGTAGTTTTGGGTGCGGCAGATACCTTCAGGGCGGCAGCGGTGGATCAGCTTACGATCTGGAGTGAACGGGCAGGAGTTCCGATTATTCAGCAGGGGCAGAACGCGGATCCGGCTGCAGTGGCATACGATACGGTAAGTTCAGCAGTTTCCAGGGGAGCCGATGTGGCGCTGATCGATACCGCCGGCCGTCTTCACAACAAAAAGTCGCTGATGGAAGAGCTGGGCAAGATCAAACGGGTGATGAGCAAAGTAACAGAGGAGGCTCCTCATGAAATCCTGCTGGTGCTCGACGCCTCTACCGGACAAAACGCGCTGCTTCAGGCCAGGGCGTTTACCGAAGTGGTGGACGTGACGGGCCTTGTACTCACCAAGCTCGACGGCACAGCGAAGGGGGGAATTGTGATCGGCATCTCGAATGAGCTGAAGGTTCCGGTGAAATTCATTGGCGTAGGTGAACAGATTGAAGACCTGCAGGTATTCGACCGGGCCGACTTTGTGGATGCGCTGTTTGGAAGCCGGCAAAAGGATTAATTGAATCCAATGAGCTGCCGATAAGTTCATCTTGAGACCCGCAACACTGAGTAAAGCGTTATGACATCCCCGGGGGCGTGAGAGAATTGTACATTACTGGGCTTTTAATTATTTCGTTCATCTCTTCTGTAACCATCACGGTACAAGTTGAGGAAGAGGATCCGTTATTTGAAGCGAAAGAGCTCTACTACATCCAGGAGTTTGAGCAGGCGATTGAACGGTTTAAGGATTTGGAGAGGGAGTTCTGTGATCAACCAGCGCCCGGTGCATACTGTATTTACGCAAAGATATATCTGGGCAGAATCTACACAACGTTAAATCGGCACCGTTATGCAGAGGAGTATTTTACGGGTGCACAAAGAGCAGCAGATCTGTACAGAGGTGCAGATCCGAACCTTTTTGCACAGCTAAATTCATATCGGACGCAACTTAGCCTGGACCGCGGGAATCGCCTTGAAGCAGAGAGATGGCTTGCCAGAGCCGAATCCGCACTAAGGAGTGCAGACACCTCTTTGGCGTCTGTTTTTTCCTATCATCTCGTTGCAGGCAACCATCAGCATTACACAGGAAACTACAGAGAAGCCATTGATCATTTTGAGCAGATTCTGAATCGGGCTTCGGACATGGAAAGAAGTACTCAGACAATCAGTTATCTGATTCAGGCACAACACAATACAGGGATCAGTTATTCACAGGCAGGAGAAATCAACCGTGCTCTTTATCACTTTGAATTGAGCAGAAAACTGACAGAGGAGTTTTTGACACCGGAGAGCATTGCGTTAGGGTTCATCTACAACGGTTTTGGCTCTCTCTATTATCAAAAAGGAGACTATAACAGGGCGGGGAGCTACTTTTTCATGGCCTCATCGATTTTCAGCAAGAACAGTGATTTTGAGCAAATCAGTGCAGGGATCCTCAATAATGCTGCGGCTGCCTATCTGAAAACAGGAAATTATGAGAGAGCAGGCGACTTATTTGACAGGGCACTTGAAATTCAGACAACAATTCCGGAAAAAAATCATCCCGAAATCGCTGTCACATATCAAAACCTGGCTCTTGTTGAGTGGCTTTCCGGGAGAGAGCGTGAGGCAGACAGATATTATGAAGCCTCTATCCGTATCCGAAGAGATCACTACGGACCCGATCATCCAATGCTGATTGAGTCCTACAGACAGGCCGGGGAGTTTTATGCAGAGATCGGGGACAGAAACCGGCCTTCAGAACTCTTTGAGGAAGCTCTCAGGATAACAGAGCATAATTTTGGAAAAAAGCACCCCCACTACTGGAGAATCCACATGAGTGCGGGCAGGTACCATGCTGAAATGGGTTTTTTTGATCGGGCCGGTGACCATCTGTATAAAGCCCGGGATCAGCTTATGGATAACAGCGGCTTCTCATTGGTGTCAGAGATAGATTTTTTAAGGGTTTCATACCCCGTGGATCTGGTGGCAGTAGCAAAATCGCTGGGTGTCTATAAGATGAAAAGATATGATTCGGAAGGCTCTATGCATCATCTGATGGAGTCGGTTTTCTATTTCGATCTGGCCATACAGGCCGTAGATCATCTGCATTTGGAGTATGAAACAGAAGCTGCCCGTTTACATCTGCAGGAAAGGAATCGGGATCTGTATGGAAGAGCAGTTGAAACAGCATACACTCTTTATCAGGCAACAGGGGAGACAGTGTGGATCGATAAAATGCTTGAATTCAGTGAAAAGGGGCGTTCCCGGATCGCTCTGGAGCTGATGAAAGAGACCATTATCCGGCAGTCGGCTGCTCTTCCGGAGGAATTACGCAAGGAGGAGAGGAGGATCACGGGTTTGGTCAGGAACCTTACCAGGGAGATCGAATCCCTGGAGATCAGCGGATTGCACGAAGATGAAGAGCAGATTTTCGAAAAAAAGGAGGCTCTCTTTAATGCCAAAAGGGAGTGGCAAATATTTTCAGGAAGATTAAGACAACACGATCCGGAGTTTCACTCCTGGCGCTTTGAATCGGATCCCGTGAGCCGCCCTGTTCTCAGTACTCTCCTTGATGTGGATGAACTGATGATCAGTTATATATCCGGACACAGGGATCTGTTTGCAGTGACGGTGGATCATCAGGGAGCGAGGGCTTTTAAACTCGGTGAAATGGAGGCGATTGCAGCCCATATCAAAATCATCCGTAAAGCGATTGAAGCGGACAGCCCGTCAGACTTTATCTCCTCCTCCAAATGGCTGTACAAGCGGCTTCTGGATCCGTTACCGGTCAATCCGGAGGTCAGTTCCCTGCTCATTCTTGCAGATCAGGAGCTTCACTACCTCCCGTTTGAATTGCTTCTTACCGGGTCTCCCGCCGGAACCCGGTTTCATGAGATGCCGTTCCTGCTGCGGGACTACTCTGTCAGATACAGCCCTTCTGCTTCCGTTCTGAGTCTTAACAAAACGAACAGAAAGCCGGAGACAGACCATATACTGCTGGTTTCGCCGTTTGAACAATCGATGGGAAGCGGGGCATTTCTCTACGGAGACGATCCCTATCTGAGTGAACTGCTTCCCCTCTCTCTTACTGGCTATGAAACGGATACCATTGCGGATCTGTTTCTCAAACGCCGTTCATTGCGGGACCACCTCGTTCCTCAGCAGATTAAACGATTCAGAAATGATCAGGCTGCAATCGGCGCGCTTCTGTCGGAGGATCTCCTGAAGTACGGCTATATCCACCTTGCAACTCATGCATTTGTGAATCCGGATCACCCTTCCTATGCCGGAATCCTGCTTTGGGGCGGAGAGTATGATGACGGAATTCTCTATCTGGCGGATATCTACAAGCTGAACCTGAATGCTAGCCTTGTGGTGCTGAGCGCCTGTGAAACAGGGCTTGGGAAGGTATATCCGGGTGAGGGTATGGTGGGCTTCACCCGGGCCTTTCTGCACGCCGGTGCTTCCAGCCTCCTGGTCTCGTCATGGAAGGTGAATGATCAGTCGGCCGCCCGGCTGATGACCGGGTTTTACAGGTTTATGAGAGAGGGAAATTCATATGCGGAATCCCTGCGAATGGCCAAACTGGAACTGATCAGCCACCCGCTGTACGCTTCTCCGCGAAACTGGGCAGCCTTCCAGCTTCACGGTATCTGAAAAACGGGGATTGAATGGATATGTGCCGTCTAACGTTCGGGTTGGGCCGAAGCCAGCCGGAGGGCTTTGCAAACCCGTTACGATTTATTTCGCCATTATTCTGAAAAATGCTATCATTAAGCCGAACAATTTATTTTAATTAAATATCAAGATATGAGTACGAAAGAGAAACCTGTCTTTAATTTTCAGCTTCCTGCAGATTTTAAAGAGTTGATGGATGCAGCTCCAAGTGTGGCAGTTGCAAAAAATGTGAATGACCTTGTAGATCTTGCCGCCGGAGGCGAAGGAAGTATGTCTCATGAGGTGTACTACGATCTGCCGGACGGAGAGCGGAAAAAAGAGGCGATCGTTCACAGGGTCAAGAACGGGATTGCCGCCAATTATACCGAAGTTTACATGCGGCGAAGAGACCCAAACTGCATGGTGATCGCAGATGAATATCCTACGGATAAAGATACGTTTGACAGCCGTTTTGAGTTTGGGTTTAACGATCTGCGAAAGGAGACATTTGACTGGCTGAAAACCCAGGATCTTGCACTCTTTTTCTTTCAGGCAGGCAAGAAGGGCATGGGGTATGACGCCGTGGCTGTTATTCCGGCCAACGCAGGTTTTTTTGGCCTCGGACTGGCACTGCTTCAGGGCATTTTGGATCCGGATGAACTGGACGATGACTTTAAGCCTACCGCGTTTATCTATACTGCACCCCCGTTCAGGCATACACATTTTGACGGGAAGCAGGTGGTTGTACACAACCGGCAGCCCGGAAACTATGAGCTCTTCAGCTACAACCTCTATCCGGGGCCAAGCGCCAAAAAGGGGGTCTATGGCATGCTGATTGGCCAGGGAGAGGCCGAAGGATGGGTAACCGCCCACTGCTCTGCCGTGAAGGTGAAAACCCCGTACGACAATATCGTCACCTTTATGCATGAGGGAGCCAGCGGTGGCGGAAAGAGTGAAATGCTGCAGCCACCTCACCGACTGCCCGACGGGCGGCTGCTGCTGGGGGACAACCTTTTTAAGGAAGACAAACGGTTTCTGGAGCTTTCTCAATCGTGTGAGCTTCTTCCGGTAACCGATGACATGGCCCTTTGCCATCCCTCCCTTCAAAAAGGGGATAAAAAATTGTGGCTGGAGGATGCCGAGGCGGGCTGGTTTGTCCGCGTGGATCACATTACCACTTACGGAACCGATCCCGAACTGGAGAAACTGACGGCAGTACCGCCAAAACCGCTGCTTTTCCTGAATATTGAATCGGTGCCGGGCGGACGCGCCATGATCTGGGATCATACGTTCGATGAGCCCGGCAAGCCATGTCCCAATCCCAGAGTGATCCTTCCCAGGGATATCGTTCCGGGTATAATTTCAGAACCTGTACGCATAGATATCAGAAGCATTGGCCTTCGGACTCCACCCTGTACAGCCGAAGAGCCCAACTATGGGATCGTAGGCCTGATGCATCTGCTTCCGCCCTCTCTCGCCTGGCTATGGCGGCTGGTCGCTCCGCGTGGTCATGCGAACCCGAGCATTATTCAGACTCAGGGAATCAGCAGTGAAGGAGTAGGCAGCTACTGGCCGTTTGCCACCGGTAAGAAAGTAAAACAGGCCAATCTGTTGCTGGAACAGATTGTTGAGACACCGGATGTACAGTATGTGCTCACCCCAAATCAAAATATCGGCGCCTGGAGAACAGGGTTTATGCCGCAGTGGGTTGTGCGGGATTATCTGGCCAGAAAGGGCAATGCTACGTTTGTACCGGAGCAGATCACTCCTGCCCGCTGCAGTGTGCTGGGTTACGCCCTCAAATATATGACCTTCGAAGGAAAAACGATTCCGCCATGGATGCTGCAGGTTGAGCTTCAGAGAGAGGTGGGAGACGAAGGATATGACAAGGGGGCAGAAATCCTTCTCGAATTCTTCTTCCGAATGCTGCATGAATTCAAATCGCCCGAACTCAGTGACCTCGGCAATCAAATTATCGACTGCTGCCTCGACGGCGGAACCGTTGAAGATTATGAGAAGCTGATCGGAAAGTGACCGTTCACTTTTCTGTGTAAAGTAAAAGATGCCGGTCTTCCGGACAGGCAGAAGCCTGTCCGGAAACAATTCGGCAGCAATAGGTTACAGTATCACCCAGGCCAGGATCTGAATGGTCAGAAGCCCGGTGATCCCCATGATCAGAGTGGCAATGGTGTGCGTTCGAAGTGCTGTGGATGTATCCATCTCTGAAAATTTGGCCACAACCCAGAAGTAGCTGTCGTTGACGTGCGAGACGGTTAACGAACCGGCGCCCACCGCAAGTACAGTAAGGGCCTTGCCAAGCACGGAATCGAGTCCGAGCGGAGCCAGCAGCGGCGCAGTGATAGCTGCGGCCGTGATGATGGCAACCGTGGAAGATCCCTGGGCAGTCTTCAGAAAAGCAGCAATCAGAAAAGGAATCAGCACCCCAAGGCCGCCGATCTCTGCAAAACCGGCTGCAAAAAGTCCGAGATCGGTTTCCCTAAGCACAGACCCAAACGCCCCTCCGGCTCCGGTGATCAGAATGATGATACCCGCTTTCCTGAGAGCCTCTTCGAGCCATTCATTTTGAATTCGTTTCTGCCCGCCTTTAACCATGAGAAAAGCTAACATCACCCCGAAAAGCAGAGCCATAATGGGGTCTCCTAAAAAGAGAAGTGTGTTGTAGAACCACCCTTCACCAAAAGGGAGACTGCCAAGCTGCGCGATCGATTTCAGTGCGATCAGAAGGATCGGGGCAAGAATTGGAATGAGCGCCAGAAAGAAGGAGGGTGAATGGGAGGGCGTTTCGGCGGTGAGCTCTTCATGGTCGAAGCTGATCTCAAACCGGCTGCAGTAGCGGGTGGCAAAGATCAGTGCGGCAATCATAACCGGTACGGAAACAAGCAAACCGAGGATGAGTACCCACCCCACGTCAGCTCCGAGAGTCGCTGCTGCTGCCAGCGGCCCCGGAGTGGGAGGCACGAAAACGTGTGTAGCGTAGAGTCCGGAGGCCAGTGCTACAGCAAGCACGGCAAGCGATATGCCCGCACGTTTGGCGATTGCTTTGTTGAGTGCAGAGAGTACGATAAAACCGGAATCACAAAAAACCGGAATGGAAACGATATAGCCGGTGAAACTCATGGAGATGGGCGAGTTTTTCTCTCCAACCAGGGATAGGATTTTGTTCGCCAGAACCTTCGCACCGCCGCTGCGATCCAGATATTCCCCGATAATGGCACCGGCAGCAATCACAATCCCAATGCTCCTCAGCGTATTCCCAAAACCGTCGGCCAGGGCTCCTGCCAGCACCGCAATTTCGAGTCTCGCCAGAAACCCCATCAGAATCGCCCCGAAAAGGAGCGCCAGAAAAGGGTGAAGATTCATCCGCACCGTCAGCCATACAATCACAGCAACCACAAAAAGCAGCCATAAAAAGAGTCCCATAGAGTATTCTGTTTGAAAAAGGTTATGGTTTATCGTGCCATACGCCTGGTAATTTCAATAAACTCCTCGTTATCCACAAGCGGACGATTGTCGAGATTGGCGGTTTTTACTGCGGTACTGTAGATCAGTTGTGTTATACGGGTGAGCTTTTCGTAGTCGATTTTGTCAGCTGTATCGGTTGGCCGGTGGTAATCTTCATGGACACCTGTAAAGAAAAAGACAAAGGGGACCTCCAGGCGCCCCAGGTTCCAGTGATCACTGCGGCGATAGAACTGATTCCGGTCTCGAAGATCGTTGTAATAGCGATCGAGACGCATATTTACACTCATTTCATTGGCTCTCACAACGGTTTCATCAAGTTTTGACGAGATGATATCGCCGCCAATCAGATAGACGTAATCAGTGTCGCCCTCTTCTATATTACGCGGATCACTACGCCCGATCATATCGGCATTAAAGGCGGCAACAGTCTGTTCAATGGGGAAGAGAGGATGATCCGAATAGAAGCGTGATCCCAGCAGACCGATCTCCTCTGCCGACACGTGAAGAAAGAGAATGCTGCGCCGTGGACGATACCCCTCCTGCGAGGCCCTGAAGAAGGCATTGGCGGCGGCGACCAGGGCAACCGTACCACTGCCGTTGTCGTCAGCTCCGTTAAAAATAATTGTTTCCCCGCCGGAGCCGGTTTCATAGCCGATATGATCGTAATGAGCCAGAAGTATCACCACCTCCCCGCTCAATTCGGGATCTGCACCTTCCAGAAAGGCCACCACATTTTTGGTGGTAATTGTTTCGGTGAAATAGGGAGTATATTCCAGGTAATGGTTCAGAGGGGCAAGAAACGCCCGGTCGGTTTCACGGGCAAGGTCATCTCTGAATCCGGAAAGCTGAGATTCGTTCTGCAGACCCAGAAGCTCTGCTGCTGCCACCGGATGAATGTAGAGAATGGTTTGCCCGGCGGAAGCCTCCCGGGCCGTCTCCCTGTTCATATATGCGAGACGGGGACGCGGACCCGAACTGCTGAATCTGGGATTGATACCCATAAACTGATCAAATTCATCTGCGCTCAGTTCCGGGATCAGTAAGATACCGGCCGGATTGTACTGTTCGTAAACAGAATTGATCCGGTTGCTGAGGTCCCGCTCTGCGGTTTCACCGGCAGCAACCGGCACCTCTTCAAACAGGAGAATCCAGTCTCCCTGTTCTGAAAGAGGATCTTCCTCTGCCTGCGGTTTGCTTGTTCCATGCCCATTTACATCAAAACCGCCCAGGCGGAGGGAACCGGAGAGGGGTTGGGGGCCGGACACCAGGCTGAAAAAAGAGCCGGCGCTGTCAGCCGATTCCAATGCAGAAAGGGTCAGTGTCGTGTCGTTTTCTGAAAGGGTAAACAGCGAGTAGCGGATACTGTCGGTGCGGCTGACCGAAAGATCGAAATGCTGAAAATAGGTTCCTTCATCTCCCGGTGGGGTAAACTGGAATCGGTTGTATTGTTCCGCGAGATAGTCAGCGGCTATGCGGAGCCCTTCGCTGCCGGTATCCCTGCCCATCAGGGAGTCGTGGGCAATCACCTCAAGATGAGACTGAAGAAGCCCCGGGGTGATTTCATGTCTGAATTCGAGCAGCTCATCGGTGGAGCTGTTCCATTGCAGCGATTCGGTTGAAGCACAGCTTCCGGTAAAGAGAAGCAGAACAAATAGAGAAGTTCTGAGTGTCATGTTTGCAGGGGTTCGGTTTCGGGACTTCCAATGATCTCATCCACACCCTTCAGGTCGATGTAGAACTGCAGCGGGTCATCATGTTCGATAAAGAGATTGATCTGCTGCTCTTTCAGCATTTCAAGTACAGCAAGAAAAGTGACAACAATAGCCACTCTGGATTTAAGCTCCAGGCAGATCTTCCGGAAAGAGGAGCGGCCCTGCCGCTGAAGAGTCTCAATGATAAACTCAGCCTGTTCCTCCACGGTCATGGTCACTTTCTCGACCGAATGGTAGCTGTGCTGGCTTTTGATATCAGCAAGAACCTTTCTGAAGGCACTCATCAGATCAAAAATGGTAACATCCTTCAGGGCTTCGCCGGATGCCTGGGTATCGATATCGTCGGCCGCAGGATTTCCCCGTGTATATTTTTTCCGTGTATCCTCATCCATGATGAAGAGCTTCTCAGACATCTCCTTGTATCGTTTGTACTGGAGAAGCTTCTGAACCAGCTCATATCTGGGGTCGCTTTCATCGAGCTCTTCATCCTCTTCCTTCTCTCTTGGAAGCATCATTTTTGCCTTGATGGACATGAGCAGGCTGGCCATGTAGATAAATTCACTGGCTACATCCAGATCCAGCTCCTCCATCAGCCGGATGTAGGAGAGGAACTCTTCCGTGATGTGGGAGATCGGGATGTCGTAAATATTCAGCTCGTCTCTTTTAATGAAAAAGAGCAGCAGATCGAGCGGTCCTTCAAAATTTTTTAACTGTACTCTGTACATAGAGATCCGGATCAGTAAACCGGTCGGAGGGGGTTGTTTATAAGCTGATCATCATCGGTTCTGCCCAACTTCTGAAAAGCGCATCAGTCCGGTTTGGTTTTTTAAAATATCGCAATAAACAGGCTCATTTCGAAACCATATTTAATGAAGCAGGAGCTTCCGCACCCGAAAGGTTCACTGTTGCAGATGCGGAAAAAATTTTTATATTGTATGTACAACCATTTGTGTCCGGTTGGCTGGTGTCTGGCAGGAGCCGGCCGTTATGCATCCCGGAGAAACCCGAACGGATGAACAGAGCTCTTCCGGAACAGGGCGATGGATTCATCTCTCATAAAAAGACCAGAACATGCATGCAGAAGCGAACCGGTTCAGCCGGGAACTAAGCAGATATTTTGATTCCTGTTTTGAAGGGGAGAAGCTGGCAGCGCCCTATGCGGAGCTGATGCTGACATTGAAGGAATCCGGAGAAGTGGGACAGACAGAACTGGCGGAGCGGCATCATCTTGCACCGTCTACCATCACGAGGTTTCTTGCAAAGCTGGAGAAGAGAGGTTGGGTGGAGAAGAAGGCTTCGGGTCGCATGGTACAGGCAGGTCTTACAGCGGAGGGGCTGAGAAAGGCAGAAGAGCTTGAAAAAATCTATCAAAAGGCTCTTTCAGGGCTGCAGGAGATCCTCGGCAGGAAATATGTGGAGACGCTGAAACCGCTGCTGCACCACGGATCTCAGCTGATGGCGGATGCGGCCGCCGGGAAGGAGGGGCAGTCATAGTATTGCCCGGATCAGAGTTGGACGGGAATGGAGTTTCTTTACGTCAGCTGTAAGAATTAGCGCTGCTAAACCGCGCGCGGAAAGAGATATCAGCCATTATTTTCGCATGTGTGCAATCAGGGTCACAGTGGTTGTCCTGATTCTGCTGTGACCCCGTTGACTCATTCAGATGAACGCCTTAGTACCATTTCATAAAACGTGCTGCTGATCAGCGATTCTACTCCGTACTCATTCCATCAATGGTACTTCCAAAGAAGAGAGCATTGGCGAAGAGTTTGTTTTTCCCATACCAGAAGGCCCGGAAGTTGGGATTGTCCACAAAGCTGATGATGCGTCCCCTGCCCAGGCTGCTGACGATCACCGACGGTGTGTCGGCAGCCAGTTCGAGATTGTAACCTGAGATATAACCGCTGGCGAGCGGCTCGGAGGTGAGTATCAGAGGACTTGCTGTACGGTTTGAAGGAGCTTCCAGAAAGAGGGTGCTGTTTTTGAATATTTTGAGATCATGGTTTCTGTATCCATACGCCAGCGGATGCGTCAGATCCAGCCGGGCATGGAAGATGGAACCGCCGATCACATGCGCTCCCCTTGCCGCTCTCACTTCTTCGTAGGTGAGTGAATCGGAAAAGGTGAGGGGCTCACGCTCCTTGAGTTCTGTGCGGATCAGGTTTTGATTTCTGGCCCAGTTAATCGCGCTGCGCTGCAGAATCAGGTTGCCTCCGTTGCGAATCCAGTCGCGAAGAGACTCCGCCACCGCGTCAGGCAGGTCGGAGTAATTACCGTTCACCATGATGATGGTATTGTATCGGCTCAGATCCACCCCGCCAAAACGGTGTTTATCGATGATGGTAAGCGGAATTTGGTACCGTTGATCGAGCTGATGCCAGATTTCACCCACCTCCAGGTTGCTGATACCGGAGCCCGCAAGTATAGCCACGGATGGTTTCTCAAGCACATTCATATTGGGGCTGCCCAGGTCGATACCGGCTGCGGCCAGTCCGCGGGTTACGGAATAGATATCCACACCATCCTCACGTGCGGCGGTCTGAAGAGTCTGATAGATCAACTCCTCACTCACTTCCTGAATTCCAAGCGGCACCAGAATGGCGCCATAGCGAAATTCCCTGAGTCCGGTGGCTGTATGAGCCGTGAGCGGCCGGGAGGCAACGGATGTGCGCACACCCAGCTGCTGGAGCCGGTAAAGGGTTCGGGGGGCATAATACTCATCCCAGTTGAACAGATAGGCGTAGTTACTCCTGCCCCCGCTGAACGAGCCCTCAGGCAGCGTTGGAGTTATGATTCTCTCACCCAGCAGTGAGCTGCTGAATTCCCGCCGTCCGAGTTCGGCGTGGGGGAGATTGAAGGCATAGGGGAGGGTCCAGGTCGAAACGTCGTAAAAGAGGCTGTCTGTAAATTCGGTTCGGGTTTCGAACATCGCCTCGATGAATTTATATTCGGGCTGATCGGTGGGAATTACAAATGCGCGTCCGGCTTCGAACCTCACACCGCCTGCTTCAATATCCCGGGCCAGCTCATAGAATTCAACGGAGTGATGGCTCATCAGGTCGGCAAAATGAAAATTACGGCCCCGGTCGAAACGGTCGCCGATCACGTATGCGCGGGTTGACAGACGGCCCGTTTCCGCTTTCACATCGCGGTATACCGACCGCCGGTACTCATGCAGATCGGTTCGCAGGTTGTAAGCGGCCTCCACGGTGGAGAGGGAGGTGAGAAACTGATTCCGGATGGTGAAGGGGAAACTGACAACCCCGCGGACGCTTTCCTGGGCATGTCCCCGGGAGCTGGCCTGCTCGAACAGGATACCTACGGTTCCGAAAGCGTCGGGATAGGTGGAACCTTTACCGTAATAGAAATCATCAAAGCTCTCGCGGGCATAGTAGAGCGCCTGTACTTCATCGAGATAATCGGCATGATATTCGGCGATGGCAGCTGTCAGATCCTGATTGATCTGAGGCGTTAGCGGATGGGTTCGCGAGGGGATGCCCGGCTGGAAAAAGTAGGTGGAATTGGTTCCCATCTCATGATGATCGGTGAGTACATTTGGCCTCCATTCATGAAACATGTTTACCCTGCCGCGGCTCTCCGGATGCACCACCGGCATCCAGTCGCGGTTGAGATCGAACCAGTAGTGGTTGGTACGTCCGTTGGGCCACACCTCGTGAAATTCCCGGGATGCGGGATCGGTAACGGCAGTAAAGCTCTTGTGCATATTTACCCAGCTGGCAAAACGGTTCACTCCGTCGGGATTGAGAGCGGGATCGATCAGGATCACGGCAGACTCCAGCAGGGCCTCCATTTCACTTCCGGTTGCCGCAGTGTAGTGATAGGCAGAGAGCAGGGCGGCGTTCACACCGCTCGGTTCATTTCCGTGTACAGAGTATCCGAGATTGACGATGACGGGCATAGAATCAATGTCAAGGGATTCGGATTGATCTGCAAGGCTCAGCCGCCGCTGGTTCTCTTTGATCGATTCGATACGGGCGTGATTTTCCGGGGAGGTAATCACAAGCAGCAGGAGCGGCCGCTGCTCATAGGAACGGGCGTATTCTGTGAGGGTGACCCGGTCGGAGGCATCAGCCAGAGCCTTCATGTAATTGACCACAGCATCGTGGGTGGCATGCCACTCTCCCACTTCATAACCCAGAATATCAGAGGGAACAGGTATATCGGAGTTGTAGGTCACATCTGCGGGAAGATAGTAACTGAGCTGAACCTGTCTTGCGCTGATGTTTGCGGTGAAAGAGAGGATAAAAAAGGAGAAGAGGATAGATTTCATAAGAGAGTTCATGGAATTCAGGTCATATCGTGGGTTAGAAAAATGTAAATCTAATCAATTGAAGAGAATCGTGAAGAATCTTTTCCAATTTTTTACAGGCTGTTAATCAGGTTGTTGTAGATCATTTCAGAGACCAGAGCCCCTGTTTCGGTTCCGATATCATTGTCGGGAAGTTCCTTTGAGAGGAAAATAAGCACATAGGAGTCGCCGTTTGGGAGCCAGACGATGGCTGAGTCGTGGATCACGCCGCTGATGAAGCCGGTTTTATTAGCCACAGGCAGGGATTCGGGCAGTAGGGACGGGATCACGTCGCGGTAGAACTGATCCTTAAGGACAGAGATCATGAGAGAGTCCATCTCCGGGCTTATGGCGTTACCCTCTGCGATCCGGCGGAAAAGGGTTCCGAGTCCGCGGGCCGTAGTTCGGTTACTGAGGCCGAGTTCAAACGCCTTCATGTCGTACAGCCCCCGGATTACCTCGACGCCACCGGCGCCGAGGTTCTGCATGGTTTGGGTTGTCTGTGCAGCGCCGGTAATCTGAAGTATCAGGTTGGTGGCAATATTGCTGCTGTAGGTGATCATGGCGTGATTGAGATCCCCCAGGGTTGCCATCTCCCCTGCTCTGCGTTCGAAGGGGTCATCGCCGTACGGATCCAGTGGCAGCTGAAATTCAGAACCGTCCACAATGCTGTAAAACCGGTTTTCGATCCGGATGGAGTCAGAGAGGGATAAATCGCCCAGTTCAGCGCGGCGGAAGAGTTCGGCCATGACGGCTGTTTTCATTGTACTTGCCGCGTGAAAGATCGTGTCGGGATTCACGGAGAAACTCAGCTCAGGTTGCTGCAAATGTTCGAACCATACAGCGTAGGTTCCCTCACGGGATTCCAAAAATCGTTCAATATCCATTTTCAGGGAGTGGGTGGAGCCGGTATCTGATCCGGAACCGGAAATCAATAAAAACAGAAGAAAGAGCATAGGATGAAGCATAGTGTTCACATGAATTTTGGAAGTAGATTTAAAAAAGAGCGTTCAAAGTCCTCGAATGAAGAGCAGGCAAGCCGTTCCTTGACCCGCCTTTAAGGCTGTCAAAAATTTAAAAAACCCCGGGCATTGAAACGATGATTTGATTCATAATTTTCAGTGAGTGCGATGGTTTACAAGGAGCACGGTTATTCAGAGCCTTATTAAAGTAACAATGATATAGCCAAATAGAGAAACCGGAGGGCAAAAAAAAACCCCGCACTTTTTGATTGCGGGGTTTTGACATAAAGAAACAGAGGGGGTTAGTTGTATCCCGGATTTTGAACCAGGCTAGAATTCACATTCATTTCCCGTTCGGGGATTGGGAACACCATTCGGTTACTGTTCCAGGGAATGACTTCCTGATTCAGATCGGTGGTGGAAATTTCCAGTCTCTTCAGGTCATTCAACAGCTGCCCTTCAAACATCAGTTCATTTCGTCGTTCGCGAAGCACGTCCCCAAGCGTCACAGTTGCGAGCGGGTCGAGGCCGACTCTGGCGCGAATAGCATTGATATCATCTTCCGGGGTTGCTCCGCCGATGCCGGGAGTGCCGGATCCGGTTAGCCTCACGTTGGCTTCAGCCCGAATCAGGTGCATCTCTGCGAGCCGAAGGACGGTGATGTTGGTACGTCGCGGGTCAACAGAGGGATCTTCAGAGGCATATTTCATGGTCATGCGCCCCCGGGTTGTCTCCACAAAGAGAGTGGCGCGGGCATCACCGGCCTCGTAATTGGCGAGATGCGGATCACGGATCTGTACATCGGCGCGGCCGAAGGAAAATGTAGGTGCGTAGAATACAGCCATGTCATTACTGAATGAGGTCGGTGTATTCTGAATGGCAAAAATCGTTTCTGCGCCATTCTGTGTACGCACGTAATTTTCGCTGATATCGGCGAAGAGTGCATAGTTTCCGGATGCGATGACCCGCTGGGCATGTGCCCCGGCCTGAGCGAAGTTGCCCATGCTCAGATATACTCTTGAAAGCATGGCACTTGCCACATAGGTATTGGCCAGGAATCCGTTGGATGCAGGCAGGTTATCCATTGCGGCATTCAGATCCGTAAGCACCAGGTCGTAGATTTCTGCCACAGAGGCTCTGGGTACCGCCAGGGTTTCATCTGCAGTACGGGTAGGTGTCAGGATCAGGGGAACACCCGGGTTGGTCTGCGGGTTCCCGTCGTTGTATGCCTTTCCATAAGCCACGACGAGGTTATAGTAAGCGGTCGCGCGCAGAAAACGGGCCTCGGCTTCAACCCGGCTTCGGCGGGCGGCATCATTTCCAAATACATCCAGGGCGTCCAGTACGTTGTTCGCCCGGTTGATGATGTTGAAACTGGTTGCCCAGAAACCGGCCATGTAGCTGTTGTCAATGAGAATGGATTTCGCATTGATTTCTCTTGGCTGAGTAAAGGTTCCGTTAAAGAAAACCTCATCTGCCGGAGCCGCATAGATGTCGGTCAGAAAAATGTAGTGGCCGCCATATGCATTGGAACCACCCAGAGCTGCATACCCACCGATCAGGGCGGTTTCAACGTTATCCGGGGTGGACAGAGCGATGTCATCCGAGATGGAAGCCTGCGGCTCCAGATCGAGGAGATCATCACATCCGGTGAAAGCAACTCCAAGGATGAGTGCTAAAAATAAGTGTTTAGTTTTTTTCATAATGAATTATATCGTGATGTTCTTGTTTATAAACTCCTGATTAAAACCCGATATCAATCCCGAAAGTAAGTGTGCGGGACTGCGGAGCGGTATAAAAGTCAGTTCCCTGTGAAATGTTGCCAGCCAGGAAGTCTGTATTCATTTCAGGATCCCAACCTTCATAATTCGTCCAGGTGAGCAGGTTCACACCGGTAACATAGAGGCGGACTTTGTTGAAGCCAAGCTGCCGTACTCTGTTGACCGGGAGTTCATAACCAAGGGTAACATTTTTGAGACGCAGGTAAGAGCCGTCTGAAATATATCGTGAAGAGTGCTGATTTCCGTTTGAGACAATATAACGGGCCTCAGGCACATTGGTATTTGTGTTTTGCGGAGTCCAGCTGTTGAGCTGATCACGCATGGAGTTGTCTTCGAAAATACCGTTGCCCCGGCTCCAGCGGCCATGGCCACCGATATAGGCGTCATTACCGTACACGAACTGGAAGAGAACATTCAGTTCAAAACCGCGGTAACGGACGGTATTGCCAAGTCCGCCCACAAATTTCGGATTTGGATTTCCGATTACGCAGCGCGTTGCGGCGTTGTAGCTGGTGGTTGTCTCCACGAAGTTTTTACAGGTATCCTCATCATCATAAATGCTGAAAAGAGCATTTCCGTTTTCAGGATCTACACCGAAAAATTCAGGAGCGTAGAAAACCCCGATGGAGTAGCCTTCCATCGCCCGGTTGAGTCCGGCAAGTCCGGCCGTGATCACCTGCCCGTCGAGGTTGGTCACCGTGTTCTTGTTGGAAGAGATGTTGAAGTTACTTGTCCAGCTGAGTCTTCCGTCCAGATTGATGGTGTTTACAACAAGTTCCCACCCTTTGTTCTCCATATTTCCAACATTTCTGAGTGTAGTGCTGAATCCGGAGCTTGAGGGAATCTGAACACTCAGCAGGAGATCTTCGGTCTCCTTGATATAGTAGTCAAATTCACCGCTGATTCGGTTGTTAAAGAAACCATAATCGAAACCGATGTTGAACTGCTTTGTGGTTTCCCATGTCAGGTTCGGGTTTGGAATCTGAGACGGATTGGTACCGGAAAGACCACCATAGGAAGTACCGCCCCAGAGACCCAGGGAGCCGAAGTTGCTGATCGCGGCGTTTCCGGTGATTCCGTAGCTGGTACGGATCTTCAGGTAGGTAAGGTAGTCAGTGATGGACTCGGCGAAACCTTCATCTGTAAGAATCCACCCAACGGAAGCTGCGGGGAAAAATCCGTAGCGGTTGTCGCGTCCAAAGCGAGAAGAGCCGTCCACACGTCCGCTGACCGAAACAAGATAGCGGTCGAGAAGGGAGTAGTTACCCCGTGCAAAATAGGAGAGGAAGCTGTACTCCGATCCGGTTGTGGAACCTGCCAGTACGTTGGCCGCGCTTGTCAGTCTCTGGAAGGAGTCGTTAGGGAATCCGGATCCGGATGTAAAGCTGTAGTTATAGTCATTATACTGATAGCTTACACCCGCTGTGGTGTTAAGATTCGAATTTTGAGTGAGCGCTGCATTGTAGCTCAGGAAATGAGTGGTGGTGTAGGAGGCTGTCTGCTGCCATGCAACAGAGGCGAAACCGCCATTGGCTGCTGTTGCAAAACCACGTGCCACCCGCGGGCTGTACCACTGATCATCTTTTCCGGTTACGATATCAGCTGAAAATTCTGATCTCCACTCAAGATCGGGCATAATGCTATATCCGAGGTGGAAATTACCTGTGGTTCTCATCGTGGTTACTTCATATTTCGTAAAATCGCGATGAAGAAGACCGTTGTAGTAGAAGGTATCGTCATTCAGCACGTCGGTGGGCACATAATTCGGAAGAGAGCCTTGCTCCGGGTAGTAGATCGGACTGATCGGCATCAATGCGATGAGCTGGATCGGAGTTGAGAAGGCGTTATCTGTTGAAAGCCTCTGATGGAAACTACGACCTGTAGAGAGGTTCATCCCAAGATTTACCCGCTCTGACGCTTTGTGATCCAGATTCATTCGAGCTGAGATTCTCTGAAAACGGTCGTTGATCAGAATTCCGTCCTGATCGCCGTAATGGCCGCTTACAAAGAACCGTGTGGATTCATTTCCGCCGGAAGCAGAGAGGTCGTGGGAGAACATACTGGCATCCTGGAAAGCCTCACTCTGCCAGTCGGTATCAACCGGGCAGTCGAGTCCGGCCCCGCCAAACTGTGTATCCAGACATCTTCTCCAGTCTGTTCCGAGAGAGTAGGTATCCATTACCCATTCGATTTCGGGCACTCTCCATGAACTGCCTGCAAACCGGTCGCCGTTTACGGCGGCCTGATACATGTAATTGACAAATTCACTTGCGTTCATCATGTCCACTTTGTTGGTCGGTTCGCTGAAACCCTGCTGATAAGAGTAATTAAACTGGGTTCGGCCCGGCCGTCCCTGACGGGTTGTGATCAGAACCACCCCGTTGGCTGCCCGTGAACCATAGATGGCTGCCGCGGAAGCATCCTTGAGTACCTGAATGGACTCTACATCATTAAAGTTAAACTGTGCCAGCGGATTTGTCGCTGCTGCACTGATGGAGAAGTTATCCATGACAATAGGCACCCCATCAATCACATAAAGGGGTTGATTGCTCGCTGTTACCGAAGAAGCTCCCCGGATTCGCATCTGGATGCCCTGTCCAAGCTTACCGCTGTTCTGCTGGATAAAGACACCGGCAGTACGGCCCTGGATGGCATTTTCCACACTGTTTACCGGAGCAAACTGAATGTCGGCTCCACGCACGGAGGCAATCGCGCCGGTCACTTCCCGCCGGGAAATTTCACCATAACCGACCACAACCACCTGATCCAGACCCACAACATCCAGGCGAAGCTCGATATCCAGTGTTACATTGGAATTGGTGATTGTAATGGTACGGCTGAAACGCTGATAGCCGATAAATGTAACTACGACCTGATGTTCACCTGCGGGCAGGTCAATAGAGTATTGGCCGTCGAGATCGGTGATACCGCCCCTGTTCAGGGCAGGTATGGCAACGGTGGTTCCGGGCAGCGCTTCACCGGTTGAGGCATCTGTAACCGTGCCGGAAACCGTGTAACCCTGTCCGTAGGCTTCCGTTGCAGCGAAGCAAAAGAGAGCCAGTAAGAGTATGTAAAGTTTACTATTCATAGAAGGTTATTTTGGTTGATATGTAGTTGGTTCGATAAAAAAGAGCAGCTTTTTTTGATCTCAGAGAGCAGAATCCGTAAAAAACTACCGGGGTAATTCAACGAATAAGTCAGCTTAAGTACAGGAGATGCAGTTAAGCAAACATCCGAATTCTGATACAGAACACGATTCGAACACAATGGATAAGGCTTATTTCTTATAAATGCAATAAAAAATTCCTTTCAACAATATTTATTTTATAAAAAAGCGCTTTTAATATTAAATATTAATTCGGGAGGTCGTTGTTTCAATCTTTTTCAATCCCATTCGTTGTTCGGGTGTTCAAAACTGAAGCAGGGCAACACGGTTTAATAGTTCTTTTACTCCCGGATTTCCGGGCGATCCCAGATGGGTGTAGCTACTCATAATTTCATCCCAGTTCAGAGCAGTTTCCGTTTCACTCTTTCCCTTTACAACTCTGTAGGCTTCGCGGAAACTAATACCCTCTTCACGCACCAGCCTGTAGGCCTGCTCTGCGGCAAAGAGTTCGGATGTACAGGCCTGCCTTAACGCTTCCGGGTTGGGCTTCATGTGGGTAATGAGAAGCCTGACGGCATCCAGGATCTCAAGGGATTGACGGAAGGCCAGGATTACCGGCTCTTTGGTGAGCTGCAGATCCCGGTGATAACCACTGGTGAGGTTGGAGGTGAGTGCCTGGAGTGTGGCAGAAGAGCCGCACAGTTCGGCATGGCGACCGCGGATCAGCTCGGCAAGATCGGGATTTTTTTTCTGTGGCATAATGGATGAACCGGTGGTGATCTCTTCATGGAGCTGAAAATAGGGAAAGCCTTCCCCGCTGAAGAGGATCACATCCGAGGCAAACCGGCTGATCACCGATGTAACAGCCTGAAGGTACTGAACCAGCTGTAATTCGGTCCACCCCCTGGAGAGCTGTGCGGTGGTGGAGCAGAAAAAGGGGAGATCAAACCCGAGTTCTTCAGCTTCTTCGGGGCGGTTGATGGGAAATGTGGTGCCGAAACCGGCCGCCGTGCCCAGGGGTGAGCGGCTGATCAGAGACCGGATGCCGGGGGAGGCTTCAAGCTGACAGACCAGAAGTTCGGCATAGCCACCCGCCCAGAGTGCCACGCTGCTGAGCATCGCCTTCCGGGTGTGGGTAAAACCCGGCATCGGGAGGGCGGAATGCGCACCGGCAAACTCGAGAAGCAGCAGTGCGGTATCCCGCATCGATCCCAGCACTTCATTCAGCTTCTCTTTTTCAAAAAGACGCAAAGCTGTTAACACCTGATCGTTTCTGGATCGTCCGGTATGGATCTTTTTCCCCGTTTCTCCAATCATCTCCACCAGATAATTCTCAATGGCTGTATGCATGTCTTCATCCTGAATCCGAATCACAAACTCCCCCCGTTCCCACAGTTTTTGCAGTTCAGAAAGGGAGGCCCTGATTGAAACGAGCTCCTCGCCGGAAAGCACGCCGGCCTTTTGGAGTGCGGCCGCATGCACAGCCGAGGCTTTCAGGTCGAAGGGAACCAGTTCCTGGTCCAGCAGATAATCCCGCCCCACTGTAAAAGTTTCCATTTTCACTTTTGCATCGCTCCGATGCCCGTCATGATCACTATCCCAAAGTTTCGACATGGTTTAATCTACCCGTTTTACATTTACGATTGGTTGCGCGGATGGTTCATGAGTTTTATACGTTTTCGAAGATGCATTGATACCCCGTCGTATAAACGAATAAACGGTTAAACGGATAAACCCATAAACCAAACATCCTCTTTCGTATCTTCTCTATTCCTACTCTGAAAGCTGCTTTTTAAGCTGGTAAGCCGTCTTCTGAGGCAGATTCCAGAGTTCAATGAAACCGGCAGAAGCGTTCTGATTGAATGCAGCCGATTTATTGAAGGTAGCCAGATTTTCATCAAAGAGAGAATGGGGCGACGTCAGGGCCACCACATCGCAATTCCCCTTGTAGAGCCTTAAAGTTACCTCACCGGTCACCTTTTTGTTCTGTTCATTGATATAAGCCCGGATATTGTCGAGCACAGGCTCAAAATATTTAGCGCCATATACCAGATAAGCCCATTTCTGGTCCATCAGGGTTTTCATCTCATTCTCTTCTCTGGTTGAGACCAGCTGCTCCAGGTTTTTATGAGCCTGAATCAGAATATGGGCAGCAGGGTTTTCATAGACCCCCCGGACCTTCAGGCCCACTACACGATCTTCAATCAGGTGAAAACAGCCGACAGCGTGCTCTCCTCCGATCTTGTTGAGACTCTGGATCAACTCTGTTTTTGGATAGGCCGTGCCGTCGAGTGTTACCGGTATTCCCTTTTCAAACCCGATTTTAACCAGTTTTTCTTCATCAGGTGCCTGTTTCGGGGTTTTGCACCATTTCAGGATATTTTCGAGGGGCGGAATCAGTTCGGGTTTTTCAATTTCTCCTCCTTCGGCAGTATTGACCCACATATTTTCATCGTAGGAATAGGGATTCTTTTTGGTCTGTTCAACAGGGATACCGTGTTTTATGGCATACTCGATCTCTTCTTCCCGTCCCATGCCCCACTCCCGCACCGGCGCAATGGTTTTCAGTTCCGGGTTGAGAGTTGTGATATAGCTTTCAAACCGCACCTGGTCATTTCCCTTGCCGGTACACCCGTGTGCAATCACCTCACACCCGAATTCTGCCGCAAACTGAACAGCCAGTTTCGAAATGACAACCCGGCCAAGCGGACATCCCAGAGCATAGCCTCCCTGATAATCGGCGTTGGCCTTCACCGCTTCAGCGCAAAGTTCGGCAAATTCAGGTTTTGCATCGTAAACAATGACCTCTTTGGCACCCAGCCGAAGCCCCTTTTTCCGGATCTCTTCCAGATTGTCTGCCCTTTGGCCAATATCCACGGTGAGGGCAATCACCTCACATTGATACTCCTCCTGGATCCATTTGATCATGACACTGGTGTCGAGTCCGCCGGAATAGAGAAGCAGGCACCGGTTGAAGGTTCCCTTTTCAGCTTCGTGGGATGCGACTTTTTTGTAGGTTGTTCCTTGTTCCATAATAATTCTGATATCGAGTTTACTTGTTTAGGTTTTGTTTAAAACGTGGGATGAGCAGAGCCGGAGCTCTTTTACGGATGGTGTGTCCCGTTTCGGGTGAAGATGGCAGCAAATACGCCGAGCGAGACAATCATCCGGTTTTTTGCCTGCTGATAGATCCAGGATTCGGGGTGGTCGATCACTGCATCTGTCACTTCAATTCCCCGGTGTGCCGGCAGACAATGCATAAAACCGGTATGGTTTTTTCCGGTTGCAGAGAAGAGTTTTTCGTTTACCTGATAGGGCTCGAAATGCATGATTTTATCCTCATAAAGGTGCTCTTCACCCATGGATATAAAGGTATCGGTATAGATGACATCGCTCCCTTTAACGGCTTGAAAAGGATCTGAAGTTGCCGTAAACGAACCTCCATGTTCAACGGCAAGAAGTGAGAAGTAGCTCAGGTTGTCCTGACTCCAGGAGTAGTTTTCAGGTCCGCTGAATTTCATCTGATACCCCATTTTTAAACCAATTTCCGTCAGGGAAAAAGCCACGTTATTCGCATCTCCGACAAAAGTGATGGTGAGATCATCTTTTCCGGGAAATTTTTGCTGAATGGTCAGAAGGTCGGCCAGTGCCTGCATGGGATGGTGAAGATTGCAGAGCGCATTGATAACAGGAATGGTACCGTACTGGCTCATTTTTTCAAGACTGGTATGCGAATAGACTCTTGCAAAGAGGGCGTCGCACCACTGAGAAACGTTCATCATGGCGTCCTGGAGAGACTCCCGGCTTGTGAAGGGAACCGCCTTACCGTTTGCGAAAAGAAGATCCGATTCAATATGCACCACATCGCCGCCGAGCCGGTTGATGGCCACTTCCGTCCCGATTTTGGTTCTCAGTGATGGTTTCTCAAAAACAAAGCCGATATTTTTACCCGAGAGCAGGGGCTGAGGTGACTGATGCAGCTTCAGGCTTCGCTCCAGGATGGATTCAATTTCCTCAGGTTCCAGTTCGCCGATAGTTAGAAAATCTTTCATAAGTTTGTTGAATATGTAAACGATTGAGTTGTTCTTTTTCCGGGAGGGCGGGGGCAGGGATTTCAGTTCCGGAGTGACTGATAAAAAAAAAGCCCGCTCAGTTTGAAGTGAGCGGGCTGGTGTTTAAATCCCTGGCAGTCTGTGGACTGCACACATTTTTCACACGCCCGACGGGCGACGGCGGCGAACTGCTAAGACAAATGTGTAAATCTTTTTCATGATTTCGAATTTGGACTTTTTTCAGTTAAAAAGCAACAGATTTTTAAAAATAGATGCAGGAAGGAGTTTTTCTCTGATGAAAGTATCTCACATCGCCGGAAGGCGGGAAGAGTCAATCATTAGAGCACAGGCCCCCTGTACCTCAATCTGTGACAGCTGCCTTGTTTTAGGGTGATTTAAACTGAGAGCAGCAAAATTTTTATCTGAGAAGGGTGTAAACAGCGCATTGCGACCAACCCGATCCGTTCGGTTGAGTTTGAGCAGAACGATCCGGATGCATCAATTTAACCTGAAATTAGCTATATTTACAGTTCCTGATTTGGGTCGGAGTTGCGGAACCCTGCACTCTTTTTTTTAATTTAGTTACTATGATCAATAAACAAATTTTGTTATCTCTGCTGCTTCTGATTACAGGTACTGCTTTCGTTTTGCAGGATTCTGATTCTGAAATCCTCCCGGAAGAGCCGGCGGAGACAACGGTGAGTGTGATTCGTGTGGATGGTATCATCGGCCCGACCAGCTCCCAGTATATCACCCGTGGCCTTGGCAAATCGATTCAGAATGGAGATGAAGCCTTAATTATTGTACTGGATACACCCGGCGGACTGCTGGACTCTACACAGGAAATCGTTCAAACCCTGCTTGGGACTGAGCACCCGACAGTGGTTTATGTCTCTCCCAGCGGAGCCAATGCGGGAAGTGCCGGGACATTTATTACCCTGGCCGCGCATATCGCAGCGATGGCACCTGCCACGAACATAGGAGCAGCTTCTCCGGTTTCCATGGGGGGCGGAGAGATGGATACCGTTGCGCAGAAAAAGATTTTCAACTTCTCCGAGAGCTTTATTGAGTCGATCGCGGAGGAGAGGGGGCGCAATACAGAATGGGCCAAACTGGCCGTCAGTGATGGCGCTTCCATTACAGCAAATGAAGCCCTGGAGCTGAATGTGATCGATCTGATCGCAGATAATTTGCAGGATCTGCTTGAAAAAATTGACGGAATGGATGTGGATGGCCGTATTCTGGTCACAAAAAATGCCACGCCTGTCGAGATTCCCCGAACGCTGGCTGAGATTTTCTTTAGTTTTATCATCCGTCCCGAAGTGATGCTGATCCTTACTCTTATCGCCATTTACGGAATCATCGGAGAGGTAACCAATCCGGGAGGTATTGTACCCGGGGTATCGGGTGTGATTGCACTGATCCTGCTCCTCTACGGAGTTGCCGCAATGCCGATCAACATGGCCGGGTTTCTGCTTATTGGGCTCGCCATCATTCTGTTTATTGCGGAAGCATTTACGCCCGCATTTGGTTTGCTGATCGGGGCGGGAGCCGTTTCATTCTTTCTCGGCGCGCTGATGCTCTTCCAGGACCTTCCCGCAGAGATACAGCTCTCTCTCTACTGGCTCATACCCGCAACCCTGCTTACCGCGGCATTTTTTGGATGGATTGTTACCTATGCGATCAAATCTCTGTTTAAACCCCCGGTGACGGGACTGGAATCAAGTTATGGCAAACGGGCAGATGTAACCGATTCAATCTCCCCGGGTCAGCCGGGACGCGTATTTTTTGACGGAGAGTACTGGACGGCTGAAAGTGATTCAGAGATCAGGGAAGGAGAAAAAGCCGAAATTGTGGAGTACAGGGGGTTGAGGGTGATTGTGAAGCCTTTTGCTCCGGCAAAAAAGGACGTTTCAGGGAAGTAGAATCATCGGATTTCTTGCCTGAGAAGGCAGCTGCTGTGCCTTTTCAGTGCAGAATACCGGGAGCCCCCGACTATAGAGGGGCGGATCGAACCCGATGAAAAATTTATCAATAACAACAATAATGAATAAACAAATGGTGAAAAATTATGACTGATCCGGGAGCATTAACCAACATGCTGGTATGGGTTATCACACTGGTGATTTTCCTGTCGGTAATATTGCCGCAGGTATTCAAAATAATGAGGGAATATGAGCGTGGTGTTGTATTCCGTCTTGGAAAATTTCAAAGCACAAAAGGGCCGGGACTTATCATTCTGATCCCCTTTATTGATAAAGTGGAACGGGTGGATCTTCGGGTTCTAACCATCAATGTGGAAAGGCAGGAGGTGATTACCAAAGACAACGTCACCGTTAATGTAGATGCCATCACCTTTTTCCGGGTAGTTGATGCCGAAAAAGCGGTGATTCAGGTAGAGCGTTATATCGCAGCTACATCCATGCTTGCACAGACCACCCTAAGGAGTGTGCTCGGGCAGTTTGAACTGGATGAGATTTTGAGTGACCGTGAAAAAATCAACAAGCAGATTCAGGATATCATCGACCGCCAGACCGATCCATGGGGTATTAAAGTGGTATCGGTGGAAGTGAAAGATGTGATACTGCCCGAATCCATGAAGCGCGCCATGGCACGGCAGGCCGAGTCGGAGCGTGATCGCCGCGCTAAAGTGATTAATGCCATGGCTGAATATGAGGCAGCTACCAAACTGGTGGAAGCCGGTGCGATGATTGAGAAGACCCCGACAGCCCTTCAGCTGCGATATCTGCAGTCGATGGTTGAAATCAGCAATGAAAACTCAACCTTTACTTTTGTACCCCTGCCGATGGACTTTATGGATGCATTCCGTCCGAAGAGTAAGAAATAGGGAGTATAAAACTTTCTTTAAAACCCGGTCAGGCATACCTGTCCGGGTTTTTTTTTGCACAGAACAGAAGTACCCCGCGAGCGGGGTATTGGCTTTTGGCGGGCAAAAATTATGTAAGGAGATCGGGAAAGTGTTGTCATTAAAGAATATCTTTTACAGGTTGTCTTAATTTCTTCAGGGAAATTCAATTTTTCTCAAATCACGTTTAACATCTCATTTTATGAAATTTTATCTCCTTTCAGTCATACTGCTATTTACAATAATCACGGGCTGCTCTCCTTCAGAACCTGCAAAAGCAGAGTGGGCCCTTGCGCTCCACGGAGGGGCAGGAACCATCTCGAAAGAGATGCCGGATTCTTTAAAGGAGGCCTATTATGACGGCCTTCGGGAGGCGCTCCGGGTGGGGGAGATCATTCTTCGTGAGGGAGGGTCTGCTCTCGACGCTGTTGAGCAGGTAGTTCGGAGGCTGGAGGATAACCCGCTGTTCAATGCGGGAAAAGGCGCTGTTTTTACCCTTGAAGGAACCCATGAACTGGATGCGGCCATCATGGACGGGAGTACCCTCGCTGCAGGCGCTGTAACCGGACTGACCACAGTAAAGAATCCGGTTTCTCTTGTACGAATGATCATGGAAGAGTCTCCCCATATCTTCTTTTCGGGTGCAGGCGCCGAAACGTTTGCTGATATGACCGGCGTGGAACGCGTTGAAAACAGCTATTTCTTTACCGAAAATCGTTACCGCCAGTGGCAGCGTACCCAAACCGGCGAGGCAACTCTGCTCAATGATCAAGAGAATTCAATTGCCGGCCCTCTGTTCACGGAAGGAGAGAAATTCGGAACTGTAGGGGCCGTTGCGCTGGATAAGAACGGGAATCTGGCTGCTGCCACATCCACCGGGGGCATGACCAACAAGCAGTTTGGCCGGGTGGGTGATGTTCCCATCATCGGCTCGGGAACCTACGCGAACAGCCTGGTAGCCGTTTCGGCAACGGGCTGGGGTGAGCAGATTATGCGGAACGTTTCTGCAGCAACCATAGCCAACTACATGGAATTTAGAAATACGAGCCTCGAAAACGCGATGCGTTTTGTACTGAATGAACGGCTGAATCCCGGTGATGCCGGTTTTGTGGCGGTTGACAGAGAAGGCAACATCTCGATGCAGATGAACACGGCCGGCATGTACAGGGGAGCCGTAAACTCTCTTGGAGAACGCAGTGTAATGATCTGGGAAGAGGAGTAAGCAGTATGAACCCGATCGAAAGAGTAGAGCTCGAACCCCTCCGAAGCGGCGATTTTGAAGCCGTTCAGGAGTTGATGATAACCTGTTATCCGAACATGGATCAACCATCCTGGAGCAGCAAACAGCTCCGGAAACTGATTCGGGTTTTTCCTGCCGGACAGATGGTGATTCGTGTGGATGATGTGATTGTGGCCTGCTCATTCAGTATTGTGATCGATTCCCGGAAGATCGAAGATGAGCATACCTACCTCGATATCACCGGTAACGACACGTTCGATACCCATACCGACAACGGAGATATTCTCTACGGACTTGACGTTATGGTACATCCAGACTACCGGGGACTGAGGCTGGGCCGGCGGATTTACGATTACCGCAAGGAGCTGTGTGAGGAGCTGAACCTGAAATCGATATTTTTGGGAGGGCGTCTGCCAAATTTCCACAAATTTGATGATCTCTCCGCAAGAGAGTACATCAAAAAGGTGAAACAGAAAGAGATTCACGATCCTGTACTCAACTTTCAGCTCTCCAATGACTTTCATGTACGTAAAGTTGTGAAAAACTATCTGCCGGAAGACAGCGCCTCGGAATCGTACGCTGCCATTCTCGAGTGGTCGAATATCTACTACACCAAGCCAGCCCGAATCTATAAGCCTGAAAAATCAGTCGTGAGGCTGGGGCTGGTTCAGTGGGGAATGCGGCCGTATAAAAGCTATGCAGAGCTGACCGAGCAGATCGAGTATTTCGTAGAGGCGCTCTCGAACTACCGTGCCGATTTCGCTCTCTTTCCGGAATATGTCAATGCCCCGCTGATGGCCGCATACAACGATCTTTCAGAACCTGATGCGATTCGCGCCCTTGCCGATTATACCGACAGGCTGAAAGACACATTTGCGGAGTTTGCCATCTCCTACAACATCAATATTATCACCGGGAGCATGCCCGAAGTGAAGGAGGATCAGCTGCGAAATGTAGGCTATTTGTGCAAGCGCAACGGAGAGACAGAGCGGTACGAAAAAATCCATGTAACTCCGGATGAAGTGAAGATATGGGGAATGACAGGCGGTTCCCAGATCAGGACCTTTGATACGGACGCCGGTAAAATCGGGATATTGATCTGTTATGATGTGGAATTCCCTGAACTGAGCCGTATTCTTGCCAAAGAGGGGATGGAGATTCTTTTTGTTCCGTTTCTCACCGATACGCAGAACGGTTACTCCAGAGTGAGAAACTGTGCCATGGCCAGGGCCATTGAGAATGAGTGTTATGTAGCGGTGGCAGGATGTGTCGGGAACCTGCCGAAAGTGTACAATATGGATATTTCCTTTGCGCAATCGGTGGTTTTTACGCCTTGTGATTTTTCTTTCCCCACAAACGGAATCAAGGCGGAGGCGACACCCAACACCGAAATGATTCTGATTGTGGATGTGGATCTGGATCAGCTGAAGGAGCTCCACGAGCAGGGAAGCGTGAGAACGATGAAGGACCGGCGCACGGATCTCTATGATGTGATTGTAAAAAAGAGAACGACAGTCGAATCAAAATAAGTGACGCTGAAATTTGGTAACATTAATTTAACTTTCAGAGTGGTTGGTTTATTCCGAATATTTGTAGTTTTAGCGGGGGCTATTGATAGAAGGTTTTGTAAAACTGTTCTTTTGTCCTATATCTTTGGTGTCGCAAATTTATATTCCTCACGGAGAGTCAATACGTTGTGGTATTTAAATAGCTTTCGTATCGGTCCTGAGCCAAAATCCTGGTTTTTTTAAAGCCCTCTGATAATGAAATCTGATCGATGAATTACTCATTTTTTGATTTTTTACAGCTGATCGGATCGCTGGGTATTTTCATATTCGGGATGAAAATTTTCAGCGACGGCTTGCAGAAATTCGCTGGAAGCAAGCTTCGGTCCATTCTCAAGGGAATGACTAAAAACCGCCTCAGTGGATTAGTGACCGGCTTTGCTGCCACCACGATTACCCAGTCTTCTACCACCACCACGGTGCTGGTTGTCAGTTTTGTGAATGCCGGTCTCATCACCTTTATTGAATCGACAGGGGTGATTATGGGTGCCAATATCGGCACCACGGTAACCGCCTGGATGGTCTCCATTTTCGGCTTCCAGATGAAGATCACCCCGATTGCCATCAGCCTGATCGGGATATTTTTCCCATTTCTCTTTTTTGGGCGTGAAAAGCTCCGCAATATGGCGGAAGCGATGATCGGTTTCGGGATTCTGTTTATCGGGCTGGAGTTTATAAAAGAGGCGGTGCCGAATATCCAGGACAACCCGGAGATGTTTGCGGCTCTGGACGGGCTGACCGGTTTCGGTTTTGGATCCATTATACTGTTTGTGTTTGTGGGCACAATTCTGACGCTGCTGACGCAGTCCTCCTCTGCGGCTATGGCCATTACACTCGTAATGCTGTTTCATGGATGGATAACGTTTCCCATTGCCGCAGCGATGATTCTGGGCGAGAATATCGGCACCACGGTTACGGCGAATATTGCGGCTATTGTGGGCAATGTTCACGCCAAGCGGGCGGCCCGGTTCCATTTTGTTTTCAATGTGATCGGGGTTTTATGGATGATAACCCTGATCAATCCCTTTCTGAACGGTATCGATTCGATCATGCTCTACTTTAATCCGGAAGCAGGATCCATTTACGGCGATTCACAGGAAGCCAGAGCTGCTGCAACACTTGGCCTCTCCCTGTTTCACACAACCTTTAATGTGATGAATGTTGTATTGCTGTTCGGTTTTGTGCCAGCCATTATCAGGTTTGTGGAGAAGTTTCAGAAAGACGGGGATGCAGACCAGGCGTTCCGGCTGCAGTACATTTCCGGGGGACTCATGTCTTCGCCTGAGTTATCGATTGCGCAGGCTCAGAAGGAGATCGAGCTGTTTGGCAAACTGATTGAGAAGATGCACTACAGTTTTTCGGGGCTGTTTTTCCAAAAGCAGAAAAAACAGCAGAAGTTTTTAAAGAAGATCCGCGACCGGGAACAGATTACGGACAATATCGAGCTGGAAGTCTCAGAATATCTGACCAAAATATCGAGCACAAGTCTCACGCAAAACGCAACCCGAAAAATCCGTTCGATGCTGAGCATTGTGAACGATCTGGAGAGGATCGGAGATCTTTACTACCAGCTCTCCAAGACATTTGAAGCGATGATGAATCTGGAGGTTGCCCTGCCAAGAGAGGCAATTGATGAGATAAGTGACTATCTGGATGTGATTCTGAAGGCGATCAAACTGATGCGGGAGAATATGCAAAATGTGAATGGAGAGGTGAGCCTTGAAGAAGCTGTTGCAATGGAGAACCAGATCAATGATGTAAGGGACAGTATGAAGGAAGCGCACTACAAGCGTCTTGAAAAAGGGGTATATACATCACAGGCCGGAGTCATATTCCTCGATTACATCACCCGATTGGAGAAAATCGGAGACCACATCTTTAATGTTCAGGAGTCGCTGGCAGGCAAGAAGCTGAAAACCCACTCCGATCTGGTAGTGGGACGTTAATCGGGCACTTCTCAACCCCTCAGCAGGGCAGAGAAGAGTGAGAGGACGATCATTCCCTGTTCTGAATCCCGGGGTTCAGCGGACGTTTCGGGTCGCCGGCCAGATGGATGGTCTGAGTCGGGAAGGCAAAATCGATCTCCTCTTCATTAAACCGCCTGAAGATCTCACGATTTACCCACTCAGTAAAGCGCATATACTCCCAGAAATCCGGCGGGTGATACCAGTAGAAACATTTGAGGTTCAGTGAATCGGCGTTCAGGTCGTCAAAAAAGACTCTTGGCGGCATGGCTTCATTCATCCCCTCATGGTTGTCCAGAATCTCTTTAAGAATCTCCACTGCGCGATCTACTCTATCGGGCGGGGTGTCGTAGGTGATGGTTATATCAAAAACCCGCCGGATAAACTCCCTCTTCCCGATGTTGTGGATGGTCATATTTGCGAGATTTCCGTTGGGAACGGTGAGCATATGACCATCCAGGGTTTTTATTTTGGTGGTTCTGACTCCCACCTCCACAACAGAACCCAGCTGATTGTCCAGATTGATCAGTTCGCCCACGTTAAAAGGCTTGTCCGCAAAAATCATGAGCGAGCCGAAGAAATTACGGATGGTGTCCTGCGCCGCGAGCCCCAGAGCAAGACCCCCGATTCCGATCCCTGCCAGAATGCTGGTAATGGGTTGATCACTCAGTGTCTGAGCCGACTGCAATACCACCAGAATCACCACGGCAACACGGATCGATTTTCCAACGATAGGGATCAGCATGTCGTCGATGTTGGCCGATTCATCTCTTGAGAAACGCCTGAGCCAGATATCAATCACATCCACCTGGCGATAGACAAAATGTCCGATAGCCAGAATGATGAGCAGGGAAAGGACAGTGAAGAGCAGGCTCTGGAATCCCTCCGGAATAATCAGAAAAGAGATGGCTGTTCGCAGACCAAAGGCAAAAAACAGAAATGTTACGGACATTGAAGCTGCCTCAGCGGATACGGAGAGTAACTTTTGATCCAGTTTTTCCAGTTTAGCCTTGAGCCTTTTGAGGACAAACTTCAGGATTCTTCCACCCAGAAGGGCAGCGGTGATTACGGTAACAAGGATCACTATCCGCCAGGCCTCGTTGCCGGCAAACATATATCCGGATGTTTCAGAAAGAAAATCCATAAGAGAGGTGTGTAAATAGTTTACGATCGGAGAATTGTGCCCGAAAGCGTTTATTCAAGGCCGGATTCGAAGCGGTCTCTGAGCTCTTGCACATAGATACCGATGTCGTTGCGGATTTCAAACAGCCGGCTGTAGAACCCGGCATAGATGCCTTCGGCAAAAAAGTGATCTGTTTTCATTTTTTGAAGGGAGAGCAGTGCTTCGTTGGCACTGAAGAGAGCCTTTTTGGTGTAGGCGATATTTCCACCCAGAACATCCTGTTCAAACCCGAAGGAGTATCCCCCGGCCAGTTTGGAGGTTACTTTGAGGGCGTGAATAATAAAATCATTCACAACCTTGACCTGAAGGTGCGGGGGAAGGGATTCAGCCCACTTCAGAGCGTCCACTGCATATTCCCGTGCTTCCCGGTACACGTCGAGATGTTCAATCGAACCGTAGTCGGAGTAGGTAAAGTCTTCGCTCAGCTCTTTCCAGTCCTCTCCGTAGTCGAAGTCGTCTTCATCAGAATCTTCATCCAGGAATGGAAAATCATCGCTCTGAAAAAAGAAGTCATCATCTTCAAATTCATCTTCATCTTCTTCCCAGTCATCTTCATCTTCCGGAAAGTAGGCATCGTCAAGAAGAAGCTCCTCTTCGATGAATGCTTCAACAGCGTCCAGTTCATCCAGGCTTTCCCTCAGGAGTGTGACCCATCGGGGCACATTTTCATGGGGGTCTGTAGTGATAAAGCGGCGGAGCTGCTCACTTCTTTTTTCGATTTCGTCGAGATGAGATTCCCATTGAAATTCATTCCAGATAGGTTCTCCGTCAAAATCGTCTGGACTCATTCAGTGATCTGCTAAATTAAATTTAGGGGTTGGATTATGTAAACAAATCCTTCAATAACTTTCAAGAAGAAAATACGCTTTTTTTTAAAGAAATAACAGGCAGGGATGAGGGTGCGGGGTCTGTTCAGAGCTTTTCGAGAACGCCGATAATTACCTTGGTCATTTTAGGTTCGGCCATAGCTGCAGCCTGAAGGATGTCTTCGAGATTTACAGGTTCGAGAGCTTCGGGGAAGCACTCGTCGGTAATAACAGAAATTCCCAGTACGTCCATCTGCATATGTACGGCTGCAATCACTTCGGGCACGGTGCTCATTCCCACTACATCACCGCCGATGAGCCTCAGGTAACGGTATTCAGCCCGGGTTTCCAGCATGGGTCCTGATACGGCTGCATAGACACCCTGATGCATGGGTACAGCCCCTGCAAGAGCCACATTCTGAGCTGTTTCCCGAAGGCTCTCTGTGTAAGGATCGCTCATGTCGGGAAAACGCGGCCCCAGTTCATCATCATTCGGGCCCATCAGGGGATTATCTCCGAGCAGATTGATATGGTCATTGATCAGCATGATATCCCCCTTCTTGAAATTGGGGTTCATTCCCCCGCAGGCATTGCTGACAATCAGGGTATGTGCGCCATTGGCTTTGAGTACCCGAACGGGAAAGACAATCTGCCGCATTGTGTAGCCTTCATAATAATGAAAACGACCCTGCATGGCGACAACCTCCTTGCCGCCCAGTTTTCCGAAAAGTAATTTTCCTGCATGACTCTCGACAGTGGAGACGGGAAAATGGGGGATCTCTTCGTAGGGAATTTCTGTTTCCACGTCGATTTCGTCCGCAAGCTGTCCGAGGCCTGTACCCAGGATCAGCAGATAATTGGGCCGGCTGGTTGTCTTTGATCGAATAAATTCAAGAGCTTCACGTCGCATTAGACGCTCCTCTTCCACACTGTTTATACTCATTTATTTCTGATGGCTTGGTTAAGAATCCAGTTGATCTAAAATATCGTCAATTTTTTTTCGGGAAGAGATGTCTGCATTGAGTTCATCGAGTTCCGCACTGTTTCTTTTATTTTTTTTAGGGGTGGGGGTCATATTCTCTCCCGCACTGGAGGAGGTCAAGTCGGATGATTCCGGCAGAGTAAAAAGGGTTTGATGGTCAGCACTGAATGTATCAAGGGATCGGGCCGCATTTTCAAGATAGGTTTTAAAGCTCCGGATCATCTCTTCGCGCTTTTCGATCATTTGAAGCAGTTGCTGCCGGATTTTCCAGCGCTCACGGTGTGCTTCCTGAAGAATGGTTTCAGCCTCAAGTTCACTCTTCTCGATAATGTGGCGGGCTTCATTCCGGGCAGTGTTAAGCTTCTCTTCTGCAGAAGATCTGGCCGTTTGCAATGTTTCATGCAGCGCCTCTTCCACGCGTTCATAATGTTTAATCTTCTCGTTCAGCTGGTCGACCCTCGCCTCAAGCTCTCTGTTTTTGCCCACCAGATGTTCCCACTCCGTAGCCAGCAGGTTAAGAAAAGAGTGGACTTCAGCAGTATCATAACCCCGAAGGGTCTTTTCAAATTGCTGCTGTTTGATTTCCAATGCTGTAAGTTTCATAATGGGGTATTGAGGTAGCGATGTGAGTTTGGTTTGCTTACTACTAATGGATCAGAACTGAAAATGTTTCATAAAAGAGTAAAAAGGGTGTAAAATATTACTGATTCAGCATATTTTTTAATTTACTGCTTTTGGAAGATTCGCCTGTATCACTGCTGCTCTCATTATCAAGTTCAATTTCAATGACACTTTTCTGCCCGGAAGCGGATTTACTTTTTTTTGCCGGAGCGGCCTCCTGAGGTTTGTCATCCGTAACGATGGCTTCAAGATTGGCCAGCCGGCGGTCTGTCTTCTCCTTAAACTCCCGCAGAGCTGCAAGAAACTCCTGATTCTCAGCAATGCTGTTTCCCGATCCTTTTTTGATCCATGAACGTATGATACTTCCGATTGTAGCCAAAAACACAATACTAATAATGCTTCCGAAGACAATAGCGACGATAAAGACATCTTCTCCCATAATCTGTAAGTAATTTTAGGTTTTAATTTTACTGCGTTTCTGCCCGTCAGAACCGAGATGCTTTTCACCGGCCCGGCTTTGAGTACTGTATGGTGCCTGCTCATCAAAAGATTCATCCGTAACGATCGCCTCCAGATGCTCAATACGGCGTGTCAGTCTTTGTAATTCCCCGCGCAGTTCATCCGTGTCCCTGCCAGCCTCACCCTGTTCGGCCTGCCATTTCAGCTTGTTTTTCTGGTAATCAATAATATATCCCCCGATAATAGCTGCCAGGGCGATAATGGCGATCACTGTACCACTCATGAAGAGAACCCTATGTTTTCTATGGAGGCTTTGAAAAACTGTTCTTTTGCCCAATATCTTTCGTTGTCGCATCTTTAAAATCCTCACGTATGGTAAATACGCTGCGGGTTTAAAGTTGCTTCCGCCTTGATCTTGTGCAAAACTCCTGGTTTTTCAAAGCCACATCTGTGAATCTTTCAGTTCTGACTGTTTACACGATCTTCCTCTGCCGTCTCAAGCTGCGGAATCGGAGATTCGCGGAAACATAATGAAGTAAAGTAAGAAAAATCAGAAATACAATTTCATACAAACCATGAAAAGGATTATCCATAGTTGCGTGATCCAAATATGGCGGTGCCCACGCGCAGCATGGTAGATCCCTCTTCCACCGCGACTTCCAGATCATTTGTCATTCCCATGGAAAGGTGTTTCAGGTTCACGGAACCTTCGTTCATGAAAAGGTGCTCATCCCTTAAACTGCGAAGGATTCGGAATTCGGGCCGTACCTTCTCCGGGTCGTCCGTGAATGTGGCCATTCCCATCAGTCCCAGTACCCGCAGGTGTTTCATTTGCTGAGCCTGCTTCAGCAGCCCGGGCAGCTCCTCCGGTTCACAGCCGCTCTTCTGGTCTTCCTGACTGATATTCACCTGTATCAGGGTATTGATCACTCTTCCGGCCTCCAAAGCGCGCCTGTCGATTTCCACGAGTGCTTTGGATTTATGAACCGACTGAATCCAGTTCACCCTGTGAGCCATATACTTAATCTTGTTTGTCTGCAGTGTGCCGATAAAGTGCCATTGGACGGCCGGGTCGTTCAGCGTTTCAAATCGCTTCGTCAGGGCTTGCACCCTGTTTTCCCCAAAGTGAACTTGTCCGGCATCCATGAGAGCACGCACATCCTCGTCCGGTTTGGTTTTACTCACTGCAATCAGGGAGATCTCTTCCGGATTTCTGTTGCAGTTCCGGCAAGCGGCTTTGATTCTGCCGTTTAGAAGTGTAAATCGATCCTGAATGGTGCGGGACATAGGCCGTTTGAAGGTGGTTGGTTATCGGATATACAAAGGTAACGTTATCGGGGCATCAATTCATTCAAAGCCCCCTAAGAATAAGAGAGAGATCTCTGCTGACCGGAAGGTTCTTCTGATTCACATGAGAAGCGGGCGGTGTTGACGGTTGTGTCAAAAAAAGCAGGTAATTAAATTATCCACATTCATGCTTTTAACGGAACAAAATCATTCGTATTTTTTAACTCTGTAAAATAAAATATGGTTGCATATAGTCATTTACTACATCATAAGTCCTCCGGGGGCACCGCGCCTGCCCTCACAGTCAAAAGGTTCTGTCTGACGAAAGCGGGGGGAAAACAGACTTGAGCATACAGGTTTGTCATATAACCGACTTTATACATCAATGGGCACCTCCCGGTATAAAGATGAATTATGACAATGTCGGACTGCTTGTGGGAGATCCTTCAGCAACGGTAAAAAGTGTTCTGGTCTGTCTGGATGTAACGGAACAGGTTGTAGAGGAAGCGATTGAAAAGAAGTGCGGGCTTATTGTTTCTCATCATCCGCTCATTTTCAAGAAGCTGGCAGCGATCAATCCGACCCATGAGCAGGGCAGAATTATCTACAAGCTCATCAAAAACGGCATTTCACTTCTCTCTGCGCACACCAATCTGGATGCAGCCCTGGATGGCGTCTCTTTTATACTCGCCAATCATCTCGGGCTGGACAATCTGGAGTTTCTTGACAAATCCTACAATGTAAGCCGCAAGATTGCCCTGACAACGGATCATGAAGATACACAGGATGTGCTCAAGCTTCTGAATTACCACTCTGCAGAGGAGGCTCATTTTTTTGAAGTAAGCGGCCGCAAGAAAGGATACAAGCATTTTGAGGCATTAATCGACAGCCATAATGTGGCGCCTCTGAGACGGGCTCTGGAAAAAGAAGGATGGCTCAAGAAAGGGACAATTCAGGAGTCGGAGCTCACCAATCCAACCAACAATTTTGGCCTGGGGGTTCTTGGAACCTATCCGGAAAACGGTATTGCAAAAGAGGAATTTCTGCATCTCGTAAGCAGAGCCCTCGATGTACCCTCGCTTCGCTATTCCGGTCATGCAGAGCGAATTAAAAAAGTAGCGGTTTGCGGCGGCGCAGGGTCCATGCTCAAGGAGCATGCCATCCGGGCCGGTGCCGATGCATTTGTTACGGCAGACATCAGGTACCACGACTTTTTTACCGAGAAACTGAATTTTATGATGATTGATGCCGGTCATTTTGAAACCGAATTTCCCGTTGTGGAAGCCATACGAAAAGAGATCGCTGAAGCATTCGACCAGCTCAACGTTGAGACGGCTGAAACAGTGACCAATCCGGTTCGAACCTACATCACAGACTTTAAAAAATAGAAATCACTAATTCTTGTCCTTCAATACTATGCAAGAGGTACTTCAACAACTCGCCAATCTTCAGTACATAGACAGCAGAATCGATGAAATTCGCCAGCTCAGGGGAGATTTGCCCGAGGAGGTTCTGGATATTGAAACCAACATGAATCGATTTGAATCCAGGATCCGGCAGCTTGAGGAGGAGAAAGAGTCGCTCGCAGCGGAAAAAGGAAGGTTGCGCCTTGAAATTGAGACGTCGCTGGATAAAATCAAGAAATATGAAGAGCAGCAGCTCACGGTGAGAAATAACCGGGAGTATGATGCACTGACCAAGGAGATTGAGGCTCAGAAGCTTTTTGCGGAAACGTCGGAGCGGAGAATTGAGGAGATCGGGATTCGGCAGGAGGAGGTGGAAACGGATCTTGTGCTGAAAAATGAGAACCTGACCGAAACGAAAGAGCTTCACTCACAGAAAAAGATAAATCTCGACAGCGTTATAGAGAGCACGAAAACGGAGGAGGATAAGTTGCTTGAAAAGCGCAAAGAGCTTGAAAAAGAACTGGACACCCGGTTTGTGAGGAGTTATAACCGGCTTCGGGAAGGCCTGACCAATGGCATCGCTGTGGTACCCATGGAGAGAGGTGCCGCTTTGGGGATGTCCCTTCCCCCGCAGACACAGGTAGAGGTGCGCCGTAAAAACAAAGTGATCATTGATGAGCACAGCGGCCGGATTGTTATTGATCCCACCTTTTTTGCAGAGGCAAGAAAACAGCTCAAGCTCTGATAAGATCAGGAAAGACTATTTCATCCGTTAATTCGTTATCTTTTCGATGCAGAGGTTTTGGGTAATCGCCGCCTGATCATTCAGGGGGAGGAAAGTCCGAACACCGACGGGTACCGTGCTTCCTAACAGGAAGGGCTCTTCGTATTAAGGAGGGTACAGACAGTGCCACAGAAAACAGACCGCCCCGCCATGCGGGGTAAGGGTGAAAAGGTGAGGTAAGAGCTCACCGTCCCGGACGGCGACGACCGGGTGCAGGGTAAACCTCACGGGGTGCAAGTTCATGCAGGTTGTGTGCCACACGTCACTATACAACCGGGTAGAACGCTCAGATCTCAGTGGCAACATTGAGACCAGATAAATGATTACCCTCTCCGCCTTTAAGGCAGAGAGACAGAATTCGGCTTACAGAAACCTCTGCAACTATTTGGTAAGGCGCCCTGAAAAATCAGGATTTAGAATTGAGTTTATTGATATGATCGTCATGAAGACTCAGATTTATGAATCTGCAGAAGCTTTTCACTGAAAGCATCGCAGCAGACGATTTAAAAGTATTTTCCAAAGCGCCCTCGTTATGGTTCGTTGCATGAACACGATCTCTCTTTTGCATTTGGCCTTCAAATGCCCGACTTTTTCATGAAAATGGATGCATACATTTTTCCATACGATCTGATCGGTCAGATTGTTCTTAATTCAAATATTCATACAAATTTTACAGAATGAAATTTATTCAGATAGCCACACTACAAACTATATTCTTACTTCTTTTTACCGCTTCAGCATTTTCTCAAATTGGTTTTCCGCAAAACAACGATCTGATCACCAGTGCAGATGTGAGTGATGAAGAGCTCTCCCTGCTTGTAAAAACCATCTATGAACTGGAGCCCATTCAGATAGAAGCGCAGGAAAAAATGCTGGTAGCCATTGAAGCTGAAGAGATAACCGTTGAGAGATTTCAGCAGATGATGATGGCAAGCCAGAATCCCCAAATGGCGGATCAGGTAAACATTACGGAAGAGGAGATGGAGAAACTTGTGGCAATTCAGCCGGCACTTATGGAGATTCAGGGGGATGCGGATCGCAAGATGTCGGAAAAGATTGAAGAGAACGGGTTTACCATGGAGCGTTACAGGGGGATCGTTATGGGCGCACAGCAGGACCCGGAACTGATGGCACGCATTGAAACGGAACTCGATCTGCAGGAAGAAGGGCAAGAGTAACGCAAATCACAACAGCAGAGCAAAATCTGCGATGCTGATACCGTTCATGGTGCCGGGCAGCTCTGTTAAGAGCTCACTCCTTCCCTTCGCTTCTAAATCAGCAGCTCCCAGAGAGAAATGAGGCTTTTTGAATGGCCGCGGGAATCGGTACATTGCATCTTTATTAAAATAAAAACAGTGATATGTCTGAATTTAAGGATGCGTTTGAGGGGATGGAGATTCCCGAACAGTTAAAAGGCCTGTTGGGGAATATAAAACTGATTATTGGCGGTATTGCCGGGGTCATTTTTCTTTTTTCGTCACTCTATACCGTAGAGCCTGAAGAGGTGGGTGTAGTACAGCGTTTTGGTGAGTATGTACGAACTGCTGAACCCGGGCTCAACTTTAAAATTCCACTGATGGAAACAGCCAGAATTGTTCCGGTTGAACGCCAGCTAAAGCAGGAGTTCGGCTACAGAACAGTTCAATCCGGAATTCAGTCACAGTACCGAAAAGCAGGTTTTCAGGATGAATCGCTTATGCTTACAGGCGATCTGAATCTTGCGGATGTGGAGTGGGTAGTTCAGTATCGTATATCCGATCCCTACAATTACCTTTTTAAAGTCCGAAATCCTGAAAAAACACTCCGCGATATGTCAGAAGCAGCCATGCGGCAGGTGGTGGGGAATCGTACGGTAAATGAAGTACTTACCATTGGTCGGGCAGCCGTTGCACTTAGGGTTCAGGAAATACTTCAGGAGCTGAATATTGAGTATGAAACCGGTGTGCGAATCGAGCAGGTTGTACTGCAGGATTTAAATCCGCCGGATCCGGTAAAACCCTCTTTTAATGCGGTTAACGAAGCGCAGCAGCAACGAGAAACGCTTATTAATCAGGCGAGATCCGATTACAATCGTGTGATTCCGCGGGCAAGAGGCCAGGCTCTGCAGACCATCCAGCAGGCAGAGGGCTATGCCATCAATCGCACAAATACTGCACTGGGTGAAGTTGCGGCTTTTAATGCCGTGCATCTGGAATACCTGAGGGCACCCGAAATTACAAAAAGAAGGATCTACTATGAAACGATGCAGGATCTGCTTCCCAGGCTAGGGAATAAAGTGATCACCGATCAGGATGGTACAAATGTGCTGCCGCTGCTCCAGATGCAAATGAATAGCACAAATCCGGCAACACAAAATCAAACAGGTAATTAGGTGAAACAGATGGATAAAAAACAGACACTTCTTATTGCTGTATCCGTGATAGCTGCCTTTGTGGTTTTAAACAGTTTCTATACGGTTGATGAAACAGAGCAGGTCATTCTCACTCAGTTTGGTGCGCCGGTGGGAGAAGCTGTTACCGACGCAGGTCTCAAGATGAAGATACCCTTTATTCAGAAGGTAAATCGTTTTGACAAACGGTTTCTGGAGTGGGACGGGGATCAAAATCAGGTACCCACAAGGGATAAAAAATTCATTTTTGTGGACTCGTATGCCCGGTGGCATATCACCGATCCCCTTCAGTTTTTCCGTCGTCTCAGGGATGAACGCGGGGCACAATCCAGGCTGGATGATATTCTCGATGGTGAAACCCGTAATGCCGTCGCTTCGCACGATCTGGCGGAGCTGGTAAGAACATCAAACCGTGAGCCGGACATGGATGCCGATCTCTTTGATGTGATTGAAGATTCCCTCGAAACCATTTATGTAGGGCGTATCGCCATACAGGATATCGTACTTGAACTGGCCAATGAGCGGGCATCTGACCTCGGTATTGCCATACTCGATTTTCGCTTTAAGCGAATCAACTATGTGGAGGATGTGCGCCTCACGGTGTACGACCGGATGATCAGTGAGCGTAATAAAATTGCCGATCTCTTCCGTTCGGAAGGGCAGGGTGAAGCCTCACGGATTGAAGGTGAAAAGGAGCGTGAATTGCTTGAGATTCAGTCAGAAGCATTCCGTCAGGCACGTGAAATACGCGGAGGCGGGGATGCCAGGGCTGCAGCGATCTATAATGAAGCGTATAACCGAAACGCATCCACCCGTGAATTCTATGATTTCATGAAGGCGATGGAGGCCTACGCCAATTCATTTGATGAAAATACATCGCTCTTTTTAACCACAGACAGTGAGTTCTTCAAATACCTGAAAAGTATTGAGCCGTAGAGCAGGAAACAGCAGGGTTTTGGGGCCAAAGAGCGCACAAGACGAAACCAGTGATCTGATTTCAGGGGAACAGTAAATCAAAGATTCACACTGTAGCTTCCCTTGACGCGACGGTCGATCTCCCGGCGCGCATCCTGCTCTTTGATATCTTCGCGCTTATCAAATTTTTTCTTACCCCTGGCCAGTCCGATCAGGATCTTCACCCTGCCGCCTTTGAAATAGAGCTTCAGGGGTACGAGGGTGAATCCCTTCTGACTGATCCGCTTATCCATTTCCCGGATCTCTTTTCGGTTGAGAAGCAGTTTTCGTTCACGCCGCTCTTCATGGTTGTGGTAGGAGCCAAACTCGTAGGGTTTGATATACATATTTACGAGCCATACTTCACCGAGTTTGATCTGGGCGTAGGACTCCTGAAGACTCGCCTTGCCATCCCGGATCGATTTTACTTCCGTCCCTTTCAGAACAATCCCTGCCTCATACGTTTCATCGATGTGGAAATCGTGCCGCGCCTTTCGGTTTTCGATTTTAGGCGGGGCTTTTTTAACGGGTTGCGATTCTTTCTTTTTGGTCAAAGCAGGGGTGTTAATTACAATCCAAAACCCAATTCACGAAGCTGTTTCATCACTTCGGGATCCGGTGATCTGCCGGGTATCATCTCATAAATGGAGAGGATCTGGCCGATCTGTTCAGCAGCTACAATATTATTTGGATTCAGTTTCAGTACCTCGGCAAAATGGATCAGGGCATTGTTCATTCTTGTCCGCATTTCAGTCTGATCGAAGGTATTCATGCTGTAGAGAGCATAATTGAGATGCGTTTTCTCAAGTGCAAGGCGGATGCCGGGATCTTCACGATCCTCTCCGGCAAGAAGAGAGAGGGCCTGTTCGTACCGGTTCTGGTCGATCAGAAGATCCACCTGTACGGATAGCGGTAAATCGGGATCCGGCAGAGCCTCGTTGTCGGAGCTGCAGGCAATTCCTGAGAGAAGAAGGAGCGTAATTATAAGGAGATGCTTCATAGCTTTTATATGGTTTAACTGATAAAGTAGATTGGATTCGGACTGATACAGAGAATAAAGACCACCATGCTGACCCAGCCCAGTTTTCGCCTGGCCGGACTCAGTGTTCGTTCATAGAGCACAGGCGGATGTTCTATTTTAACAAAAAATACGATAAAGAAACTCCAGAAAACCCAGATCATGGAACCTGTTTTTTCAATACCTGAACCAAACATCAGCGTGAGGGCAGCAATGCCAAGGGCGAATGTCCATACCGGAGCGATCCATCGCAGATCGGATCTGTACCCCTTTTGAAGAAGAAACATAGCAACGATTCCCCAGAGAAGAAATGCACTGAATCCCGGAATCGGAAGCCAGTCCTGTGTGAGTGAAAAAAGCATCGGGATCGCTTCCGTTCCGGCCAGTGTCAGAATGCCGCCAAAGGCAAGCCGTGCAACCCGTTGGTGTTTTCTGTAGCCGATCAGAGAATAGAGGATGTGTCCGCCATCGAGCTGCCCGACCGGAGTGAGGTTCAAAGCCGTAAAAAAGAGCCCGAGCCATCCTGCAAAAAGAAAAGGATAGTGGTACATCTCGTACATCGGGGGCACATGATCAAAAAAAGAGGCCAGAAAAGCGTAGAGCAAAGTATTCCCCAGAAAGATGGTTTCACTGTTTTCCGGCGCTTCCGGGGGAGTATCCGGAAAACGGCCGGTCTCTTCAACGACGCTCGCGATATGCTCATGACCCGCAAAATTTTCGATAAAAGAGGGATCCGGCAGTGTGGCAAATCCGTAGAGCAGAATGATAAACGACACGATAAATCCTGCCACTGGTCCGGCAATACCGATATCAAAAAGAGACCGTGTATCGCGTATTCGTTCTTCAATGCGGATCACTGCACCGAGTGTGCCGATTCCAAACGGGACAGGAATAAAATAAGGAAGAGAGACCCTCACCTTATGATAAACCGCGGCAAAATAGTGGCCAAATTCATGTGTTGCCAAAAAGGCCAGCAACAGTGTGGCAAAGAGAGCTCCCTGAGGCCACATTTCCCAGTATGTTTCTGCGTTTGCAGTGTGACCCACCCACATAATCCCAACAAATGTCACGGAGATGAAAGTCACTATAAAAAAAAGAAGATGCTTCAATGCCTGCCGGGGAGTCACGCGGTTTTTACGCGGGGGCTCTTCGGGAGGTGGAAGCTTTGAAATAGAGTCGTTTTCGGGGTAAGGCAAGGCAGCGGAAAATTGTGATTTAGGAATGAACAGGGTTTCTGAGCAGCGGAAGAGTCATGCAGCGTGCACCGCCGCGCCCGCGGCAGAGTTCGTGTCCTTCGAAACTGATGGCAATTTTTTTCTTCTTTTTCGGGTCGAGCCCGGTTCCGGCATACTCCTCAACAAACTCATACTGGGTCATGTGTGTATAGCCGTGATCCACCATAGTTTCAAATGTGCGGGTATTTCTTCCGTAACCGATTACCACCCCCGGAGCCAGTGCAAAAAGATTGGCGCCGTCTGTCCACTGTTCGCGGTACTGACTGATCTCATCCTCCCCTCCACATTTCATGAAGGTGAAACGGTTACCTGTGAGCTCTTCGAGAGCCCCTTTGAGAGTATGACACTGCCGGCTCTGCACATGGTCGCCTCCCCCGAACAGATGAACCACATTATCCGTCTGATCCATGATGGCAGGAGGAAACGCAACGCACTCATTCTCGTCCGTAAAGGTAAAAATGGTATCCAGATGCATGGATGACCGCTGCTTGGGAATATCCACAGCAAGGATATGTTCAATCCCATGATGTATGAGCTTTCCGGCTACATTCATAAGTCCGCTGAAGGAAGTTCGTTCACTCATACCGATGAGAACCAGATTGTGTCCGGCAACCAGCACATCCCCACCCTCAATAGACTGTTTTTTCCCGATGGAGATAATCTGATTGCGAACCGGTTCGAAAAGAGGATGATACTTCACAAGAATCCGGATCAGCAGAAACTCCCTGGAGCGGGCATGTTTAGCTGCCCGGGAGAGGATAATGCCATCACCCACGACCGCTGCCAGATCCCGGGTAAAGAGAAGGTTCGGGGCGGGATGCAGGTTGAACGTACCCTCAAGGGTGCCCTCCACGATAAAGCGCAGCAGTTTGGAGGGTTCAAGATCCAGAAGCTGATCCTTGATTGCATGGATATTTTCAAAAGGAAATTCGGAAATCATCATTTCCACGAATTCATGTCTTGCATCAGCCTGTTGAAATGCCTCCAGTGCCAGATCCACAATTTCAAGAACCTGACCGTCGGCAGGCATTGCCGCCCGGAAAACCCTGAGCATCTCCAGATGCTCTGTACGGGCGTCATTTTCAAAGATGATATCATCAAAAAGGAGATCTTCCTTGATTGCCGGATTGACCAGGGAGACTTCCCTGCCCGGTGTGTGGACAAGCACTGTTTTGAGGAGGCCGGTTTCGGATGAAATGTGTATCGCCATGAGAAATGAGTTTAACCGTTTAAGGGTTAGGAAGATACAATTTTTAGCGCATCTTTTTGCGTGGTAAAAGGGAATGGGTGCCCACCGTCCGGTACAAATCAGATCTCCGGTACAAATCAGAGCTGATGTGAAAGAGATCCGGAGGGGCAAAACAAGAGCCGGACAGAAGAGCGGCCCCAAACCGGCGGTAAGGGGTAAACGAACCTGAGCCCGGGCAGAAAACTTTTGGTTCAAAATGTTTTGAACTTATAAATTATTTTACTAATTTTAATTGAGGGAGTTTTGATAAACCCCGATGGGGGACCAGGCAGAACGCCGGGGCATATCAAAACAGCCCCCTGAGAAAAACAGAATGAGGGTTTTGCAAAGAGCCCCTGAACGTATAAACAGAAGAAATCGGATTAATGGATAAAGAGAAGCTGGAATACATTGAAGAAGCCGGACTGGCATTTGAACTATTTGGAATGACCCGCATGGCTGGCCGTATTTTTGGTTATCTCGTGGTGAGTGATCAGGAAGTGGTATCCTTCGAACAGATCCGGGAAACACTGAAAGCAAGCAAGGGAAGCATCAGCGGCACCACCAAGAACCTGATCCATGTGGGTTTTATTGAGCCGGTGTCTCTGCCGGGAGATCGTAAAACCTATTTCAGGATCAGCCGGCAGAAGGCGGGCCGCATCCTGAAAGAACGAACCGCGCTCTTTCTGAAATTTGGGTCCCTGCTGGACAGGGGAAGGGCTCTCAAGGCGGAGGAGGACAGGGTTTCGGACTGGCTGCTTGAGATCTCCTCGTTCTATAAATGGATGGTTCACGAAGTGGATATGGTAACAGACAAGTGGGAAATGGTAAAAGAGGGCTACATGCAAAAAATGAAAGGTGAAGAGGATGAAAACAGTGAGAAAAAATGAGGAGTCTCTGTTTGGCAGAATCGCACAGAGGATCAGAAGCGCAGATCAGTTCATAGAGTTACTGTGCCGGTTCTGGTCGGAACAGATCGAAAGAGCGTATCGCTGACAGGCAGAAAAGTAATCGGGCAAGCAGGGAGTTTTGCAAAAATGGCCGGCCAGTTAAACTAAATGGATATCAAACAGATGAATACTTTATGTAAAAACCTTCTTTTGCTGTTCCTGTTCGGAATGGCATCACAACTGCAGGCGCAGAGCGCAGAAGAGATTATCAGAAATATGGAGGAGGTGATGAGAGGAAATTCCAGCTACTCTGAAATGACGATGACCATAGAGCGGCCACGCTACACAAGGAATATCAGCCTGAACGCCTGGTCACTGGGCAACGATTATTCCCTTATTCTTGTCACGGCACCGGCAAGGGATCAGGGGACCGTATTTTTAAAGCGTGAGGGAGAGATATGGAACTTTGTACCCTCCATCGACCGAACCATAAAAATGCCTCCCTCTATGATGTCTCAATCGTGGATGGGATCCGATTTCAACAACGATGATCTGGTCCGGGAGAGCTCGGCCGCGGAGGACTATTCTCACAGGATCACAGGGGAGGAAGAGGTGGATGGCAGATTGGCCTGGGTTCTTGAACTGATCCCGAAGGAGGAAACAGCCGTTGTGTGGGACAAGGTACTGCTCTGGGTAGATCAGCAGGAGTATATCCAGCTGAGGATGGAAAACTTTGATCAGAGGGGAGAAAGAGTCAATACCATCACCTTTTCAGATATCAGACCTCTGTCGGATCGTATGTTTCCTCACAAAATGACTCTTATTCCCGATGGAAAGGAGGGGCATGTTACCACACTTGTATATGAAGTGATGGAATTTGAGAGGGAAATCTCCCCCTCGTTTTTTACGCAACAAAACATGAGAAGGGTGAGATAGATGAATGCGAAACTGGCCTGGAGAAACCTCTGGAGAAACAGAAGGCGGACGCTGATCACCGGCGCGTCCATCATGTTTGCCGTATTTTTTGCCGTACTGATTCAGTCAATGAACCGGGGATCCCATGAGTATATGATTGACAACATGGCCCGCTTTCATACCGGCTTTATTCAGCTGCAGGATAGCCGGTTTGAGTCGGAGCCTTCACTTGATAACGTTTTTGAGATGGATGATGCGTTGTTTGAAAGGATCGCTGAAACCCATCCAAACATCAGTTTTCTGGTTCCGAGGCTGGAAACCTTCATGCTTGCTGCAAGTGAGCAGCAGACAAGGGGTGCGTATGTGATGGGTATCGAAGCGGATCTGGAGCATCAGTTGAACGGGTTGAAGGATCATCTGAAATCGGGCCGGTTTTTTACACCCGGTGAGGGAGCTGTTGTGATGGGCGAGGGCCTGGCCGGTCGCCTCGATGTGGCTGTGGGGGATACACTGGTTCTGCTGGGTCAGGGAAGGTTTGGCACCACTGCCGCCGGCAAATTTCCGATTGCAGGCCTTGTAAAGCACCCGATGTTTGAAATGAATGACCAGATGGTCTATATGTCGCTGCCGGATCTGCAATGGGTTGTTTCTGCAGAGGGGATGATTACAACGCTTCTGGTAACACCGGAGAGGGTAAGGGATACAGACGTTGTGGCTGCATCTGTCCGGGAGTCGATGACTGAGAATGGTGAGTTTACGGTTAAGACATGGCCCGAACTGATGCCAGAGCTGCTTCAGGCCATTGAGTTCGATATGGCCAGTGCCTATGTAATGTCGGCCATTCTCTATATCGTGATCGCATTCGGATTATTCGGAACCATACTGATGATGACACTTGAGCGGGTACGTGAATTTGGTGTTCTGCTTTCAATCGGAATGAAACGCCCGTCTCTCTCTCTGGTTCTCTTTCTCGAGAGCCTGCTCATCGGAGTGATCGGTGTGCTTGCTGGCTGTTTTATCAGTTTTCTTGTGGTATTCTATTTTTACCACCATCCGATTCCGCTGACAGGCGACCTGGCCGCTGCGATCATGGATTTTGGCTTTGAACCGATTCTGCCTTTTTATCTTTCCGGCTCGCTTTTCCTGGAACAGGCAGTGATTGTACTTCTGCTTAGCACACTGATCTGTCTCTATCCGATAATCAGAGTGTTCAGAATGGACGTACTGCAAGCTTCCAAAGCCTGAAGCGAGGAAGAAAAAACAGAAAGATAACATCAGAAAAAAGAGATTAGACAACAGAGGAGATCAAGATGAAACTAATTCTAACACTGGCCTGGCGAAATATCTGGAGACAACCCGGAAGAAGCCTGGTTCTGATCGGCGCCATCGTCTCGGGTGTATGGGCGGGAGTGGTTGTCTCGGGATGGGCGAACGGACTCATAGAACAGCGTCTGGTGAACCTGATACAGACCGAAATTACGCACGCCCAGATCCACCATCCGCAATTCAGACAGGAACGGGAGAGCTCCATGTATATCTCCGCACCGGAACGGATCTACCAGATGCTGGACAGTGATCCGCGCGTAAAATCATGGGCACCAAGAACCTTATCGGACGGTATGTTTCAGTCGCCCGTTGCCGCTTCAGGGGTTCGGATCCGCGGCGTGGATGTGGAATTGGAACCGAAGGTAACCATATTCCATGAAATGATCACTCAGGGGGCCTATCTGGACGAAACAATGAGAAACCCGGTACTGGTGGGGGAGGCTCTTGCTGAGAAGCATAATCTGGAACCCGGTTACAGAGTGGTTCTGAGTTTCCAGGATGTGAATAATGAACTGGTATCGGCATCTTTTACCATTGCCGGTCTCTATAAAACCCATTCAACGGTTTATGATGAGAGAACCGTGTATGTGCGGATGCAAGATCTCTCTGAGCTGATAAACGGATCTCTGGCTGTACATGAAATCGCAATTCTTCTGGAAGAGGAGTCCTATTCCGGAAACCTGATTGCAGATCTGAGGGAGCAGTTCCCGGATGTACATTCAGAAAGCTGGTACGAACTTTCTCCGGAATTGCGCTATCTGGTCGATTTCGGAGGCATGATGACCGGTATGATTATGCTGATTATTATGTTTGCACTGGCTTTTGGAATATTGAACACCATGCTGATGGCCCTGTTCGAGCGGATGAGAGAGCTGGGGATGCTGATGGCCATAGGAATGAACAGACAGCGGGTGTTTGCCATGATTCTTCTGGAATCTGTTCTGCTGACGCTGAGCGGAGGCCTGGCGGGACTGCTTGCAGCTGCCGGAACAATACGCATACTCATGAACAGGGGTATTGACCTCTCGGTTTTTGGTGACGGCCTTGCTGAGTGGGGTTTTGAATCGGTGATCTATCCGGTAATGACAGGAGCTGACTATGGCGAAGTCTTTGTGATTGTGATCCTCGCAGCCATTCTGGCTTCTATATACCCGGCATTGAAAGCCGTTCGCATGAACCCGCTTGAAGTGGAAAAAGAGTAATGAATCCTTATTAAATGACAAGAAAGATGAATCAGGCAATTATTCAAACAGACCGGCTCACTAAAATTTACAATCCCGATACCGTACCGGTCCACGCTCTTCGGGATGTAAGCCTCTCTTTTGAGCAGGGAGAATTTACAAGCGTGGTAGGGCCTTCGGGATCCGGAAAAACCACACTGCTGAATATGATCGGAGGCCTGGATAAACCGACATCAGGCTCCGTGATGATCGACGGGGTATCGATCACCGGGATGAAGGATCGTGAACTGATCGACTTCCGGCTGAAAAATATCGGATTTGTTTTTCAGCATTATAATCTGATCCCCGTTTTCACAGCCCGGGAAAACGTCTCATTCATCATGCTTCTGCAGAAAAGAGATAAGGCGGAAATGATGGAGCGAACCGAGAAGCTCCTGCAACAGGTAGGCCTCCGGGAGCGAATGGATGCACGGCCGAAACAGTTGTCGGGCGGACAGCAGCAGCGGGTGGCTGTGGCCAGGGCACTCGCTTCGCGCCCGAAATTTATTCTGGCGGATGAGCCAACAGCCAATCTCGATTCGGCCTCTGCCATGAACCTGCTGGATATTATGGAGAAGATGAACCGGGAGGAGAATGTGACTTTTATCTTTTCTACGCACGATCAGCGGGTGATCGACCGCGCAAGAAGGGTGATTACGATGGTTGACGGCGCTGTTGAAAGCGATATTGCCACGGATCAGAAAAGCCAGACCGCCTGAACAGACCCCGGAGGAACCGTGAAAACGTATATCAGTCTGCTTTTGATGCTGCTTGCCTCACAGAATCTGCAGGCACAGTTTTCATCCGACCGGTTTGAAGCCGGTGGATATATTCAGATGATGCCGGTGCGTATCGCCGCCGAACTTCCGCCTCCTCTGGGGGATTCGGAACTGTGGGAACTGCGCCTGCAGAACAGGCTCAATACACGATGGAACCTGAGCGATGGGCTCACCCTGAATGCACATCTGCGCACAAGGCTTTTTTACGGAGACCTGATCCGGCAAATCCCCGGCTATGCAGAGGGAATTGACAGTGACACGGGGATCGTTCACCTCTCCTTTCTCCTGGCTGAGGAGAACAGCTGGCTGGTTCACACCCAGCCCGATCGCCTCAATATCGACTGGAACCGCGGCGACTGGCGCATTACTGCGGGCAGGCAGCGGATCAACTGGGGGATCAACAGTGTTACCAACCCGAACGACCTGTTTAATATCTACTCGTTCTATGAATTTGATTACCCGGAACGGCCCGGATCGGATGCGGTTCGGATTCAGTATTTTCGCAACTGGGCTTCCCGGATCGAGCTTGCCTGGCGGCCGGCCAGAGAGCTCTCCAACAGTGTGGCTGCGGCGCTGTTCGCGTTTAACACCGGAGGTTACGACGTTCAGATGATTTCCGGCTACTACAGAGGACGCCTGGCGGCTGGCGGTGGCTGGGCGGGAAGTATCCGGCAGAGTGGCTTCAAGGGGGAGATGATGCTGTTTACAGATCTGGAAAAAGAGCGGAGTCCGCAGCAAACCACGCTCATTGCCGGACTCTCGGCAGATCACATGTTTGGAAACGGGCTGTTTATGATACTGGAAGGCCTCTACAACAGCGCAGCAGGTCTCGATAACTTCTCCCTTCTCGGGGGGTCTTTTGCACCGGATAACCCCGGTTTTTCCAGATGGCAGCTTTCTGTTCAGGGGAGCTACCCCCTCTCTCCGATTCTGGATGGAAGCCTGGCATTCGTTCTCTACCCGGATCAGGAAGCCCTGTTTGTATCACCCTCTGTGAGGTGGTCGGTCATCGAAAACCTGGATCTGAATCTGCTGATGCAAATCTTCACCGGCAGCAGTGACTCCCCTTTTGGAAGAAGTGGCAGTGTGATGGCGGCCTCTCTGGTTTGGAACTTTTGAGTCAAAATGCCCTTGATATGCCCAACCCATCACAGCCCATCCTGCATAATCACACCCATCACAGTCTGGATATAGTGCCCCCCAAACAGATTCGCATGCACCAGCAGCGGATAGAGGTTGTGAAGTGATACCCTCTCATGGAATCCGGGCTCGAGCGGGGTGACCGATTCGTATCCCATGTAGAATTCATTCGAAAACCCGCCGAACATTTTTGTGAAAGCCAGATCCATTTCGGGGTGACCAAAATAGACGGCGGGATCGATCAGCACGGCGTTTCCTGTGCTGTCGAAGAGATAGTTGCCGCCCCAGAGGTCGCCGTGAATCAGGGAGGGAGCCGAAGGGGGGATCCGTTGATGCAGCCGCGCTGCAAGCCGATCCCATTGAGCAAGAATCGTGCTGCTGAATCTTCCGGACTCCACTCCCATGCGAAGCTGCGGGAGGATCCTCTCCTCATGAAAAAAGGTGATCCAGTCGGAATGGCGCCGGTTGCTTTGCGGGAGGCTTCCGATGTAGTTGTCGTGATCCAGTCCGAAGCTATCGGCGCCGTACATGTGCAGATGAGCCAGCTTCTCACCAAAGGCGAAAGAGTTGCCCGGGCTGCCGGTTTCGATAAACTCCATCAGAAGAAATGCGGGGCGGGCACCATCGGAACCCTCAACCGCAATCACCTCCGGAATGCGCAGACCCGATCCGGCCGACTTCAGCAAACGCAGCCCCTCTGCCTCCATTTCAAAAAAACCGGCGGGGGCTGTGGGATTCAGCTTTAGAAAAAATTCACCCCGGTTTGTGGATATCCTGTATGCCCGGTTGATACTCCCGCCTGATAGGGAGCGGGCAGCCGTCATGGTGAGGTTGTACTCGGTCTTTAACGTTTCGATAATGGACTTGGCCAGTTTCAAATGGGTGGTCGTTTAATAGTGAAGGGGTATCCGGTTTTCGGATAGAAGAATGATTCAGAGTAAATAAAGAAAAAAATTGTAACCTTTCATCTCCATAGTGCATCTAAGAGATAAACTGAAACCAATGATCAAAACAGTGTTGATATGAGTGAAATTACATTTACCATCATCTTTCTTGCATTTTTAACGGCTGGGTTTTTCGCCTGGTTTTTTACCCATAAGACAAGAGAAAAAGAGAGATTGCTCATGATTGAAAAAGGAATGGAGCTTCCTCAGGAGGAGGCAGGCAGACGTTTTTCCTTTCGGTTTCCATGGTTAAAGATAGGCACGGTTGTAACAGGGTTGTCTCTGGGTGTGGCCACTGCTGAATTCCTTATTGGTTTTGGCATCTTTTCACCAGGGTCCGGTGCACAGCCAGTTTTCATGTTCCTGTTTGGTGGTATCGGAATGATCATTGCTCATTTTGCTGACAGAGACCGAACCTAAGTTAAGATGCCGGATCGTTATGTAAAGCGGGTTCTGGATGGTGAAAGAGAGGCGTTCCGGCATATTATCCGGGAATACGGAGACGGTGCATACTACCTGGCGCTATCCATATTAAAAGAAGAACACGCTTCCAAAGATGTGGTTCAAACTGCGTTCGTGAACGCCTATACGAACCTGAAGACCTTTCGTGGTAAATCAACATTCAAAACATGGATTCACAGGATCGTTGTAAATGAGGCGTATCAACAACTGAGAAAACAGAACAGAACCCATGAAGTGGGTGAATATGAGTTGGAATTAATCCCTGATGAGGAAAATAGTCACCAGTTAAAAGCAGAAAAGGATCATCTGAAACACTATATCCAAGAGTCGTTTCGATGCATGAAGCCGGATGAGAGCCTTGCATTGCAACTTTTTTACCTAGAAGAACATACTCTAATGGAAATTTCCAAAATTGCAGGCTGGAGTGAATCCAAAGTAAAAGTGACCCTGCATAGGGCAAGGAAAACGATGAAAAATCTTCTTGAGCAGAGATTTAATCTCAAACCCGAGGAACTGTACTTATGAACGAAATGAATGAGGAGAAGTGGATCAAACAGATCCTGAAAGAGACAAGCAGAAAAATGCCGTTTTCGGATTTTGAGGATGAAGTGATGATGAGGATCGAGGAACTGGAATCGGATGAGGTTCTTGTGAAAAAGGGATATCGCCGGGGAATAGCCTTTTCCTGGGTCTTTTTTGTGATCGGTATCGCCCTTGGGACTTTGCTCTCATCGTGGATTCCACATTTTGAAATCGGATTTCTTGGAATCGATTCAGGAATAATCCCCCTCCTCTTTCAGGCAGGGTTTGTTCTGTTTGTGTTACTGCACTTTGAGAGGTTGATGAGCCTGGCGGGAAGGGGAGCCCACTTGCTTCAAAAAAATGAGGGTAAACCTCTTTAGTGATCAAGCTTCTCCTCCAGCTCGCTCAGCAGTGCTTCGCAGCTTCTCATCACCATGGTAAAGACATCCTGAAACCCGTTCATCCCACCGTAGTAGGGATCCGGGACAGCGCCATCGCCCGGGTCCGGATCGTAATCGCGCATCAGCCTGATTTTATCATGATGTTTGCCGGCCGGATCGAGCGCTTTCAGGTTGGCCAGATTTTCATGATCCATCGCCAGTATCAGATCGTAGTACTCCAGGTCGGAAGCCTTGAATCTGGCGGCACGGGAATGGAGTGTAACCCCATTCTGGTTGGCCACCCACTGACTCTTGCTGTTGGCAGGTTCTCCAATGTGATAGGCAGAGGTCCCGGCCGAGTCAACGATAAAAAATGCCTGCAGCCCCCTTTCATTCACCAGATGCTGAAAGGCACCCTCGCCGGTCGGGCTGCGGCAGATATTGCCCAGGCATACAAAACAAATTTTAAAAGGATCTTCTTGGCTAATCGTTCGGTACATAGTTCAGTTTGATTGACAGAAGGCTGTATAAAACTGCCATTTTTGCCCAGAGCCGTGGTTCACACAAATATAAAAAAACTCCCGTCTGGTAAAATACGCTGCGGGTTTACATCTGTTTTTGCCTCGGTCCTGTACAAAATTGCCGGTTTTTCAAAGCTCCCCGATGGTTACTCTTTACGTTGAAAAAGATCTGAAATGTGCCATGACTCAATCCGTTATCGCGGAAATGGGAAACGGCAACAGCTAAAAATCAAAAAAAGGCCTGCAATCTGCAATGTATAAAAAAGCAAGATTTACAGATTGTGTAATGATTGCGAACCTTTTCGTATATTTCAGACTTATCACTTTTTTTCAGAAATGAACTGCAGAGTTCAACATGGCAAAAAAATTTACTGAAATCAAACAACTTGCCTATCCGAAAACCGAGGTAGAAATACTGAACTGGTGGAAGGAGGCAGGTATCTTCAAGCAAAGCCTGGATTCAAGAAGTGATGGAATCCCCTTCACATTTTATGAGGGGCCGCCTACTGCCAATGGCAAGCCGGGAATCCACCATGTGATGGCGCGAACCGTGAAAGATCTGTTTTGCCGCTACAAAACCCTCAAGGGGTACAGGGTAGAGAGAAAGGGTGGATGGGATACTCACGGACTTCCCGTGGAGATCGAAATTGAAAAAGAGCTGGGTCTGGAAGGAAGGGCGCAGGTTGAGGAGTATGGCCTGGCTGAATACAATGCCAGGTGCCGCGAAAGTGTCTTGAAGTACAAGGATTTATGGGACAAGCTGACCCTGCGTATGGGGTATTGGGTGGATCTGGAGAACCCCTACATCACTTTTAAAAATGAGTACATCGAATCGGTATGGTGGGCCTTCAGAGAGCTGTTCGACAAGGATCTGGTCTATAAGGGGTACAAGATTCAGTGGTACTCTCCGGGCAGCGGAACGGTTCTTTCATCCCATGAGGTGAGTCTGGGGTATAAAGAGACGCAGGATCCCTCCATTTATGTCAAATTCCCCCTGGAAGCAGATGAGAATGTCTTTTTTCTGGCCTGGACCACCACTCCCTGGACCATCATCTCCAATATGGCGCTGGCCGTAAATCCGAAACTGGAGTATGTGAAGATACGGGTTACCGATGGAGAACAGACGGAGCACTATATCCTCGCCAGGGAGTGTCTTGGAAATGCCATTAAGCAGGAATATGAGATACTTGAGACCTATCAGGGATCGGATCTCATTGGATGGATCTACAATCCTGTTTTTGATTATGCGCTCAAGGAAATCAGCAAGAAAGAAGCCTGGAGGGTGATTGCGGCTGATTATGTTACGACCGAAGACGGTACCGGTGTGGTGCATATAGCTCCCGCATTTGGAGCGGAGGATTATGAGGCCGGCAGGGAGAATGAGATCCCGATGTTCAATCCTGTGGATCGTGAAGGGCGTTTCAGTGAGCAGATCGTGGATTTCGCGGGGATGTGGTTTAAGGATGCCGACAAGGAGATTGTGAAGGCGATGAAAGAGATGGGCAGGATGTACCATCATGAGACCTATCTGCACAACTATCCCTTCGACTGGAGAAAAGGAACCCCGCTCATGTCCTATCCGGTGGAGTCGTGGTTTATCCGTACCACTGCCGTTAAAGAGAGGATGGTAGAGCTCAACAAAACGATTAACTGGAAGCCGGAGAGTACCGGCAGCGGCAGGTTTGGCACCTGGCTGGAGAACAATGTGGACTGGGC